>NZ_JAGHRK010000003.1:0-977995 GCF_017743835.1 Labrenzia sp. R5_0 | reverse complement strand
TGGAAGGGGATGCCAAAAGAAAAGGCAACCGCCTTTGCAGCTACAAGCGCAGGCCGGTTGCCTTTTCTTTTGGCATCCCCTTCCAAAACGTCTCAAGTTTCAGGCAAACGGGCAGCGCACACCTCGACATGCCTTGCCGTTGGCGGTCTGCCCCCTAGTATTTTGCTCAGGTGTGGTTTTCGGGATGGACTGACATGGCGATGTGCTTTTTCCCCATTCACGGACGGCGACAGAAGGCCGGCGGATTGTTCCGGCTGGTTCCGGTGCTGCTCGGCCTTCTGGTTACAGCTGTTGTTGCAGGACCCGCATTCGCGGTCTGTCAACTGGTTGCTGACGCCCCCTACCGAGCACCCGGGCCGGACGAAATGCGTATCTGGCGCGCGTCACTTCAGGCAAATGAAGTCCAGATCCGCTACATCGGCCATTCCACCTTTGAACTTGAAACGCCCAAGGGTGTGCGGATCGCAACCGACTACAACGACAGTGTCCGCCCGCTTCTGCCGCCGGATGTAGCCACGATGAACGGGGCTCACAGCACGCATTACTCCATCAGCCCGGATCCGAACATCGAACATCTTCTGTACGGCTGGAACCCGAAGGGCGGGCCGCTGGACCATGACATCACTGTTGATGATGTCCGCATCCGCAATATCCAGACCAACATCCGTGGCTGGGACGGGGAAGAACGCCGGCTCGGCAATTCGATCTTCATCTTCGAGGTCGCCGACATGTGCATTGCGCATCTCGGCCACCTGCATCACCGGCTTACGCAGGAAGATCTCGTCCGCCTTGGTCAGATCGACGTCGTATTTGCGGCCATAGACAATTCCTCGACGCTTCGGCTGGACAGCCTGATGGACGTTCTGGAAAGCATCGGCCCTGCGATGGTCGTGCCGATGCACTTCCATTTTTCCGGAGCGCTTCAGGCCTTTGTCGGGCGAGCACAGGAGGCAGGGTATGACATCGTGCGGGCGCAAACGCCGGCCCTGATCGTCAGCCGTTCCAGCCTGCCAACGCGGAAAACCGCCTACATCATGATGCCGGGCGGCGCCTGACGGACGAAGGAAATCCCATAGCGAGACGAGAGGGTTGATGGCGGGCCGGAAGAGACTTCAGCCGCCATATCGCAGGAACACGACCTGGCTATCGCCTGCCTGGCGGCGGTCGAGCTCCTCGAAGCCTGCGGGAACATCGATGTGAGCTGAAGATCTCTCTTCAAGCACGCACAAGGCGCCCTTTTTCAGCCAGTCTCCGCCCGCTGCCGAAGCAAGGGCCTTTTCACCCAGCTTCTTGTCATAGGGAGGGTCGGCAAACACCAGATCGAAAGGCTCGATGGTGCCTGCACTGCCAAGGCGGGTAGCATCGCGCCGGAAGATCTTGGCAGCGCCATTGAGGCCCAGGGCCTCCATGTTCCGGCGAATGATGCCGCGCGCTTCCGTCCCTTCTTCAATGAAAGTGCAATGTCGGGCGCCCCGGCTGATCGCCTCGAAGCCCAGCGCGCCCGTGCCGGCAAAAAGATCCAGGACCCTTGCATCTTCAAGATCAACATCCAGGCCATGAGCCAGGATGTTGAAAATGGTTTCTCGCAATCGGTCGCTGGTCGGCCGTGTGTCGTGCGATTTCGGCGCGGCCAGAGCCGCGCCCTTGAAACGCCCGGCGACTATTCTCACGAACGATCTCCGCGACGCGGCGGACGTCCACCTTTCGGAGGCCCGCGCCGGTCGTCCTTGTCACGGCTGGAGCGGCGTTCCTGCTGCTTGTCTTCGACCACGCCTTCCTCGCCCCAGATGCGGCGCGGCGGCGGTGTGAAACGCTCTTCACCGAAATCCTTGCGTGGTTTCGGTTCGGACGTCAGGCGGAAACGGGAGCGCGGCGAGACTTTTACTTTTTCCTGGCGCGGCCCGGCATTCTTGCGCGGCCCCTGGCCGGATGCCTTCTTGCGATCTTCACGCTTTTCGTTGCGTTCAGTCTTGGCTGCGCGCTTGCGATCGGTCTCACTACGGCCTTCGCGCGCGGTCATCCAGCGACCCTGGCTGGCTTCACGCTTGCCGCCATCCCTGCCGCTACTTTCCCGGCCGCCACCTTCCCGGCCACCGCCACGCTTGGCGCCTGCGGACTTCTTTTCCGCTTCCGGCTTGGGGGCATGAAAGATCGGAGCGTCAAAATCCGCACCGGCTTCCTCGGCCAGCGTATCGCCCAACTGGTCACGCAAAACGCGGCCCCGGATTTCACGGACGTCGCCTTCCGGCAGATCCATCAGCTGGAACGGGCCATAGGACAGGCGGATCAGGCGGTTCACGGCAAGGCCGAGATGTTCCAGAACCCGCTTGACCTCACGGTTCTTGCCTTCGCGCAAGCCGACCGTCATCCAGACGTTGTTGCCTTGCTCCTTGTCGAGCGTCGCCTCGATCGCGCCGTAGAGCACGCCATCGATCGCGATACCGTCCTTCAATGTGTCGAGATCCGCCTGGGTCACCTTGCCGAAGGCGCGCACGCGGTAGCGGCGCAACCAGCCGGTGGCCGGCAATTCCAGAACGCGCGCCAGACCGCCATCATTGGTCAGGAGCAGCAAGCCTTCAGTGTTGATGTCGAGCCGGCCCACGGTCAGGACGCGCGGGAGATCATCGGGCAAGCGCTGGAACACCGTCGGACGGCCTTCCGGATCCTTGTTGGTCGTCACCAGACCCCGTGGCTTGTGGTAGAGCCAGAGCCGGGTGCGCTCGCGCATCGGCAACGGTTCCCCGTCCACCAGCACCTTGTCGTCTGCTGTCACTGTTACCGCAGGCGTGGTCAACAGCTTGCCGTTGAGCTCAACCCTGCCGTTTTCGATCCACACTTCCGCCTCTCGGCGAGAACACAGGCCTACGCGCGCCATGACCTTGGCAATGCGTTCGCCACGATCATTGGCTTCGTCTGCCAGCGGTGCAGTCGCCGGTCTCGGCGCCCGTTTTTCGAAGTCGCCCTTTTTGGGGCCGGCTTTCGATTTGTCGTTCGGTGCGGACCGGCGCTTTTCCGGTGCACGTTTATCGCGTCCCCGGCCTTTTGCGGGACCCGGGCGCTCGGAAGAGAATTTTCTTGTCGTCATGCGCGCGTCATAGCAGAGCTTGAGCCTTTCGGGAATCGCTTGTTTTCTGCATAAACCGCAGAGGCGCCGTGCTCCGGATGCATGGCAGCGGCCTGACGCCTCCGCTAAGCCCCTGTCCGGGGCTGACGACCGGCATAATAACGGGTAAACAGAACAAAGCCGACAGCCTCTCAAATCGAGGCTGAACCCTACACTTACGCTCCGACTCACCCTGCTCGATGCTTACCACTTCCGCCAATCAGACATCGTTCATGGATCTCGCGCTCGAAGAGGCCGAGAAAGCGGCGGCACGCGGTGAAGTGCCGGTCGGTGCGGTGCTCGTTCGCGATGGTGAAGTGATCGCTCGAGACGGGAACCGGACGCTGGAGCTCAACGACCCGACAGCTCACGCAGAAATTCTCGTGATCCGCTCCGCATGCGAACGGGCAGCTTCGCAACGCCTTCCGGACTGCGATCTCTACGTGACGCTCGAACCGTGTCCCATGTGTGCGGGAGCGATCTCCTTCGCGCGGGTCCGCCGGCTTTACTATGGCGCGGGAGATGAAAAGGGCGGCGCGGTCGATCATGGCACCCGCTTTTTCTGCCAGCCGACGTGTCATCACACACCGGATGTCTATTCCGGCATAGGCGCGACACGCGCGGCGGAGTTGCTCAGATCGTTCTTTCAGGCAAAGCGCTAAACGGTTTTCAAGTTAAATTGACCGGATTGCCCGTTGCTCAAAAGCAACAACATCAACCAATCGCTCATATCTGCTGATTTCACCTCTCCGGGAGGCTGAAACTGACATCTACGAACGGCATAATGTGCGTGGGGGTATTTCCGCACTTCATCGGAGTATCAAATGACTCGTAATGTTGTTCTCGGGGCAATTGCCGGTTTCTTCGCGGCCGCAAGTCCGGCGCTTTCGGCCGACCTGCCAGTGGCTCCGGAACCTGTCGACTATGTCCGGATCTGTGACGCCTACGGCGCGCGCTTCTATTACATTCCCGGCACCGAAACCTGCCTGCGCGTAGGCGGTCGTGTCCGGACCGAATTCCGCGTCCGCAACTTCGGCGAGGCCGAAAACGCCTGGGGCGACCGGGACACCGACGGTTACCAGTGGCGTTCGCGCGGGTATCTCTACCTTGATGCACGTACCGCGACCGAATTCGGCACACTGCGTGCCTTTATCGAATCCTACATCACGCTGACCAACGCATCGACTTCGACCACGCTGGACAAAGCCTATATCCAGTGGGGCGGCCTGCTGGCCGGTCACAACGGTTCGAACTTCGACTTCTTCACCGGATATGCCTTCAACGCGCAGATCGAAAGCTATTCCGATCGCAAGCTGAATCAGGTCGCCTATACGATGGCCTTCGGCAACGGCTTCAATGCGACTGTCGCGCTGGAAGACCGTTCGGGCCGCGAAGAGAATATCGCGTTCAACGGCACCAACCAGAGCTATGGCGGCACCCGCGCTCCGGACTTCGTCGCGGCACTGGGCGTCAACCAGGGCTGGGGCCAGGCCCAGATAATGGGTGCCCTGCACCAGGTCTATCCGAGCGCTGCCTACAACGGTCTTGCAGGCCGGACGGAAGACGAACTCGGCTGGGCAGCTGGTGCCGGCGTGACCGTGAACTTCGGTGGCTTTGCCAAGGGCGGTGCGGTCTCCCTGCAGGCCGTCTATACCGATGGCGCCAGCGGATACGGGTCCACGGGCTGGAACAGCCGCATCACCGATGCAGTCTGGAATGGCAGCAGCACCGAGACCACCAAGACGCTGAACATCTTTGGCGGCGTGACGCTCGGTGTAACCGACACCGTTCAGGTGAATGTCGAAGGCGGCTACCATGATGTGGACGGCGGCACCAGCGCCTATGACTTCACCCAGTGGGACGCGACCGCAAACGTGGTCTGGGAACCGGTCTCCGGCTTCCTGATGGGCCCGGAATTCCAGTATCGTGATGTCGACTACAGCCGCTCCTCCGGCCTGAACGACACCTACGAGCTCTACGGGACCTTCCGCCTGCAGCGCACATTCTGATGCCGTAACCCCGGCAAAGGAAAACCCCGGGCACGTCGCCCGGGGTTTTCTGTTTCAGGCGCAACACGGCAGATGGTTCAAGAGCCTTCGTGCCATTTCACCCAGGCGGCGAGAACGAAGTCCCACATCCCGTTTGACCACAGATTGCTGTGACCGCCACCTTCGACAATCACAAGCTGCCTGGGGTCTTTCGCAAATTCATAAAGACGCCTGCCGTGTTCCACCGGGATGACCCGGTCTTCCGTCCCGTGCACGATCAGGACCGGCGCGGCGATCTTGCCGACGCGATCCCGTGTCGCCATCGGGTCGCTCATCATGAGGCCCACCGGCAACCAGGGATACCTGTCCCAGGCCATGTCGATCAGCGCCGTATAGGGCGCTTCCAGCACCACAAGGTTCGTTTGCGGACGCTCTGCCGCCACTGCGGCCGCAACACCCGAGCCAAGACTTTCTCCATGGACGATGACCGGCGTGCCCGAAGCTGCCATCCGGTCGAAATGTTCAAGGCCGTCCGAAATCAACGCCTCTTCCGACGGGCTCCCCTCACTTCCGGCATATCCCCGGTAGCTGGGCGCATAGAGACCGAAACCGCTGTCCAGGATCTGCTTGAACCGCTTCCAGCGGGAGGAGACATTGGCTGAATTGCCGTGAAAATAGAGTACCGTGGGAGCGCCTTCAGCAGCAGGTGGCACGTGCCAGACGGACACCTTTGTACCGTCAGCCATCGCCGCTGTTTCAACGGTGACACCTGAGAGCCCCTTTTCATCCGGCGTACTCAACTCTCCGGTTGGAACGAATATGAAGCTGCGCTGGTTGAAATACATGTAACCGGCCGCCATGGCGTAGGCGATGCCGGCAATGACAACCACACGCGAGACGGCCTTCCAAAGCGTGCGCCCAGGTCTGCCGGTCTTGTTCAATGCCTGTTCCGCGCTGCCGGAGCCGGTTTGTGTCATCTGACTGTCTCCCATTGCTCCGACGTCTACGATCCGCATCGGGAGGTCGATCAGATTGCCGGGTTATTTGCGGCCGAACAGCTTCTCGATATCGCCGAGTTTCAGCTCCACCCAGGTTGGCCGGCCGTGATTACACTGTCCGGAAAGCGGCGTGGCTTCCATGTCGCGCAAGAGCGCATCCATTTCCTCGGGACGCATGCGCCTGCCTGCACGCACCGAACCGTGGCAGGCCATCGTGGCGGCAACATGGTCCAGCTTTTCCTTGAGACCTTCGGCAGTGTCCCATTCGGCAAGCTCGTCGGCCAGGTTCCGGACCATGCCCTGGATATCCATGTCGCCGAGGATAGCGGGGGTCTCCCTGACGGCGATGGCACCCGGGCCGAAGGCTTCCAGGGACAGGCCGACTTTTTCGAGATCCTCCGCGCGATCAGCCAGCCGGATTGCATCTTCTTCCGGCAACTCGACGATCTCGGGGATGAGCAGCATCTGGCGTGCGACATCCTTCTTGGCCAACGCTTCCTTCAGACGTTCGTAGACAAGGCGCTCGTGGGCGGCGTGCTGGTCAACGATGACGACACCGTCCTCGGTCTGGGCGATGATATAGGTTTCATGAACCTGCGCACGGGCGGCCCCCAGCGGAAGGCGGGTCTTTTCGGTTTCGACCGGGACGTCATTCGCGCGGGCATCCGCCGACGGTCTGGCAAAGTCGGCAAAACCGTTCTGCCGTTCGAAGGCCGGCTGTGCTGCTTCGGCAAAGCCTGTTGCGTGCGCTTCCTCCATCTGGAGCGGGCGAAACGCTTCCGGCGCCCAATGAGGCGCAGCAGACGTGCGGGTGTAGGAACCACCGCCATATCCGCCGGATCCTGTTGGAGAAGACGGTGTGTGACCCGGTTGAGAGAACCCCGCCGACTGTGCCCTGATGGCGTCCAGGGCAACGGCCGCGTTCGAGGTCGATGACCGGTGTCCGGACTGAACCAGTGCATGCTTGATGGCACCCACCAGAAGCCCGCGCACAAGCTGGCTGTCCCGGAAGCGCACATCGGCCTTGGCCGGGTGCACGTTGACATCGACCAATGCCGGGTCGAGATCGATGAACAGGACCACAACCGGATGCCGGTCACGGGCCAGCACATCGGCATAGGCTCCGCGCAATCCGGATAGCAGCAGCTTGTCCTTCACCGGGCGGCCGTTGACGAAGAAGAACTGGTTCTGCGCATTGCCACGGTGGTGTGTCGGCAAGCCTGCAAAACCGGTGAGACGCACGCCTTCCCGGGCAGCGTCGATTTCCATGGCGTTGTCGACAAAATCCTGGCCGAGAATCTGCGCGATCCGAGCAAGATGCGGTTCACCGCCGCGTGCTGCTGGCCAGCTCTGCGACTGCCGGTCGGCGCCACCGAGGGAAAAGCCGATCTCCGGATAGGCGAGCGCGATCCGCTTGACGATTTCGGTGATGGCGGCCGCTTCCGCACGATCCGATTTCAGGAATTTCAGCCGGGCAGGTGTCGCGAAGAAAAGGTCACGCACTTCAACCTGGGTGCCTTTTGTACGGGCTGCGGGCACAAGCGGCTGCTCCCTGCCGCCCTCGACGGCGATGGCCCAGGCGTGGTCCTCGTCCTTGTGACGGGTCTGGATCGCCAGCCGGGCGACGGAGCCGATGGACGGCAGCGCTTCACCGCGAAACCCGAGCGTGCGGATGTCGAACAGGTCGTCGTCGGAAATCTTGGAGGTGCAGTGCCGGCGGATTGCCAGTTGCAGATCCTCCTGGCGCATGCCCTCGCCGTCGTCGGCAACACGCATGAGCGTCTTGCCACCGGCGGCGGTAACGATCTCGACCTGTTTTGCCCCGGCGTCGACGGCGTTTTCCACCAACTCCTTGATCACGCTGGCGGGTCTTTCGATGACCTCGCCGGCCGCAATCTGGTTGATCACCTGTTCGCCAAGTTGCCTGACCTTCATGAAACTCCCTCTACTCGGTTTCGCACCGCGCCATGTTCCTATATGGTCCGCGCCGAGTTTGCGTCGATTCTTCAGCAAAGCTTATCAGACCTACCCAGATCCGAGTGACCCGCCATGACAGTTTCTGCACCGCTTCTTGTTGAGGGGCTCCGCACCCTCGCCCCGTCCTACAAGGGCATCCTGTGTGACGTGTGGGGCGTGCTGCACAACGGTGTATCGGCTTTTGAAGGCGCGCACAAAGCCCTCAAGGCCTTTCGCGAGGAAGCCGGTGGCAAGGTGGTCCTCATCACCAATGCCCCGCGCCCTGCAAAGCAGGTTGGCGAAATGCTGGCCGCTCTTGGTGTGCCGGACGGAACCTACGACGACATCGTCACCTCCGGCGACGTGACCCGCGAGGTCCTTGTGGCTCAGGGCAAAAAGACGCTCCTGCACATCGGTCCGCACCGGGACCAGCCGCTGTATCACGGCCTTGAAGCCACCTTCACCACCAATGACGAGGAAGCGGAAGGCATCAGCTGCACCGGGCTGGAAGACGACGAGGTCGAAACGCCCGACGATTACCGCGACCGGCTGCAGAAGCTGGCCGAACGCGGCCTGCCGATGATCTGCGCCAACCCCGACATCGTGGTGGAGCGCGGCGAGCGCCTGATCTGGTGCGCCGGTGCCCTTGCCCGTCTCTATGAAGATCTCGGCGGCGAAGTGGCCATTCTCGGCAAACCGCATGCCCCCATCTACGACGCAGCAATGAAGCGCCTCGCGACGCTGGCGGGCGAAGACGTCGCCAAGGAAGACGTCCTGGCCATCGGCGACGGTCTGCCGACCGATATCCGCGGTGCGGTGTCTCAGGATCTCGACGTTCTGTTCATCACCGCTGGCATCCATGCCTCCGACTTCGGTCCGAGCGACGCGCCGGACGAACATCTGATCCGCCGCCGTCTGGCCGAAGAAGGCCTGCGCGCACGTGCTGCCCTGCCGCGTCTTTGGTGGTAAGCGCGCGCAATATTGCTAGCGGGCTCATTTAACGTCCCGTATCGGGGCCATGCCCCTGCAAATAGGTCTGGACGTAATTTTCCACGTCCAGACCTTCGTGACCTGTCCCCAGACCCATCTCCTTCATGAAGCCCATGACGGCCAGCGGCGCGATGAGCGCAACGGCGAAGCTGACCGGATCGCCCGGCTTGAGCCGCCCGCTGCTCTGATGCTTTGCCAATGTGCGGGCTACGCCCTGCAGGTTTTTCAGCAGGAAGGGTGTCACCGCTCGCAGTTCAGGATGCTGGGGCACCTGCGCAAACAGCGTCAGGGCAAGCCCGCTGTGCTTGCGGTAGGTCTCCAGATAATTGCGCACGATTTCCAGAAGATCGGCCTTAACGTCTTCCCCCGGCAACATCTTGCCGAACGAGACGTCGGATAGCGTGTCGCCGATGGCGGCTTCGATCAAACCTGCCTTCGACCCGAAACGGCGAAACAGCGTGACTTCGTTCACCCCTGCCCTGTCCGCTATTTCCTTGGTGGTGGTTCCGCTGAACCCGCGCTCGCAAAACAGTGCAACTGTTGCGGAATAGATTTCTGAAACATCTACATTTCTAGGCACTTGGCCGCCAAACGCGCCGGGCGCGCCCTCAATTTTCCGGAAGACATTCCGTCGCACCTAATGCCAAACAGGATGCAAATGCAAGCAATCGCTTGCAATAAAATTGAACTGTCACTATTTGCAAGTTTGGACTTGCATTAAAAGAATTATGGTCGGCGGAGGTCTGCAGCCCGCCGAGCGAACATTGCCAGGAGAGCCGCCGTGTCGCTGTTGCAAAAAGCCCTGATCCTTCCCCCCGTGATCGCCGGTGCGGCAGTGCTGGTTTATGCGGTGAGCGGGCGCGAAGCACCCAAGCGCACCGACATCGGGGAAACAACGACGCTCGTGCGTGTCGTCACGGTCGAGCCTCAGGACTTCGTGCCGCGCGTAACCGGGTACGGGACGGTCGATCCGGCCCATACACTTGATGCCATCGCGCAGGTGTCCGGCCGGGTCACCTACATCAATCCGGATTTCAAACGCGGTGAATTCATCCCGGAAGGCAAGATTCTGGTGACACTCGCACCGGAAGACTACGAGCTGGAGATTGCCGAGGCGCAGAGCGATATCGCCAGTGCCGAGGTGGATATCGAAGAGCTGGCCGTTACCCTGGATACACAGAAACAATCCCTGGCGATTGCCAAATCGGTCCTCGACCTGGAACAGCGTGAGCTGGCCCGGCTGAAAACGCTGCAGGAGCGCAAGGTCGCGTCCGATCAGCTGGTCGAAAACCAGGAAGGCACGGTGCTTCAGCAAAAGTCGCGGGTTCAGGACCTTGAGAACGAGATTGCGCTCAACCCGGTGAAGCGCAAGGCACTGGAGCAGGTAAAGGCCAAGAACGAGGTTCGTCTGGAAACCGCAAAGCTGAACCTTGCCCGCACCACGATCCGTGTTCCCTTCGATGCCAGGGTTTCGAAGGTCAGTGTAGAGATCGACCAGTATGTCGGTGCCGGCAGCTCCATCGGTGAACTTGACGGCATCGACGCAGCCGACATCGACGTTCAGATCAGTCCTGGCAACATGGCCGGATTTGCCAATCTGGCCTTTCCCGGACAATTGGAAACGGAAGAAGGTGTCATCCGGGCACGGCATTCGCTTGACCGGCTGAAGGCCAAGGTAAGGGTCGGATCTGTCGGAGAGACCGCCGTCTGGGATGCGCACGTCAAGCGGGTCAGCGACACGGTGGATCCGGACACCCGCTCCATCGGACTGATCGTCAGCGTGGACAAGCCCTATGACACCATCCGGCCGGGAATAAAGCCGCCATTGGTCAAAGGCATGTTTACCGAGGTTGAGCTGTCCGCACCGCCGGTGGCCGATCAGATCGTGTTGCCGCGCAACGCGGTCCACAGTGGCAGGATCATGACTGTCTCGCCCGACAGCCGACTGGTCACGGTGCCGGTCGAAATCGCCTTCCGCTTCGATGATATCGTCGTTCTGGGAACGGATCTGCCAGCTGGAAGCAAGGTCATCGTCAGCGATGTGTCCCCGGTGATCGAAGGCATGTTGCTGAAGCCGGTCGAAGACGAAGCCGTGAAGGCAGGTTTGAAGCGAATGGCGAGCACGGATGCTCTCAACGGTGAGGAACAGCCATGATCCGCTACTTCGCCCAGCACCCAACCGCCGCCAATCTGTTGATGGCCGGTTTCATCATTCTCGGACTGCTCAACCTTCCGGGTCTTCTGCTGGAAACCTTTCCGCAGATCCCGATAAAACGGATTACCGTGACAGTCGCCTATCCCGGAGCAACCTCAGCCGATGTCGAACGCACCGTTTGCCGGCGCATCGAGGACGCGCTCGACGGGATCGAGAACATCGACGAACTCAAATGCGATTCCCGGGAAAACCTCGCACTTGCGACCGTCAAGATCATGGAAGGCAAGGACATCGACCAGCTGATGCTGGATATCGACCGCGAGATCAACGCGATCGATGATTTTCCCGAGGGCGTTGAAGACCCGATCATCGAAGAGGCGGGCCGACTGAGCGAGGCGACCTCCGTCGTCATCACCGGAATTGACGACAAGCCGCAGCTGAAGAACTACGCCGAAGCGGTGAAGGACCGCATGCTGAAGTTCGGCGGCATACCCCAGGTCGAGATTTCCGGCTTCTCTGACCGGCAGTTCCGCATCGAGGTGCGCGACGCCGCCGCGCGTGAAGTTGGGCTAACCCTCTCGGAAATCGCAAATACCCTCACCAGGCAGAATGTCAGCGCTCCCTCCGGAGAGATCACGACTGTAGGCGGCTCGATCCTGCTGCGTTTCGCCGACGAGCGCCTTGCGGCGGATGCCTATGCGTCGGTGATTGTCGCCTCTTCCCCGCAAGGCGGCCAGATCAAGCTGGGCGACATTGCCACGATCAGTGATCTCTTCGAGGACGAAGAGGTCGAAACCCGGCTGAACGGCAGGTTGGCCGCTGTTCTCGACATTTCCATGACCCGCAGTGACGACCTGATCAAGGTGGTGGAGCGGGTGCAGGAATTCGTCGACCAGGAACAGGCCCGAACTGCCCCAGGCATCACCCTGACCATCATCAACGACGGCTCGATCATCCTGAAGGATCGCCTGTGGATGCTGGTCAACAATTCTCTTCAGGGGCTGGCGCTTGTCGTTGCGGCCATGTGGATCTTCTTCGGCGGGCGACAGGCATTCTGGATCGGCATGGGCCTGCCGGTATCCTTTCTGGGCGCGCTCGCCGCAATGTCCATTCTGGGGCTGACGATCAACATGCTGTCGATGGTGGCCATGCTGATCGTGGTCGGCATCATGATGGACGACGCCATCGTGATTTCCGAAAACATCGCGACACGGCGCCAGAAAGGGCTCGGTCCCCTGGAGGCCGCCGTGCAGGGAACGCGGCAGGTCGCCCCGGGTGTGCTGTCTTCGTTTGCCACGACCACCGCCATTTTCGGTGCACTTGCTTTTATCGAGGGCGACCTTGGCGACCTGTTGCGCGTGATCCCGATGGTCATGTTGCTGGTTCTGGCCGTGTCGCTGGTCGAAGCTTTTCTGATTTTGCCCAACCACCTGTCCCATGGTGCTACGCGCGACACCCCGAACTGGGTAACCCGCAAGGCGGAAAGCGGTGTCGGTTGGGCGCGGGAGCATGTGATCGGTCCTTGTGCCACATGGTCTGTGCGGAACCGCTATTTCGTCATCGGTGCCTGCTTCATGCTTTTCCTGGCTTCGGTCTCGCTGCTGGCCGGCGGCGTCGTGAAATTCCAGGCCTTTCCGAACGTGGAAGGCGACCAGATCGAAGCGCGGATCGAATTGCCGGCAAGTGCGACGCTCGCCGACACGCGCAAGGTCGTGACAGAGGCAATCAGTGCGCTGGAACGCACCGATGCGGCGCTGTCGCCGCGCAATCCGGATGGAACATCCCTCCTCAAGAACATACTGGTGCGGTTCAACGAAAACAGCGATGCCGGCACCAGCGGAGCACATCTGGCGACCATCGACATTGATTTGCTGGACGGACCCCTTCGTGACGCAGGCAACCAGGAGATCCTGAAAGTCTGGCGCCAGGAACTGCCCGAAACGCTCGACGTCCGGCGCATCATTCTCACCGAATCCAGCATCGGTCCGGCGGGACGCGCCATCGAATTGCGCCTGGCCCACAATGACCTGCAATTGCTCGACCAGGCTTCTGAAGAGCTTCAGGCCTGGCTCAAGGGCTATGACGGCGTCTACAACATTTCCGACGATCTCAGCCTCGGAAAACCGGAACTGGCCCTGTCTCTCAAGGACGGAGCCGGGGCGGTAGGCCTTGATGCCAAGGCGATCGCCGACCAGCTGAGAGGGGCCTACAACGGCATTACCGCCGATGAGGTGCAAGTCGGTTCGGAAAGCTTCGAGGTCGATGTCCGCCTTGCCGGCAGCGACCGCAACAGCCTTGGCGATTTCGAACTCTTCACCGTGGAGACCCCTTCTGGTCACCGGGTGCCGCTCGGCTCCGTCGCCGACATCCGATCCGACCGCAGCTTCACGCGGATCAATCGTATTGACCGGGTACCGACCGTGACGGTCACCGGCGACGTTCTTCTCGGTGTTGCCAATGCCAACGAAGTCGTCAAGGACACGGAAACGAGATACCTGCCGCAACTCCTGGAAAAATACCCCGGATTGAGCACTTCGACCGAGGGGCAGAATGCAGAAGGCGCCAAGACGCAGGCGTCCATGGTCAAGGCACTCGGCACCGGCCTGATCTTCGTGTTCATCCTGCTGAGTTTCCAGTTCCGCAGCTACAGCGAACCGGTCGTGGTGATGACGCTCATCCCCATGGCGTTGATTGGCGCGGTCTGGGGGCACTTCCTGATGGGCATCGACTTTGCGATGCCAAGCATGCTGGGCTTCATTTCGCTAGCCGGGATCGTGGTCAACGATTCAATCCTGCTGGTCCAGTTCATCAAGGACGAGCACGAGCCATCGCTGGAAAGCGTTGCAGAGATCGCTCCACTGGGTGCCAAGGCCAGGTTCCGTGCGATCCTGCTGACGTCGGTGACCACAATCGTCGGTCTGCTGCCGCTGCTGTTCGAAACAAGCCCCCAGGCACAGGTATTGATCCCGCTGGTGACTTCGATCTCCTTCGGACTGATCGGCACGACACTCATGATCGTCTTCGTGGTTCCGGCGTTCTATACCATCCTCGACGATTTCGACCTGACCTCGCTCGCCCGGGAACGCAAGGCGCATCGGGAGAAGCTGGTGGCCGCCGAATAGATGCACCTCTCCGACTTCGTCGCTGCAGGGCTTTCCCTGCAGTCCAAGCCGTTGCCTTGTCCCGAACAAGGCCAATCCGACTGGAGACCAAACGGCATGGATCCCATGGCCAAGCCATGGGATGACGATGGAGAGAAAGTTCAGAACCAAAAAGGGCCCTCCAATGGAGAGCCCTTCGAAATCGTTTTTTTCAGTCCGGATCAGTCGAACAGCTTGTCGATATCCGCCTGTGCGCCGCCCAGAAGGGCATCGATATCATCCTGCGAAACACCTTCGCCTGAATGCTGCGGACCATGGAGGATCAGCTCGCGCTTGCGGCGCTCCGACTCTGTCTCGACGAGCGTCGCATCGAGATCTTCCGGAATACGCAGTTGTTCGATGAAGGAAGTCACACGCTCGTCGATGTAACGCAGTGTTGCGACCACCTTGGAAATTCTCTGGCCGGTAATATCCTGGAAGGTGCAAGCCTCGAAGATGCTGATCATCTTGTTGCTGACCAGCTCCTGATAGGCTTCCTGGTCGCTGGCGTCGGCGCCCATGATCTCTTCGGCCGCTTCCATGATGGTGTTGGTGGCTTCTTCCGTCGCCTCAACGATGGCGTCCAGTTCCCGTCCGGCGTCCGGGATCTTGCTGCCAGTCATGTCATTGGCGCGCAGTTGGGAGATTTCCTCCTTCATGCGCCTGATTTCCTTGGCGATGACGGTCAGTTCTTCCGTGACGGCCGGTTGTACGGTCGACAGAAAGTCGTGCATCGAACCCGACATGACTTCTGCAAGATGCATCACGTCGGTCAGGGAAACTTCACCTTGCCTGTTCTTGTTTTCCTGCAGGAAGTCTATGACTCGGGCAATGTTTTCCTGTTTCATACTGGCCACCAGGTCGAGCCTTTCCATTTTGAAAGCATCCTCCGAAGCGCGGATCCGGAAGTCTCAGGAACCGCTATAACTTTTCGGATGCAGCAAAGCTGACCCGGCCTGCCTGCCCAGCAAGACCGCGCCGATCCTGTACATCCGTCTGGCACTGGCGGAGGTGCGCCCCAACGCAGCTCCCCGCCAAGTGCAAGAAATCAATCGGAGAAGACCGCCTCGATCTTGCCTTTCAGCGTCTGAGCATTGAAAGGCTTCACGATGTAGTTGTTCACGCCGGCTTTCTTGGCGGCGATGACGTTTTCCGTCTTGGATTCAGCAGTCACCATGATGAAAGGCGTCTTGCTGAGGCTGCCGTCGGCACGAACCTGCTTCAGCAGCTCGTATCCGGTCATCGGCTCCATGTTCCAGTCGGAAATCACCAGGCCATAACGGCGCTGTTTCATTTTTTCCAAAGCTTCGGTGCCGTCCGCAGCATCGTCGATGTCTTCGAAACCGAGTTGCTTGAGCAGGTTCCGAATGATGCGAATCATCGTTTTGTAGTCATCGACCACGAGGACCGGCATCTGAAGATCAAGGGCCATTGTCTACTCCATACTGTCAATTTGCGCGGCCCCTGGCCGTGGGCCGGTGGAAACGCGTTATGACTTCGAAGGAGAGCGACACATTATTGTGTCCTCACCTCCCCACACTCAACGCAATCTACCCGCCGCCCCTGAAAAGACCGTTAATAACAGGCGCTTTTTTCTTCGCCCAAAGCACAATTGCCAGAAAACCTTGCACCGCCTAGCGTCCGCCTACTTCAAATCAAGACAAATCAGGGCGGAAACCGTAATGTTGGAACTGCAAAAACTCTGCTTCGAAGATCTTTCCGTGGGTATGAGCGAAGTACTCGTGAAGCATGTAAGTTCTTCCGACGTGGTCGGCTTTGCGGAAGTATCCGGTGACCGGAACCCGATTCATCTGTCCGAACATTTTGCCGCCCGCACGCCCTTCAAGACGAGAATCGCCCATGGCCTCTATACGGCCAGCCTGATCTCGGCCGTGCTCGGCACCCGCCTTCCCGGCCCCGGCGCGATCTATCTGTCGCAAACGCTCAATTTCAAGGCCCCGGTCAGGATCGGCGATGACGTCAAGGTGACTGTCACCGTCGAGGAACTGATGGAGCGCGGCAACCGTGCCCGCCTTTCCTGTATCTGCAGTGTCGACGACACCGTGGTTCTGGAAGGCGAGGCACTGGTGAAGGTTCCCGGCCGGGACGAGGATCAATCCGGTCTTTGACGGGCAGCGACTGCAAAGGCAAGTCTTCGGCACATCCCCATCTTGACCTTTGCTTTGCTTGACGGCAGGTTCCACGCCAAAGTCGGCAGGGCTGCTCCACCCGGAGCGCCTTGTTTGACGTGTTCCTGCAGGACGGGCCGGCACACCGGACCGTTGTGACGTATCGTTGCGCGAAGGTTTGCCGCATGAGCTCCACTGATCCCTCCAGCTTTCCGATCATCGAAAGCCTGGATGCCTTTCCGGCGGACCTGAAAGGCGGCATTGTTGCCATCGGCAACTTCGACGGCGTTCACAGGGGCCACCGTGCCGTGCTCGACGCCGCGCTCGGTCTTGGCCACGGCACGCATCATCCCGTCTATGCCATGAGCTTCGAGCCGCATCCGCGCACGGTCTTCAACCCGTCCAAACCCATTTTCCGTCTGACCCCGCCACAGCAGAAACTCGACCTGCTGCGCCTGTGCGGTCTCGACGGCGCGCTCATCCTTCCGTTCACCCGGGAGTTTGCCGGCATCGAAGCGAATGCCTTCGTTCAGGACATTCTCATCGACACGCTCGGCATCTCCCACGCGGTCACCGGTTATGACTTCCACTTCGGCCGGGCCAGACAGGGCACCCCAGACTATTTGCGTTCCGCCGGTGCCGATCACGGCTTCGGCGTGACCATCGTCCAGCGCGAGGAAGACGAAGGCGCTGAAGTCATTTCTTCCACCCGTATCCGCGACAGCCTCTCACGGGGGGATATCGCCCAGGCAAACGGTCTCCTTGGCTATCGCTGGTTCTTCGAGGCGGACGTGCGCCACGGAGACAAGCGCGGCCGCGACCTCGGCTATCCGACCGCCAACATGAGCCTTACCGAGGATTGCCCGCTGAAGCAGGGCATCTATGCGGTCAAGGTCCGTGTCGACGGGGCCTGGCATGACGGCGTCGCCAGCTATGGTCGCCGCCCGACCTTCGACAATGGCGCCGCACTGTTTGAAGTGTTCCTGTTCGACTTTGCTGGCGATCTCTACGGCAAGACGCTGCGCGTGCACCTGGTGTCCTATCTGCGCGGCGAGGAAAAATTCGACTCGGTCGAGGCACTGATTGCCCAGATGGACCGGGACAGCGAAGAAGCCCGCGCCGCGCTCGGCTCGCTACAGCCGCTTTCCGAACTCGACATGAAACTGCTCGATCTTTCCGCCTGAGCAGCCTTCAAAATATTTTCTCTTTTCTGACGAACTTGGCGTTTGCCGGCTTGCTCCGGGAGACGTTCAACTTCAAAAGGAATATGGATCGGCAATCCTGCTGCGGCCAGCGACCGCAGAGATTTTTGCCCGGCCCTTTCCTTGTTGCCGGTCCTTCTCCCAAGCGATTGCCCATCGCCGGAAAGTCGGCGAAATCCCTGTTCGCGTGTGGTTTTCAGTGATGAAGACGCTCCGGAGGTTGCAGCACGATGAAGCGTCAATCCATTTCCTCGCGTTCCGGGGATGTCGAGCAGAACCCGCTCATGGCGATTTTCCTGATGACGTCGGCCATGCTGCTGCTGCCGGTGATGGATATCACCGCAAAATATCTCTCCGCGGAGCTGCCGACGCTTGAAGTCACATTCGGCCGCTTTTTCTTTCAGCTTCTGATCAGCCTTGCCATTGCATTGGTCACCGGCCGACTCATGCACCTGAGGGGCAAGCAACCGGTCGTGAACTACCTGCGCGGCATTCTTCTGGGCACGGCATCGCTCTGTTTCTTCACTGCGGTGAAGTACATGTCGGTGGCGACCGCGATCTCGATCTTCTTTGTTGAGCCCATGGTCCTTACCATCCTGGCGGCAGTGCTTTTGAAGGAACAGGTCGGCCCGCGGCGGATCGGCGCCATTCTCGTTGGCCTGCTGGGGGCCATAATCGTGCTGCGGCCGACGCTGGCGGAGATTGGTCTCGTCAGCCTGCTGCCGGTCGCAACCGCCGTTCTGTTTTCCTTCTACCTGCTGCTCAACAGGCTCTACCCCGTTCGCGACGATCTTCTGACCATCCAGTTCAGCGCGGGCCTGTCCGGTTCACTGTTGCTTGGGACAGGTCTCGTGATCGGATATCTGACCGGGATCGAAGGCATGGAATTCGTCATGCCGGACGCACCCCAGTCCGGCTTGCTGGCCTTGATCGGGCTCATTTCCTTCGCCGGCCACGGTCTTGTCGTTTCCGCGTTTCAACGCGGCAGCGCCAGTATGCTGGCACCGCTGCAATATATCGAAATCGTCAGCGCCACCCTGTTCGGGTATCTGGTCTTTTCCAATTTTCCGGACGGACCGACATGGCTGGGCATTGCCCTGATCATCTCGAGCGGGCTCTACATCACCCACCGCGAGCGCAAGCTGCGGCAGGCGGCCTCAAGCTGATCCGGCAATCGCGCCGTCGAGGCGCTCACGTTTCGGATGTGCGGCGTGCAACTGCAGTCTGCGCAGCCCCAGCCAGACGAGCATCACCGGCAGGACGGGTGCGATCGGCATGCCGAGCCAGATCGCAAACGGGCTGGTGGATGCAGATAGGCCGATGATGATGAAGAGCGCTACTTTCTCGTAAGGCAAGAAGCCGTTTCTGAGGCCCTCGCGGATCAGGAAGGCACAAGGGATGATGATCAGCGTCAGGTCGTAGGAAAGGGCAAAGGGTGTGACCAGCAAGGTGCCGCCGACCAGGACCGGAGCCCGTACCGACATGGCGTCCGTCCGCCGCCAGACACGCCACACGCAAACGGCAGCAGCAAGGGCAAAGACCGCCTGCACCATCATCGCCGGCAGATGACCGAGCCCCAGCACCCTGCCTGCACCGTAAACCGAAATCATTTTGACCCATTCAACGCCGCCCAGCTCCATCATGGCGGAGGCAACCGGCGCCTGAATCCAGAAGGCCTGCCAGGTGCCAAAGCCGAGTACCGCAACGCCGAGCGCGGCGAACACCAGCGTCGAGACGGATGCACTCAGGAAGGTCCGCCAATTGAAGCTGGCAACAAGGGCCAGAGGAACCAGGATGCCCAACTGCGGCTTGATAGTCAGAAGACCCAGAGCGATGCCCGCCCACACCATCTGCCGCCGTTCGATCCCGACAAGAAAGAAACCGTAGAGCGCTGCGGTCAACGCTGCATTCTGGCCATGGAAAGCGTTGTTCGCGCAGGCCGGTACAAGGATCAGGCAGGCGGCCAGCAGCCAGTTGCCCGCAATCAGGCGGCAGGCCAGACACAACAGACCCGTGGTGATCCCGATAAAGACGGCAAACGCAATCTTGTAGGGCAGAAGCGCAAACGGCATCTGCAACATCAGGAACGTGGGAGGATAGAAGAAACCGAAGACGGTGTCTGTTCCGGTGTGCTGCTGCTGGAGGGCGGAAAACGCAGCGGGACTGTATGCCACTTCCGGCGTTCCGTTGAGAGCCTGGCCCCCTGCCATCCAGAAGCTGAGGTAATCCATCAGCAACGTGCCGTTGGGCGCGCCATAAGTATTGGGCACCACCAGCATCCACAACAGGCCCAGCGTGAAACCGATCGCCGAACACAGACATGCAAAGCCGATCCGGTCCCAGCTCAGCCAGTCGCCTGTCACGACACCGCGAGACCAGAGACTTGCCTTGTCTACGCCCGCCTGCGACCCATTTGCCGCCTGTTTCACCTGATTGGCCATTTTCTGCCGGTCTGTCCGTCGCTCACCCGTCTCAACCCGGGCCTATCCATGACCGAAAGACATTCATATTCGGTTACCCGAAGCCGATTTTCGGAAGTTGTACGTTTGCCGGACAGACAAACAACACAGGAATTGCCGGAACATCTTTATTCATCGCCGAAGTGCTGCTATGTCCCTTGCCATGCAACACAAGGCTCTCATAGTCGTCGCCAGACCGACGATCGCGATTACGCGAATTACTTGCCCGGCCTTCG
Source organism: Labrenzia sp. R5_0 (assembly GCF_017743835.1). Taxonomy (NCBI): domain Bacteria; kingdom Pseudomonadati; phylum Pseudomonadota; class Alphaproteobacteria; order Hyphomicrobiales; family Stappiaceae; genus Labrenzia; species Labrenzia sp. R5_0. The sequence continues at coordinate 957,639 of NZ_JAGHRK010000003.1, read as the reverse complement.
GCTGACGCGGCAATGCGGCGCCAGGGACCGGGACTTCCTGATTTCATGTTGCTGCCCGAAACGGGCCGGCAATCATCCTGACATATGACGCGGGCCCAGGGCCCGAACGACCGGATCGACGTGACGATGACCGAGACAGATAAACGCGACTATTCCGAAACGCTGAACCTGCCGCAGACCGAATTCCCGATGCGCGCCGGCCTTCCCAAGAAAGAGCCGGAAATCCTCGCTCGCTGGGAGCAGATGAACGTCTACAAAAAGCTGCGCGAACAGGGCAAGGGCCGCAACAAGTTCGTGCTGCATGACGGACCTCCCTATGCCAACGGCAACATCCATATCGGCCATGCGCTGAACAAGACGCTGAAAGACATCGTCACGCGCTCCATGCAGATGACGGGCTTCGAGAGCAACTACGTTCCGGGTTGGGACTGCCACGGCCTGCCGATCGAATGGAAGATCGAGGAACAGTACCGCGCCAAGGGCAAGAACAAGGACGAGGTGCCGATCAACGAATTTCGCCGCGAGTGCCGCGAATTCGCCGAGCACTGGATCGACGTCCAGCGCAAGGAATTCAAGCGCCTCGGCATCGAGGGCGACTGGGACAACCCTTACCTGACGATGCGCTTCGAGAGCGAAGCCGTGATTGCCCGGGAACTGATGAAGTTCGCAACCTCCGGCCAGCTTTACCGCGGTTCCAAGCCGGTGATGTGGTCGGTGGTCGAAAAGACCGCGCTTGCCGAAGCAGAGATCGAGTATCAGGACTACCAGTCCGACATGATCTGGGTGAAGTTCCCGGTCGAAAGTGCCGGCGGACGCGATGAAGCGGCTGTCGAGGAACTGCTGGACGCTTCGGTTGTGATCTGGACGACCACGCCCTGGACCATCCCGGGCAACCGCGCCATCAGCTATTCCTCGCGCATCGACTACAGCCTCTACGAGGTTACGCAGGACGGACTGCCGGACGACAACTGGGTCCAGAAGGGCGACAAGCTGATCCTGGCGGATGCCCTTGCCGACGAAGTGTTCAAGAACGCCCGTATCACCGATTTTGCGCGTGTCCGGTCCGTCAGCAACGACGAGCTGGAAACACTGACCTGTGCTCATCCGCTGGCAGGGCTCGATCTCGGCGGTTACGAATTCGACGTGCCGCTGCTGGACGGTGACCATGTCACCGACGATGCCGGTACCGGCTTCGTGCACACGGCACCCGGCCACGGCACGGACGACTTTGAAATCTGGATGACCAAACGGGCCGATCTGGAAGCACGCGGCATCAACACCGCGATCCCCTTCACTGTGGCCGATGACGGCTTCTATACCAAGGATGCCCCTGGCTTCGAAGGTTGCGAAGTCATCACGCACAAGGGCGAGAAGGGCAAGGCCAACAAGGCCGTGATCGAAAAGCTGAAGGAAAGCGGCAACCTGATCGGCCTCGGCCGGTTGAAACATTCCTATCCGCATTCCTGGCGTTCCAAGAAGCCGGTGATCTTCCGCAACACGCCGCAGTGGTTCGTCTACATGGACAAGCAGCTGTCCGGCGAAGGCGACACGCTGCGCACGCGGGCACTGAACGCCATTGACGAGACACGCTTCGTGCCGGGGGCCGGCCAGAACCGTCTGCGCTCCATGATCGAGAACCGGCCGGACTGGGTTCTGTCGCGCCAGCGCGCCTGGGGTGTGCCGATCACCGTGTTCATCCACAAGGAAACTTCTGAAGTCCTGAAGGACGAAAACGTCAACAAGCGCATCTTCGATGCCTTCGTGGCGGAGGGGGCCGACGCCTGGTTTGCGGACGGCGCCAAGGAACGTTTCCTGGGCAACGACTACAAGGCAGACGAGTGGGACATGGTCCGTGACATCCTGGATGTCTGGTTCGACAGTGGGTCCACACATGCCTTCGTTCTGGAACAGCGCGAAGATCTCGCCCCCAAGCGCAAGACCGACGGCGGCAAGGACTATGTCCTTTACCTTGAAGGCTCCGACCAGCATCGCGGCTGGTTCCATTCCTCGCTGCTGGAAAGCTGCGGTACACGCGGTCATGCACCTTACGACGCCGTTCTGACACATGGCTTCACCATGGCAGAAGACGGCCGCAAGATGTCAAAGTCTCTCGGCAACCAGGTGTTCCCGCAGGACGTCATCAAGCAGTATGGCGCCGACATCCTGCGCCTGTGGGTGGCCTCCACCGACTATTGGGAAGACCAGCGCCTCGGGCCGGAGATCATCAAGACCAGCGTCGACAGCTACCGCAAGCTGCGCAACACGCTGCGCTGGATGCTGGGCTCGCTTGGCCATGCCACCGGTGAAGAAGTCGCGCTGGCCGACATGCCTGAGCTGGAGCGGCTGATGCTGCACAGGCTGGTCGAACTCGACAAGATGATCCGTGAAGCCTACTGGGAGTTCGACTACAAGAAGGTCTTCCACCAGCTGTTCACTTTCATGACGGTGGAACTGTCGGCCTTCTATTTCGACATCCGCAAGGACGCGCTTTATTGCGATGCGGCTTCGTCCGTGCGCCGCAAGGCGTCGCTTTTCGTGATCGACAAGCTGTTCGATTGCCTGGTGACCTGGCTCGCACCAATGATGCCGTTCACCATGGACGAAACCTGGACCTCCCGTTACGGCGAGGATGCCTGCGTTCACCTGGAGCAGTTCCCGACCGTACCGGCCGAATGGCGTGACGATGCACTGGCCGCCAAGTGGGCGAAGATCAAGACGGTTCGCCGCGTGATCACCGGCGCGCTGGAAATCGAGCGCCGTGAAAAGCGGATCGGCTCCTCGCTGGAAGCTCACCCGGTCGTGCATGTCACCGATGCGGAACTGATGGACGCGCTCAAGGGCAAGGACATGGCGGACATCGCCATCACCAGCCAGTTGACGCTCAGCAGCGAACCGGCACCGGAAGGCGCGTTCACGCTCGGCGACACCAAGGGTGTGGCTGTCGTGCCCGGCCTTGCCGAGGGTACCAAATGCGCCCGCTCCTGGAAGATCCTGCCGGAAGTAGGCTCCGATCCGGATTATCCGGATGTGACCTTGCGCGATGCTGCTGCCCTGCGTGAATGGGACGCTGCCCATGCCGCAGCCTGAGCGGCAGGGTTCCCGGTCACGATGACGCAACAGGATACATCTTCCAACAATACGAAACGGCCCCTTCTCTGGGGCCGTTTCAGCACATTTGTGCTTCTGATCGCGCTTGTCGGCGTTGTCATCGACCAGGGCAGCAAGCTCTGGCTGGTTTACGGCTTTGATCTTGCACGCAACGGGCCGGTCGACCTTTTGCCGGTTCTCGAGATCGTTCTGGTCTGGAACCGGGGTATTTCCTATGGCCTGTTCCAGCAGAACAGCGACCTGGGCCGCTGGCTTCTGGCCGGCGTGACGATTGCAGTCACGATTGGCCTTTGGGTCTGGTCGGCGCGTTGCCAGTCACGCCTGGTGGCCCTCGCCCTGGCGCTGGTCATTGGCGGGGCGATCGGAAACGGGATCGACAGACTGACCTATGGCGCCGTCGTCGACTTCGTCCATTTCCACGTCGGCACGTTCTCCTGGTACGTGTTCAACCTGGCAGATGTGTGGATCGTTGCGGGCGTCGTCGGTCTCCTGTATGACAGTTTCCGAGATGGTCCTAATTCAGCCGCAAAATAATGGTTTAGGCTGGACAACGACTGATCGCGGGCGGAGTGCTGCCGGCTGTTTTTTATGAGAAATCGAGGGGTCTGCGCAGTGCGGACGTTAGTTGGGTTTGTAAAGAATTCTGCAGTGCTGGTGCTTCTGGCCGGTTTGGCCGCATGCCAGGCAGCGGATGGCACGAGCCAGGCACCGGATGTCGCCCTTGTCGACACCGTGATGAAAGGCCTTGGCGCCGTCGATCCGAACGAAAAGCAGATCGAGTACAAACCTCGTGGACCGCTGGCCATGCCCGCAGAGCCGACGAACCTTCCCGAACCGGAAACGAATGTTGCCGGTGTGAACGATCAGAACTGGCCGAAGCAGCGTGAAAACGAACAGCTGACCGAGCTGAAGCAGCTTTATGCCAGCTCCGGCAAGACCGGCAGCATGAACAGCGAAGCGCTGACCCCGGAACAGATGCGCGGCTTCAAGATTACCGGTGTCACCGGTCAGAATCGCGATCTCGACGCGGAGCGCCGCTTCAACGAGATTACCGAAGGCGGCAAGCTGACACGTGAAGAGCAGCGGGCCGAATGGGAGCGCCTGCAGCAGCTGCGGTCCCAGCAGGCAGGTATCGAGCAGAATGGCCTGTCCGCACGCCGCTACCTGACCGATCCGCCCACCGGCTACAGCACGCCTTCTCCGGATGCACCGATGCCGGAAGTGGTGAAGAAAAAGCGCAAGCCGACGAATTACGACGAGTACGACTCCAAGCCGCTCGATCCGCGCTGCCTGGAAGGCGACCAGAACTTCTGTAACTGATCTCTTCAGTGACCGGACTTCAGGGTCCGAAAGGCAGATGACAAAATTGTAACGGGACCTCCGGACCGCACCTCCTATATGGAGGATAGGTCCGGAGGTCTTTTTTGTTGGCCACCATGAAATTGCCCGGCTTTGCGCTTTTCCCGCACCTGGTTGAAGCGCATGCTGTTCGAACGACAAAGAACGGGAGTTGCACGTGAACCCATCGTCCTCGAAGCACGACAAGACATCCCCCGTGCGGCGGTTGAAGCGTTCCATCGGCCTTGTGCTGATGCCTGCGCTCCTGCTGGGCGGCGGCATGGCCCTTGTGCCGGGAAGTGCCTTTTCCGCGCCGGCAACGGCAGGAAACCTCGTGATTGCGCCGAACCTTGAAAGCTTCACGCTTGATAACGGTTTGCAGGTAGTGGTCATCCCGGACCGCCGGGCGCCGGTTGTCACCCACATGATCTGGTACAAGGTCGGTTCCGCCGATGAACCGGAAGGTCAGTCTGGTGTTGCGCATTTTCTCGAACATTTGATGTTCAAGGGCACTCACGACCATCCCAACGGAGAATTCTCCAAGATGGTTGCCGATCGTGGTGGCCAGGAGAACGCCTTCACCAGCACCGACTACACTGCCTATTTCCAGAAAGTCGCCAAGCAGCATCTGCCGCTCATGATGAAGCTGGAAGCCGACCGGATGGAGAACCTGGTTCTGAGCGACGAAGTCGTGACGCCGGAACGGGACGTGGTTCTGGAAGAGCGGCGCATGCGGGTCGACAGTGAACCCGGTTCCCGGCTGCAGGAGGCGCTGAATTCCATCACCTTCGTCAATCACCCCTACGGCTCACCCGTCATCGGCTGGCAGAGCGAAATCGAAGCGCTCAACAAGGAAGCTGCGATCGCCTTCTACGACCGGTTCTACACGCCCAACAACGCGGTGGTGGTAATTGCCGGTGATGTGGACGTTGATGCGGTTCGCAAGCTTGCGCAGGAAACCTACGGCAAGGTTGCCCGGCGCGCAGAGCCTGGAGAACGCCTCCGGCCGGCCGAACCGCCGCTTGCGGGTGAAAGACGCATTGCCGTTTCCGATCCGCGGGTGCGCCAGGAGTCCCTGTCGCAAATATGGATCGTGCCGAGCCAGACCACCGGGGAAGGCCGCACGCCCGAGGCGCTGGACATACTGTCGTACATTCTGGGCGAAGGGCCCTCCAGCCGCCTGCACAAGGCACTGGTTCTCGACCAGGAAGCGGCCCTCAGCGCCGGCGCCTATTATCAGGGCAGCGCCCTTGATAACGGCCGCTTCGGTCTCTACGCCGTGCCGCGCCCCGGCTACACGCTGGAAGACATGGAGCGGCTGATAGCAACCGAACTTCAGAAACTGCTCGAGACCGGCGTTACGGAAGAAGAAGTCGAACGCGCCCGAAACAGCATGGTCGCCAGCGCGATCTACGCCCAGGACAGCCAATCCGGCCTGGCACGCCTTTTCGGCGGTGCCCTGACAACTGGGCAAACGATCGAAAACGTCCAGACCTGGCCTTCGCAGGTGCAGGCTGTCACCCCTGAAGATGTCCTGGATGCGGCCCGCACCTATCTCGCCGGCCTCCCCGTGGTCGGAGAGTTGCGCATGGAACCGCCCGTCGTGCCGGATGCCGCCCAATCCGATGCGCCCCAGACGAAGGACAAGTCCTGATCATGGCACACACCCTCTTCTCCCTGCGCGGTCCGGTCTCCGCACTCGCTTTGTCGCTTGTCGCCCTGCTTGGCCTGATGAGGCTGGCGCAGGCCGTCGAGATCCAGGAAGTCACCAGCCCCAAAGGCATCACTGCCTGGCTGGTAGAAGACCATACCGTGCCTATCATTGCGCTCGATTTTTCCTTCGACGGCGGCTCCGCGCAGGACCCTGTCGGAAAGGAAGGCCTGACGCGCCTGCTTGCCGCGACTCTGGACGAAGGCGCGGGTGAAATGGATTCCGAGACCTTCCAGGCCAAGCTGGAAGAACTTGCCATCAGCATCAACTTCAGCACCGGCAAGGACCGGTTCTACGGCAGCTTGCGGACCCTGACGCCGACCCTTGACGAGGCCAGTGACCTTCTGGCCCTCGCCGTGAACGAGCCGCGCTTCGACGAAGCCCCGGTGGAGCGGATGAAGGCCCAGCTGTCGCAAAGGGCGAGACGCAACGAAAGCGATCCGGATGCGATTGCCGGAAGAGCCCTTGCCGAAGCCATGTTCGGTGATCACCCCTACGCCCGGCCAACGCTTGGCACTGCCGAAACACTGGCCGGCCTGAACGCGGATGACCTTGCAAACCAGAAGGGCAAGCTTCTCGCCCGCAAGGGGCTGATCATCGGTGTCGTCGGTGCGATCGATGCTGAAACCCTCGCCGGAATTCTCGACAAGGTCTTTGCACCTCTGCAGGAGGAAGGTCAGCTGGTGCAGATTGCCGATTTCGAACCGGAATTCGGAACCGGAGTAAACCAGCAGCTGGCGGTACCGCAAACCACGATCCTGCTCGGCCTTCCCGGGCTGACACGTGACGATCCCGACTATCAGGCCGCGTTTGTGATGAACCACATTCTGGGTGGCGGCACCTTCACCTCCTGGATGTATGAAGAAGTGCGGGAAAAGCGCGGACTTTCCTATGGCGCCGGCACATCTCTTTCTCCTTACGCACACACGGGTCTTCTGATCGCCAATGCCGCGACCAAGGCGGACCGGGCGGACGAGACTGTGAAGATCATGTTGGAACAGATCAGTCGCATGGCCGAAACCGGACCGAGCGAAGACGAATTACAGTCTGCCAAACAGTATCTGACCGGCTCTTACCCTCTGCGCTTCGACAGTTCCGGCAAGATTGCCCGGCAGTTGGTCGCTCTGCAGAATGCGGAACTCGGGATCGATTATTTCGACCGCCGCAACAGCGAGATCGAGGCTATTTCACTGGACGACGTCAAACGGGTGGCCAAACGCCTGCTGGCCGACAAGGCTCCGACAGTGGTGACCGTCGGCCCGAAACAGGGGTAGCCCCAAACCACCAACGACACTGCCTCAATGACAAACGCCCCGGCTCAAACCGGGGCGTTTTTGATTTTGCCTGCCAGACTGAAGTGCGATCATCACTGCTCGAGCCTGGGAACAGCCTTCAAGGAAGTAAACGTGCATTCGAGACAGGCATTGCGATCCGCTTGTCCGGAGTGACACAGGGCGCTCCAGGTCGGCACTCGAATAAGGCCGAGCGGAAAAAAACCGTAAGCCGCCTGCTTTTGCCATATGGCGGCAGACCACTGTCATGGCTGCTTCGTCGGTTTGCAGCGGCTGAAATGTCGAAGCAGGTTATCGTTTCGGGAACGCGGAAGCGCCTTGCGCGGATTAACCGGCTGCAGACCGCCTCGGGCCAGGTGCAGGTGCGCCCTGCAGCACTTCCGCACGCACCGGGCGCGGCGGCGAGAACAGGTTGCCCTGAGCAAGCCTGACGTCGTAGTCGAGCAACTCCAGCACCTGGGATTCCGTTTCCACATGATCAGTGATCAGCTGCATGCCATAGCGATGAAGCAGGTCGCCGAAATCGGACGGATGGATGTGGCCGTGTTTGGCTTCGCGGCGCCCGATGAGATAGTCGGCGTGCAGCTTGCCGTATTTGAAACCCCGGCCCGCCAGAGAGTTGAAGTCCATCTTCATGTCCGCGATCTGGTCGACGGAGAAGCGGAACCCGGCTTCGAACAGCGAACTCAGGCTTTCCAGCTCCATCCCGCCCATCTGGGCGACATCGTCCTGGGAGAATTCGAACACAAGTACATCGGCCAGATCCTGGTTCGCCTTCACGAATTCCAGGAAGCCGGGGAAGAAAGTTTCGTCAACCAGCGACTGCGACGAGATATTGCAGAACAGGATGGCATTGCGATTGCGCGAGGTCAGGCGGCGCACGACCTGGATGGAGCGGAACAGCAGCAGATTGTCGATCCGGGCTATCTGGCCCGAGAGAACCGCTTCCGGAATAAAAGCCGATGCTTCGATCAGGTTGCCACCGTTATCACGCAGTCGAGTGAAGGCTTCATAGTATTTCACCTGGCGCTGCGGCAGTGTCACGATCGGCTGCAGGTGGAGCTCCACCCTGTTGGCATTGAGTGCCGACGTGATCAGTTCACGCATGGCCATGTTCGGCTTCGGCTTTTCGGCCGGCATCGCGGTACGTGCGGCAAGGCGCTGGTCGGGTTCATTCGGCAGTTCGAATGCGTAATCCTGCTGCTGGTGGTTCGGCTGTTCCTTGACCGGAACATGACCCAGCTTATCCTCGAGACGCGGCGCGTGCACACCATAGCGTCGATCGAAATCGTTCATGTCCCGGCGCGGTGCAGCCGCTGGCGCATAGGGCTCCTGCATGCCGTTGTCCGCTTCATGAGAAAAGGACGCCGGGGCGTGCTGCTGGCGCTGCGGGGCCTGCGCAGGCTGCTGAACCGGAGGCCAGTTCTGCGGCGCCTGATAGGTGGACCGGCGTTCTTCCTGGTAGGTCTCCTGCGGCTGCTGATAACGTGGCAAGCTTGGCATCTGCGGCGGCGGTGCGATGGCCTGCTGGTCCTCGACCCTCGCTTCAAGGTCGGACATGGCCTCGGCCATCTGCTTGACCAAGGTGCCCAGAACTTCAACTTCAGCAAACAGAGGGTCGATTTCGGCGCGGGTACGGCGCGGCATGGTGTGTTCCATGCCCGTGAGCCTGCCTTCGAGATTGCCGACATCCTCGTCCAGATCCGCCATGCGCTCTTCAAGACGGTCGACCGCCTCACTCACCGCGCCGCGGTCGCGTGCACGACCGATCAGCAGGTGGATCAGGATCATGGTGCACATGAGCGCAAGCGACAGGGAAACAGCTTCGCCGAACGGCCGTCCGAACTGGAAGACCAGAACTGTCGCAGACGACAGCGCGATCACGGCCATGCAAATTGCTACGAATATGGTCCCTGTCCGCCCCATGGTATTCGAAAGTTCCAACGCGAATCAAAAGTTACTGGTTAATCATGCCTTAAGAACCATGCGTGGCCGAATCTACAACCGCCTTGCGGTATGGAATCCGTGACTTGTCCCCGACTATGGTTGATGCGTCACGGTATTTCGGCGTTTTTCGCTCCTCACGCAGCGTTCACAGTGTCTCAAACAGCTCACAACCACAAGTCTCCCACTCACCCGCTGGACGCACCGGGCAATGACGTCCCCATGACTTTTTGACCGTTGCATTCGGTAGTACTTCGTCTAAATTTACGTAAGGGAAGCTACTTCACGGCGGATCAGTCAACAGGTCTAGCAGGGGGCTGATATGCATGCAGCCGAACAAACGACATATCGGGCACCGCGCGACAATGCGCCGGATGCGAAGATAGACCAGCCTGCCAAGGACCGCCCCGCACCCGAGGCCTCAACTTCTCTCAAGTCAGGTGAAGCGGCGGCCCCGAACACAGTGCAGGAGCAGCTTCCCTGCGACGAGCAGATCAAGGCCGCGCTCATCAACACCCTGAAAAGCTCCGAATTCCAGTCCGCGCCCCAACTGCGCGCCTTCCTGGGGTTTGTCGTGCATGCCACGTTGAACAGACAACAGGAAAAGATCAAAGGCTATACGATCGCGGTCGAAGCGCTCGGGCGGCCGGAAGACTTCAATCCGGTGACGGACCCTATCGTACGTGTCGAGGCCGCCCGGCTGCGGCGCAGGCTAGAGAAGTACTATGCCGGGTCCGGTGCAAACGACCCGGTGCGCATCACCATTCCCAAAGGCAGCTACGCGCCGGAGTTTCAACCGGCGCACGCCGGGTCGTTGCCGGATTGTGCAGCAGACCTTGCCGCCAAAGACGTGCCAGACGGGGAATTGGCCGGTAAACACTTCGCGCCGGAAACGATGGCTCATCCGCACCTCGAAACAGGTGGGGTGTCGGGAACCGTGGACGAGCATGATGCCTTCCGGCCGCCGGCGCGCGCCGTGCGCACCGGAACCAATGCACCGGGTAAAACCGGCCTTCCGGAAGTCTTGCGAAAGCTGCAACGCGCATTGGCACATCCCGTTGACCTTTGGCTGGTGTTCGCCCTCTGCCTTGCCAGTTTCCTGGCAGGATACCTTTCGGCCGGCCTTTGATTTCTCAGGTCTGACCGGTCTTCGACATATCCACCACACACCGCCTGAGCTGGAATATTTTGCTCACTTCGGCCCTTTTCTGTGCCGAAAGCGAAGATCGCCTGCAATTTGCGTCATCTGACAACGCTTTGTTTACCCTGTTCGGAGAATTATCAAATTGACGAATCTTTCGATATTCGAATGACCCGTATCCAGCGATGGGAGTTACCCAGCAATGGGGAGTAATGAGGGCAAAGAGCTGCCTGTTATAGTACGCGTACTTGACGCAACGGCCTCCGAGGCTGCCCGCACCTCTGCGGTCTGCGCCAAGCTGTCTCATGCCTGTACGGACCCCATCCTGTACACGGAATCCTCGTCCTGCCTGCAGGACCTTGCAGACAAGACCACCGACATTCTGATCATTGATCTGGAAACCATCGGTGGCGACGAAGCCCTGGAAGCCTATGCGGTCCGCTGTCCCAAGGCAGTCATCATCGCGGTATCGGCCAAGGGGTCTGTCTCGCGGGCCGTCAGTGCAATGCGCGCCGGAGCCCATGATTTCCTGACCAAGCCCTTCTCGCTCGATGCGCTTGCGTCCAAGATTTCCTTCCAGCTGAAACAAAGAAGGCCCGTTCAACCGGTTGCTCCCGCAGCACCGCAGAGTGTCCAGCCTGTCGTTTCAATGCCGGAGCTATCCGCACCTCCGCTTCGCGCGGCACACATCAGAACCGAAAGCTCCGGAACGAACCGCCTGGTGGGCACCTCCGCCCAGATGCGCGACATCCACGACCAGATCGGTCGCATGGCGCCGTCGCAGGCTCCGGTCTTCATTACCGGAGAGTCCGGAACGGGCAAGGAACTGTGCGCTGCTGCGGTTCACGAATTATCCGAGCGCCGGTCCAACCGTTTCGTCACCTTGAACTGCGCGGCCATTCCGCGAGACCTCATTGAAAGCGAGATCTTCGGATACGTGCGCGGCGCCTTTACCGGAGCTGCAGACAACCGTGCGGGCGCGGCCGAACAGGCCGATGGCGGCACGCTGTTCCTGGACGAGATCGGCGAGATGGACCTTCTCCTGCAGAGCAAGCTGTTGCGCTTCCTGCAGACAGGGACGTTCCAGCGCCTCGGCGACACACATACCCGCAAGGTGGACGCGCGCATCATCTGCGCCACAAACCGGAACCCGGTTCAGGAAATATCCGCCGGCCGCTTCCGCGAAGACCTTTACTACCGGCTGCACGTGCTGCCGATCCACATGCCGCCTCTCAGAGAGCGCCGTGACGATATCCTGCCGCTCGCCGAAACCTTCCTTGAACGCTATTCGGCGGAAGAACGGCGCGGTTTCAGAGGATTTGATGCGGACGCGGAAGCGCGGATCATTTCCTATCCCTGGCCGGGCAACGTCCGCCAGCTTGAGAACACCATCCGGCAGATCGTTGTCATGAATGACGGTGCCGCGGTCACCTACGACATGCTGCCGCTGATCATTCGTGACCAGAGCAGCCGGCCGGGCACCTTGATCGACCTGTCCCGCGAGCGATCGCGCGTGGCGCCGCCAAGCCGGCCGTTCGGAACCATCGAGCCGCTTTGGGCCCAGGAGCGGCGTATCATCGAAGACGCTCTTGATGCCTTTGACGGCAACATCGCCATGGCGGCAGCAGCCCTTGAGATCAGCCCTTCCACTATCTACCGAAAGCGCCAGTCCTGGACAGCCCGCAGCATGTAAATGCCCGGACAGGCGACACGTTAACCGCAATCGGGTTTTCTACTTTCGCGGATAACGAGTAGAGCACAGCTAAATCCGGCGTTTACCGCGCCGCACACATTGCCTTGTTTAATCGGACAAGTCGGTTTATATCGGCAAAATCGCTGAAAACGACAAGATTTAAAGGCGTGCGGGGATATAGATGATGCTGGTGGGAAAATGTGCTTTTCGGCAGACGGTGTCTGCTGTTCTGATTGCAACCGGACTGTCTGCTGGACAGCTGTCCGCGCAGGCCCAATCCCCCGCCAGCCCTCCTGAAGCTTTCCAGAACGCACTTGCCGCCTATGACCAGGCATGGACGGCCGCCGGTCTTTCGTTCACGGCCGCAACCTTCGCTTCCAGCCCGAGCACCGGATATGGCGAGTATACGCCGCGCGCTGATGCAACGTTTGCCGATGGTGAAGCGCTGTCTGTCTACGCGGAACCGGTCGGTTACGGCTTTCAGGAAACCGAAGGCGGTTATGCCTATGAGCTGACCGCGGACTACAAATTGCTGACCAAATCCGGCCAGGTTCTGGCCGAACAGGAGAACTTCGCGACCTTTTCCGGCAGCGGCCGGTCCAAGCAGCGTGAACTTTCCGCGGCCCTCACGTTTCAGTTCAGCGGCCTGCCGGTCGGCGACTACCAGCTGGAAACGAGCTTCACCGACGAAATCGGTGGCAAAACGAGCGCCTTTACACTGCCTTTCAGCGTTTCCGGCGCGAATTGAGCCGGGCTCGCTGACACCGTAACAGCGACGCCATAATTCCGCCTCCCCGGTCTGTTGACTACCCCATAGGCGCAACGCGACCGATTGCGATTAAATTCTCGTCACAAAGCATTGACAAGCTGAGCACAGCTACATAAATCCATGGCGCTGTTAGCACTCGCTGTTAAGGAGTGCTAATTGGTGACGGGAGGCAATTTCCTTCCGTGCAACGCAACCCAATGTTCATGTCTCGCGCGCTGCCTATTGCGTGGGGCGCGCTCATGAGAGGAAACAGTGTTATGGCATTTCGTCCACTGCACGACCGTGTCGTCGTTCGCCGCGTAGATTCTGAAGCAAAGACTGCTGGCGGCATCATCATTCCGGACACCGCTAAGGAAAAGCCGCAGGAAGGCGAAATCATCGCCATCGGCACCGGCGCCCGCAAGGACAACGGCGAGATCGTTCCGCTCGACGTCAAGGCTGGTGACCGCGTTCTGTTCGGCAAGTGGTCCGGCACCGAAGTCAAGATCGACGGTGAAGACCTCCTGATCATGAAGGAATCCGACATCATGGGCGTGATCGCGTAACCAGCCGCGAACCGCTTCTGATTTCAACCTGTTCCAAAAAAGTGAGACGATCACATGTCTGCTAAAGAAGTAAAATTCTCCTCCGACGCACGTGAGCGCATGCTGCGTGGTGTCGACACCCTCGCAAACGCCGTCAAGGTGACCCTCGGCCCGAAAGGCCGTAACGTCGTTCTCGACAAGGCTTTCGGCGCACCGCGCATCACCAAGGACGGTGTGTCTGTTGCCAAGGAAATCGAACTGGAAGACAAGTTCGAAAACATGGGCGCCCAGATGGTGCGCGAAGTGGCTTCCAAGACCAACGACATCGCTGGCGACGGCACCACCACCGCGACCGTTCTGGCTCAGGCCATCGTCAAGGAAGGTGCCAAGGCTGTTGCAGCCGGCATGAACCCGATGGACCTGAAGCGCGGCGTTGATCTTGCTGCTGCTGAAGCCGTCAAGGCTCTGACCGCTGCTTCCAAGACCATCACCACCTCTGGTGAAGTTGCACAGGTCGGCACGATCTCCGCTAACGGCGACGAGCAGGTCGGCAAGGACATTGCCGAAGCCATGCAGAAAGTCGGCAACGAAGGCGTGATCACCGTCGAGGAAGCAAAGTCCCTCGAAACCGAACTCGAAGTCGTTGAAGGCATGCAGTTCGACCGCGGCTACCTGTCTCCTTACTTCGTCACCAATGCTGACAAGATGATGGCTGACCTGGAAAAGCCGTACATCCTGCTGCACGAGAAGAAGCTTTCCAACCTGCAGGCCATGCTGCCGATCCTGGAAGCTGTTGTTCAGTCTTCCCGTCCGCTGCTGATCATTGCTGAAGACGTTGAAGGCGAAGCACTTGCTACCCTCGTCGTCAACAAGCTGCGTGGCGGCCTGAAGATTGCTGCTGTCAAGGCTCCGGGCTTCGGCGACCGCCGCAAGGCCATGCTGGAAGACATCGCGATCCTGACCGGCGGCACCGTTATCTCCGAAGATCTCGGCATCAAGCTGGAAAACGTGACCCTCGACATGCTCGGCACCGCCGAGAAGGTGTCCATCACCAAGGAAAACACCACCATCGTTGACGGTGCTGGCTCCAAGGACGACATCAACGGCCGCGTTTCCCAGATCAAGGCTCAGATCGAAGAAACCACTTCCGATTACGACCGTGAGAAGCTCCAGGAGCGTCTTGCAAAGCTCGCAGGCGGCGTTGCCGTTATCCGCGTTGGCGGTGCGACCGAAATCGAAGTGAAAGAGAAAAAAGACCGCGTCGACGACGCTCTGAACGCAACCCGCGCTGCCGTTGAAGAAGGCATCGTCCCGGGTGGCGGTACCGCTCTGCTGCGCGCCAAGAAGGCAGTCGAAGGCCTGGCCTCCGACAACGCCGACATCGCAGCTGGTATCAAGATCGTCCTGCGCGCTCTGGAAGCTCCGATCCGTCAGATCGCTGAAAACGCTGGTGTCGAAGGCTCCATCGTTGTTGGCAAGATCCAGGAAAACGACGACCCGTCCTTCGGCTTCAACGCTCAGACCGAACAGTTCGTCAACATGATCGAAGCTGGCATCATCGACCCGACCAAGGTTGTCCGTACTGCTCTGCAGGACGCAGCTTCCGTCGCTGGTCTGCTGATCACCACCGAAGCCATGGTTGCTGAACTGCCGAAGAAAGACGCTCCGGCAATGCCGGGCGGCGACATGGGCGGCATGGGCGGCATGGGCTTCTAAGAAGCCCAAAGCTCACAAGCTTTGCAGAAAGGGCGGTCTTCGGACCGCCCTTTTTCTTGGCCGCCCATCATCTCATGCTTGTGCCGCCTCGCGGCACGGGGGGCGGCACGTGCTTCCAAGAAGCCCAAAGCTCACAAGCTTTACAGAAAGGGCGGTCTTCGGACTGCCCTTTTTCTTGGCCACCCATCATCTCGCGCTTGTGCCACCTTGCGGCACGGGAGGCGGCGGTGGTTTTCAGAAAATTGAACAGCAGCTCAACCAAGCAGCGCACTTGCCCTTCTTGCTACCTCTGTGTTTTCATATCGGTCCAAGATAGCCCTCCTCTTCGCGCATCCTTCAAATGTCCAGCCTAGCCAATGTCTTTCGAGAACTGCACGAGACCGGGTGCTTTATCGTGCCCAACCCGTGGGATGTCGTATCCGCCAAGCTGTTGGCGCACTGCGGCTTCAAGGCTCTGGCCACCACGTCGTCGGGATATGCCTTCACGACAGGCCGGCGCGATAGTTCCCGGCAAATTTCCAGGCAGGAAGCGATCGACCACGCATCGGCATTGTCCCGTGCAACTGGCCTTCCCGTCACGCTGGACGGCGAAGACTGTTTTGCAGACACACCGGAAGGTGTCGCGGAGACGGTCGCACGTGCCGCGAAAGCCGGGCTTGCCGGCATCTCGATAGAAGATCGCGACACGTCCAATCCCGGTCGTATAAGACCATATTCCGAAGCTCTCGAGCGCGTTGACGCCGCTGTCTTGGAGGCCCGGAAATCCGGGATCGTCCTGACGGCTCGCGCCGATGGTCTCAGCAAGAGAGCCTATGACCTCGATGAGGTTCTTCGCCGTCTGTCCGCTTTTGCCGAAGCAGGGGCAGACGTCGTCTACGCCCCGGGCCTACCTGATCTTGAAGCCATACGGACGGTCTGCGCATCGGTACCTGTTCCGGTCAACCATGTCATCGGGCAAGGCGCAACGGGCCTGTCCTTCGACCAGCTCGCAGACGCTGGCGTGCGGCGGATCAGTCTTGGCGGATCATTTACCCGCGCGGCTCTCAATGCGATCAATATACTGGGTCAAACCATCGCCGCGGGAGATTTTACCAACCTTGATGCTGCTCCCGCCTGGTCAAGGCTTTGTTAGATGCCAAAGCCCAACACCCTCTTCGCCCGGCGACAGATCAGGGCCGCAAGATTGACAACATACCAACTGGTCGGTATCTTTTGATTGCCTGATGGCCGATCGGCAAGACCACTGGCTATGGCCACAGGAAAATCAGCCACGGCTGCACCTGAAATCGGCCTGAACACACCGCTGTTTCCAACTTCCGGTCAATAGAGGAACCACTATGCCACTGTCCCCGGGACTTCGTTTTCTGTCCGCCCTTTGCGGTGTCGCAGCGGTGCTGTTGCCATCACTTGCTGCAAATGCTGGTGACGCCGCGACGGCTCTACCGGCAGGCAGTTACAAGATCGACAAATTCCATTCGACGCTCGTCTTCCGGGCAAATCACCTCGGCTTTTCGTACTACAGCGCGTCCTTTGCTGACTTTGACGCCGCACTGGAACTCGATCCCGCTGATCCGGCCAACGCCAGCCTGAGCGTCGACATAAACGTCGCATCCCTGCATCTGACGGCAACGCCACCCGATGGCTTTCGCGACATGCTGCTTGGCCCGGACTGGCTGAATGCAAGAGATCACCCGAAGATCACCTATCGCTCGACCAGCATTGAACTGACCGGCGCTGAAACTGCCGTCGTGACAGGCGACCTATCATTCAGGGGAGAAACGCGGCCAGTTGAGCTCGACGTGCGTTTCAACGGCGGTTATCCGGGCCTGGCGGTTTACGACCCACAGGCTCGGATCGGATTTTCCGCAACAGGTACGCTGAGAAGGTCCGATTTCGGCATGTCCTACGGACTTCCGCCAGAAGGCTCCAACCTCGGGGTGGGGGATGATGTTGAGTTCGTGATCGAAACGGAGTTCAGCGGCCCACCACTGAAAGAGGCTGAAGCGCAGTAATCCGGTCAGCATCCGTTCCTCATGCGTGACCGTCTTACACGGTTTTCGGAACCTTAGCCGCCTCTGACGGTTTTCTTCCTAGAATTGAACCATGGAGAGACCGATGGCACAGAGTATGCGACAGACTGCGTCAGACCAGTATGAGAATGCCGATCAACTCAACAGGACGATCGCCCAGGATGCCCAGACGGATCAGGAACTGGAATCCCAGGTTCCCCCGGTTTCCAGATATGGCACCATCTGGCGGGTCGCAGCGGTGATCATCCTGCTGCTGGCATTGCTGACTTCGGTCGTCTTCCTGGCCTGATCGACACCGTTTCACGTTTAGTCGCGCGAGGGAATGTTGACCGCCTTCTGGCTTGCCGGACGGCTCATGCAGGTGTCGACCCAGCGAACCACATTGGTGTGGGACGCGAAGTCGGTCACCTCGCCGGCCTCGTAGAAGCCGTTGAGATTTCGCGCCCAGGGCCAGCAGGCCATGTCTGCGATGGAATAGTCGCTCCCCATGATGAAATCGCGCCCATCCAGCTGCCGATCCAGAACGCCAAGCAGGCGTTTCGTCTCGTCCCGGTATCGCTCGAAAGGCCGACGGTCTTCATAGTCCCGGCCCGCGAACTTGTGGAAGAAGCCCAACTGACCCGCCATCGGGCCAAAGCCACCCATCTGCCACATCAGCCACTGCAGCGTTTCGGCGCGCCTTGCCGGCTCCTGCGGCAGGAACTTGCCCGACTTTTCCGCCAGATAAATCAGGATCGCGCCGGATTCCCACAAAGGCAACGGCTCGCCGCCTGGACCGTGCGGATCGATGATTGCCGGGATCTTGTTGTTCGGATTGAGCTTCAGGAATTCCGGGCTCAACTGGTCATTGCTGCCGAAATCGACCACATGCGGCTCATATGGCAGGCCCGTTTCTTCCAGCATTGCCGAAACCTTGATGCCGTTGGGCGTCGGCAGCGAATAGAGCTGAATACGGTCGGCGTGTTTGGCAGGCCATTTGCGGGAGATCTCGAAGTCAGACAGATCGGTCATGGAGCCCTCGTTAGGGATTGCAGGTCCCGACCCCTGTCAGGATTACGCATAGATATAGCGCAGCTTCGCCGGGCGCAAACTCACAGTCCGCCGACAATGAGAGTTGGTGTTTCGCCGCCGCCGCAATATACCTGCCTCGACAGACATCGGGCGGGTGCCGAAAGAAGCCACATTGCCCCAGGACGACGCAGGAGACACCCATGGCGGACGACAAAGAAGCCCGAATCGAGAAGCTCGAGATCGATCTCGCTCATGCGCTCAACACCATTGATGAACTGAATACGGTCGTCTTCGATCAGGGACGCCAGCTGGACAGGCTCAACCGGCTCGTCACCAACATGACGGACCAGGTCACGGAACTGATGGAGAACGTTCTGCCCGGCCACCAGATCGAAAAGCCGCCGCATTACTGATCTTCGACGAAGGGCGCTACCTGATCGCGCTCTTGAGGCACACGTCCGGCCAGCCTTTGCGCGCAGGCATCCTCATTTGATCCAGGCCATGGCGTTCCTCGCTCGAAACGTTATTGTGGCGGCAGATCCGGCAAGGGTGTGCCATGCGCTTTTTAAAACTTTTGATATTTGTTCTGCTGATCGCGGGAGCTATCGCGGGCTCACTTTGGTGGTTCAAGAAACCGCCGGAAGTGCAGACCGTGATGCCGACGACCGGGCGGGCGGCGGAAGTGGTCTATGCCACCGCAGTCGTTGAACCCGTCCGATGGGCGAAGGTTACCAGCATCATCCGCGAGCGGATCGTCTCGCTGTGCGGCTGCGAGGGTGACCAGGTCCAGAAAGGCGACCAGCTGGCGGAGCTGGACAGCGGCGATGCCCGTGCGACGCTTGCCGAACTGGAAGCCCGCCAGGAGCTGGCACAATCCGACAAGGAACGTGCGCTGCAACTGCTGGAACGCCGTGTCGTCAGCCAGCAGGTTTACGACAAGGCCCAGAACGAACTGATCCGCATCAACGCCATCACCGCGGCCCAGAAGGAACGGCTGCGCGACTATGTCATCGTGGCCCCCATGGACGGCATGGTTCTGAGGGCGGACGGGTCGGTGGGGGAAGTCGCCGAACCCGGTGAAATTCTCTTCTGGATCGGTCAGCCTTCTCCCCTTCAACTGGTGGCGGAAGTCAACGAGGAGGATATTCCCAAGGTCGCCAAGGGTCACAAGGCCCTGATCCGTGCAGACGCCTTTCCAGGCAAGGAACTGACAGCGGAAGTTGCCAGCATCACTCCGAAAGGCGATCCGGTGCTGAAGAACTACCGGGTCTATCTCGATCTCCCGGAAGACACCCCGCTGCGCATCGGCATGACAGCCGAGATCAATATCGTCACCTCGGAGAAGGACGACGCGCTGCTTCTGCCGACCGCGGCCTTCGACGGCTCGAAATTGCTGACGCTGGATGGGGATAACAAAATCGTTCTGCTGGAGGTCGAAACCGGGATCAAGGGCACCCGCGCCACGGAAGTGCTGAAGGGGATCACGGGAGATAGCCGGGTCGTCTTTCCCTATAACCCGGATCTGGCAGAAGGACAGAAGGTCAGGCCGATTCCCGGAGACGGCAAATAATGCTTCTCCTGCGCATCGCATCCACCCACATTCGCAACCGCTTGCGCCAGACCATCGTCTCAACGCTTGGCGTCGCACTTGGTGTCGGATTTTCGGTGGCGATGGCGAGCCTCATGGAAGGGTCTCAGCGGGATTTTACCGCAACACTGATCGACGCCATCCCCCATGTGGAGATCCTGGACGAGCAACGCGCACCGGCGGAACAACCGGCCAGTGCAGTCTATGACGCTGTCACCTATCATGGTCTCAGGCCGAAGGAAGACCTTCGCGGCATCCGCAACCCGACCGAAGCGCTTGCCTCGTTACGCGACTGGGTGAACGGATCGATGGCGCAGCGCCTGAGCGGCCAGGCGGTGCTGCGCTATGCTGGACAGGACATCGGCATGACCCTGGTCGGTGTGGAACCAAAGCGCGAACTGACCGTCTCCATGATCGGCGAGGATATGCGCCAGGGCTCCTTCGAGGACCTGGATACGACGTCAAATGGCCTCGTTATCGGCGACAAGGCCGCGGAACGGCTGGGGGCGGACCTGGGCGATACCGTGACCCTGACATCCGCAAACGGTGTCGCCAAGCGCTTCAAGATCGTCGGTCTGTTCCACAGCGGCATCACCACCAGCGACGAAGGGCTTGCCTATGCGCCGCTGAAGGCCGTGCAGATCCTTCTGGAAAAACCGGACGTCATCAATTCGATCGCAATCCACCTCAATTCCATCGCCGAAGCCAACGCGGTTGCCGCACGGGCCGAGCGGCAGCTCGGCTACAAGGCGGTTTCCTGGGAAGAGGCCAACGAGGGGCTGATGGAAGCCTTCTTCGTACGCAACGTGATCATGTACACGGTTGTCGGGGCCATTCTGGTGGTAGCCGGCTTCGGCATCTTCAACATCGTCTCGACGATCGTGCACGAAAAGGCGCGTGATATCGCGATCCTGAAGTCGCTCGGATTTCCGGAAGTCGATATTCAGCAGATCTTCGTGCTTGAAGGGCTGGTGATCGGCATCCTGGGCGCTATTGCAGGTTCAGCGCTCGGCTTCGGACTGTCGAGCTATCTCGCGTCTGTCAAATTCGAATTCACCCAGGACGTGGAGATGACCCACCTGCCGATCTATTTTTCCGCCCTGCACTACATCATAGCCTGCCTGTTGGCGCTGTTTTCATCCGGGATCGCCGGCTACATTCCCGCCAGGAAAGCCGCCCGGCTCAATCCTGTCGACATTATCCGAGGGGCGACATGACCCCTTCCCCGGAAAAACAGACGGCTCCCGGCCACGTTCTGCTGGAAGCGAGCAACCTCACCCGCATCCTGCCGGCCATCGTGCCGGTGACACTGGTGCAGGACGTCAGCTTTCAGGTTGGCGAGGCGGAGTTCGTTGCCATTACCGGTCCGTCCGGTTCCGGGAAATCGTCGCTTCTATATCTGCTTGGCCTTCTCGACAGGCCGACCTCCGGCGAGGTCCGGATAGACGGCCTTCCCACTCATGCGCTGACGTCTGCCGAAATGGCGCATCTTCGCCTGGAAAAACTCGGCTTCGTCTTCCAGTTTCATTTCCTGCTGCCGGAGTTTACCGCACTGGAAAACGTGATGATACCGATGCAGCGGCTCGGCAAACGCAGCCCCAAGGCCCAACTCGACCATGCGACGGAGCTTCTGGCGGCGCTGGGTCTGGAAGAGTTTCTTCACCGCCGCCCGGAGCAATTGTCCGGCGGCCAGCGACAGCGCGTCGCTGTCGCCCGGGCACTTGCCAATTCACCGCAGTTGATCCTTGCTGATGAACCGACCGGCAGTCTCGACAGTGCATCGACGGAACAGGTGTTTGAAAGTCTTCAGGCCATTGTGAAGACCGAAAGGACCACCGTCGTCGCCGTTACCCATGATATCGATCTCGCCGACAGGATGGACCGGCGTATCCACCTGGTCGACGGCCGCATCGATTACGACCGGCACCACCAAAGGGAAGAAGCACCCGGCTTGGGCGCATAATTTGCGGCCTGAGTAGATGGCACCGGTTTCAGGCGACTTGAGGCTCATGCACCGGCTGGACTATCGCCAGCAGCATCAGGAGCGCAACAGGTATCGCAAGCGCCCAGAACCCCATAACGGTCATCAGGAAACTCGCCAGGAGGCCTCCGGCCGCGAAGGCCATCAGGACGAAGGCCTGGTGACGGATCCGGGAGCGGCTGTCGGGCCGCGTTTCGGGATGCGTGAAATAGTCGGCGATGCCGAGCACAAGCTTCAGCGTATTGCCGGTCATGATGGTCGTGGGAACATGCCTGTTGAGCAGGGTCAGCATGATGACGTTCTGCAACGACATGGCCACGGTGGAGAAGCCGACAGCCGTCAGAGTGACGGCGGACAACGGCCCTCCGGCGGAAGGATCTCCAAGACCGGCGACGAACATGAAGCCCGCCACCAGCAAAGCTTCGAGCGCGAACAGATGCCGGACGGCAATCCTGTTTTTGCGCACCAGCGCAGTGACCGAAACGAACCAGAAGAGAGTCGAACCGAAGAATACCGCGAGCACGAAAACCTTCAGGGCCGCGTTTTGCCCCTGGTGAAACACCTCCGTGCACAAGACGACAAGCGTTCCGGTAATGAATGCCGTGAAGGTGTGAAACAGGCCGAGAATACAGACCACATCGATGAAGCAGGCACAAAAGGCGAGCAGAATCGGCACCAACGGCCGACTGTGATGCAACATGGATCGGTCCAATTGTGGAGCTCCCGAGCTAGTCCTTTCAGGAAGATGTGCCATGCACTGGCGGACTTGCCAAGCCGGATTGGACATGGCATAAGCGCGCCATCATCAAGAGAAGGGCTGGCGCCCTCGCCAACCTGCCATTCCGGGCAAGGTGGTTTCCGCAACAGGGATGCGGCTGGTCAGACCCTCAACCGAGGCTTTCCGGCAACTAAGCGGTTAATTTGCATGCGCCAGTCCTCCTCGGGCAACCGATGGAGGATTTTTTGTCTCAGGACCCTTTTGCCGGACGTGCGGCAGATCTGATCGAGAACCATGTGGCGGCGAGCTCCAAGCTTGCCGGAACGGATATCTGGTGCCAGGCCGCTGAAGACTGCGTTCTGGCGCGGATCAAATCCCTGCGCATCCTGGGTGGCCTACCACGGCACAAGGCGCCGCTCAGCCAGACCGCCCGCACCGAGCGTTTGAAAACACTGCTTCAACTGTGGGCGAACGGCTGCACCTGCGCTGTCGATGAAGACCTCTTTGCCGATATTCTCAACCGGCACGGACCCGTCAGGCACTGACGGGGCGTGCCCCCGTGTGGTGCACAACGTCTGCACTCTGCCAATTTCTTTGATACAGGCGTGCTGCAGCAACTCGCCTCATCCTGAGGAAGGCCGAAGGCCTGTCTCGAAGGATGAGTTTTTTTGGGGAACCAAGCCGGATGAGATCGCGGCGCTCAGTCCCTCTTGGGGACCGGGCGCGGCTTGCCGCCGTCATCGACGGCCACCATGGTGAAGACCGCTTCGGTCACCTTTTCACGATGGCCGTAGCGATGGCGCAGGGCCCAGGATTCAAGCTTGATTTCCATCGACGAGTTGCCGACACGAAGGACTTCGGCATAAACGCACAGCACGTCGCCCACATGGACAGGCCGGATGAATTTCATCTTGTCGACCGCGATGGTCACGACACGTCCCTCGGCCCGTTGACCGGCTGCGATACCGCCTGCCAGGTCCATCTGCGACAACACCCAGCCCCCGAAAATATCTCCCGAGGCATTGGTGTCGGCAGGCATTGCCATGGTGCGCAATGTCAGATCGCCTGTCGGCTTTTCGTCGTACACGCCTGAGCCCCTCCGCTGATTCTCGCAAGAAGACTAGGTCATCACCTGCAAGAATAGAAGTGGTTGATCGGAGGGCCTCAGAAGGAACTGCGGATCAAGTCCAGCGTCAAAGGACAAACATCAGGATTGCCATGATCCACAACGGCATGGGGGCAGCGACCCAGATCAGCAGGATCGGCAGGCCGCGATGCAGAAGGTTGGAGGTATTCATTTCGGTTGCTTTCTAGCTGAAGGCCTGGATTTCAAGGACTGTCATCGCCGAAAGGGCGACGATGCCGGTGATGAAGGCCAGTTTCGCGCTGCCGATGAGTGTGCGGCCGGCGACATCCAGTTTCGGCAGCGGCATGCCGCGCGAATCCAGATACATGGACAGAAGCATCAGCGAAAAGACGGTGAACCAGACGAACACCAGCGCTTCCGCTATCAGGACAATCGTTACCAGCATGATCCGCTCCATTCAGAGGGTTGCGATGTCAGTTCAGCAGGCGGATTGGCTCCAGGGGTTCCGAAGGTGGCCAGCCACAGGCTCTGTGCGATGCGTTCGGCAATGGCCACAATCTCGTCTGCAAGGTCCGGTACGAACAATTCACGGATCACGGGCCGGAAGACACTGAGCCATTCGCCATAATCCGTGCTTACCAGCTCCTTCTGCTTCAGGTGAGCCGGCACGGGCTTGCCCTTGTAGGCGCCGTTCTTCATCAGGACGGATTGCCAGAAGGCTTCCATTTTCGGCATGTGCTCTTCCCAACGGCCAGCCAGACGGCGTTCGAAGATGCCTCCGAGCCGTGGATGCTGGCGAATGCAGCCATAGAAGGTATGCACCATCACATGGATCGCCTGTTCATCGACCTTCTCGTAGCGACGGAGCCGGTCGCCCTGGTCCGGCGTTTCGCGTCTCTTCAGCTTGTATCTGTTGGTACTGGAGTTAGGGGCTTCCATAGCCGCCTCCATAACATTCATTTAAGATGCATCTTTTAAATGGCACAACAACCCGCTAAAATCAACATATAAGATGAATGTTTAAAGAGACCCAGCCATGCGCCTCAGTCAGGCCAGCGATTTTGCCTTGAGAATTCTGATGGCGACCGGCCAATCCGACGACCCGCAGACCGTCGACAAGCTTTCGCGGCAGCTTGGCCTTGCCAAATCACATGTCATGAAAATCGTCGCTCATCTCGCCAAAGGTGGCTATCTGGAGACGACGCGCGGGCGTGGCGGCGGGATACGGCTGGCGAAAACACCGGACATGATCCGCCTGGGGGATGTGGTACGGCTGATCGAGCCGGACCTTGGCGTCGTCGCCTGCCTGAAGCCCGAGCCCACAGTCTGCGCCTTCCTGCCCCGGTGTGCGCTGAAAGGCGCAATGGCGCGAGCCTCGGAAGCCTTTCTGGAAAGCCTCAATACCGAAACGCTGGCATCCATTCTGGCCGGAACACAGATGGCATTGCCGGTCGAAACCAGCGCCTGAGGCAACCCCGGCTGCAACGAGGCAGACGGGGACCATCCGTTTCGATCCTGGTTTTCCTAGAGCGTCGAAGCCTTTTCCAGGAAGTCCATCTGCTCCAGGCAGTAGTAGCCGGAAATCCGGCTGATGGTGCCTGCCCTCTTCCAGTCGTTGAGGACGCGGCTGACGTTTTCGCGCGCGGCACCTGCCATGTTGGCGATATCTGCCTGGCTGAGCTTGTAGTGGATCAGCAACCGGCCATCGTCGAGCGGCTTGCCGAAGGTTTCCGCCAACTGCAGCAGGGTCTGGGCGACCCTTCCCGGCAAGGGCAGGAACGAGCGTGCCGCCAGCACATCATTGGCATGGCGCAGCCGCTTGCCGACGATCGACAGCATATGCCGGTAGACGGCCGGGTTCTCGTCGGCAAACCGCTGGAAGGCGGCCTTGTCGATGAAGGCTAGCTGGGCTTCCTTCAGGGAGATGACCGTTGCCGACCGCGGACGGCCATCAAGCAGGGCCAGTTCGCCGACAAGATCGCCAGGGCCGAGCACTGCAAGCAGCTGCTCGTCGCCTTCAACGGACAAAAGCGATACCTTGAGCGAGCCCTCCAGAACCGCGTAACAGCCGTTTCCGGGATCGCCATTTTCGAAGAGAATGGTGCCAGCCGATATTTTCATCGGCCTTGCAAGGCGCGACAGGCCGACAGCCAGTTCCGGGTCAAGCCCTTCAAGCGAAAAGCTATTTTTTAAAAAATCCTTGATTTCAGCCACACCTTACCCCTGCCAAAAGCGCTGCTGCCCGCGAAATTACAAGATCAAACGCCATCTTGTGATGCCCATCACGTGCATTCCAGCAAAATAACCCTATATCTAAGGACATGGAAGCGGGGCCGCCCCTCCCCTCTTCCGGACCTCCACGAAAAACGGCCCTGTACCCCGCAGGGCCGTTTTTTCGTTTCACCACTTCGTTAGGCTCACCAGCCGATCCGAATTCGCAAGTCGGAAACAAACCTCACAAAAGCCTGACTGCCAGCACCTTAAGCGAAAGTTCGGTGTCAGTTCAGAAAAACGTCCTTCTTCTCCAGCGTCTGAAAGAACCTCTGGCTGGAAAGAACCTCAAACTGGCATTCGCGTATCGCAATCTTCCGGCGCGGTTCGTCCCGCCGCAGGCGATCGTCCGAACGGCCGGGAATAGCAGCCACGAAACTGAGATCGCTCATGCCGTCAAAATGGTTATGCAAAAGAGCGTGCAGCGCTTCCTGATCCTCGGTCTCCGGCAAGGGATCCGCCTTGGGAAGCAGCTTCAGGCCGTGCGCCTTGGCAAGCCGTGCCAGGCGGACAGCCTTGAGACCTGATTGCACCGGCGAAATCAG
This sequence comes from Labrenzia sp. R5_0, assembly GCF_017743835.1. Taxonomy (NCBI): domain Bacteria; kingdom Pseudomonadati; phylum Pseudomonadota; class Alphaproteobacteria; order Hyphomicrobiales; family Stappiaceae; genus Labrenzia; species Labrenzia sp. R5_0. The sequence continues at coordinate 931,172 of NZ_JAGHRK010000003.1, read as the reverse complement.
CAGTGGCGGATCGGGATAATCGGCATGCTCGATCGCCTTCAGAACGATCCGCGCAAGGGACGTGCGCTCCAACAGACCTTCACGCACCGCCACGAAATCCGGCTGACGTTTCATCAACACGCTGTAGCGGGCAAGCTGAGCCTGAGCTTCCTCCTGCAGAATCTGGTCCGGCAGAAGCCGCAGCAAGGCACGGCGCTGCAGTTGTTCGCGCGTGAACATCCGGTCGCCATAGATCTCCTGCATGCGAGCGCTGACCGGCGAAACACGGTCACCACTGAAGGCCAAGGTCACCCCGAAGAGTGCCCGTTTGCCGACCTTCTCCGCGGTTTCCTGCAGCGGACGGAATTCGCGTGGCCACAGCTCGGTGGCAACCATGGCCCCGAGAGCGCTCAGGCGCCCCCGCTCCACAAGTTCACGCAATGCGCGATCGACCCCGAAGGCAAGGCCGTAGTCCAACGCTCCAAGTGTAATTCGCTTCATGAAATTCCGCAGGCGGACCGGACAATGTGAATATTAAGCCACATCCCTGCGTCATTCAGCCAAGCAAATCAAGTCGGATGTTGGGTGGAGCCGACATCTCCTGCCGGTTCAATTTGGGTCAACCGGCTCGAACACCGGGCCGATACGCCCCTCAACCTTGTAGACGACAAGCTTTTCCAGAGGCACATCTTTAACCTTGCGCGTCAGCTCGGCAACTTCCTCGACGTTGGCAAAGGACTGCCGCAGGTCGCCCTCCCGGTTCCGGCGCTTTTCAGCAACATAGAGCCCCGGCCTGTCGAACAGCGACATGTCAGGTGCAGGCTGCATGACATAGCGGATACGCTCGGTCAGTTGGAACACCGGCAGGTCGTCTTTCATCAGGAAATCGAGCTGGCCATTGAGGCCGTAGCTGGTCGTTGCCACGAAGCCGGCCCCCTCCCTTTCTGCCAGTTCCTTCACTTCCTGTCCGATCTCCGGCCAACCGCGTAACTGGAAGGTCGGGTCCTTGCGGGCAAAGGTACCCGTCAGCGGCCAGACTGCGTGCAATTGCACCACGACGGCAACTGCAAGGCCAAGGACGACACCGGCTTGCGCCAGACGCTGCCACAGGGCTGGGCTGGCAGGCCGGCTGGTGACAAAGACCGCAGCCATCATGGCAAAAGCGGGAAAAAGCGGTGCCGGCCAATTGGCCTGCACACGCGAATGCAAAGAGTGATACCCGAGATAGAGCAGGAACGGCAAAACGGTCAGGAGAAGGAGAGACGCCGCGTTTTCCCGCGCCCGAAGCCCTTTGAAAAGCCTGGTGGCACCAGCAATCGCCAAAACAGCGATCAGCGGGTTCATCAGCCCGACCAGTGCGCCCAGGAACTCAGGAATATATCTTGCCGTGTAACCGCCGGTGCCTGCCCGGCCGAACTGCTTGTAGAAGCTGACCCATTCGTGGACGTGGTTCCAGTAAAGCACCGGCGAAAAGCAGAGCAGCGCGATCAGTCCACCGGCCCAGAGTTGCCAGCATCGCCACCAGCGGCGGGCATCCGGCACCCAGATCAGCCACAGGACGATGCCCGCGCCCAGAAACAGGACCGAATATTTGGCAACCAGACCGCAACCGGCCATTAGCCCGACCACGAACCACCAGTTGGCGTTTCTGGACGTTGACAGTTCTGTCAACGCCCACAGGCTGAGGCCCCAGAACAGCACTGACGGTGCGTCGGGCGTTGCCAGAATGCCGCCGATGCCCACCAGCAGGCTGGCGTTGAGGAACAGGACGGACCAGGCCGCGGCAGTGCGTCCGAACAAAAGGGAGGCTGTGCGCCACAGCGCCAGGGAACCGATCACGCCTGAAGCGATGACAAGGGCGCGAACCGCGAAGACCGTGTCACCGAACAGTGCCTGACCGATGCCGATCCACCAGCCGATCATCGGCGGATGGTCGTAATAGCTGAGCGCCGGCGAAAGCCCCCAGAGGCGGTAATAGGCTTCGTCCTCGACAAAATGCGAGTGGCTGGCGGCAAAGATTTTCAACGCCGTCAACAGGCCGACAATCAGGATCAGGCCTGCGGGCCGCAGGTAGAAAGGCAAGGATCCGGTCTGAGCTTCAGCGGTCACAACGGGCCTTTACGACTTGCGCCAGGTCAGGGCGGAGCTGGCCGCGTAGTTCCAGACAGCCCCCATGATCGCCCCCGCCGTACCGGCGAACCACCAGTAGGATGGATCGGCGTAGATCAGGTTGGCGACACCGACGTTGGCCAGCACGCCGACCGAACAGACCGCGTAGAAAGTCAGGAGGCCGACCAGCGCCCTCATGCCGTTCAAGCGGCGGTCGCGATAGGTCAGCTGGTTGTTGAGAAAGAAGTTCGAAGTCATTGCGACGAAGGACGCCGCCGTCTGGGCGAGGTTGAATTCCATGTCGCTCAGCAGGAACACGCGCAGCGCCGCCAGATGGACGAAGAGGCCGCTTGCTCCCACGAGGCCGAACATCAGGAAACGGACCGAAACGATGTTGCCGAAATATTTCGCGAGCAGCAGTCCGAAATAGTCGAGCGTGACCAGCGTATCCAGCTTGCTTTCGCCGTGCTGGCGCTCGCGGAAGGTGAACGGCAGTTCCTTGATCTTCAAGGTACCACCCGCACTTGAGACCAGGTCGAGCAGGATCTTGAAACCCTGGGGCGAGAGTTTCGGTGCGAGAGCTTCGGCCTTGTCCCGGCGGATCATGAAGAACCCGCTCATCGGATCCTTGAGGGTGACGTTCAGCAGCTTCTGAGCGAGGCCGTTGGCGAGGTTGGAGCCCCAGGCGCGAAAGGACGACAGGCCTTCGCCAATGGTGCCGCCATCGACCTTGCGGCTTGCGACGACCAGGTCCGTCTCGTCTGCCTTCAGGGCGGCCAGCATCTTCGGCAGCATGGTCTCGTCGTGCTGCAGGTCCGCATCCATGATGGCGACAAATGGGGCGGAGGACGCCAGGATGCCCTCAATACAGGCCCCCGACAGGCCCCGGCGGCCAATACGGCGGATGACCCGGACGCGCGCATCGGTCCGGGCAATCTCGCGGGCAACCTCGGTGGTTCCATCGGGCGAATTGTCGTCGACGACGATCGCTTCCCAGGCAATCCCGGCGAGCTCCTCGTCCAGGAGGCCGATCAGGATTGGAATGTTCGCAGCTTCGTTGAAACTCGGCAGGATGACACTGAGTTCAGCGGCCTTCGGCCCTTTCAGAGCCTCGGCCCCAACTTCGCCGGCATTCCCGTCCGCCATGCGCACCGCACTGTCCATACTGAGCCCTGTCCGCCGGTCCCGTGCCTTCCTTGCAGCACCGGGACGGCCCTTTTCACCCGATCCGCGCGGACCATAGCCCGGCAGAGATTAAATACAAGAAAAGACAATGGATGCCCGCACTGCCCGGCCGATTTACCGGCCCATTGTGCTTCACCTGTCTTTCGCAGCTGCACTTCCACTGTTCCTGAAGCGCCCTTTTACCGCGAACTGTGATGCAAACAAGGCACGGACTGCAGAATTGCTTCCCTGTCGCTGGTCCCGCACGACATTCATTGGTTCGCGGCCAGAACCACCGGCTTTCTTCCAACTCCTATCGAACGAACTGGCAGGATGTTGCACCGCCTTGCCCTTGCGCCTTGTTTCGTCTACGACAGCCGCAATATCAGACAGCCGGATGCGAGAGGTTTCCTTGGGCGCGTCCGGCCGGGAACTCGCCAGGATTCAAGACCTTTATGGCCAAAAAACCGAACAAGCTGAAAGCCCGCCTGCCGCGCGGCTTCGTTGACCGCTCTGCCGAGGACATCCGCGCCACCGACGAGATGCTGGCGAAGATCCGCGCTGTCTATGAGCGTTACGGTTTCGATCCCGTCGAAACCCCTGCCTTTGAATATACCGATTGCCTCGGCAAGTTCCTGCCAGACACCGACCGGCCCAATGCCGGCGTCTTTTCCGTACAGGACGAAGACGAGCAGTGGATGAGCCTGCGCTACGACCTGACCGCACCGCTGGCCCGCCATGTTTCGGAAAACATCAACGAGATCCAGCTGCCCTATCGCACCTACCGTGCCGGCTGGGTGTTCCGGAACGAAAAGCCCGGGCCGGGCCGCTTCCGCCAGTTCATGCAGTTTGACGCCGACACCGTCGGCGCACCCGGTGTCCAGGCGGATGCCGAAATGTGCATGATGATGTCCGACACGATGGAAGCGCTCGGCATCGCGCGCGGGCAGTATGTGATCCGCGTCAACAACCGAAAGGTCCTGGACGGCGTGCTGGAAAGCATCGGCCTTGGCGGTGAAGAGCACGAAGAACGCCGGCTGACGGTGCTGAGAGCGATCGACAAGCTCGACAAGTTCGGGATTGAAGGCGTTCGTCTGCTGCTGGGCGACGGACGCAAGGACGAGAGCGGCGACTTCACCAAGGGTGCGGAACTAGACCCGGCTGCCATCGACAGCATCGTTGCCTTCGTCTCGGGAACGGGCACGCTTGAGAACGAAGGCATCACCGAGCTCAACACCATGGCGGAAATCTTCTCGGCCTGTGGTTATGGCGAAGACCGGATCAAGATCGACCCGTCCGTCGTCCGCGGTCTGGAATATTACACCGGTACGGTGTTCGAAGCCGAACTCCTGTTCGACGTGACCAACGAAAAGGGCGAAGTGGTCCAGTTCGGTTCTGTCGGCGGCGGCGGCCGTTATGACGGGCTGGTCAAACGCTTCACTGGCCGCGACGTGCCAGCGACCGGCTTTTCCATCGGCGTTTCGCGCCTTATGACGGCGCTGAAGAACCTCGGCAAACTCGGCACGTCCGACGTTGTCGCGCCGGTGCTGGTCACCGTGATGGACGGCGACGTTGCCGCGCTCGGACGCTACCAGAAGATGGTACAGGACCTGCGCGAGGCCGGTATCCGCGCAGAGATGTACCAGGGCAACTGGAAGAAGTTCGGCAACCAGCTGAAATATGCCGACCGGCGTAACTGCCCGATCGCCATCATCCAGGGTTCTGACGAGCGGGAAGCCGGTGAAATCCAGGTCAAGGACCTGATCGAGGGCAAGCGGCTTTCCGAAGAGATAACCGACAACATTACCTGGCGTGAAAGCCGTCCGGCGCAGGTCACCGTCAAGGAGACGGAACTCCTTGCGACCGTGCGCGGCATCCTGGACGGGCAGGCGGAAGACCGCCAGCGCCAGAACGAGGGCTGATCATGAGTGGGGCGGCACAGGTGACCGGACTGGCTCCGGAGAAGATCGAGAAGGTTCTTGGCCTCTTCAAGGCCGCGGGCCATGACGAGGTCAGCCCGCCGATCCTGCAACCGGCGGACGTCTTTCTGGATCTCACCGGCGAGGACATCCGACGTCGGCTCTATCTGACCAGCGGTACCGACGGGCTGGACCTGTGCCTGCGCCCCGACTTCACCATTCCGGTCTGCCGTCATCATCTGGCGCAGGACGCCGTCAAGCTTCCGGCCGCCTATTGCTACAACGGCCCGGTGTTCCGCCAGCGACCGGACGGCTTGGGCGAAATCCCGCAGCTCGGCGCGGAAAGCCTCGGCCGTACGGACACGGCCGAAGCGGATGCGGACCTGCTTGCGCTTTCCGTCAAGGCCCTGGAGGAATTCGGCCTGTCGGACATCGTCATCCGAATTGGCGACGAGACCCTGTTTGCCGCCGTGCTGGAAGGGCTTGACCTGCCGACCGTCTGGCGCCGCCGGCTACGTGATCTCTTTGGCGAGACCGACCGTCTGACCGCTGCGATCACCCGCATGGCCGGAGCCTCTTCCTCCGACGATGACAGCCGCGACGTCCGCCTCGGTTTCCTGTCTGCGCTGGAAGGGGCTGATCCGGAGGCTGCCCATGCGGTCGTCGAGGATCTTCTGTCGATTGCCGGAATTTCCGCCGTCGGCGGACGCACGCCCAGCGAAATCGCAGACAGGTTCCTGGAACAGGCCGCCCTTGCCAGCGGTGCCCGCGGCCATGACAAGGCGGCGGAAACACTTTCCGCCTATCTGGCCCTGAAGGCGGATGGCGCCAGCGCCGCCGGAATGCTGCGCGATTTCTCCCGCGATTTCGGCCTTGGCCTGGATACGCCCATCGCCGCCTTCGAACAGCGCCTTGCGGCCCTTGAAGCCAAGGGCATCGATCCCGCCCGGCTGACATTCTCAGCCGAGTTCGGTCGGCGTCTTGATTACTATTCCGGCTTTGTCTTCGAGATCCACGCAGTCAGTCCACCAGTAGAAGGACCGCTGGTCGGCGGCGGGCGCTACGACAAGCTGGTGACCCTTCTTGGGGCCGAAGACGACGTACCGGCCATCGGCTTTTCCATGTGGCTCGACCGGATTGCAGCGAGTGTTAGGTCATGAGCAAACTGATTATCGCCATTCCCTCCAAGGGCCGTCTGCAGGAAAACACGCACGAATTCTTCGGCCGCGCAGGACTGAAGGTGGTGCAGCCCGGCGGCGCGCGGAACTATCGCGGCGCCATCAAGGGTCTGCCGAACGTCGAGATCGCGTTCCTGTCGGCTTCCGAAATCGCACGGGAACTTTCCGACGGCACGGTCCATTTCGGGATTACGGGTCTGGATCTGGTGCATGAAAACATCGCCAACCCGGAAAGCACCGTTCACATCGTCACGCCGCTTGGCTTTGGTCCGGCGGACGTGGTGGTTGCCGTGCCAAAAGCCTGGATCGACGTTGAAACGATGGCGGATCTTTCCGATGTCGCTTCCGATTTCCGCAATCGCCATGGCCGCCGCCTGCGCGTTGCGACCAAATACGTCAATCTCACGCGCTCGTTCTTCGCCGGTCACGGCATTGCCGACTACCGCATCGTGGAAAGCGCGGGGGCGACTGAGGGCGCTCCGGCAGCCGGATCCGCGGAACTTATCGTGGACATCACCACGACCGGCTCGACGCTGCAGGCCAACAACCTGAAAATCCTTTCAGATGGTGTGATGCTGAAAAGCCAGGCCAATCTGGTAGCCTCCCTCAACGCCGACTGGTCCGCCACCGCCCTTGGCGCTGCCCGGGCGATCCTCGACCGCGTGGCCGCGGAAGAAGCAGCCCGCAACGTCAAGCTGGTCAAGGCCGTGGTTGCCGACCGCACACAGGCCCTTCGATCTGTCAGCAAGGTTGGCGCTCTTCAGCGTTTTTCCGAAGTCGACGACCTGCACCACGTCAGCGTCTTGTGCCCCAGGGATGCGGTTGCCGACTGTGCCCAACTGTTGATCGAAGAAGGCGCGGAAACGGTTACCGTCGAAACGCTCGACTATGTATTCTCCAAGGAAAACCGCCTGTTTTCGCCGCTGAAGGCGAAGGTGAACGGGTAAACACACAGCAGCGTTTCCGAGCCGCGTGACATGATTGCGGACGTTGTTTTTTCGGCTTCGCCGAATATCCCCTTCCCTAACCCTTCCCCACATGGGGGAAGGGAATCCAGCCGAGCGAGTTCATAGCTCTGCGTTTCCTACCGAGGTTGGCAGGGTGTGACCCCCACCCTCATATCGGTGAACGAACCAAAACGTTCGTGGATAGAGGTTGGAAATCATGCCTTGCACCTCGTCAAGACCGGAGCGCCTTCAGCGCCTTACAGGGCGCTTGAATGCCGTGCGTGCGGCTTCAACGCTTTCCCGGCAGCAGCAGCCTTCCAGGTGGTCGTTGACCATGCCCATGGATTGCATGAAGGCATAGACGGTGGTCGGGCCGACAAAGCTCCAGCCACGTTTCTTGAGATCCTTGGAGAGTTCGGTGCTTTCGGCCGTCTTGCCCAGGGTCTTTGCCGTGGCGAAGTCCAGCTTCTCAGGCCGGTTTTCCGGTTTCGGCTCGAATGACCAGAAGTATGCGGCAAGCGTGCCGAACTCCTGCCTCAGCTCCAGTGCCCGCCGGGCGTTGTTGATGGTGGATTCGATCTTGCGGCGGTGACGGACGATGCCGCTGTCCTGAAGACAGCGTTCGACATCCGCCTCGGTAAACTCTGCCACCCGTTCAAATTCGAAATTGGCGAAAGCTGCCCGGAAGGCGTCGCGCTTGCGCAGGATGGTCAGCCAGGACAGACCCGACTGAAATCCTTCCAGGCAGATTTTCTCAAAAAGACGCCTGTCCTCGTCAACCGGCCAGCCCCACTCCGTATCGTGATAGCGCTGGTAGTCCTCCAGACCGCCATGCCACCAGCAGCGGTTCCTGTCGTCCTCGCCCAGCAGCAGACCTGTTACCGGATCGCGTTCCGCTTTTGCCGTTTCCGCCGGTTTCTGCTCTGCCATACGCCACCTTGATATTCACTGTTTGTTCCCATCTTGGTACCCTCCCCGATACCTTGAAGCAACCCGAAATGCGAGCCCGGCTTCAAAAACAAAAAACCCGGCCAAGCCGGCCGGGTTTCGAATTTTAAAGGCTAGAGACCTTTCTCAGGCAAACAGAGCGTCGATATCGTCCTGGGTCGCCACATCGATGTCGCTTTCCAGCGCGGGACCATTGAGAAGGGCAGCGTCGCCCTCCTTCAGTTCGCGCTGTTCGACTTCGATATCCTTGAAGGTTTCGATGCCACCCCAGATATCCATCATCTGCATGATGCGGTCTTCGACGAACCGCAGCGTCGAGACCACCTTGGTGATGCGCTGGCCGGTCAGATCCTGGAAGTTACAGGCTTCGAAGATCTGGATGACCTTGTCCTGGATGTCGTTTGCAAGTTCGGCGTCTTCCTTGCCAAGTCGCGCGGACAGCGTGTTGGCGGTCTCGTCGATGAACTCGGCAGACGCCAGGATCGTTTCGGTCGCCCCTTCCGTTCCGATCACCACGGCGTCAAGCTCGTTGGTGACCCGGGTCATCTCCTCGCCCTTGGAACCAGTGGTGTGATGCAGCGTCGCGATCTCGCGCTTTGTCTGGGCGATTGCCTCGTAGATGGCGTCGAGTTCAACCTTCAGCTTGGCGGCCTCGGACAGTTCCTTGCGGAATTCGGCCATGAACTTTGCGCTCATGGCTTCCGGATCAAGCGGTGCCTGTTGGTCCGGTCCGCTTTTCAGCATGGATTTGAGGCTGGCGATCTCTGCCAGGACTTCCTGGTGACGACGTTCTTCGGCATAGGCGGGGTTCTCGTTTGCCCCGGAATTCATGCGTATCAAGCTTTCCGCTCGAAAGGATCTTTTCACCGCGGCCATGCCTACTCCCGTTCCCCGCCCCTGCAGGCTTTCTTAAATCGCAATACCGACCCTTATAGCGCGGGAAGTTTAAAGAATTGTTTTTTCAATGCTTGGCGCGCCTTACGGCATAATTTGGTGTTTGGTAACGGTTTCTTGGCTTTCCTCGCGGCGGCGCTTTGGTTATCCTCGCGCAGATTGACAACGAACTGCTGCGCGCATGATCAGGCATGACCCTCAGGCCAATGTGGCTGCAAACGGTGCTTTGACCTAGATGAATTTCCTGCGCATCCTTTTGACCTGCCTGCTCTTTCTTACGGCCCCCGTCACGCTGAGTTCCCCTTCGGCAGCAAACGATTCCTTTTCAACGGAAGAGCTGCTGGAAGGGTTCGAGAAGACCGTATTCGGGCTCGAGTACCGCAGCTGGAGCTGGCGTCCCTATCTGGTCAAGAAGTTCACCACCCCGGTCCTGTTCTACGTCCATAACCTGTCCGCCCGCGACAGGACACAGACGGTCCATCGCTTCATAAAGGAAATCGACAACCGCATTGGCGGATTGACGACCGGCGTTACGAACGATCCGGCCAAGGCGAATTTCGAGATCTATGTGGTCGACCGGGCTCAGTACGAACCGGTGGTGAAGAAGGACATCTACAAGAACGAACATGCCCGGGTTCCAGGCAGATGCCTTGTTCGTGTCGTTTCCGGCCGCAAGGGCATCAAGCGCTCGGCGGCAGTCATCGTTTCCGACGAAGGCGAATTTCTTTTCAAGCGTTGTCTTGTCGAGGAACTTCTGCAGGGGCTGGGGCCGATGAACGACGACGAGCAGCTCACCCATTCGGTGTTTAACGATTCCTCGCGCCACAGCCGCTTTACGGTGTTCGACCAGATCATTTTGAACATGCTTTACGATCCGCGTATCAAACCGGGCATGTCGATGCAGCAGACCCGGCCGATCCTGCCGCTGGTGGCGCGCGATGCCAGAAGGCGCGTGCGTTAACCAAGGAATCGCGGAAAGCTTTGTCTTTTCAAACCACCTTCAAAGGTTAATCCGGCGACGACCGAAGCGCCTAGGATTTCATTAAGCCTGTTCCTCAACCAACAACTAACCATAAGAAAAGATTACCTGATTTCCGTGCGCCGGATTCATCTTTGCAACAGCCTGAGCTGCTTATCATCCTTGCCAATCCGTTAACCGGCGGCTGTAAAAGGCCGCTGAACGTGGTCGATGACAAGTTGATGAGTACTGCCATGTTCCTGCTGCAAAATATGTTTCCCAAGGCTCTCGCGTTTGCCGGTGTCCTGGTTCTTTCCACCGGCCTTTCCGGCACTCCGGCAACCGCGGGCCAGGTCTCGCCACCGCCGCTCGTGCTCAGCCCGAACCTGACAGAGCCCTGGATGCTGCAACTGCAGCCTCAGGTCCAGCGGCGTTCGACGGCGCAGCGCTACCAGTTCAAGCAGCAACGTGTGCAACGGCCACGTGTCCAGCAGCAACAGCCGCAGGTGCGCCGCGCCAACTGGTGGTCTCCCCGCCAGCAGCCGGTCCGTCAGCAGCCGCAACGCCAGGCACGAGCCCCGCAGTCGCGGCAGATTGCACCGCAGTTCCTGCCGACCATCGTGAACTATGACGGCCCGCACAAGGCCGGTACGATCGTGATCGATACCAACGAACGCTTCCTCTATCTGGTTCAGAGCGACGGCACCGCGCGGCGCTATGGTGTCGGCGTCGGCAAGCCCGGTTTCGAATGGGCGGGCACCCACAAGGTCACCCGCAAGGCGGAGTGGCCGGACTGGCGCCCGCCAGCGGAAATGCGCAAGCGTCGTCCCGACCTGCCGACCTTCATGGCCGGCGGACCGGACAACCCGCTCGGCGCACGTGCCATGTATCTCGGGTCCACCCTTTACCGCATCCACGGCTCCAACCAGCCCTGGACCATCGGCCACGCGGTCTCCTCCGGCTGCATCCGCATGCGCAACGAAGACGTCATGGATCTCTACGAACGGGTCAAGGTCGGCACCACGGTGCACGTGATCTGACGAAGTTTTCCGCTTTCCGGCAAACGGAACACAGACGCGCGGCTCTGCCGCGCGTTTTTGTTGCCGGCACCTGCTTTTCTTTGCAGTCTGACGTCACGACAGGTCGAATCGCCGGCCTAGAGCAGTCTCCTTAAAGCCTCTTTCAGGACCGCGGCATGAAAGCCCCCCACATCTCCTTTTCGGTTCGATCGGATGCCGCCTATTTTCTCAAGGCGACGCTGGTCGGCATTCTGGTTGGCGGTCTGGCAACCGGATTTCACACCGGACTCGATTTCCTATTCTCCCGTTATGCGGCACTGCGGCTGGCTCTTGGCCCGGGATACATGCCTTATGTCGTATCCATGGCCATTTCGGCAGCCTGCGTCACGGGAGCCTTTCTGCTCATCAGGCGGGTTGCCCCGGAAGCGGCAGGAAGCGGGATCCAGGAAATCGAAGGGGCCATGGAAGACAAGCGGCCGCTGCATTGGCCGCGCGTCCTGTTCGCCAAGTTTTTCGGCGGTCTGCTGGCGCTTGGGTCTGGGCTTGTGCTCGGCCGGGAAGGCCCCACCATCCACATGGGTGCGATGACCGCCGAGGCCCTGTCGCGGTCGCAGGACCTTTCGCCCGATGATCACAAGGGTCTGCTGGCGGCCGGCGCAGCCGCGGGACTGGCCGCCGCTTTCAATGCCCCCCTGGCCGCGATCCTGTTCATTGTCGAGGAAACCCGCCGACAGTTTCCCTTCGGCTATCGCACCTACATGGCCGTCATCATCGCATCGATCCTGAGTGCGGCCATCACCGAACAGCTGACCCATATCGGCCCGCCCCTGCAGGTGGATGTCGGCTATGTTCCGGTCTGGAGCTTCGCGCTGCTGGCGGTTCTGGGGGTTTTCCTCGGCGCGCTTGGCGTGTTCTTCAACCGGGCGCTGATCACGGTCATGGATCTCTTCCTGAAGATCCCCTCCGGCTTGCGCTGGGTCCCGGCGCTTGTCATCGGTGCGGTAACAGGCCTGTTGCTCAACGCGCTTCCCGCGGCGACCGGCGGCGGCGAAGAACTGGTCCACAACCTCATTCTGTCGAACTATGGCGTGATCACGTTGCTGGTGCTGACGCTCCTGCGTTTCGGCGGGGTGCTGTTTTCCTACGCGTCCGGTGTTCCCGGCGGCATCTTTGCGCCGATGCTGTCCATCGCGACCTGTGCCGGCCTCGCCTTCGGTGTCGCGTCGGCCGAATTCCTGCCGGTGGAAGACGATTTCCGCAGCGCCTGTGCCGTTGCCGCCATGGGCGGCTTCTTCGCAGCCTCTGTGCGCGCACCACTTGTCGGTGTTGTGCTGGTCATGGAACTGACCGGCGCCTATTCGCTGATCATGCCGGTATTGATCACCTGTACGACAGCATCACTGACGGCACATCACATGGGTGGTCGACCCATCTACGAGGAATTGCTGGAACGCACGCTACGGCTGGCCGGACAGCCTGTGGACTGCCCTCCGGACGGAGACAAGACACCGGTTCAGCTGGGCACACGGGAGAGCTGACGGGCTGCAAACAAGCCCGCGAGCCAAGTTGTCACGTTGTCCGGCTATTCCGCAGCCTGGCGCTGCTGAAGTACCGGCGTCAAGCTGTCGGGCTGAGGGCCGCCATAGACCCAGTCGAGCAGTTCCGCCGTGTGCAGGATCGGAATTTCCGTGCCAAGACCGATTTGCGTCATGCAACCGATGTTGCCGGTTGCGATCACGTCCGGCCGGGTCTTTTCGATATTGGCAACCTTGCGGTCTCGCAGGCGGCGCGCGATCTCCGGCTGGAGAATGTTGTAGGTGCCGGCAGAGCCGCAGCAAAGGTGGCCTTCGGGAACGTCCTTGACGGCAAAGCCTGCAGCCTTCAGGAGATCCTTCGGCTGCCGGGTGATCTTCTGGCCGTGCTGCATGGAACAGGCGGAGTGATAGGCAACCGTCAGGCCGGGCTTCATCAGCGGCTCACCCAGATCGACACCGGTCAGGAACTCGGTCACGTCCTTCGCAAGGGCTGACACCCGCGCCGCCTTTTCGGCATAGGCCGGATCGTCCTTCAGCATGAAGCCGTAGTCCTTGATTGTGGTGCCGCAACCGGATGCCGTGATCAGGACGGCATCCAGCCCTTCGCCCTCGGCTTCCTTCATCCAGACATCGACGTTGCGACGGGCGTTTTCCAGCGACGCTTCTTCCTTGCCCATGTGATGAACAAGCGCGCCGCAGCAGACTTCCCCCTTCGGCATCACGATCTCGTACCCGGCCCTGCGCAAGAGCCGGATGGTCGCATCGTTGATGCCGGGGTTGAGCACAGGCTGGGCGCAGCCGCTGAGGAGTGCAACACGCCCCTTGCGTTTGGGGCTTTCGGCCGCAAAGACCCCCGGTCCTTCCAGCTGGCCGCGGCCCGGCGCCTTTGCCGGGGCCAGTTCCAGCATGGCGCCCATCCGGGCAAGCGGGCCGCCCATCATCTTCAGCAGCCCGGCGAAGGGTCGGCCGAAATAGGCGCCGATCAGCGCCAGCCGGAACCGTTTCGGATAGGGCAAGACAAACGCAAGGACCGAGCGCATCAGGCGGTCGGCAAACGGTCGCTTGTAGGTCTTCTCGATGTGGATGCGTGCGTGATCGACCAGATGCATGTAGTGCACGCCGGACGGACAGGTGGTCATGCAGGCAAGGCAGGACAGGCATCTGTCGATATGCTTGACGATGGTTTTGTCTGCTGGACGGTCGTTTTCCAGCATGTCCTTGATCAGGTAAATCCGGCCTCGAGGGCTGTCGAGCTCATCTCCAAGCAGTGTGAAGGTCGGACACGTGGCCGTACAGAAACCGCAGTGCACGCATTTGCGCAGGATCTTCTCCGACGCTGCAACGTGACTGTCCTTGAGCTGCTCTGCGGTGAAATTTGTCTGCATTGCTCCCCGTATCCTTCAATGACCCGTCGTTGCGGGTTTCTCCTTCCGAGCGAGGCGGATCGTACGGTCAGAAGGAAAGCGGCACAAGGCACCTTTGTGGCACAACGGTTTTGCCGGCACGGACTTTCTGCCTCACCACCTCCTCCTTCCCTGAACGGACAGATGGAACATGAACCCGGGATAAACAGTGCACTCAGAACCGGTTCAACCGGGTCTGCCTAAGTTCCGAAGCGTGGGCGAAAGAAATGCCAACCAAGGAATTGATTTGATGATTAAGACGATTTCAAAAACTGCCGTTCTGACCGCTGTTCTCGCCAGTGTCGCAACCGGAGCCATGGCCAAGGACTGGATCGAGAAAGTGGAAGTCAAGCGCGACGGCATCGACGTCATTCCCGTCGAGGTGAAGGCCAACGCCTACAATTACACCAAGATCAAGTCCGGCAATCACCGGTTTCTGCTGCGCCTGTCGGCAAAGGCGACAAATGGCGCGCGGATTGTTGCCATGAAGGTGGGTTCCTTCAAGAACGTGCTTTACTTCGAAGGGGACGGCAACCTTTGGAGCAAGAGCTTCCAGAACCGCGACGTCGGCGCGGGCACGAAGCGCTCGGTTTCCATTTCCTACACGCCGGTTATCCCGATGGCCAAGGTCAAGTGGCAGGGCTGGGATCCGGTCCAGGCCTGCTCGCTCAACCTGGACAAGGTTCTAAAAAGCGGCATGAAGAAGTCGGTCGCGCTCAGCAAGACCTGGACGGTGTCGGCCAAGGCCTATTTCGAGCTGGACGCTGTGGCAGCGAAGAACAACAAGGCCGAAAAGAACAAGTGGTCGTTCAAAAACACCACGCATCAGCGCGACGGTTATGGTTACGACGTGACGGTAAAGTGCCTGCCGGCGCAGTGACATTCGCCGCATCGGCAGCCTGGTGAAGGTTCATGGCCCGTGCCGCGACCTGCGGACGGGCCTTGCCCTCTTGTCAGAACATCCAGGTTTCCGGGTTGGGCACAGGCTCGTTACGGCCTGCAAGCTGAAGCCCCTTGATGCAGCGGACGATCATCCAGATCAGTACGGCAATCAGCATCAGGAAGCCGATCAGGATCAGGGTCAAAAGACCACTGACGATGCCGAACAGCAGCCCGATCCAGAAAGTGCGGATCTGATAGGTGTAGTGACTATCAACCCAGGCCGAGCCCTTGCCCCGATTGAGATAGGCAAAGATGACGCCGACAATGGCGGTGAACGGCACGATGATATTTGCCAGATAAAGAATATAGATGAGCGTGGCGTTCTTGCCGCCTGGCTCCATGTAGCCTGAAACGTCGGACTGTTGATCCATGAAGGCACTCCGTTGGAAATGCGTGTGACAATTATGGCTTCACACTACACACCACTGACCATTTTTCCAGGATTTAGAATGCCTTTCGGGTCGAACTGTTCCTTCAGGCGGCGAGACAGTGCCGCGAGCGGAGCAGGCTGCGGGTGAAACACCGGCACATTGGACCGCTGGGACGCATCGGCCCGCACAAGTGTCGCGTGACCGCCGCCGACGGCATCGACCGCAGCCCTGATTTCCGCCTCATGCAGGCTGCCATCCAGACACGACAGCCAGACAAGGCCGCCGCTCCAGTCGTAATAGGCCTGAAGCTCGAACGTCTCCCTCAGCCTGGCAACCAGTTGCGGCCCTGCGGTCGGGGCAACGGAAAGCCGCCAGACCGGGGTTTCACCACCCGCGTAGGGTTTGACATCCCGGATCGTCTGCCAGAGAGCTCCTGTATCCGATGCCTCCAGTCGCGACGGTGTGCCATAGGTGCCAAGCAAGGCCTGCAGGGTCTTGAAGCGATAATCCACCGAGGTCGAGAAGCCTTCCAGGCGCAATACGGTTGAGCTGCTGCCGCCGTTCACCCCCGCAGGCAAATGGGCCGCGCCGGACACTTCCGCCGACGATCCCATGGCCTGGCACAATGCCTTGATGCCATCGTCGTCATCGAGCCCGGAAAGCACGAATGTTGCAGAGGTCTCCGGCTTGGGATTGACCTTCAGCGTCACGGTCGTTGCAACGGCAAGCGTGCCATATGCGCCGCACAGAGCCCGCGGCAGGTCATAACCGGTGACGTTCTTAACCACCTTGCCGCCGGAATTGAAGATCTCGCCGCGCCCGGACACCGCCTCCATGCCAAGCACATGATCGCGAGCGGCCCCGGCCTTGATCCGGCGGGGGCCGGAAAGGTTGGCTGCAAGCACGCCGCCGATTGTCCCCTGTGCCGGTGTAACGCCAAGGAGCGGGCCGAAGTCCATCGGCTCGAACGAAAGCTCCTGACCGTTGTCGTCGACCAGCTTTTCCACTTCGGCAATTGGCGTACCGGCCTTTACGGTCAGCACCAGTTCCGCAGGTTCATAGCTCTCAACCCCGGTCAAACCCGACAGGTCCAGCACATGAGCGGCCTGCACAGGGCGTCCGAGCGTTCGCTTCGAGCCCTGACCGATGATTTCCAGCGGCTGGTCTTCGGCAGCGGCCCAGGCCACCACCTTTTCCACGTCGCCGGTGTTTCGCGGTTTCATTGTCGCGTCCATGCCCCTACCCTCAGAACCGCGGAATATCTGGAAAGGGCAACTGGCCCTTGTGTACATGCATCTTGCCAAGCTCGGCGCAGCGGTGCAGCACCGGAAAAACCTTGCCCGGATTGAGAAGATGCTTCTGGTCGAAAGCGCATTTGACCCGTTGCTGCTGCTTCAGGTCCGCTTCGGAGAACATGTCTGTCATCAGATCGCGTTTTTCGATGCCGACACCGTGTTCGCCAGTCAGAACGCCGCCAACCTCAACGCAAAGCCGAAGAATATCGGCTCCAAAGGCCTCCGCCGCATCGAGTTCACCCGGCTTGTTGGCGTCGTAAAGGATGAGCGGGTGCAGGTTGCCATCACCGGCGTGAAAGACATTGGCAACGCCCAACCCGTGTTTTTCGGCCAGCTCCCGCATGCGGGCCAGCACCTTCGGCAGTTCGCGGCGCGGGATGGTGCCGTCCATGCACAGGTAATCCGGGGAAATGCGGCCCACCGCCGGGAACGCGGCCTTGCGGCCGGCCCAGAAGGTCATGCGCTCTTCCTCGCTTTCGGAAATGCGCACGTGGCTGGCCTGGTTGGCCCTGGCGATTTCCTCGACACGGCCGATCAGGTAATCGACCTCGCGCTCCGGCCCATCCAGTTCCACGATCAGCAAGGCCTCGACATCACGCGGATAACCTGCGTTGACGAAATCCTCGGCGGCGTGGATGGCGGGCTTGTCCATCATCTCCATTCCGCCTGGAATGATGCCGGCGGCGATAATATCGGCCACACAGCGCCCCCCGTCCTCGCTGGTCGGAAAGCCGATCAGGAGCGCCCGCGCCGTTTCAGGCTTTTGCAGGATCCGCACGGTGACTTCGGTGACGACGCCGAGCAGGCCTTCCGAACCGGTCATCAACGCCAGCAGGTCATATCCCTCGCTGTCCAGGTGCTTTCCGCCGAGGCGAATGACCTCGCCGGTGACAAGCACCATTTCAAGGCCGAGAACGTTGTTGGTGGTCAGGCCGTATTTCAGGCAGTGCACACCACCGGAGTTCTCAGCGATGTTGCCACCGATGGAACAGGCGATTTGCGACGAGGGATCCGGCGCGTAGTAGAAGCCCTCGTGCTCGACCGCACGTGTAATGCCCAGATTGGTGACACCCGGCTGAACGACCACGGCCCGGTTGCCATAGTCGATATCGAGCACGCGGTTGAACTTCATCATCGACAGCAGAACGCCGTCTTCCAGAGGCAGCGCGCCGCCGGAAAGCGAGGTGCCCGCCCCGCGTGGCACGACCTTCACGTCATTGTCATGACAGTATTTCAGAACCTTCGATACCTGCTCGACCGTTTCCGGCAGGACGACGATCAGTGGCAACTGGCGATAAGCCGTCAGCGCATCGGTCTCATAGGCGCGCATCTCGCGTTCGTCATGGATCACCCCTTCTCCGGGCACAATCGCCTGAAGCGCGCTCAGGATTTCCTGGCGGCGGGCCAATACGGCCTGATCTGGCGCGGGCATCGCAATGGCGGTCACGAAATGAACTCCTTCTACTTTTTAATACGTTGATCCAGTTGAATTGGTCCTACGTAACATAAGATGGCAGTGAATTACCCTTGCTTAAGTGTGGCAAGGTTCGCGCCCGAGGAAAACGACCGGCAAATACTAATTGTCTTTCTGAGAGATTGAAAATGAGCAATCTGACCGACATGGAGATTTTCGCAAGGGTGGTAAGCGCCGGCAGCATGTCGGCAGCCGGCCGCGAAATGAGCCTGTCGCCCGCAGTCGTCTCCAAACGCATCCGGCGTCTGGAAGAAAAACTCGGTACCAGACTGCTGCAACGGACCACTCGCCAGATCGCCATGACGGAGGCCGGACAGGGCTTTTACGAGCGCGTTGTGGCCATTCTTGCCTCCGTTGAAGAAGCCGAATCATTTGTCTCGCGCGGCTCGGCCAAGGCACGCGGCAACCTGAAGGTGGCCGTTCCGACGTCCTTCGGCCGGCTTCACATTGCTCCGCACCTTGGCAAGTTCCTGGCTGAAAACACCGATCTTTCGGTCAATCTCGATCTGTCCGACGATTTTGTCGACATCGTCGGTGACGGCTATGACCTTGCCATCCGCATTGCGGAGCTCTCCGATTCCAGCCTCGTCGCGCGGCGCCTGGCACCGGTCCACCGCGTCCTGTGCGCAAGCCCGACCTATCTCGAAAAATACGGCACTCCGCAAAGCATCGAGGATCTTGTCGCAAACCATGTGACCATTGCCGCAACCAACCAGGACCCTTGGCGGCTCGCCGGTCCGGACGGGATCGAGACCGTCCGCACGCAGGCGCCGGTCAAGACCAACTCCAACGAGGTCGTGCGCGAATGCCTGTTGTCCGGCGTCGGCGTTGCGCTTCGATCGACCTGGGACGTCGGCCCGGAGTTGCGTGAAGGTAAACTGCAAATTCTCCTGCCCGAGTACCGGGCCTCGAAGGATGTCGGACTTTATGCCGTTTACCCCAGCCGCCAGTTTCTGCCGGCCAAGGTGCGTGTCTTTATCGACTTCCTTGCCGGGCTCTATGGCTCATCCCCCTATTGGGACCATGGGCTTGAGGACTGGTTACGCCTGCCGAGCAACGCCCGCGCAGGCTGACCTTCCACCCGGACGCCAAACGATCCCAGTCGGCGATCGCAGCTTGGCATGCGGGATGCGACGGTCCGTCACTTGCATCAAGGCCTGACATCCTGTTCTGTTGACGGGGGTTTTAAACACCCAAACCGAGGGAGATATACATGCAGCGACTGCTGATGATCGCCGGAACCGCGCTTCTGGCCCTGACCGTTCAGGCAAGCGCCGAAGGCGACCCTGCCAAGGGTGAGAAAGTATTCAAGAAATGCGCCGCTTGCCATGCGGTTGGACCCGAAGCCAAAAACAAGGTCGGTCCGGAACTGAACGGCATTGTCGGCCGGGCATGGGGCGCGGTTGACGGCTACAAGTATTCCGCCAACCTGCTCGAATTGGCCGATGGCAAAGTTTGGGACGAGGAGACGCTTGACGTTTACCTGACCAAGCCGAAGGATCTGATCCCGAAAGGCAAGATGGCCTTCGCAGGTCTCAAGAAGGAAGACGACCGCGCCAACGTGATCGCCTATTTGAACCAGTACAACGAAGACGGTTCCAGCAAGTAAGCACTGCTTGCGCGTCACATTGACGGCCGCCACTGGCTGCCAGACCAACCAATTGGCCCGCCGGGGAACCCTGGCGGGCCAATTGGCTTTTCAGCATCTGTTGGCAATCGTTTCCAAGGTGGCGTCTGACAATCGGCCCGTGCTCAGAAGATGCGTTGTTGCAGCTCCGCAGGATCGGCGACATCCACGTGCCAGTACTCCCTAGCCGCAAGGGGCAAAGTTTCAAGAACCCGGTCGAGATCCCGTTGATCGACATGCCGCCTTAGAGCCCATGCGGTTGCTTCAATCGCATTGTCTGGCGTGAGGTTATGGTGCTTTCGAACCTGCTGCGCCTCCCTGGACATTACTTCTCTGCTTGAGAATGGCACAGGCTTTCGGGTCACGTCCCATTCCCTAATGAAGATCGCGCAAAGAACAGAAGGCAGAGCGCCGGCGAAAGCCAAACCTTGTTCAACCGTGAGCCGCCGCCTGAATACCTGAAAGACTGCATCGACCGCCGTGTAGGTGGAATTGTCGGATACAAGATCCATTCGCTGCTTTGCGTCCGACAAAAAGGAGCCGAAGTCTCTGGAAGCGTATCGATAAGTCCATGGGATCATTGTGTTGGGTCCTGAGAAAGTCTTTTCAGGGGAAAGCAAGCGTCCACTGGTCTTACGTCCTGCCGGCAGGCCTGAGCCAGAAAGACGTCAATACCGGTCCCGCTGCAAGCAAGATCAGTAGCGGGAAGGCCAGTGCACCGTTCTGTGTTGTTCCACCCAGTTCGATCACCAGCACCATGGCAGTCGCTCCCAAGGCGCCGCCAACGCGTTGCACCACGTTAACCAGCGTTGCGGCATCTCCGGTTTCCATTTCCTGCACCACGGTGAACGCCGCTGTCATCGCAGGCATTTGAGCTAATGCAAGACCGATACCTCGCAGGCACAACAAGGCCGCAATCGGACTTGCTGCCCATATCGGCCAGACGCCGAAAGGCAACGTGCCAAGCAACAGGAGCACGGCCCCCGAACCGGAGACCGCGGCAGGTCCGTATCGGTCCGTCAGGTATCCGGCGAACGGCAGTGCAATCGCGGCTCCGAGCCCCATCACCAGCAACATCCCGCCTGTTTCGATATCTCCAAAGTTCAGCTCTACCTGCAGATAGATTGGAAACAGCAGGAGTCCGGAATACATTGCAGCTCCCGTAAGTCCTGCCGTGGCGGCGGCTCCGGCAAAACCGGGACGACTGAACAGTGCAAGATTGATGAGAGGCGCGTCCACATGGCGAAAGTGCCGTAGTGCCCAGTTCAGAAATACGCCGCCAAGAAAAACGTTGACCAGTGCCTGCCAATTGATATTGGCGGT
This sequence comes from Labrenzia sp. R5_0, assembly GCF_017743835.1. NCBI lineage: Bacteria > Pseudomonadati > Pseudomonadota > Alphaproteobacteria > Hyphomicrobiales > Stappiaceae > Labrenzia > Labrenzia sp. R5_0. The sequence goes on along the minus strand of NZ_JAGHRK010000003.1, from coordinate 910,087 downwards.
GCTGATTTCGGCAAGCCCGAACAGCACCAGCGGAAAACCCACGGCACACAGAAGCAACCCCTTGGCGTCCAGCCTGCTTGACGGCTTTCCATCACCAGCCGGGACAAGATATCTACCGGCGACAATTGCCACGGCCCCGATCGGTACGTTCATCCAGAACAAACCGCGCCACGAAACCGTTTCGATCAGAACACCGCCTACCCCAGGCCCAAGGGCTGGTCCCAAGGCCACCGCAAATCCGACGGTCCCCATCAGACGGCCCAATTGCCGGCGCTCTGAAACACTTGCCAGCACCGCTTGGCCTGAAGGCACCATTATCCCGGCGGCAAGCCCTTGCAGTCCGCGCGCGAGGCTCAGCATCAAAGACGTTTCGGAAAGTGCGCACAGCGCAGATGCCGCAACAAATCCTGTCATGCTCATTTGCCAAACGCGGCCGTGCCCAAACCGCCTGCACAGCCAACCCGTCATCGGCATCGAAACGGCCAGAGCGATCAGATAGCCGGTCACCACCCACTGCACGCCCCCCAAAGACGTTCTGAAATTTTCCTGAAGCGGGAGAAGCGCAAGGTTTGCCACGGAGGTATCGAGCATGGCCATGAAAGCTCCAGCCCCGGTCACAGTTGCAACGGCCCAAAGTCTTGGTGGTATGCGCAATATTTCGGGTTTCATGACGATAACAATGGACCCTTCCGAATTTTTTATGGTACACTTGTATCATAAAAAATTTCATCGCTCCAGAGACAGCGCCCATGCCGCGAACCGTTGACCATGACGAACGCAAATCGATGATCTTGACGGCCTTTGTCGAAGTTGCTCTGGCGAAAGGACTGCATGCCGTCTCGCTTCGCGATGTCGCGTCAGCCGCAGGCGTTTCCTTGCGGCTGGTGCAGTATTATTTCGAAACCAAATCCGGCTTGATGCAGGCTGGGCTCAGCTTTCTGGAGGCGCAAAGCAATATTCGCTGGACTGCGCGGCTCGACGGCTGCTCGGACCAGACTTCGCCACGCGCGGCATTGCTGACACTGTTTGAAGAAGCGATGCCAACAGACCGGAAAAGCCGTGAATTCCATCTTCTATGGATGTCTTACACAGTCCTTGCGCTGACCAGTGACGAAATTTCCGGTCGTGCGTTCATCGACAGTCCGAACAAGCTGAAGGGGCGCATTTCAGAAATAGTGAAACAGGGGATTGGAACCGGTGACTTTCGTTCCGAATTGGATGCAGAAGCCGAAGCGGCAATCCTTATCGGGCTGTTACACGGCTTGGGAACAGCTGTCCTGATTGGCCAACAGTCCGGGGAGACAGCCTTGTCCCACTTGTCACACTATCTCGATCGGCTCGCCCAAATGGGAGATAGTCCAGGGAAACGGTCCTCGCCTCGAAATTAATCGGGTCGATCTTTCCGCACCGGCTTCCTGGTACATTGTCTTGACGGCTTCAATGCTCTCCGTGTTGCTGACGGATGCGCTTGACGGTCCACCAGATCACCAGCACGACCAGCGGCACGGATATGCCGGTCATCAGGTTGGAGTCAGGCAGAGGCAAGCCGGTTTCCTTGGCGGCTTTCGCCAGATAGGAAATCAGGCCGACGACGTAGTAGCTCACCGCGGCAACGGACAGGCCTTCGACGGTCTGCTGCAGGCGGAGTTGCAGATGGGCACGCCGGTTCATGGATTCCAGCAGCGAACGGTTCTGCTCTTCCAGTTCGACGTCGACCCGCGTGCGCAAGAGCGTGGTTGCCCGCGCCAGTTTGCGCGAGAGCATCGCCTGACGGTCTTCGATCGCCTGGCAGGTGCGCATGGCCGGGGCAAGCCGGCGGACGAGGAAGGACGCCATTGAAAGTTCGCCGGGGGCAGCCTCTTCACGCAAGGTTTCCAGCCGTGCCCGGACGATCTGGTCATATGCGCGGCTCGCGCCGAACCGGAACGTGCTGGCGGTTGCACCTGCTTCCAGAGCAGCGGCAAGGCCGCTCAGTTTGTCCAGAAGCTCCTGGTTGGCGCCGAGCGCGGAGGTCTCCTGCATCTGGCCGGTCAGTTCCGCAAGCTCGATCTCGAAACGCCTGATATCCGGCTGAAGTCTGGTTGCCTCGAACAGGCCCAGCATGGCCAGCGTTCGATAGGTCTCAACCTCGAGAAGCCGCTGGACAACGGCGCCGGACTGAACGTCGCTCAAGGTCCGGTTGCAGACCAGGAGCCGTGTAAGACCATCACCATCCTGCCGAAAGTCGGTCGCCACCATGGCAGCGCCGTCTTCAAGGTTGGAAACCGTCAGGCTGGCTTCATCGAACTGGCTTCGCCATTCCTTGCCTTCATCACCACCGCGCAATTCCAGCCGGACGGCGACCAGCAGATCGCCGGGCGCCCGAAACGCAGCGCCAAAGGGGTGCTTGATCGGCACCTGCCCGAAAATCGTTTGTTCGTGGGCGCTACCATCCCAGGTGTAGGTGGTGAATTCCGCGTGCTGTTCCCAGCTCAAGGTGCCGCCGCCGAAATTGACGGTGTGATGACGGGCTCCGGGCGCAGGGCCGTGGCCGCCGCGGGAAATGCAGAACTCTGACAGCCAGGCATGATCTCTGGCGGCTTCCTCTGCATCTGTCAGGAAAGCGTAGTGGAGCACCGTCCGCGGACAGGGCAGCGGACGAAACGGCCGCGCATGAACCTCCCCCAGCACCTTTTCCCGCAAGGGAGATGTGCGAAAGGCAGGAAAGGTGGACCCGTTTTCTGATCCCTGATCCAAGGAGCAACCCCGACTTTGGAAATGTTCTGTCAATTCTACATTCCGCTAAGGCACCACCGAAACCAATCCGCATTTTTGCCGCAGCAGACAATTGGGGTTCCGGAGCGACATTTCAGCAACAAATAATTGGACAAAAAAATTGACCAATTTTGAAAGCGGCGCTATTTTCCGCGCCAACAATTGGAGCGGGAGCGGCATGTTTCAGCCGGTCGATCATCAGAAAACGGCAAATGCCGTGGTGGAGCAGATCGAAGATCTGATCCTGAAGGGCGTGCTGCAGTCCGGCGACAGGCTGCCTGCCGAGCGCGACCTTGCCGACCAGATGAACGTCTCCCGTCCCGTGCTTCGCGATGCCTTGAAGACGCTTGAGGACCGCGAGCTGATTTCGTCGCGCCGGGGTGGCGGCACCTATGTTGCCGAGCTGATCGGCCCGATCTTTTCCGAAGCAGTGGTGCAGCTGATTGCCCGGCACCCGGGCGCGGTAAACGACTATTTCGAATTCCGGCGGGGCATCGAGAGCCAGGCGGCAGCCCTTGCAGCCGCACGGGCCGCCCCATCCGACCTTGCCCGGCTGCAGGACATTGTCCGCCAGATGCAGGAAGCGCATGACAGCGAGGACCTGCCTGCCGAAAGCCGGCTGGACGTTGCCTTTCATCACGCGGTCGGTGAAGCAGCCCACAATGTGGTGATGCTGCACACTCTCAGGTCCTGTTACCGGCTTCTGGAAAACGGCGTCTTCTACAATCGCGGGCGCCTTTACCACCACCCGTCGGCACGGATCGAGCTGCTGCAGCAGCACAAGGCCATTGCCGACGCCATTCAGACCGGGGATGCCGACCGCGCGAGGCAGGCCTCGGAAAACCATATCGACTACGTGCGCGGCACCCTTGCCGAAACGAAGGATCTGGACCGGCGCGAGCAGCTGGCCGGCCTGAGACGGACCCGAAAACCGGCTCGCGCGTGAGCCTCAGGAGGAAATCGATGACTGTTGTGACCGATGTTGCCGACATGCAGGCCCTGGCCCGGCGCCGGGTACCGAAGATGTTTTACGACTATGCGGATACCGGTTCGTGGACGCAGAGCACCTACCGGGAGAACGAAGCGGCGCTGCAGCGCCAGAAGCTGCGCCAGCGCGTGGCCTGCAACATAGACAACCGCTCGGTCAAGACCACCATGATCGGCCAGGACGTAACGATGCCGGTTGCCCTTGCCCCTGTCGGCCTGACCGGGATGCAGCGCGCCGACGGTGAAATTCTCGCGGCCCAGGCAGCAGAAGAATTCGGTGTCCCTTTCACCCTGTCCACCATGAGCGTCTGCTCGATCGAGGATGTCGCCGAGAACACCAAGAACCCGTTCTGGTTCCAGCTCTACGTCATGCGCGACAGGGGCTTTTCGGAAAACCTGATGCAGCGTGCAACGGCTGCCGGCTGTTCGGCACTCGTTCTGACGCTTGATCTTCAGGTTCTGGGCCAGCGGCACAAGGATCTGAAAAACGGCCTGTCCACGCCGCCGAAGCCCAAACCGCACGTTCTGCTGGATCTTGCGTTCAAGCCGCGCTGGTGCTGGCACATGCTGCAGACCAAGCGGCGCCAGTTCGGCAACATCCATGGCCACGTGTCCGGTGTTGGCGACATGACCTCGCTTGCCGAATGGACCAACAGCCAGTTCGACCCGACCCTCGACTGGTCCTCGGTGGAATGGGTGAAGTCCCACTGGAAGCGCAAACTCATTCTGAAGGGCATCAACGATGTGGAGGATGCGAAGATCGCGGCGGACGTTGGGGCCGATGCGATCGTCGTCTCCAACCATGGCGGCCGTCAGCTTGACGGAGCTCTTGCGTCCTATGAGGTGCTTCAGGACATCGTCGATGCGGTCGGCGACAAGATCGAAGTGCATTTCGACAGCGGCATCCGGTCCGGCCAGGATGTCTTCAAGGCGGTCGCAATGGGAGCCAAGAGCACCTACATCGGCCGCGCCTTCATCTATGGTCTCGGCGCCATGGGCAAGGAAGGGGTCTCGAAGGTGCTGCAAATGATGCACAAGGAACTGGACGTCACCATGGGCCTTTGCGGTGAAACCGACATCAAAAAGGTCGGCCGCCACAACCTGGTGCTCTGACGGGTCACCGATCCGGGCGCGCGAACTTGGAGGGACTGACCCCGAGGCGCGTCCGGAAACTCGCCGTCATGTGGCTTTGCGAGGAAAAGCCCGACCTGAGAGCGATTTCCGAAAGCGGCTTGCCGGTGGAAACGATGAGCGCCCGGGCGCGCTGCAGCCGCCGGCTGACGATATAGTCGTAGGGCGACTGCCCACAGTAAGCCGAGAAGGCACGGCTCAGAAAACTGGCCGAAACGCCGATTTCCTGCGCCAGAACGGCAACGGACAGATTTGACCCGAGATCGGCCTCGATCCTGTCCGCCACTTTCCGAAACCGATTGCCTGTCATCCATCTGGCAGCCTTGCCAGGGCGCTGCGGCTTCAGCCCCGCCTCTGCAAGTGCGTTGATGCATGCTTCGGTTTCCAGGTTATCCGGAGGCGTATCCGACAACAGCCACTTGCGCAGTCTGCCTGCGGCCATGGAAGCAGATTTCGACAGGATGTTGGTGCGGTAACACCCCTCAGTCAGACGGATTTCGCGACCGCTGACCAGAAGATATTCACCGCCCATTTCTGACCGGGAGCGGATGTCGCAGCCGCTGGGTGTCAAAGCCAGCGTGTTGGGCAAGCGAACGAAATCTTCTCGCCTGTCCGAAGCGATGGCATGGCTGCCCGCCTGACAGTCAAACGCAAAGCCGATGGTTCCCGTATCTGCCACGAAACCGACATCGTAACCGGCGGCCGGCAAAAGGCAGAGCCCATATCCGGCGACCTCCCGGTGGATGGGCACAGATCCAGGCTGGGTATGAACAGTGTCCGTTTGCATGGCGCGCAAACCTGACGCAGGAACAGGGGTCGCGCAAGTCCGAATAGGTTCAGGATCCTGAAAGACAGTGCGGACCACGCGGATATACTCGCGGCCGACCCACACCAGAAACCGGACCTGACCACGCCCATGACCGCTCTCTTCACCCTGGACGACCTTGAAGCCGCTTTTCCGATCGTGCGCCAGCTTGTACCGGAAACGCCAAGTTATGCCTGGCCACTCCTGAAGGAGCGGTTCGGCCTGGAAATCGCGGTCAAACACGAGAACCACACCCCGATCGGCGCCTTCAAGGCGCGCAGCTCCATCGTCTACATCCAGAAACATATCGAAGAACACGGCCGCCCCAGCGGCGTCGTTACGGCCACCCGCGGAAACCACGGCCAGTCCATGGCGCTGGCCGCCCGAACACTTGGCCTGCCCGCCACCATCGTGGTGCCGGAAGGAAATGCGGAGGGCAAGAACCGGGCGATGAAGGCCTTTGGTGCTGATCTCGTGATCGACGGTCGCGACTTCGACATTTCCCGGCGCACTGCCGAGCGGCTGTCCCGTGAAAGCGGTTTCCTGATGGTGCCGAGCTTTCACAGGAACATTGTCCTTGGCGTTGCGACCTACGCGCTGGAGTTTTTCAGGGCGCATGACGATCTCGACGTGGTCTATGTCCCCGTTGGCATGGGCTCCGGCGCCTGCGGACTGATCACGGTGCGCGACCTTCTGGGGCTTAAAACCGAGATCGTGCCTGTCGTCACGGAAAACGCCCCTGCCTACCGCCTGTCCGTCGAGGCGGGAAAAATCGTGATCACGGAAACCGCAGCCACTTTCGCCGACGGCATGGCCTGCCGGGAGCCGGTACAGGCGGCGCTTGATATCCTGCAGACCGGCTCCAACCGGATCGCAACGGTTACGGATGACGAGATCGCTGCCGCCATCCGCGTCCTGTTTGCAGATACGCATAATCTCGCCGAAGGTGCCGGTGCTGCCGCCCTCGCCGCATTGATGCAGGATGCGCCGAAGCTTCAAGGCAGGAAGGCCGGTATCATTCTGTCAGGAGGCAACCTGGACGAAACGGCAATGCAGACAGTTCTGACCGGTGGAACACCGGTGGTCTGAATACCGGATGATAATACCCCGGGACACAACCCTGGAACCAGAAGTGCGATAAGTCTCAAAGCAACGACAGCCAGGCCTTTGCAATTGCGGCTCCGGTCTCGTCGGCCTTTGCTGCATGGCGGGACGCTTCGGTGTCGAAACGGCTGTGCCAGTCCGGCGTATGCGCACGAATGTCGTCACTGAAGGCTTCGCTCCAGTTACGTACTTCCGGCAGGCCGGTTTCGAAATGGAACTGGATTGCGTAGGTCAAATCGCCCATGCGGAAGGCCTGGACCGGTGTCATGTCGCTGCTCGCCAGAAGCACCGCCCCGTCCGGCAGCGTTACGGTGTCGGAATGCCAGTGGAACTGAGGAGCACCGGCCCCGAGCTTGCCGACCACGGGGTCTTCCAGCCCTGCGTCGGTCGGTGTCACGTCGCGCCAGCCGAATTCAACGGGCAAGCCCAGAATGTTCTCTCCACCAAAGGCGCGGGCAATCAGCTGCGAGCCCAGACAAATGCCGAGCACGGGCTTGCCGGCATCGTCAAAGGCACGGATCAGGTCGCAGACCTTCGGCAGATGCGGATAGGCTTCGTCCGCCAGCGCATCCTGGGCTCCGCCCAGCACGACCAAGCCGGCAAACGCATCGGTGCCTTGGGGAAGCGGCTCGCCTTCAAATGCCTTGACGGTGTGCCAGCTGTGACCTTCCTGCGTAGCGACACGGCCGAGAACGCCTAGTTCCGTATGCTGATAGTTCTCAACGACGAGAAAATGCATGTTGTCCTCTAACCTGCTCACGAGCCTTACCGCTTCAATTCCGGCAGGACTTTATCCATGCGCAACCTTGATGAAAACATCAAAAACAATCATTTGCATTGAAGTGTCCTGACCGCCAATCTTAGGAACAACATCCCCATAAAGATCGGTTCATTCATGAGCGTTGCATCCCCCAGCCTCCGGCCCGGCTCTGCCGGCTTCAGTGCAACGGACTATGGTCTTTACGCGGCAACGGTTCTTGCCTGGGGCTTCAGCTGGATTGCGATGAAGGGCCAGGTGGCAACAGTCGCGCCTGAAGTGTCTGTCTTCTGGCGCTTTGTGCTGGCAGCGTCGATCATGATGGCGTGGGCACGCTTTCGCGGACACCATCTTGCCTTCGGCCTTCAGGATCACCTGCGGTTTGCCGGACTTGGCGTGTTTCTGTTTTCCACCAACTTCACGCTGTTCTACTACGGCGCGGCCATTTTGCCGTCCGGTTTGCTGGCGGTGATCTTCTCGACCGCCTCGATCTTCAACCTGTTTCTGGGACTGATCCTGTTCGGCCAACGACCAAGCCCGATCGCTCTCGGTGCCGGGCTGCTCGGCTTTCTGGGTATCGGCCTGATGTTCTGGCCGAAGCTGGCCGGGGCAGAGTTCAACGACGAAGCTGCCATTGGCCTCGCCATGTGTGTCGGCGGCACGTTGTCCTTCTGCCTGGGCAACATGCTGTCGGCTGACACCCAGCGGCGCGGCATCGGCGTTACACCGGCCACTGCCTGGGGTATGGTTTACGGCATGCTTTTCCTGGGGGTGTTCTCGGCCCTGCGCGGCCAGAGTTTTTCCGTCGAATGGTCCGTGAACTATTTCGGAAGCCTGATCTATCTGGCTGTTGTCGCCTCGGTCATCGCCTTTGCTTCCTACCTGACCCTGCTCGGCCGTATCGGCTCGGCGCGGGCAGGCTATGCCACCGTGATGTTCCCGGTGGTCGCTCTCACTCTGTCGACCATTTTCGAAGGCTATCAGTGGACGCCAGTGGCCGCCGCCGGTCTGGCCTGTGTCATTGGTGGCAACCTGATGATGCTGCGCGCCCGATAGGTCTATCCCTGACATGAGAAGAAACCGGACGGCGGAGGTTTATTCCGCCGCCAGTTGCGTTGTGCCGCTGCCAACGTTGCCGATGGCTGCCACCAGGTGGTTGCACAACGTATCGTGCATGGTTTCGCGTGCCGTATCCGAGCGCAGCAGGGCGATGTCGCAATAGGGCAGCGTCGGAAAGCCGTCCTTCTCGTCCAGAATACGCATGCCGTCTCGAATCGCGCTTTCAGGAAACACCGTCACGGCAAGTCCGGCCTGAACCGCACCGACGAGAGCCGCCGCGCTGGAGCTTGTGTAGGAGACCCGGTAGGGGCGTCCCGCCCGGTCGAGCGCATCCATCGAAATCCGGCGCCAGCCACAGGTGACCGGTCCGAGTGCCAACCGGACAACGTCCTGTGTGTGGGCGCAATGTTGGTTAGACGTAACCCAGTAGAGCGGTTCACGGCGAATGATTTCACCGCGCAGGTCCATCGTATCCTGGGAGGTCGTGATGGCAACGTCGAGCGTCCCTTCCCGGATCGCATCCGTCAGCCGGGCACTGGACAGGCATTCCACCTGCACTTCAATGGAAGGATTGAGCCGGTTGAAGGCCGCCAGCACCTGCGGCAACAGCCGGTCGGCATAATCGTCCGGCACGCCCAGCTTCACATGGCCGACTTCCTTCTGGCCATTGAAGGCAGACAGGGTCTCGTCGTTCAACATGATCATCCGGCGGGCGAACTCGACCAGCCGCAGGCCGTTTTCCGTCAGCCGGGACTGGCGCCCGTCCTTGATGAAGATCGGCTGACCAACACGCTCTTCCAGCCGCCGCATCTGCATGGAGACTGCCGACTGCGTCTTGTGCACAGCCTCACCAGCCTTGGTGAAGCTTCCCAACTCCGCGATCGCCAAAAACGTTCGAAGTTGGTCGATGTCCAGTGCGTGATGCATGCAAGGACCCTATGAAATGAGCCACAAACCGGTGGTGAAATTTGAGATTCGAATTGATTTACTAAAGATACATCACAACTTCTTACACTTCAATCGATATTTGGCCAGCAGGACAAATCAATACTCTAGGTAAGATTTTGAAATCGTTCCGGGAATTCCGTTCGCCTGCAACTATTCGGCCGCGAGTGGAACCGAAAGGTTGTCGAGCGATGAAACAATGTGCTCGACCAGGGCATCCGTGACCCGGGAATTGTTATGCCAGGACCGCATGATACCTATTTCGCAATCGGGCAATTTCGGGAAACCCTCGGCTTCCGTCAGAACCCGCATGCCGGACCGAAGCGCAGATTCCGGCAGAACGGAAATGGCAAGCCCGGCCAGGACGGCGGCGCCGACTGCCGTAGAGTTCCAGCTTGAATAAAGCAGGCGATGTTCGCGCATCTGATCGCTGAGCGCATTGATCGCAGCCCGGCGCCAGTCGCAGGTAGCGCGCCCCAGCGCCAGAGGCAGGGGCGACTCGTTTTCCACCGCGTGGCGGGCCGAGACAACCCAGAGCAAAGGTTCCCGCCGTACCAGATCAACGTTCTTGCGACCACGCTTCTGTACGTGGGTGATGATGGCGACATCCAGCTCACCCTCGGCGATCATGTCGGCCAGATTGGGTGTCGGGGCGCAGACGACGCTGACCTCCGCCTTGGGGTTGGACCTGGAAAAGCGCGCCAGAATTTCCGGCAGGAACCGATCGGCGTAGTCGTCCGGTGTGCCCAGACGCACGAGCCCGGCAAGTTCCGTGTCATCGAAAGCGGCAAGCGTCTCGTCGTTCAATTGCACGAGCCGGCGCGCGTAGTGAAGCAGACGCTCGCCATGTTCGGTCAGGCGGGACTGCCGGCCAACCCGGACAAAGAGCGGTTTGCCGATCCGCTCCTCCAGACGGCGCATCTGCATCGACACCGCCGACTGTGTCTTGTGCACATTGTCCGCCGCCTTGGTGAAGCTGCCGCTTTCGGCAATGGCCACAAAGGTCCGGAGCTGATCCAGGTCGAGCATGAGCGCCTCACTGATAAAGGATGCTCATATTTAACATGGCATCCATTTAAAGGGGAAATGATTTCGCGAAGCGACGGCATTGCTTCAATCGAAGCGCTTTGGGGATTTTGACTTCACAGAAAGTGATAATTTCAATCACAAACATTCGTTGGATTAATAGCAGCAAACAGTCCACATAGGGGATGTTCCACAACAAGCGACGCCAAATCAGGCTCGGAACAGGCAGTCGGAATCCCTCCGTCCGCCAACAGGAGAATTTTGCCATGACACATACAGCAAGCACCCCGTTCTTCGCTCTCTTCGGGCAGATGGTTGCCCGTGTATGGCGTGTGTCCAAAAACCGTCGTCAGTTCGCGGAACTGAATGACTGGTCCGACGAGCAGTTGAAGGACATCGGCCTGACGCGGAGCGACGTTCGACGCGCATTGGCCCAACCGTTCTATACCGATCCGACATCCCTGGTGAACGGATCTTCAGCGCTCCGCGAGACCATCGGCTATAGCGCCGCCAATTCGGCGCAGGACAAGCCGATGATGACACTCGTGACCGAAAGCAAGACCCGCCAGCTGGCGGCCTGACCTTTCGACTGACCTCCCCTCATTTGCAGCCCCTGTCGGCAAGCCTTGCTGACGAACCTGACCCGCCTCCCCGGCGGGTCTTTTTTTTGCAAAAAGCGTTAAGGGTGACCAAAGCCTGAAGACGTCTCAAACGTCGCGGAAATCCTTGGCGGCCTTTTCGAAGAAACTGTCGAAAGCCTTGAACTGGTTGGACTGGAAATCACGGCCGGCGGACATCCAGCTCGACACCATTTCCTCAAACTCGGACGCATTGCCCTCAGGGCCTTCCGGCTCGTCGTCCGGGGGCAATTCTTCTTCCTGCGGCTCGGGCTCAGGCTCTGGCGAGGCGGATTTCGTAACGATGCTGGCCGGTTGCAGGAACGCGCCCCAGAAGGATTGCATCGCCTCGGCATAGCCTTGCAGGTAGTCGACCGGGGTCGGTTGCGGTTTCGGCCGGCCTCTGGCAAAGCCGCGCAGATAGGCGTCAAGCAGGTTACGAGCTTCACCGTGGACAAAGGGCCTGGCGATCTGCCCCATGGCAAGCGTTGCCGCCACGGGCATCATTTCCTGGATGGCATCGCGCTGAAGGCCTGTGAGGCCGGAAATCTGGCTGGCAAGCGCCTTTTGAACAGCTTCAGGCCCGAAAAAGGGTGTCAGGGCCGCATCGGACGGACTCTGGAACAGACCTGCGTAGCCGGCAAAGGGGTTTTGCGCGACTGTGCCAAGCGGCGACGTCTGCCCGAGGAACTCCGAAAAGCCCGGTACCGTGCTGCCGAAGTAGCGGAAACCGTTGAGCGCGGCAGGCAGGAGCTGCTCCATCACCCGGCTCAGGTCTTCATTCGACCAGCCGAAGCGGTTGCGCACATCTTCCGACAAGGAAAAGATGTCGAAGGGAGGAGCTCCCGTCTCGCTGCCAGTCATTTGCGTCGCTCCGCTCACGCTGTTGCAAGGCCTTGAGAAAAAAGACCGATCACAGACAGAGTGACGCTTCGCGGGCCTCAGGTCAATTCAGGCCTTTTGCGGACAGCGCCGGTCGCCCACAACTTGATGCTGCGGGCGAAGTTTATTCAGTAGGCGTAGTCGCGGAAGACCTGGCTGATATCGCCCTTCCAGGAACCGTTATAGCGCTGCAACAGAACGTCTGCCGGGCACATGCCGGAGGCCAGGCCTTCCTCGATCGGAGCCAGATGCACGCGCTCGTCCAGATCGCCATCGCTCAGGCGATTGCGACGCTTGAGACCTTCCTGGGACAGGGCAAGCACCTGTTTGGCGACATCCAGAACGGTGCCTGAGCGGAAAGGTGTCTGCAGGGCGGTTTTGGGAACGCCTGCACGAAGAGCCGCGCGTTCTTCCTGGGTCCAGTCCTTGACCAGTTCCCAGGCCTGATCGAGCACGCCCTTGTCGTAAAGCAGGCCGACCCAGAGCGCCGGCAGAGCGCAGATGCGCCGCCACGGGCCACCGTCGGCGCCGCGCATCTCGATGTATTTCTTCAACCGGACATCCGGGAAAAGCGTGGACAGGTGGTTGTTCCAGTCACCGATATTTGGCGTTGCGTCCGGAACCTTGCCTTCCAGCGCGCCGTTCATGAACTGGCGGAAAGTGGTGCCCGTAACGTCGTAGTAGGTCGAGCCGCGCTTGACGAAATACATCGGCACATCAATTGCCCATTCCACATAACGCTCGAAACCGAAGCCTTCCTCGAAAGCGAAGGGCATGTCGCCGGTGCGGTCGTGGTCGGTGTCGGTCCAGATCTGGGCGCGGAAGGATTTGAAGCCGTTCGGCTTGCCTTCCGTGAAGGGCGAATTGGCGAAAATGGCGGTCGCGATCGGCTGCAGAGCCAGGCCGACGCGCATCTTGAGGGCCATATCCGCTTCGGACGAGAAATCGAGGTTCACCTGGATGGTGGAGGTCCGGTACATCATGTCGAGACCAAGCGAGCCGACCTTCGGCATGTAGTTGGTCATGATGTCATAGCGGGATTTGGGCATACGCGGCATGTCGGCACGCGACCATGTCGGGGTCATGCCGATGCCAAGGAAGCCGATGCCGAGCGGTTCGGCCACGCGGCGCACATCGGCAAGGTGCTGGTTGGCTTCGCGGCAGGTCAGGTGAAGGTTGTCGAGCGGCGCGCCAGAAAGTTCGAACTGACCGCCCGGCTCGATGGAAATCGCGCCGCCGCCGCGGTCGTCGGCCAGACCGATGATCTTGCCTGCGTCCTCGATCCGCTCCCAGTTGATCAGCTTTTCCATGCCGGTCAGGATGGCCTCGACGCCCTTTTCACCGCCATAGGGAATTGGCGTCAGTTCGTTCAGGCAGAAGCCGAATTTTTCGTGCTCGGTGCCGATGAGAAACTTCTCTTCCGGCTTACAGCCCTCCTCGAGCGTCGCGGCAAGGTCCGCAACCGTTTCAATCGGGGTGGAGTCGACCGTATCGCGGGCCATGAAAGCGTCCTAAAAACTGCGCGGCCCGTCAGGCTGCCCCCTACAAACCGCAGTGATCCGGCGCGTTCCGGGAGGAACGCTTTTGAGCCTCGGTGATTTAGGTTTCTTGAAACAAGAATGCAAGCAAGGAAACGACACCGAAGTGTGCGTGGTGATCATGCCGGTCCGTTTCAGGAACGCAAGCCGTTCGTCGGGGAATGTGCAACCGGCTTCTGCAACGGTGCCGATCCCAGCATTGCCCTGACCTCGCAGAGGAGCGATACCAGCTCAAGCAAGGCCCCTTCCCCCAACGCTGTCACGCGATCCTGAACATGAATAACGGTTCCGTGCAGCCGGACAGCCGCCTACCTCCAGTCGCCCACCGTTGCCTGCAGAACCGCCAGGGCCGCGACAGCTGCCGTGTCGGCACGCAGGATACGTGGGCCCAGGGGAATTGGCGTGACAAAGTCGAGACTGCGCAGAAGAGACCGCTCCTCATCGGAAAACCCGCCTTCCGGGCCGATCAGTATGGCGAGCGGCTTCGGACCGCTTTCCTTCATCTGGGCCAGGGTCAAAAGCGGATTGTTTGTCCCTTCCGCTTCATCGCAGAACAGCAACCTGCGGCCGGGCTGTGCTTCGTTCCAGACCGCAAGCACATCCGCCAGCGGCTGGGGCGCAAGAACTTCCGGCACGGCCAGCACACCGCATTGCTCGGCCGCTTCGATCACGTTTGCTTCCATCCGCTCAAGATTGATTCGGCTGGCCTGGGTATGCTGGGTCAGCACCGGCTTCAGACTGCCAGCTCCCATCTCCACGGCCTTTTGCACCATATAGTCCAGCCGGGCGTGCTTGAGCGGCGCGAACATATACATCAGGTCATTTGCCGAGGTTTGCTCGCGGGTGCGTTCCATCAGCTGCAAAGTGCAGTTGCGCCGGCCATTGCTGACGATCTTGGCCAGCCATTCACCGTCATTGCCGTTGAAGACAAGCACGTAGTCGCCATCCTTGAGGCGCAGAACGTTCAGCAGATAGTTCGCCTGGCTGCGGTCCGCATCTATGCGTGCGCCATCGGCAAGGATATGTCGCAGGAACAGTCGTTGCATATTGAACTCGTATTTGGCCATGGTGCTTAGGTATGCGCTCGATTGTGAGGGTTTCAAGGCGGTTCGGATGGCTGTGGAAGCTTCCACAGCCTATTCGATTCTTACGCGCCTGCTTAAGCCGTATCTTCTTTTCCCAAGCCTTGGGCAAAGGCGGTCCGCACGGTCCTTGACCCTGCCTCCCCGAACGGCCACTTTCGGGGCAGAAGAGGAATCACCTGCGTGAGCGAAACCCAGTCCAACGTCGCCGAATTCTCAGTCTCCGAAATTTCCTTCTCCATCAAGCGTACGATGGAGGATGCTTTCGGTTACGTGCGTGTGCGCGGCGAGCTGGGCCGGATTTCGCGGCCGGGGTCCGGTCACATTTATCTGGACCTGAAAGACGACCGCTCGGTCCTGTCCGGTGTTATCTGGCGCGGGGCAGCCTCCAAGCTGAAGATCCAGCCTGAACAGGGGTTGGAGGTGATTGCCACCGGCAAGATCACCACGTTCCCGGGCCAGTCGAAATACCAGATGGTGATCGACTCCCTGGAACCAGCAGGAGCTGGCGCCCTGATGGCGCTTCTGGAAGAGCGCAAGAAGAAACTTGCCGCGGAAGGCCTCTTCGCCGAGGAGCGCAAGCGCCCTCTGCCGCCCTTGCCGAGTGTCATCGGCGTGGTCACGTCCCCGACCGGTGCCGTCATCCGCGATATCCTGCACCGAATCGCCGACCGCTTTCCGCTGCATGTGCTGGTCTGGCCGGTCCGCGTCCAGGGCGAGACCTCGGGTGCGGAAGTCGCCAACGGCATTCGCGGCTTCAACGCCCTGCAACCCGGCGGACCGATCCCGCGGCCGGACGTCCTGATCGTAGCCCGCGGAGGCGGCAGCATCGAGGACCTGTGGGGCTTCAACGAGGAAGCCGTCGTCCGTGCAGCCGCAGACAGCCAGATCCCGCTGATCTCGGCCGTCGGCCATGAAACCGACTGGACGCTGATCGACCTTGCCGCCGACCTGCGTGCCCCGACGCCGACAGGCGCAGCCGAATTTGCCGTGCCGGTGAAGGCCGAGCTTATGGCCATGGTCGACGACCGTTCCCGCAGGCTCAATTCGGGCCTGGTGCGGTTCGTGACCTCCCGGCGAACAGAACTGCGTGCCGCCAGCGCAGCCCTGCCCGCGCCGCAAGACCTTCTCGCCCTGCCGCGCCAGAAATTCGACACACTGGCCAGCAGCCTGGAACGCGCACTGATCGTGAGCACCAGAACGCACCGGACCCATTACCAGAATTTTGCCGGGCGCCTGTCACCGTTGCTCCTGTCCCGCCTGAGCACGAAAGCCCGGCAGGATCTTGTCCAGGCGAGCGAACGCAAGCAACGCGCGCTGCAAGTCGCGGTCTCGCAAAAGCGGCATGCCTTCGAAGCCCTGGCCGTGCGGCTGACACCGGCCCGGCTCGCCCAGCAGACGACGCTCGGAACCGAGCGCCTGTCCGGTCTGGGTGACCGGCTTGACCGGGCCTATCTTGCCCGCCTGTCGCAGGAAAAGGCGCGCCTTGACGGTTTGCAGAAACTTCTGAAGTCGCTTTCCTACAAGGATGTGCTTGCACGCGGGTATGCCGTGGTGCGCGACGACAGCGGCCAGCCGGTGCGCTCGGCAGCAGCGATCGCGTCTGGTGCAGCCCTTTCCATCGAACTGGCGGACGGTACGGTTGACGCCGTCGCGCTCAGCGACAGTGCCGGCCCTAAGCCTGCCAAAGTGAAAAAACCGGCAACCGGCAAGGGACCGGCAACCAACCAGGGCAGCCTGTTCTGAACGGGTAGAAAACCCTCCGCAATTTCACCAAGATTTAACCACGTCCCTTACGTCAATCTTAAGCCGGCTCGCGTAAGGTTACCTTCGTTCTGACAAGAAATTTTCGGACGGGGGATACTCATGCCTGTGCAGCGCAAGCAATTTGGAAAACGTGGACTGGACCCGCAAGGTCAGGGCCAGTGGGGCCCGAGCCAGAACGGCTATTCGGGCAACAATGCCTATGCTTCGAGCGCCGGCGGGTATGCGCGCGCCGGGGGCGCCGCCGTTCAGGTTGCCGGCGACAGCAGTCTTTCCATCATCGATGCGGTGATGCAGTTCCTTGGTTTCTTTTTCAGCTTCAACGGCCGCATCGGCAGGCTCGGTTACTGGGGTATCGGCACATTCAACCTGATCATGATGGTCGCGGTCATCTTTGCCTATTTCACCGCGATCGAGAACGAGATTCAATACTACGCAAACGCGGACGAACTGCTGGCAAGCGGAAGTGGACTGACCATGTGGTTGCTGATCCTGCCGTTCTCCATTTCGAACCTCTCCGTTCAGGTTCGCCGGTTCCACGACAGGGATGTGTCGGGCTATTGGCTGCTCGTCTGGTTCATACCGATTGTCGGCAGTCTTTTCGCCCTCTGTCAGGGGTTCGCCAACATGTTCTTCTCCGGCACACAGGGACCCAACCGGTTCGATACGCCGCAGAGCCAGGCTCACATCTTCGATTAACCCGAACCCGGGGCAATTCCCCGGCCAGCAACAAAAAACGCCGCCGGAAAAACCTTCCGGCGGCGTTTTGTTTTCTTGAATTCGGCTTTCCCGTCAGGCCATCAGCTCGGGCAGGATGGTGATGATCGAAGGGAATGCCAAGAGGCCTGCGATGGTCAGGACGTCCGCGACGAAGAACGGTACGCAGCCGCGGAAGACTTCCTGCACCGGAATATCCGGCCGCACTCCCGAGACAACGAAACAGTTCAACCCGATCGGTGGTGTGATCAGACAGAGTTCCGCCATCTTCACCACCAGAATGCCGAACCAGATCGAGCAGGCCTCACCCGACATGCCGAACGCACTGTCGGCAGCCGACACGCCTTCACCGCCGTTCAGCGCCATCACCGCAGGATAGACCACTGGCAGCGTGAGGATGAGCATGCCGATCGCATCCATGAACATGCCGAGAACGGCGTAAGCCAGGAGGATGCAGACCATCACCACCCAGGGCGAATAATCCAGGGCGACGATGAAGTCCTTGAAGGCGTCCGGCAGGCCGGCAAAACCCAGAAACCGCACGTAGACAAGCACGCCCCAGATCAGGGTGAAGATCATCACCGTCAGTTTCGCGGTCTCGTGCAAGGCCTGACCCAATTGCTTGGTGCGCATTCCTTTCATGAACGCAACGACCAGCACCACGAAGGCTCCGAGCGAACCGGCTTCGGTCGGGGTGGCCAGACCGAAGAAGAACGAACAGAAGATGATCGCGACGACGGCGATGATCGGCAGGGTTCCGGGCACGCTTTCAAAGCGCTCTTTCCAGGTAAAGCCGCCGACCGGTGGTGCATCGCCGCGCCAGGCGGCAACGGCCACGATGATGCCGACGTAGATCAATGCCGAGAACACGCCCGGCAGGAAACCGGCGATCAAGAGCTTGCCGACCGACTGTTCCACCAGAATGGCGTAGATCACCAGAATTGCGGACGGCGGGATGAGCGAGGCCAGCGTGCCACCGGCGGCAACGACGGCAGCCGACAGTCGTTTGGAATATCCGGCGGCCAGCATTTCGGGAATGGCGACACGCGCAAAGACCGCGGCTGTTGCCACCGATGCACCTGATACGGCTGCGAAACCGGCAGTGGAGAACACCGTGCCCACGGCCATGCCGCCCGGCAGCCAGCCCAGCCAGCGCTTTGCCGCTTCGAAAAGCTGCTTGGTAAACCCGGCGTAGAAAGCCAGGAAGCCGATCAGAATGAATGTCGGCAGCACCGACAGGGCATAGGTGACCGACTTGGAATGCGGGATCGTGCCGGCCATCTGCAAGGCCACGAAGAAGCCTTTCGAGAACCCCATTTTCAGGGAGAACAGCACGATAAGGCCCACCAGTCCCGTAAAGGCCGCGGCAAAAGCCACACGCACACCCAGGACGACGAGGACCAGCAGGACGCCGGTCATCAGGAGGCCAACTTCAAACGGCGTCATCGCGCGCCTCCTTCTTCCACGTCATCGCCAAAGGCTTCTTCGATCTCGTGTTTGGCGTGTTCCTCGACACCCTCGATCATCGGCACGCAATAGGCTTCACGAGACGGGTTCACGACCAGACGGGCGTACCCGTAGATCTGCATGCACAGGCGCAGGAACAGGAGACTGAGCGCGACCGGAACCATCAGCTTGGACGGCCAGGTCGGCAGGCGGATATCCATGGTGCTGTCGCCGATCGTCCAGGACCGGTCGAAATGGTACCAGGAGCCCCAGATCAGGAGCGCGACCGTGAAGGCGATCAGGATGACACCCAGCATTTCGCAGATGTAAAGCGTCCGGCCGCTGAGCCGGCCGAGCACGATCTCCATGCGGATATGGCCCCCGACGCGTTGGCAATAGGCAATACCGGCGAAGGCGAAGATGGCCATTGCCTGTTCGGTGATGTCAATGAAGCCGGGTACCGGGGTATTGAAGCCCAGGCGACCGACGACCTGAAGGACGGCCAGCAGCATCAAAGCCAGGATGGCTCCTGCGGCAAACAGGTTGAAGGCATTCTCGACGTGAGCGAGCCAGCCGTCAAAGCGGATATAGGTGACCGGGCGCTCCGAAACGGAACGTCCTCCGGGATCGATTGTGTTCATGAGTTAAGCCCCGAGCATTGGCTTCCCGGCGCAGGTCGCGCCGGGAAGAGTGTGAAACAGTCCAGGCTTGCCGGGCTTATTCCGCGAGGGTCGACTTGACCATGTCCAGGATGTCCTGCGCCGGCAGACCGTTAGCGGACTGCTCTTCCACCCAGGCGGCCTGGATCGGACCGGCCTTTTCGGCAAAGGCAGCCAGTTCGGCATCGGAGAACTCAACCTGTGTCACACCGCGGCTTTCCAGTTCCGGCCACCACTTTTCGTAGACCTTGTCATAGGTCTCCAGGTAATGCGCCAGGGCCGGCTCAACCGAGCTGTCGAGAGCTGCCTTGAAGTCGTCCGGAAGAGCGTTGTAAGCGTCGATGTTCACGATCACCGGGCACTGCACGGTTCCCGGGTTCAGGTTCTTGGTCCACCAGTTGGCGACTTCAACCACCTTGAACGACAGATGCGCATGCGGTGCGAAGCTGGCAGCCGCCACCGTGCCGGAATCAATCGCCTGATAGGTTTCCGAAGCGGTCACGGAGGTCGGCACCGCGCCGACAGATTCCATCAACTGGCCGATGCCGCCAAGGGCACGCACGCGCATGCCGTCAAAGTCGGAAATCGAGCTCGGCACATCGCCCTTGCCAGCAAAGTTGTACTGCGGCATCGGCGAAGGCATCAGAGCCTGAGCGTTCCAGCGGCCAAGGTCTTCCTTCACGGCGGGATGCTCATAGAGCTTCATCGATACCTTGATTTCCTGGTCAAGGTCCTTCACGCCCAGGAACGGCAGTTCCAGAACCGTCAAGCTCGGGTTCTTGTCCGGGTGATAGGAGGCGCAGATCTGCGCCATTTCGAACGCACCGAAGGAAATGCCGTCGAGATTCTCGCGAGATTTCGACAGGGCTTCACCGTACTGCAGTTTGATTTCGAACTTGCCGTCGGTCTTTGCGGCCACTTCTTCGGCCAGCTTTTCGACATGCTCGGTAAACGCACGGCGCTTGCCCCAGAGCGACACGTTCCAGGTTACGTCGGCGGCGAAGGTTTCGGTGGCGAATACCAGAGACAGCGCAGCCGCGGATACAGCGGTTGCGGATTTCAGTGAAAAGAGCATGCAATCCTCCCAAGACGTTTGCTCATTTCCTTGACAGCTCGGCCTGAACACCTCCGCGCACAAGCCCGTGCCAAGTCGATGAGCCTGTAGCATGACCCGTGCCAGTTCTTGCTGGCAACACTTTCCGGCAGGAAATCGATGCTTCTTTCCGCCCCACCCTCGAATTGCTGCAGTGCAGCTCGGCAATATCTTGCCGATAGCCCGATACCCTCGGCGGATTTCCGCCGGTTCGGGTTGATGTGGGGAGCTTGTCTGCCAGCTTCAGACCGCCGTCTCATTTCCCGATTACCTCCATCCTGAGGAGGACCATCAGGTCCGTATCGAAGGATGCGCAGCACACTCGGGAGCCAGCGGCCCGTCCTTCGAGAAAACGCTTACGCGCTTCCTCAGGATGAGGCTGGATGTTGGGGCATCGCTCGGGTGAATGCTCTCAGGAATGCCTATCCCTCGACAGTTTCGGCATTCGCCTGATCGCGGCTGAGGCCGAGGCGGGTCATTTTTTCGTTGAGCGTTCGCCGCGGCAGGTTGAGTTCCTGCATCACGTCGGCCATCCGCCCACCGTGACGACGCAAGGCACCTTCGATCAGGTTGCGCTCATAGGCGTCCATCAGTTCCTTCAGGCCACCTCCAACGGGAACCGGTCCCGTTTCCCGCTTGCCGGTCACCAGTTCTTCCAGCGGCTGCGGCGTAACCGGTGCGTTGAGCACGAAGCGCTCGGCGGCATTGCGCAACTCCCGGACGTTTCCCGGCCAGCCATAGGTTTGAAGGAAAGCCTCGTCGCGGGCGCTTGTGGCCGGGGCATCCAGACCATACTGGACGGCGAAGCGGTTCAGGAACGTGTCGAACAGCAGGAGCGCATCACGGCCTCGCTCGCGCAGTGGCGGTACTCGCAGCTCAATCGTATTCAGCCGGAAGAGCAGGTCCTCGCGCAGCCGCCCGCTGCGCACTGCTTCCCTGGGGTCGACATTGGCGGCGCTGACCAGACGGATATCGACATCGACGGGTCTTGTGCCGCCGATACGGTCTACCTTTTTCTCCTGCAGCACGCGCAACAGCTTCGGCTGCAACGCCAGCGGCATGGAGACGATCTCGTCCAGAAACAGGACGCCGCCACTTGCCGCCTCGATCCTTCCTGTCCTTTGCTTGTCTGCACCGGTGAAAGCGCCGGCCTCATGGCCGAACAGCTCCGCTTCCACCATGGCCTCCGGCAGGGCTGCCGCGTTGATCGCCATGAAAGGCCCGTCCTTGCGCGGGCTGAAATCATGCAATGCCTGGGCAATCACTTCCTTGCCTGTGCCGGTTTCACCGGTAATGAGAACCGCCGCATCCGTTGCAGCAAAATGCAGGATCTGCTGGCGCAGGGCCTGCATGGCGGGGCTATTGCCGATCAGGCGGCTTTCCAGCCCCGCGCTATCGAGCAATTGCGTGCGCAGCGAACGGTTCTCCAGAACAAGCGCACGCCTGTCGCACGCTCGGCGAACCACGTCGGCAATCAAATCTGGATCGAACGGCTTTTCGACAAAGTCATAGGCCCCGGCCCGCATCGCCTCGACCGCCATCGGCACATCGCCGTGACCGGTAATCAGCACCACTGGAAGATCCGCGTCGAGCGCCCCGATCTTGCGCAGAAGCGAGACGCCGTCTTCCCCGTCCAGCATCACATCCGAAACGACGCAACCCCGGAATTCGGCGGACAATCTGGCAAGCGCCTGACCTACCGTTGCAACTTCATGGGTTTCAAAACCTGCAAGTCTTATCCATTGCCGCAGGGCCGCGCGCATGGACGGATCGTCGTCGACGATGAGAACTGGAATCTTCTGGGAAAGGTCGGTCATTCTGCGGCTTCTGGTTCCCGTTCGGTCCTGGTGCCGGAGGCCCTGTCACCGGCGCTGTCACTGGCTCTTTCACTGGCTTTCTCGCCGGACAAGGCAGGCAGACGCAATTCGAATATCGCACCCTTGGGGGTGTTTGCGCGCACTGACAAGCTGCCGCCAAGGTCCTCCGCCAGCCGCATGGATATGGCAAGGCCGAGCCCCATGCCCCCGCTGCTGGTCTTGGTGGAAAAGAACGGGTCGAAGATCCGTTCCTTCAGGTCCTCCGGGATGCCGGGGCCGTTATCGGAAATTGCCAGCACCAGCTCTGTCCCTTGCCGTTCCGCGTGCAGTTTGACTTCACCGGCCTCTTCGCCCGCCGTTGCATCGGCACCGTTGCGCAAGAGATTGACCAGGATCTGCTCGATCCTGAGCGGTGCGGTTTCCGCCTCCAGCGGATCGGGCGGAAGGTCCAGTTTCAAAAGGCAGCCGGTCTCTTCAAACCGGGGCCGCACGATCTTTTCGGCGGTCCGGACACTTTCTGTCAGGTCAATCTTCTCGATACGGCTTTCACCGGGCCGTGCAAAGCGCTTCAGTTCCTGCGTGAGGCTGGCCATCCGCATCTGCAGGGAATCGATTTCGTCAAGGTTTTCCGAGGCGGTTTCCGTGTCGCCCTTTTCCAGGAATTTGCGTGTTCCGGCAACGAACATGCGCAAGGCCGCGAGCGGCTGGCTGAGTTCGTGCACGACTGCCGCGGACATCTCGCCCACAGCCGCCAGACGGCTGGAGCGGGCAAGGCCGCGCTGTGCTTCCAGAAGCTCTTTCTCGACACGTCGCCGCTCCTGAATCTCCTCCACCAGACGGGTGTTCAGCTCTTTCAGTCCGGCCGATTCCTGACGCAGCAACGCAGAGGCCTTGCGCAGACGCCGACCGCGCAGCACAAGGACAATGACCGCATAGACAAGGCAGAGCGAAATGGTTGCCGCCCAGATCGGCAGCACGCTCTTGCGGGTCTCCTCCACCGGGACCAGGAAATGCAGGGTCCAGCCAAGCAGGCCGACATCCGCCGAATTGTGCCGGTAGTTCTTGCCGTCGATGACGAGCTGCTGTCTTTCCTGATCCAGACTATCGCTGACCGGGGACAATTCCCGGCCGGCATACTGGCGCGTTGCCTCGATCATCTGGCGCACCTCCTGCGGCAGCGCCGTCAGCGTCCGGTAGCGCCAATCGGGCTGGCTCGACAGAAAAATCACGCCATTTGCATCAGAGGCAAAAACGGTCTCACCACCTTCGGCCCAGGCTTCTTCCAGAGGGCCCATGTCCACCTTGACCACAGCCACACCAACCGGCTTGCCGCTGACCGGCGTCGGCCGTGCCAGGAACAGGCCCGGCTCGTCCGAGGTCGCGCCGATTGCAAAGAAGCGACCTTCTTCACCTTCAATGGCGGCTGAGAAATAAGGCCGGAAACCGTAGTTTCGGCCGACCAGCGACAGGTCTTCCTGCCAGTTGCTGGACGCCAGGGTCGTGCCTTCGGCATTCATGACATAGAGCAGATCCACGCCGGAATTTTCGGCCATTTCCTGCAGGAACCGATTGGCGCTTTCCGATGGCTGGCCAAGGCCCAGCGCTGACGTTGCGCGGGGATCCCGCGCAATCATATAAGGCAGATAGCGGTACTTCTGATATTCGCCCAAAATCGTCTGGCGATAAAGCGTCAGCCGCTCGGCGGCCTTCCTGTCAACGCTGTCCTCATCCAGCTCCATGAAGAGCTGAACCAGCATGAAGGCGACAGCCACGAGCAGGAACGGTGGCAGGGCCAGATAGAGCCAGCGGTTTGACATGGCTCCATATTGCGCATTTTTTTCATTCTCGCCACCCGGCCGGCGATCAGAACAAGATGGTGACATTGATGCGCGTCAAGGACTCACCACATTCAGACCTATAGATTTTTAACGAGGCTGGTTCGATGACATGATACCGGCCGCAGGAGGGATATATGCCTATCAAAGATATTTTGACCGTTCTGGATCTCGCAGGTGACCAGCCGGCCGCCAAATACGCCCTGGAATTCGGCCGAAACTACGATGCCCATGTCACCGGACTGGCAGTGTCGTTCGAGCCGGTCGTTCCCGCATTCGCGGCCGCGCCGATGCCGGTCGACTATTTGCAGGCAGCGCACGAACAGGCGGTTGCCGCGGCCACCGAGGCCAAGAAGGAATTCGACGAGCTGGCCCGTCTGGCAGGTGTGAAGAGCGAAAGCAGGCTCGCGGAAATCCTCACCGGCGGCCCACTGGAAAACGTGCTGGTTCATTGCCGCCCGACAGACCTGGTGGTCATCGGTCAGGCCAATCCGGACAAGCCGGAGCCGATGCGTGAACTCTTGATCGAGACCGTCCTGTTTGAAAGCGGCGTACCGGTTCTGCTTGTGCCATATATCGGCAGCAAATCCTTCCAGCCGAAGAATGTGCTGGTTGGCTGGGACGGCAGCTCCACCGCGACACGGGCCATCCATGCGGCTCTGCCCGTTCTGGAAAAGGCCGAGAAGATCACGGTCCTGGTTGTCGAGAAGAAAGCCACCAAAGCAACCGGCCAACCGGGTGCCGACGTCGCCAACTATCTGGCGCGCCACAACATGGATGTCACCGTCGAGGTTGTCACCAACCCGCAAGCCGGCATTGCCGACACGGTGCTCAACCATGTCTCCGACAACAGCAACGATCTGGTCGTGATGGGCGGTTACGGCCACAGCCGCATGCGTGAATTCCTGTTCGGCGGGGCAACCCGGGAAATCCTGGAAGCCATGACCGTACCGGTTCTGATGGCCCATTAAGCCATCGGCGCACACTCGATCGCCGAGATTTTGCGATGCATGAAGCCCGCGAACCTGACACACTCCGGTCCGCGGGCTTTTTTTGACCGGAAAACATGATGAAACTGCAGGCTCGAAACACCGGCAAGGCCGGACGCTCGTCTGCAACCACCCTGTTGTTTTTCGCTTCTTGTTCGTGAATTTTGTGACGCGCGACCTAGGTTCGTTTCAGACGCCTCGTTCCTTGCGGAGCTTTTCAAAGGATCGATCTCATGACCATTCGCAACCTCGACGGTTTCTTTGCGCCAGGATCGATAGCCATTATCGGCCCTTGCAGGCATCCGGGCGTCCTGACCAGCAAGTTGATTTCCTGCCTGCAGGATATCGAGGCCGGCCATCCGGTAACGCTCGTCGGGATCGACGAGGATGTCCCTTTCAAGGGACGAAAGGTCGCTCGGCTGGCCGATCTGGAGAAAATGCCGGATCTGGCAATTTATCTCGCCAAAGCGGAAGCGCTGCCGGAAAAGATCCGGATCCTTGCTGCTGGCGGGACGAAGGCCGTGCTTATCCCTTCGCCCGGATTTGAAACCTGGCCTGAAGAGTTGCTTCAGGAGTGCCGCGAAGCCGCGCAGGCGACGAACTTGCGACTTATCGGACCAGGCACGCTTGGCCTTGCCGTTCCCGCCAGGGGACTTAACGCACTCCTCAGCGCGGAGCGCCCCGAAAAGGGGGAAGTCGCGTTTTTCGCTCGTTCCGGTGCCGTGCTCAATGCAACGCTTTCCTGGGCGAAGACCCACAATACCGGATTTTCCGCTGTCGTTTCTCTCGGCGCGCGGATGGATGTCGATATCAGCGACCTGATCGACTATTTCGCGCAGGACTATCATACCCGTGCGATCGTGCTTCACCTGGAAGGCATCGCGGTCCCGCGAAAATTCATTTCCGCCGCCAGGGCAGCTGCCCGCAGCAAGCCGGTGATCGTGATCCGCTCAGGCAAGAGCCGGGATACAGGCGGCTCAGGCAGAACCCACGCCGGGCGACTCGCACGGACTGACAGGGTCTATGAGACCGTGTTTCGCCGCACCGGCCTTTTGCGGGTGCATGATCTTGACGAAATGTTCGAGGCACTGGAAACCCTCTCCCACATTCGCGTTCCCCGCTGCGACAAGCTTGCCGTCATTGCGAACGGTCGCAGTCTTGCCAGTCTTGCCGTCGACAGGCTGATGGATCTGGGTGGCTCCTTCGCCGAGCTTGGCACCGAAACTCGCACAGCTCTTGAAGACACCAGCCGGAGCCACGCCGGCCTGTCGGTGACACCCGCTGCCGATGGTTCGGTAATCCTGAAGGAGAACGTGACGCCGGAACAGATTACCGAGGCAATCGTCACGGTGTTGAAAGACCCGAATGTGGATGGCGCCGTCGTGCTTCAGGCTGCCAGTGCCTTCCAGCCCCTGTCGGCCATCGCAAAGGCAATTGCCGATGCGGCGGTGCTGGACAGGCGGCGCACCGGGCGGCGCAAGGCCCTTGTCGCCGGTCTTATCGGTGGTGATGGGGCAACGCGGGCAGCCCTTTCCGAAGCGCGCATCCCGAACTATGCCAGCCCGGCAGAGGCCGCCCGCAGCCTGATGCATCTGGCGCATGATGCGCAGGCGCGCGAATTCCTTATGGCGGCCCCGGCCAGCCTGCCCAGCACGTTTTCACCCGATGTTGCGCGGGCACGCGGCATTGTCACAGCGGCGCTTCAGGAAGACCGCACCTGGCTCAGCCCGCCGGAAGTGGTCTCCGTTCTGGAAGCATATGATCTGCCGATCATGGCAACCGCCATGGCGACAACGCCAGAGGAAGCCGGCCAGCTGTCGGAGCCTTTCTTCAAGACCGCGGCTCATTGCGTTGCCAAGCTGATTTCGCCGGATCTGCCGTTCAAGTCGCGCATCGATGGTGTACGGCTGGGGCTGGAAAGCCCTGAAGCCGTCCGTCACGCGGCAGAAGAACTGATCGAAAAGACCAGACGGGACTACCCGGACGCCCGGATCGCCGGGCTCTCCATTCATCCGATGCTGGAAGACCGGCACGGGCTGGAACTTTATATGGGTGTTGCCGAAACACAGGACTTCGGCCCGGTCCTGGTGTTCGGCCATGGAGGTACCGCAATCGAGGAAAGCGAAGACGTCGCGCTGGAATTGCCGCCGCTGGATCTCAATCTGGCAGAAGCCCTGATTTCCCGCACACGAATTGCCAGGCTTCTGGACGGCGGACCGGCGCGCCCGGCCCTCGACAAGGCAGCCCTTGCCCAGGCGCTGGTAAAACTCTCCCAGATCACCATTGATATTCCCGAGATACAGGAGCTCGACATCAATCCGCTGGTTGCCCTGCCGAGCGGGCTTATCGGGCTCGATGCCCGCATGACGTTGTGCCATCCGGAAAAGCGACCGGGACGTGCCGGCAGTTCCCGCCTGGCCATCGCCCCCTATCCCCAGGAATGGGAACAGACACTTGAGTTGAAGGATGGGCACAAGATCTTCATCCGGCCCGTGCGCCCGGAGGACGAGGACCTGTTCAAGACGTTTTTCGAGCAGGTAACACCCGAAGACCTGCGCCTAAGGTTCTTCGCACCTGTGCGCGATTTCAGCCACAGGTTCCTGTCCCGGCTGACGCAGCTCGACTATGCCCGCGCAATCGCCTTTGCTGCCATCGAACCCAAAGACGGCAGCTTGCTCGGCGTCGTCCGCCTGCATGCGGATCCCGACCATCAAACCGGCGAATACGCGATCATGGTCCGCTCCGACCTGAAGGGACAGGGCCTCGGCTGGACCTTGATGAAACTGCTCATTCGCTACGCCAGGGAAGACGGCATCGAGGTCATCAAGGGCGAGGTTCTGAAGGAAAACACCTCGATGATCTCCATGTGCCAGTCGCTCGGCTTTTCCGTCGGCACTTCACCTGACGATCCCGGCATAGCCCTCGTGACGCTGCCTGTGGCGGAAGTGCCGGAACAGATCTGAACGCGTTGCGCAGTCCGCAACGCATCTGATTTCCGTTTGCCTGTCAGCACGCCCACATGGACGTTGCCCCAAACAAAAACGCACCCCGCGAGGAGGAGCGTCCCGGGTGGATCATCTGTAGATGCTCAGTGCGTTGCGGCCATACCGAAAGACAGCTGTCCACGGGCGTTCTTGTACCATTCGATGATCTTCTTGCGCTCGTCTTCTTCCATAAAGGAGACGTTGGCGGGCGGCATGGCGTTGGTGACGCCGGCCTGGAGGTAGATCTGCTTTGCGGCGCGCACGACGTCTGCCTTGGTTTCCAGATGCAGGCCCTTGGGTGCCCAGTGGATGCCTTCATAGAAGGGTTCGCGGGCGTGGCACATGCCGCAGCGGCCGGGAATGATGTTCATGACATCATCGATGCCTTCCGCACTGGCGAATACCTGTTCGGTCTGCGTCAACGGACGGGCATCCGACGCTTCCCAGGTATCCTGCTGGAGCGGTGCCATGGACAGCTGGATGATGGCGACGAACAGGATCGCCGTTGCCAGCCAGGTCCAGGTCGGTGCCGGAGCACCCGTGTGCTTTGTGTTGAAGTAATGCCGGATGGTGACACCCATCAGGAAGACAAGGGCAGCAATCAGCCAGTTGTATTCCGAGGCGAACGCGAGCGGGTAGTGGTTGCTCAGCATAAGGAACACGACCGGCAGGGTCAGGTAGTTGTTGTGGGTGGAGCGCAGCTTTGCGATCTTGCCGTATTTTGCATCCGGGGTACGCCCTGCCTTCAGGTCCGCCACCACGATCTTCTGGTTCGGAATGATGATGAAGAACACGTTCGCGGTCATGATCGTCGCGGTGAAGGCACCGAGATGCAGCATGGTGGCGCGACCGGTGAAGATCTCGTTGTACCCGTATCCCATGGCCACCAGCAGCGCGAACAGCAGCAGCATCAGCAGCGTCGGGCTTTCGCCGAGCTTCGACTTGCACAACCGGTCATAGACCAGCCAGCCGATGGTCAGAGACCCGGCGGAAATCAGGATACCCTGCCACAGGGCAAGATCGGCCTTTGCCGGATCGATCAGATAAAGCTCGCCGCCGACCCAGTAGACGACCATCAGGAGAGCTGCGCCGGACAGCCACGTGGAATAGCTTTCCCATTTGAACCAGACCAGGTGTTCCGGCATGTTTTCCGGGGCCACCAGGAACTTGCGGATGTGATAGAAGCCGCCGCCGTGGACTTGCCATTCCTCGCCATGGGCCCCCTTGGGCAGGTCCGGGGCTTTCTTCAGGCCAAGGTCCAGCGCGACGAAATAGAACGACGAGCCGATCCAGGCCATCGCCGTAATCACGTGCAGCCAGCGAACCGCAAAGGCGATCCAGTCCCAAATGATGGCAATGTCCAGCATTGCTTCCCCTCCAAATTCGTTTGACCCAAGCTAGCTCAAGCAAGAATTTTCTGGTATCTCGGGATAATTCCGAGCAGTTTCAAAAAAATCGGAACAATAAACCGGCCCGGTTGGACATCCTCATGGCGTATCTGGAAAACATCCGAACCTTTCTGCGCGTTTACGAGCTGGGCAACATGTCCGCCGCCGCACGCGATCTGCGGATTTCCTCCGCCGTCGCGTCGTCGCGGGTGTCCCAACTGGAAGAGCACCTGAACGTCCGCCTGTTCCAGCGAACCACCCGAGCCCTCAGCCCGACAGAGCATGGCAACTTGTTCTATCGCGGTGCAACAAAAATAATCGAGGCGGTGGAAGAAGCAGAAGCGGAGATCAGCAATGTCACCCGTTCACCGCGCGGCACGCTGTTTGTTGCCGCCCCCATCGGCATGGGCCAGCGGCTGATCGCCCCGGCGATCCCGAAATTCAAGGAAGCCAATCCGCTGATCGACATTCGCCTGCGCCTGTCCGACCGCAAGGTCGACCTGACGGGCGAAGGTCTCGATGCTGCTTTCTTCCTTGGGCTGCCGGAAGATTCCAATCTCAAGATCCGCAAGATCGCCGATTGCGACCGGCTGCTTTGCGCCTCTCCGGAGTATCTTGCCCGCAAGGGCAGCCCGAAAACAAGCGACGAGCTTGCCGCCGGCCGCCATGACTGCCTCAACATGCGTTATCCCGGTGCGCCGGAATTCCAGTGGCCGCTGCAGACGGAAAATGGCGTCAAGCGCGTCGCGGTGTCCGGCCCGTTCGAATCCGACCATGGCGATGTCCTGACCGGCTGGGCGCTGGAAGGCCACGGCATCGTGCTGAAACCGGCGTTTGAAGTTGCCGATTATCTGGCTTCGGGCAAACTGGTGCCGGTGCTGGAAAACGAACCGCCAATCCCGGTGCAGATGGCCTGCCTTTACACGCACCGCCGCCGCCAGGACCCGAAAGTACGCCTGTTCCTGGATTTCATGGTGGCGCATATCCAAAAGTCACTTGCGGAGTTGGCGAACGCCCACTGAGGGTTAGCCGTCTCACCTCTTCACCAAGACTTCATGGAAGATCGCGGAGACCGGCGGCTCTCTCCACAAGTGCCTTGATCTCGGCACGCAAAACCTCAGCAAAGCTTTCCACCAGAAGGGAAAGCGGCCGGTTGGCCGGGGTAAGCAGCGACATGTTGAGAAAGCACTCCGGCTTGAAAGGCCGGAAGACCAGGCTGTTCTGGTCGCCGACCAGATGTGCCGGGCAGATACGCTACACTGGCTCAGGTGGAAACACTGACATTCGCCGACAGCCAGGCATCGCTGCGGCATTTGACCGGAGCGCTGCGCGGCTGGCGGCTGCTTGCTAAGGGGTTGGGACTACTCGCAGAAACCCGCAAGGCGGGCGTTCCCCGCTACACCGGCGCATCGGCAATTGCCGTTGGAGGCAAGACGCAGGCCGAAACCATAAGATTCACATTCGGAGGTAGAAGCCACAGGCTGGAGAGTGCAACGGTGCTGCTGCCGTCGCCTGGCGTAACTTGAGTGCTAGCCAGCAAGACCTCAGACGCAAACATACGCCGGTGTTCATCCCTTGAAGTAAACCCTGCGAGCAACGCGAGACTCGGGGTCTGCTCTTTTCCAGAATTCAGGCGTGGTTCTCAATGCAACCGCTTCAGCGAGCTGCCTCTGCGAGTAGGCCCCGGATCTGCGCTGCGCTTGTCCGGGGTGACGGCCTTGGGGGGCGGGGCCTGAACGAAAACGGCGCTGCCGGCCATGGCAAACGAAACGTCTGCGCGGTTGGCAAGGTATCCCAAAGCCTGTCCGGCAACAGAGACGATCTTCCAGCCCCCCAGCCCCCAGCCCCCTCATCCTGAGGAAGCGCGCAGCGCTGTCTCGAAGGATGGGCCGCTTGCTCCGGATTTGCCGACACTAGTTCGAGGCATCGGCCAACCTCGGGATGAGCGATCCTCTCTGGCAAATTCACGGACAGAGTGTTGCCTGCCGGACACCCCTTGATCAAAATCCGTCGCAAATTCAAGCCTGTGTCCGGTGCAATCCCCTCGCTTTGCTTCAGCTGTCTTGCACCTGTCACCGATCCTTGAAATGAACACCCCATGATCGGCTACTCGTCCTACATCCTGTGCACCTCCCCCCGTAGCGGCAGCACGCTGCTCTGCAAGCTTCTGGCGGCGACGGGTGTTTCCGGGCACCCGGGCTCCTATTTTCACGAGCCGTCCCAAGAGGATTGGCTTGAAGACCTGAATGTCGATGTTGTGCCGGGGGAAAACGAGCAGGCAACGCTGCGCCGCATCTTTGCGGCAGCTATCGAAAAGGGCACGCGGGGCAAAGGTCTTTTTGGTCTGCGGCTGCAGCGGCACAGCTTCGATTTCTTCATGAAACAGCTGGCCATCCTGCATCCGGCTCATGAAAGCGATCTTGCACGTCTTGAAGCAGCCTTCGGCAAGACGCTGTTCATTCACCTGACCCGTGCTGACAAGGTCGACCAGGCGGTTTCCTTCGTTCGCGCCGAGCAATCCGGCCTCTGGCACAGGGCTCCGGACGGCACCGAGCTCGAGCGATTGTCGGAACCGCGCGAATTGCAATATGACGCCGCTGAAATCCGCGCCTGTCACGATCGCTTCACCCGGTTTGACCGCGACTGGCAAGCCTGGTTCGAAATCCAGGGCATTTCCCCACTTCGGATTACCTATGACGCGCTTTCGGCAGATCCGCAGGCCACGCTGAGACTGGTACTTCAACGGCTCGGCCTGGAAGTGTCAGCAGCGGAGGGTGTCGTGCCCGGCGTTGCCAAACTGGCAGATGCCACCAATGCCGACTGGGTGTCCCGTTTCCGCGCTGAGCTTGAGATCGACAGCGCCAGCTAAAGCCGCCTGTGTGAACCACCTACGCGGCCGCGCCGTATCCTTCTCGAAGAAGCACGCGTTTTGCAGCCGCCTTGGCCGCGGGCCAGGAATGCTGTTAAGCTGTTGATGCTTCGATGGGAAACAGACGGACGGGTGGTTTGATGAACCTCGAAAGTTTCGTTGCCGAACTTCAATCCTGGGCCACGCTGGCTCTCAGCTACCTGACTGCGCCCTGGTTTGCCTATCAGCTCGCCATCATCGTAGTTCTGTTCGGCCTGGCCAAGCTGCTGAGCCTTCGCGTCGAGCCGAGGCTTGAAGCCCGTGCACGGGAAATCAGAGGCCATCCGGGCCTGCTTCGTGTGGTGGTGGCCCTGCTCCGGCGGATCGAGTGGATCTTCTTCAGCCTGTTCCTGTTCATTGCGCTTACGGTGATGCGCAGCGTCACCTGGCCGAGCCGGAGCCATTTCATAGCGATCGCCCTGTCGCTGTCGCTCGCCTGGCTGTTTGTCTCGGTTCTGTCGAGGGTTATCCGCAACCGGCTGGTGGCAAGAACGCTCAGCTGGCTTGCCTGGATCTATGTTGCGCTGGTCATTCTGGGATTTGATGACGAGGCCGGCACCTTCCTCGACAGTCTGGCGTTGCCACTCGGCGAGATGCGGTTGTCCTTGCTGCTGATCCTGAAGGCGGTTCTCTTGCTGTTTGCAACCGTCTGGGTCGCGGTGGTCCTCGGGCGCTATTTCGATGAGCAGGTACAAAAGTCGGATGAGCTGACCCCGTCGATCCGCGTGTTGATCGGCAAGGTCGCCAAGTTCGGGCTGATCCTGGTGGCCGGAACGATTGCGCTTTCCTCGGTCGGTATCGATCTCTCTGCCTTTACCGTCTTTACCGGGGCGGTCGGCCTCGGTCTCGGGTTCGGCCTGCAGAAGGTCATTTCCAACTTCATTTCCGGCATCATCATCCTGCTCGACAAGTCGATCAAACCCGGCGACACCATCTCGCTCGAAGGCACCTTCGGCTGGATCCGCGAGTTGCGCGCCCGCTTCGTTTCCGTGGTAACGCGGGACGGA
This sequence comes from Labrenzia sp. R5_0, assembly GCF_017743835.1. Classification (NCBI taxonomy): domain Bacteria; kingdom Pseudomonadati; phylum Pseudomonadota; class Alphaproteobacteria; order Hyphomicrobiales; family Stappiaceae; genus Labrenzia; species Labrenzia sp. R5_0. The sequence goes on along the minus strand of NZ_JAGHRK010000003.1, from coordinate 876,793 downwards.
CGCGAATATCTGATCCCGAACGAGGACTTCATCACCCACCGTGTGATCAACTGGTCCTTCAGCGACGAACTTGTCCGCCTCGACGTCAATTTCGGCGTCTCCTACGACGCCGACCCGCATGAAGTTTCGAAGCTTGCCATCGAAGCGGCAATGACGGTCGGCCGGGTGGAAGGCTCCCGCCGTCCGGTCTGCTGGCTGACGGGCTTCGGCGACAGTTCGCTCGACTTCGTCCTGCGCTTCTGGATCCGCGATCCGCAACAGGGCCTCACCAACGTACGCGGCAAGGTGTTGCTGGCGCTTTGGGACACCTTCAAGGAAAACAACGTCGGCATCCCGTATCCGCATCGGGAAATCATCATGAAGAATGACGAGGGCGAAATGTCTGCCGCACGTGTCAATCCAGAGCGCTCTCCAGCCGATTGAATGGGTCGCCCGTATTGCCGCGGGCGTTGGCGTCGGTACCAAAAAGGTCGGTGAATGGCTTACGCGGTGAAGGTGGAAATTCGAGATCTCGATGCAGTTCGTTTCAGTCTGCCGCGGCAGAAAACCATGTATGGCGGCAAGAACATTTCTGTCGGCGACGTGATCTTCGTCTTTGCGAGTGAGAATGAAGGCGGACCGGGTCTGATCGCTCGAGGTGTTGTATCCGCCGTCGAAGCAGTGCCGAGGCTGGAGAATGTGGACCGTCAGGTCCCACGCGTGAATTTGGAGGTCAACCGGGACGCAACAGCGCAACGTCCGCTCGGTCGGGCTCATTTACGTCCCTTCAACGACTGGAAGGACGGCCGGCCGGAAACCGAACTCAATTTCAAGTTTTACCGGCAGGCGACCAACAAGGTGGTTGGCTTGAGCGCTGAAACGACACGTTTCCTGCAGAGCTTCTTTAAATAGAAGCCTCAGCTGCCCCGATAGGTCGAATAGCTGAACGGCGAGACCAGAAGCGGCACGTGGTAGTGGGCTTCTTCCGACATGCCGAACCGCAGCGGCACCGTGTCGAGAAACTTCGGTTCCGGCAAAGCGATTCCTGCGGCGTCGAAATAGGCACCGACATGGAACACCAGCTCGTAGGTTCCGGTCTTGAATTCGTCTTTCGGCAGGATCGGGCTGTCGGTGCGGCCGTCGTCGTTGGTTTCCAGGCTGCGGACGTAGGTCCTGTTGTCACCATCAATTGCATAAAGATCGATCTTGATGCCTTTTCCAGGGCAACCCTGGGCGGTGTCGAGCACGTGAGTCGTCAGGTAACCGGCCATCTTGGCCTCCTCCAAATGTCAGTTTGCGCGCATGATGCTGTGGGCCTCAATCGAAGGGCACCCGTGGTTCACAGGAAGCACTTTCTAAAAAGACGAGAAAGTCATGTCCATTATTCTGTTTTATAAGAAGACAACATGCCAGCCCTTGAATGAGGCATAGTCTTTGCTTGGTTCAAAACACGTTGGTATCACGAGGAGGTCCGTCTTGAATCGCTATTCCCGGAACATGCGTGGCTATGGTCAGAACCCGCCGGATCCAAAGTGGCCAGGCGGGGCCAGGGTCGCTGTCCAGTTCGTGTTGAATTACGAGGAAGGCGGCGAGAATTGCGTGCTGCATGGCGATGCCGCGTCCGAGGCGTTCCTGTCCGATATTCCGGGTGCCGCCCAGTGGCAGGGCAAGCGTCACTGGAACATGGAATCCATCTATGAATACGGCGCCCGCGCCGGTTTCTGGCGCCTGCACCGGCTGTTTACGCGGGCTGATATTCCGCTGACCATCTATGGTGTCGCTTCCGCTTTGGCCCGCAGCCCGGAACAGGTGCAGGCCATGAAGGACGCCGGTTGGGAAATCGCCAGCCATGGCCTGAAGTGGGTCGAACACAAGGATATGCCCGAAGCCGAGGAACGTGCGGCCATTTCCGAGGCGATCCGCCTGCACACCGAAGTGGTCGGCAGTCGCCCGCTCGGCTGGTACACGGGCCGCTGCTCGGAAAACACCGTTCGCCTCGTCGCCGAGGAAGGCGGCTTTGCCTATATTTCAGACACCTATGATGATGATCTGCCCTATTGGCTGGATTCCGATGGCCGTGATCAGCTGATCATTCCCTATACGCTGGAAGCCAACGACATGCGCTTCGCGACGGCACCGGGATGGACGGATGGAGAGGATTTCTTCCTCTATCTGAAGAACGCCTTTGACATGCTTTATGAGGAAGGCACGACGGACACGCCGAAGATGATGTCCATCGGCCTGCATTGCCGCCTCGTCGGCCGTCCGGGCAAGATCATGGCGCTGAAGAAGTTCATCGATCATATCCAGGCTCATGAAGGCGTCTGGTGTCCGCGCCGCATCGAGATCGCGGACCATTGGGCCAAGACGCACCCGCCGCAGAAGGGTCTTCGCCCCAGCCGCATGGAAAAAGCCGAGTTCGTCAAAACCTTCGGCGGCATCTTCGAGCACTCCCCCTGGATCGCCGAACGTGCCTTCGAGCTGGAACTCGGCCCGGCTCATGACTGTGCCGCCGGTGTTCACAACGCGCTGTGCCGCATGTTCCGCTCCGCAAGCGAGGAAGAGCGCCTCGGCGTTCTGACTGCCCACCCGGATCTGGCCGGAAAGCTGGCACAGGCAGGCCGCCTGACGGCGGAAAGCACCAACGAGCAGGCCAGCGCCGGTCTCGACATGCTGACCGACGAGGAACGCGAGACCTTTACCCGGCTGAACAATACCTACGTCGAAAAACACGGCTTCCCGTTCATTATCGCAGTGCGCGATCATGACAAGGCCTCGATCATGGCTGCCTTCCAGCGCCGGATCGACAACGACCGGGCGACGGAATTCGAGGAAGCCTGTCGCCAGGTGGAACGGATTGCCCAGTTCCGGCTCAAGGACCTGCTGCCGTGAGCCGTCTCATTGCCCCATCGATCCTGACCGCAGAGGCCTTCGCCCCCTATGGCGATGTTCTCGAGGTGGCGGGCGCACCCGACAAAATCATAAATCAGGGCATGTGCGGCCGTCATCATGACCGGGCGAAGCTCGACTTCGGCGAAGGCCGGGCAGGCATCAGCCTGTTCGATGCCAAGGCCCGGTCGTTTCCCTATGTCGTCGACATGGTCGAGCGACACCCGGAAGGCAGTCAGGCCTTCATACCGCTGGACGGTGTGCCGATGCTGGTTGTCGTCGCTGACGACGAGAATGGCCAGCCGGTCAACCTGAAGGCATTCATCAGCCAGCCCGGACAGGCGATCAACCTGTATCGCGGCACCTGGCACGGTGTTTTGGCCCCGCTCTGGCAAGCGGGCCGCTACGCGGTCGTGGACCGCATCGGGGAAGGAACCAACCTGGAGGAACACTGGTTTCCCGACCCTTGGACAGTGGAGGCCGACAACAAGGAATAAGCCTCCCTTTCAGAACGATCCCTGCCCGCTCAACGAGGCGGAGACGTTCACACGACCTTCAGAGGAGCAGAAATGTCTAATTCATCGATCGGATCTCCGGAGCAGCTCCGGGATCCCAATTACACGCCACCGCTTTACAAGGCGATCCCGCTCGGCATCCAGCATGTCCTGGCCATGTTCGTCTCCAACGTCACACCTGCCATCATCGTGGCCGGTGCAGCCGGGTTCGGCTTCGGGTCCAATTCTCCCGACTTTCCCGAACTGCTTTATCTCATCCAGATGTCGATGGTCTTTGCCGGCGTCGCGACCCTGTTGCAGACGATCACCCTCGGCCCCGTGGGTGCGGCATTGCCGATCGTTCAAGGCACATCCTTTGCCTTCCTGCCGATCATGATCCCGCTTGTTGCCGGCAAGGGGGTCGACGGTCTCGCGGCTCTGTTCGGGGGCGTGATCATCGGCGGTTTCTTCCATGCGTGCCTTGGCCTCGTCATCGGCAAGATCCGCTTCGCCCTGCCTCCCCTGGTGACAGGACTTGTGGTGACGATGATCGGTCTCGCGCTGGTTCAGGTGGGCATCCAGTATGCCGCCGGCGGTGTCCCCGCCATCGGCACGCCGGAATACGGCTCACTGCTCAACTGGGCGGCCGCTCTTGTGGTGATCGTGGTGACACTCGGGCTGAAGTTCTTCGGCAGGGGCATGATGTCGGTCTCCGCGGTTCTGCTCGGTCTGATCGCCGGTTACATCTTCGCCCTTGCCACCGGCATGCTGACCTTTGAAGCCGTCTCCACGTCCTGGGACCGTGCGGCTGTCTTTGCCCTGCCGCAGCCGTTCAAATACGGCTTCGAATTCTCGTTCGCGGCCGTGCTCGGCTTCTGCCTGATGGCCTTCGTTTCCGCGGTGGAAACCGTGGGCGATGTATCCGGCATCACCAAGGGCGGCGCCGGCCGGGAAGCGACCGACAAGGAAATCGCCGGTGCGACCTTTGCCGACGGTCTCGGCACGGCTGTCGCAGGTTTCTTCGGCGGTTTCCCGAACACCTCTTTCAGCCAGAACGTCGGCCTCATCGCCATGACCGGCGTCATGAGCCGCCATGTGGTGACCATCGGCGCGATCTTCCTGATCGTCTGCGGCCTGATCCCGAAGGTCGGCGCGGTCATCCGCACCGTTCCGATCGAGGTTCTCGGCGGGGGTGTCATCGTGATGTTCGGCATGGTTGTTGCCGCCGGTATCTCGATGCTGTCGGATGTGAACTGGAACCGGCGCAACATGGTGATCTTCGCCATTTCGCTTTCAATCGGTCTCGGCCTGCAGCTGGAACCGGGCGCCCTGCAGCACATGCCGGACACCGCACGTATCCTTCTGACCAGTGGCCTGCTGCCGGCAGCCCTGATCGCCATCGTCCTCAACCTGGTCCTACCGGAAGAACTCTCCGACGAATCCACCGAAGAGGTCTCCGGCGGTCTCTCGGGCCACGGACGCGGCTCCCTGCCGAAGGAAGAAACCGCGTAAGGACAAGCCACACCTGTATGAGAAAGGGCCGCGTGAGCGGCCCTTTTTTTGATCTGTCACCCGTCCTCCTGGACGCGAACATTCCTGACCGGGTGCCGAGGCTATTCGATTTGCATCGTAAAAGACCCCGGTCCTGTGGGGCCCCGATCCCGGCTCGCACTTCGTTTGGCCGGGATGACGATGGAGGGGGTCTGCAGGGAAGAATTTCAGGCGTTTCAGCAGTTGGAAATTTCCCCCTCCGTCATTCCGGACAAGGGAGGCGCAGCCGGACGCAGATCCGGAACCCAGACATATTTCGCGCTGAAAAAGCGCCTCTATTTTTGAGAGGTGTTCGCTTTGCTCACACTGATGCGCTGGGTTCCGGATCTGCGTGCAGCCAAGCTGTACTTGTGCGCAATGACGGGGGAGGAGAAATTGTGTCCCTACCGCCCCGCCATCAGCCGTGCCATGTCGATCATGCGGGCGGAGAAGCCCCATTCGTTGTCGTACCAGCCGAAGATGCGCACCTGGTAGTCATTGGCCTCGAGCGTTTCGGGCAGGTGTATGACGAGGGATTCAGGTCGCGCACGCATGTCCGTCGATACCACCCGGTCCCGTACGAAGCCGATCACAGGATTGCCGGAAAAGATCTCGAGCAGTCTATCATTGAAGGGAGCCTTGACGGGCTGTGCCAGCGTCACCGTCAGATCGACGGCGGACACGCTGATCGCAGGGACCCGGACGGCGGCACCACTGATCTTGCCCTCAAGCTGTGGCAGAACCTTGCCAACAAGCTTGGTGGCGCTGGTGGTTGTGGGCACCATGGAGACGCCGCCGGCACGACTGCGCTCCAGCGGCCCCCTCGGGGCGTCCACCATCGGCTGACTGCCGGTGTAGCAATGGATGGTGGTCATGTGCCCGCTCTTGATGCCGATAGCATCATCAAGAGCGCGTAGCAGCGGAGCAAGGGCATTGGTGGTGCAGGAACCGTTGGACACGATGCGGTGGTCGCCGAGCTGGTCTTCGTTGGCACCAAGCACCAGGGTGATATCGGCTGCCCTGGAGGGGCCTGAAATCAACACGTTGGCAGCGCCGGCTTTCAGGCCACGTTCCGCAATCTCACGCGTGTCGGCCTTGCCGGTGCATTCCAGCACCACGTCCACCTGGGAAAGATCAAGGAGAGACAAATCGGGTTCGGCGGAGAAGACGATCTCGCGTCCGTCTACCGTCAAGGTGCCCTCGCCCGCTGTTACTTCGCCCGGCCACGGGCCAAAGACGCTGTCATACTTGAAGAGATAGGCACAGGTCTCAAGCGGTGCGATATCGTTGATCCGCACCACCTCGATGCGTTCCGTTTCCGGAAGCTTCAGCACTTGACGCAAGAGGGTCCGGCCGATCCGGCCGAACCCGTTGATCACAATCCGCATTTTCCACGGTCCGTCTAGAAATCCACTTCGATCGCGACGCCCTTCTGGATTGCCAGATCGACCGCGGCGGATGCCACGGCAAGATCCTGAAGGCCGACGCCGGTACCGTCGAAGAGGGTGATATCGCTCTGCGACGTCCTGCCTGGATGATTACCATTAATGACCGCGCCGATCTCAATTATATTGTCCTCAGAGACAATTCCGCTGGCCACCGCATGCTGGCATTCACCGATCGTCGCTGACTGAGCGACTTCATCCGTGAAGAGCTTTGCCTTGGCAACAAGCGCAACATCGACTTCCTGTTTGCCCTTGGTATCGGTGCCCATGCACGCGATGTGCGTGCCCGGTGAAACATGCTCATCCATCAGGATCGGATCGAAGCTGGAGGTGATCGAGATGATCACGTCGGCTTCCGCACCCAGCCTGGCCAGATCGACAGATTCGTAAGGCAGACCGAGTTCATTTGCGGTTTCCTCCAGACGCACCAGCATCTCCGGATGAAGGTTCCAGCCGAGGACCTTCTCGAAATCGCGCTGTTCGGCGGCGGCCCGCATCTGGAATGCGGACTGGTGGCCGGCTCCGATCATGCCAAGCACCTTCGCGTCCTTGCGTGCCAGATGCTTGATGGAAACCGCAGATGCTGCCGCTGTTCTGAGGGCGGTCAGCAGGTTGCCGCCGACTACGGCCTTCGCCTTGCCGGTATCGGCATCGAACAGGAACACTGTCGACTGGTGGTTGGTCAGGCCCTTTGCCATGTTGCCCGGCCAGTATCCGCCGGATTTCAGGCCGAGTGCCAGCGAGGACCGGTCGAAGCCGGACTTGAACCCGTATAGCGCATCGGCATGACCGATTGCCTCGCGAATAACCGGAAAATTATAGGCCGCCCCGCCCGCCATGGCGGCAAAGACGCTTTCGACAGCGTCAAAGGATTCCTGGCGGCCGATCAGGCCGGCGATTTCCTTTTCAGGAACAATGATCATGTGTGTCTCCAGCAAAACATCGTCTTCCCCCCGACCTCATCCTGAGGAGCCGCAACGCACCATCTCGAAGGATGGACGGCTCACTCGGAGTGTTTGGCCCATCCTTCGAGACAGACCTGTGGTCTTCCTCAGGATGAGGGGGATGGTGGTTGTTTACGCGGCAAACCCCACCGTCGTCATGCCATGGCTTGACCATGGCATCCATACCGCTCCCCATCCGTTCGAAAAGCTTCGATGTGTGGAAAGGTCACGGCATGGATTGCCGGGACGAGCCCGGCAATGACGAACAGTTGGGAGCTCGTTGTCCTCAATAGGCCTTGCCGCGGGCCGAGACCGGCCAGACCGTCTCAACCTTGCCGCCCCGCACGCCGACATACCAGTCGTGGACGTTGGCGGTCGGGTCGCAGTGGCCGGGCACCAGCTTCAGCTTCTCGCCCACCTGCAGAACACCCTTCGGGTCGGCAATGACACCGTGCTCGTCCGAGCACTTGATATAGTCGACATCGTTGCGGCCGTAGATGAACGGCAGACCGCTATCGACAGACTGGGCTTTGAGGCCCGCATCACAGATCGCCTTGTCGGCTTTCGCGTGGCTCATCACCTGGGTCAGGATGAAGAAGGCGTTTTCCCATTCCCCCTGGTCGATGCGCTTGCCGTCCTTATCGAGAATGCGGCCGTAGTCTGCATCCATGAAGGCATAGGAACCGCATTGCAGCTCGTTGTAGACGCCCGAATTGGATTCAAAATAGTAGGAGCCCGTGCCGCCACCTGAAACGAGTTCCGGCTCCAGGCCTTCCTTCTTCAACGCCTCGACGGCGTCCTTGACCATCGCAATGGCAATGTCGAGCTTGTCCTTGCGGGCTTCATAGCTGTCGATGTGCTGCATGGCGCCCTGGTAGGCCTGGATGCCGCTGAACTTCAGGTTCCTTGCCGCGTCCACTGCCTTGGCGATTTCGACAACCGCCTCGCTCGTGGTCACGCCGCAACGACCGGCACCGCAATCGATCTCGATGAAGACTTCCAGCGTGGTGCCGTGCTTGGCAGCGGCTTCAGACAGATCGGCAACATTGGAAAGATCATCGACACAGACGATGGTGCGGCAGCCAAATTTAGGCAGCCGGGCCAGACGATCGATCTTGGCCTTGTCGCGAACCTGGTTCGACACCAGGATGTCCTTGATACCGCCACGGGCAAAGACCTCGGCTTCCGAAACCTTCTGGCAGCAGACGCCGACAGCACCGCCGAGCCGTTCCTGCAGCTTTGCGACATCGACCGACTTGTGCATCTTCCCATGCACCCGGTGACGCATGCCGTGGACCTTGGCGTAGTCGCCCATCTTCTTGATGTTGCGCTCCAGTGCATCGAGATCGAGCACCAGGCAAGGCGTCTGGATATCGGCCTCGTCCATGCCTGGAAGGGCGGGAATGTCGAAGCCGACTTCGAGCTTTTCAAATCCGGTTTGTGCGTTCATTTTTCTTCTCCAAATGGCTCAGGCATTCCAGATCAACCAGCTTTCGGAATTCATCCGAAAGCTGAAAAGTTGATCGTTTTTAGAGCGATGGAGCATCTTAGCTGCGGTCCTCGGAACGCAGGATGCTCCAGGGTAATTTGCCGAGATCGACATTGCCGCCGGTGATGATGATGCCGACACGTTTGCCGGCAAAGACGTCCCTGTTCTTCAGGATGGTTGCCAGCGGCACGGCGGAAGACGGTTCCATGACGATCTTCATCCGCGCCCAGATCAGGCGCATAGCGTCGACGATTTCCTGTTCCGACGCGGTCAGGATGTCGGTGACGTGGTTCGAGACGAAGTGCCAGGTCAGCTCCTTGAGCGGCACCTTCAGCCCGTCGGCAACAGTTTCCGGAGCGTCGTCGGCAATGATGTGACCCGCCCTGAAACTGCGGGCAGCATCATCTGCCTGCTCCGGTTCGGCAGCAAAGATCTTCACTTCGGGCGCCAGGTTCGACAGGGTCAGGCAGGTACCTGACACCATGCCGCCACCGCCGATCGGTGCGACCACCGCATCAAGACCATCTGTCTGCTCCATCAATTCCTTGGAACAGGTGCCCTGACCGGCGATGACACGCGGGTCATTGTAGGGATGAACGAATTCCGCTCCGGTCCGGGCCTCGACCTCCGCAAAGACCGCTTCGCGGCTGGAGGTGGACGGTTCACACTCAGTGATGATGCCGCCGTACCCACGAACGGCATCCTTCTTGGCCTGTGGCGCCGTTCTCGGCATGACCACGTGGCACGGAATGCCCCGCCGGCCAGCCGCATAAGACAGGCTGAGTGCGTGGTTGCCGGAGGAATGGGTCGCCACACCGGCCTTGGCGGTTTCCTCGTCCAGACCGAAGACGGCGTTGGATGCACCGCGCACCTTGAAGGCACCTGCCTTCTGGAAGTTCTCGCATTTGAAGAACAGTTCCGCACCGGTCACCTCGTTCAGGAACGAGGAGGTCAGAACCGGCGTCCGGTGGATATGCGGCTTGATGCGCTCATGAGCGACGAGCATGTCCTCGAGCGTCGGGATGTACTGGGTCAGGGCGTCGGTTTTCATGCGGCTTCCTTCGAGGCAATGGCGCTGTCACTGCGATAGACTTCCTGGGCGGCCGCAACACCGGAGCCCAGTTGGATGTCGAGGCCGAGATCGGCCATGACCATTTCGGCAGTCGCCAGCCCCGACAGCATCATGACGTCGGTCAGGCTGCCCAGGTGGCCGATACGGAACACCTTGCCTGCGACCTCTCCGAGGCCGACACCGAAGGCGACGCCGTATTTCGCGGCGGCGTGGGTAACGATGCCGGTGGCGTTGAAACCTTCAGGCGTACGGATCGCGCTGACCGAATCCGAATAGACGTCCGGTGTCTGCGCGCAAAGCTCCAGGCCCCAGGCCCGGACCGCGGCGCGCACGCCTTCTGCAATGCGGTGGTGCCGGGCAAAGACATTGTCGAGGCCCTCTGCCAGCAGCATGTCGCAGCTCTGCTTCAACCCGTTCATCAGACCGACGGCCGGCGTATAGGGATAGGCGTTGTTGGCGTAGGCTTTCATCATGTCGCGAACATCGAAGAAGGTGCGCGGCAACCGGGCGCTTTCAACGGCGGCCTGTGCCTTTGGCGACAGGGCGATGATGGCGAGCCCCGGTGGCAACATGAAGCCTTTCTGGGAGCCCGTGACCGCGGCATCGACACCCCATTCGTCCATGCGGAAATCCATCGAGGCAATCGAGCTGACGCCATCGACAAAGAGCAGCGCCGGGTGCTTCGCGGCATTCAGGGCGCGGCGTACCGCGGCAATGTCGGATTTGACGCCGGTCGCGGTTTCGTTGTGGGTTGCCAGCACCGCCTTGATCTCGTGGTTTGTGTCCGCGGCGAGTATTTCCTCGTAGCGGTCTGCCGGCAGCCCTGTGCCCCAGGCTGCCTCGACAACCTCAACCTTCAGGCCGTGGCGCTGGCACATGTCGATCCAGCGATGGCTGAACATGCCGTTGCGGGCAGCCAGGATCTTGTCGCCGGGGCTCAAGCAGTTGGTGATCGCGGTTTCCCAGCCGCCGGTTCCGGTCGACGGAAACAGGAACACCTCGGCGCTTTCCGTCTTCAGCACCTTTTTGACGCCTGCAAGCGCGGGCTGCAGGATCTGTCCGAACAGCGGCGAGCGATGGTCCAGGGTCGGCATGTCGCACGCTCTGCGAAGCGCTTCCGGCATGTTGGTGGGGCCGGGAATGAAAACAGGATTTTGGAAGCTCATGGCCGTTTCCTCTTATGAATTTTGAGAAACGGTACCGTGCAGGGGCGGAGCTCCGCAATTTTTTTAAAATATTTTTTCAAAAATAGATTTTGTATAAATTGCCAATCTTGTCAGTATGTTATATTTTTCATATGGTGAATTGATTTTTCAAATTTCGAAAAAATAAGCTGATGACAGATCTCAAATCCGATAGTTCCGCCACCAGACGCGCCCGTGGGCGACCGCGTGCCTGGGACGACAAGACCGAACAGAACACCATCAAGTCGCTCGACCGGGCGATGGCGGTGTTCGAGCATCTGAGCACCCAGTCCGGCGTCTCTCTTTCAGCCCTGTCGGATCAGCTTGGAGAATCCACGGCAACGCTCTATCGCATCCTGTTCACGCTGGAGACACGTGGCCTGGTGGAATTCGACCAGGCGCAGCAGCTCTGGCACATAGGTCCGGGCGCCTTCATCATCGGCGCTCGATTTTTAAGGCGTACCAGTCTGGTGGAACGGGCGCGTCCTGTCCTGCGCTCCCTGATGGAGCAGACAGGGGAAACGGCCAATCTTGGTGTGGCACAGGCGGACCAGGTGCTGTTTGTCAGCCAGGTCGAAACCCACGAAAGCATTCGTGCCTTCTTCCCGCCCGGCACCTTGTCGCCGCTGCATGCCTCCGGCATCGGCAAGGCGCTCCTGGCTTTCATGGACGAGGATCAATGCAAGCGTATCCTGAAGCAGACCGACCGGGAACGCTTCACCGAGCACACATTGTGTGACGCGGGCCTGCTGGCCGCGGACCTGGAAGCGATCCGTGCACGCGGGTTCTCGATCGACGGGGAAGAAAAGAACCTAGGCATGCGCTGCATCGCGGCACCCGTGTTCAATCACTATGGCGAGGCTGTCGCCGGGCTGTCCGTCTCGGGACCGACCAGCCGGGTCAGCCCGGACAGAATCGCGCCTTTCGCAGAAGCAGTGAAGGCGGCGGCCGCTGCACTGACCGCCGCCCTCGGCGGCGAAATCGCTCCGCCGCAAACGAAGACCGTGGAATGAGAACGCTTGCTTCACTCCCGACCCGATCCAGAGGAGTTCGTTACACCCACGCCCTGAAGCGGCCAATCCCACCCTCTCCCTCATCCTGAGGAGGACCGTCAGGTCCGTCTCGAAGGATGAGGGTGCAAGGAAGAAGGGGCTTTTCTCTTTACTCCGCGGCGCTGCGGAAGCTCTGCCGGGCACCGGCCTCGAAACGGCCTGCCGCCTGCAGCTTCATGTGGCGATTGACGTCCTTGTAAAGGAGGTAGCGGAACGGGCCCGGGCCACCGGCATAGCAGGCCTGCGGGCAGAAGGCGCGTAGCCACATGTAGTCGCCGGCTTCCACCTCGACCCAGTCCTGGTTGAGGCGATAGACCGCCTTGCCTTCCAGGACATAAAGCCCGTGCTCCATCACATGGGTTTCCGCAAACGGGATGACGGCACCCGGCTGGAAGGTGACGATGTTGACATGCATGTCGTGGCGCACGTCTTCCGGATCGACGAAGCGGGTCGTCGCCCATTTGCCGTCCGTGCCGGGCATTGCCCGCGGTTCGATGTCGTTTTCGTGGGTGACGAAAAGTGTCGGTCGCTCCAGGCCCTCAACAGGCTCGAACGCCTTGCGGACCCAGTGGAACCGCACCGGGTCACTGCCTGTGTTCTTCAGGCTCCAGTCGGTTTGCGGCGGCAGGAAGGCGTAGCTTCCGGGCCTCAGGTCGTATCGCTGTCCGTCGGCTGTCAGAACAGCCTCACCTTCGACAACGAACAGCACGCCTTCGGCGGAAGGGTCTGTCTCCGGCCGGTCAGACCCACCGCCCGGCGACACCTCAACGATGTATTGAGAGAAGGTTTCGGCAAAACCTGACAATGGGCGCGACAGCACCCACAGGCGGGTCTTGTCCCAGAACGGCAGATAGCTGGTGACGATGTCACGCATGGTGCCTTTCGGGATGACCGCATAGGCATCGGTAAAGACAGCCCGGTCTGTCAGGAGTGTTTCCTGACCGGGATGACCGCCGGTCGGCGCGTAATAGGATCTTGGGGGCATGGACTGGGACACGGCCAACCTTCTTCTTCAAAAAAACCAGTTGCCGGGAACTATGGCCTGCCTTTCGAGGCCGGACCACGGGGCATGTCCGAAGAGCTCCTTTCGGAAAAACAAGATAATCGTCCCTTGATTTTCTTATTCTTCCGATCAATTGAACCCGCGCTTCAAGCCCGCGCAATGGCGATGTTGAGCAGAACTTGCCGCTTTTCCTCCGTCGCCACCTTGATGGCACGTTCCAGCGCTGCCGGCAGCGCGTCGCCTTCCATCACCGTTTCGGTGTAGGCGCGGCTGGCCTCCGCGGTTCTGGTGAAATCCGGGCTTGGCCGAAGGGACGTCAGCGGCACATCGTTGGCCTTGCTGGCAAGGCCATCCTTGTAAGTGCCCACCACGGAGTGACGCACTGCGCCCCACTCCTCGTTGTTCAGCACAAGCGTGATCACCGGCAACTCATGCGCCTCGGCAACCATGTGGCAGGCCGTCGGGTTGGCGAACATGTAGCTGCCGTCGCCGATGGTTGCGAAAACCAGACGGTCGCGGTCGGCAAGCTGTGCGCCAAGCGCCGCCGCGAGACCCCATCCTAGCCCCCCGGAATGCGGTTCCTGGAAGTAGCTGTTCGGCTGCTCCAGGTCGAGCGGCTCGAGCGGACAACCAAGCTCATGGAAGATTGTGGCCTTCCGCCCCTTGATGGCGCGGCCAAGGCAAAGACTGACCCAGTCCTTGCTCATCGGGCCGGCATTGCCGCGCTTGGCCCGGGCGACAACCTCCGCACGATTGGCGGACGACAGTTCGGCAATACGATGTCTGCGGGCGTTCAAAACGGCTTCGTCACGCGGACGGCTCTGCATTTCGGCAATCAGGGCCAGCAGCGTTTGCGCGGTTTCTCCTGCCAGGGTCACATCCGCCTGGAAGTTCCGGATCGGCGTGCGGGTGAACAGGGGATCCGGCCCCAGCTGGATCACGGTGACATCATCGCGAAGGGCGACCTTGTCCGGCCACCAGGGCGCCAGAGAGTTTATCACCAGCACCACGTCCGCCTCGGCAAGCAGGGCTTCCGGCGACGCACCGACCTGCATCGGATGCGACAGGGGCACGGAAAGCTGGTTTGCCCAATAGTGCGACAGCGGCATGGCCCAGTCCGTCAGGAACCGTCCGAGAGCTGCAAAGGCCTCTTCCGATCCGGCTCCTCGCTGACTGATGATCAGCGGGCTTTTGGCCTGCGCCAGCAGGTCTGCCGCGCGCCTCAGGGACGAGGGTTCCGGTGCTGCGATGACCGGTGACTGTTTCGACGGGGTATCAAGGCCGTCCGGCGGAGTTTGCTCGCACAGAACTTCACGCGGCAGGCTGAGATAGACGGGCCCCTTGGGCGTGGAATTGGCAATCGCCCAGCCCCGGTCGAAGAGATCCGCGATCTGCTCGGGAAAACGCAACTCGTAGTCCCACTTGGTGACTTCGCGGATCAGCGCGGTCTGGTCGAACATTTCCTGTCCCCAGCCGATCGGCACCGTGCGCGCGCCAAAGCGGCCGGCTTCCATCACCGGCGTGCGACCGGACATCATCAGCACGGGAATCTGATCGCACCAGGCGTTGATGGCGCCGGTAATGCCGTTGGAGAGCCCCACGTTGGTGTGCAGCATGACGGACTGGATCCTGCCTGAGATCTGGTAAAAGCCGTGTGCCATACCGACGGCAACATGTTCGTGCGGCACCGTGATCGGCACCGGAAGGTCGAGCCCGTTCTGTGTTGCCTCGATCAGTCCCTCGATGATCGGTGGAAAATCTGTGCCGGAATTTGCGAAGACATAGTCGACACCGAGCGCCTTCAACTTGCCGAACACCGCTCCACCCGCGGTAATCGTGGTGCTGTCCATCCTGTCGGCCATGCCGTCCTCCCATGTTCCTTTTGGATGCAGAATGCAGAAATTGCGAGGCAATTCAGTCTCTTGCGGGAGAGGAGCCCCTCAGCGAACCGCCGCCTTCGCATCTGCTTTGACGCGCACCCTAGACGATAAAAAACGGCAATGGGAACAAGGAATTTTCTTTCCAAAATTGGAAAGTATAATGGCTATTATCTCATTTTACATTACCAAACTAATTAGTGAAGATGATCGCGGAGCTACGTTCCCTGCTGGCCGCAAATCTGCAAGAGGTGTGCCCGAAAGGTCTTCCGACTTCGTTGAAGGGCGTTCCACGATCGCACACATTGAAGGTTGGCCAGCAAGTTACAGACCGGGAGTCGACAAGAGCTTCCGATGGGAGGAGACAACATGAGCATTCTCAAGAACGCGTTTCTGGCCGCTGCCATGATCGCCGCCGGCGCATCGTCCGCAGCCGCGGCCGATTACGAATTCAAGCTGCACCACTTCCTGGGCGAGAAAGCCCCTGCGCACACACAGATGCTGGTGCCGTGGGCCAAGCAGGTGGAAGAAAATTCCGGTGGCAAGGTCCATATCGAAATCTATCCGGCCATGACGCTTGGCGGCCGTCCGCCCGAACTGATCAACCAGGTGCGTGACGGCGTGGTCGATCTGGTCTGGACCGTGAACGGCTATACGCCGGGCCTCTTCCCGCGCACCGAGGTGTTCGAACTTCCGGGCATTCACACCAACGATCCGGCGGCCACAAACCAGGCGCTGATGGATCTGTACGAAACGGACCTGAAGGACGAGTACAAGGGCATTGAAGTAATGTTCCTGCATGTGCACGCCGGCCAGGCCATTCACATGCGCGACACGGAAGTTCACTCCCCGGCAGACCTCGCCGGCAAGAAGATCCGCATCCCGACCCGAACAGGTGCCTGGGTGATCGAGGCACTCGGCGCTTCGCCGGTCGCCATGCCGGTTCCGGAACTGCCGCCTGCGCTGCAGAAGGGTGTTATCGACGGCGCGTTCATTCCGTGGGAAATCATTCCGCCGCTGAAGATCCAGGAGCAGACCGAGTACCAGATCGAAGGCGTCGACAAGGAGCGTTTCGGCACCACCACCTTCCAGGTTTCCATGAACCAGGAACGCTGGAATGGTCTGCCGGAAGACATTCAGAAGGCCTTTCGTGATGCTTCCGGTCCCGAGTGGATCGTGAAGGTTGGCGAAATCTGGGCTGCATCGGATGATTTCGGGATCGGTCTGGCCACCAAGGCGGGCAACACGCACATCACCTTGACCGAGGAAGAGACCGAAGCTTTCCGTCAGGCACTGGCACCCGTTGCCGACCGCTGGGTCGAGGAAGTCTCCGCAAAGGGTATCGACGGTGCCGCGCTGGTTGAAAAGGCCCGCGCAGCGGTGGCCAGCCACTCGGCCAACTGATGTCGAACACTCTCAAAGCCAGCAGCTCCGGGTTCACCGGGGCTGCCAGCCGCCTGATAACGCTCTGGGCCCTCCTTGGCGGCGGCGTGCTGTTACTGGTCGTCGCTGTCAACATGCTGTCGATCATCGGCTCGGTTTTCGGCACACCGTTTCCGGGCGATTTCGAGCTGACCGAAATGGGCGTGGCCATCGCGGTCTTCGCGTTCCTGCCCTATTGCCAGTTGGTCGGTGCAAACGTCTCGGCAGACATCTTCACCGCCGGCGCGTCCAGACGGGTGATTGCCTTCTTCACCCTGCTCGGGTCACTGGTTGCCCTTGTGTTCGCGCTGCTGCTGATCTGGCGCATGTATTACGGCATGCTGGACCAGAAGGACTACGACTACACCACCACCATCCTGCAGATCCCGCACTGGATGGCCTTCGTGCCGATCCTGATATCGCTTGCGCTGCTGGCACTGGCCGCGCTGGTCACGCTGCTGCAGGACATGACCGCGCTGTCGAGAGGACACCACTAGAATGACGGACGCACTTGTCCTCGGGCTTGGCGCTCTCGTGGTGCTGATCGCCCTGATCGCGATCCGCATGCCCATTGCCTATGCGATGATCCTTGTCGGCGGTGTCGGCACCATGATGTTGAACGGCCCCGCCCTCGTCCTCAGCCAGCTGAAGACCCTCGCCTACGGCCAGTTCTCCATCTACGACCTTTCCGTCGTGCCGATGTTCGTCCTGATGGGGGCGATCGCCTCGAAGACCGGCCTGAGCCAGGCTTTGTTCCGGGGGGCGAATGCCTGGCTCGGCTGGCTGCGCGGCGGCACGGCCATGGCGGCCATCGCCGGCTGCGCCGGGTTCGGTGCGGTCTGCGGCTCGTCGCTTGCAACCGCCTCCACCATGGGCAAGGTCGCCCTGCCGGAACTCAAGCGCTACAATTATTCCGGTGCGCTGGCGACGGGAACGCTCGCCGCGGGCGGCGTGCTCGGCATCCTGATCCCGCCCTCGGTCGTCCTGATCATCTATGCCATCATCGTGGAAGCAAACATCGTCACCATGTTCATGGCAGCATTTCTGCCAGGCCTGCTGGCAGTGGTTCTCTTCCTTCTGACCATCGCCCTCTATGTCACCATCAAGCCGGAAGCCGGGCCCAAGGGAGGTGTTGCCGACCGCAAGGAATTCCTGGAGGCGACTGCCGGCATGATCCCGGTGCTGATCATCTTCGGGCTGGTCATCGGCGGCATCTACTTCGGGTTCTTCAACCCGACACCGGCAGCCGCCGTCGGCGTTTTTCTGGTCCTGCTGTTCGGGCTGTTGCAGCGCAAGCTGTCCGGCCACGACTTCATTCAGGCGCTCAAGGAAACCGCGTCCACTTCAGGCATGATCTATCTGATCATCCTTGGGGCGGAACTCCTCAAGATCTTCATGTCCCGCGTTGGCCTGCCTCAGGAAACCGCTTCCTGGATCGCCAATTCCGGACTCGAACCGATGACGGTGCTGATCCTGCTGCTGATCGCGCTCATCCTGCTCGGCTGCCTGATGGACAGCCTGTCGATGATCCTGCTGGTGATCCCGTTCTTCTGGCCGGTTCTGGTCGAGATCAACGGCGGCATCTACCAGGGAGCGGAAGGGGCAGGCTTCGGCATGAGCACGGAGGACCTGAAGATCTGGTTCGGCGTACTCGCCCTGATCGTGGTCGAACTCGGCCTGATCACGCCACCGGTTGGCATGAATGTCTTCGTCATCTCCTCGCTCGATCGGGAAACGCCGATGATCGAGACCTTCAAGGGAGTTGCGCCGTTCTTCTGTGCCGAGATCCTGCGCGTAATCCTGCTGGTCTGTTTTCCAATCATCACCCTGTGGCTGCCGCAGGTGCTGAGGTAGGCATCGAAAACACCCTATAAATGAAAAAGCACGCCCGGGTAACGGGCGTGCTTTTTTCGTTCAAGGCTGGGCTTTTACTTTCCCTGTGCCGCCGCGCGGATCTGGCTGAGGCTGGCGGCCGGGGTGATGGCTTCCGGGTCCAGCTTCAGATGCAGGATTGCGGGTGTGCCGGCGGCACGGGCACGTTCGTATGCAGGACCGAAAGCGTCTGTCGTCTCGACCGTCTCACCGAAGGCACCATAGCTGCGGGCAAGCGCTGCGAAATCCGGATTGACCAGCTTGGTTGCCGACGGGCGACCGGGATAGGTGCGTTCCTGATGCATGCGGATGGTGCCGTACATGCCGTTGTCGATCACAAGCACGATGATGTTGGCGCAGTCCTGACAGGCGGTGCCAAACTCCTGCATGGTCATCTGCAGGCAGCCATCGCCTGCAAAACAGACGACTTCGCGCTCCGGAAAGGCAAGCTTGGCGGAAACGGCAGCCGGCAGGCCATACCCCATGGAGCCGCTCGTCGGCGCTGCCTGGGTGGCGTAGCGACGGAACCGGTGGAAGCGGTGCAGCCAGGTGGCGTAGTTGCCGGCACCATTGGTGCAGACCGCATCTTCCGGCAGGTTGGCTTCCAGCCATTCCATGACGCCGGCCATCTGGAGGTTACCGGGTACCTGTGGCCGGGCACCAGACCATTCCAGATAATCCTGATGGGCCTTGGCCGCTTCGCCTGCGCCTTTCAGTTCGGACGGCGGCTGAAGGCCTTCGGCCGCCTTGCAGAAGGCAGTCGGGCTGGCATGAATCGCCTGCGCCGGCCGGTAGACCCGGCCGAGTTCCTCGGCATCCGGATGGACATGAACCAGTTGCTGCGTGGGCGAGGGAATGTCGAGCAGCGAATAGGACTGGCTCGGCATTTCCGACAAGCGGCCACCGACAAGCAGGATCAGATCGGAGGACTTGACCCGTGCCAGCAGCTTCGGATTGATGCCGATGCCCACATCGCCGGCATAGTTCGGATGCAGATTATCGAACAGCATCTGGCGGCGGAACGAGCAGGCAACCGGCAGGTCGAAACGCTCTGCAAAGCGGGTAAAGCCGGCGACGGCCTCTTCCGACCAGCGGCTGCCGCCCAGAATGGCGATCGGCCGCTCGGCCGCCCAAAGGCGCTTCTGCAGGTCCGCCATCTGGGTGAGGCCCGGATGCGTTTCGACCTGGGTCCACGCAGGCGGCTGCGGGGCATCCGCCTTTTCGACCAGCATGTCTTCCGGTAGCGCCAGAACCACCGGTCCCGGACGGCCGGACGTGGCAACATGGTAGGCGCGCGAAATGAACTCCGGTACGCGATCCGCGTGATCGATCTCCGCAACCCATTTGGCGATGCCACCGAACATTTGGCGGTAGTCGATTTCCTGGAACGCTTCACGCTCGCGCATGCCACGCTCGATCTGTCCGATGAACAGGATCATCGGCGTGGAATCCTGCGCCGCCACGTGGACACCGGCAGAAGCGTTGGTGGCCCCGGGACCGCGGGTCACCATGCAGACGCCCGGCTTGCCGGTGAGCTTGCCCCAGGCATCGGCCATTATTGCAGCCCCGCCTTCCTGGCGGCAGACCGTGACCGGGATCGACGCATCGTAAAGCGCATCGAGCACGGCAAGGTAACTTTCGCCGGGCACACAGAACACACGCTCTGCCCCGTGGCGCTCCAGCGCCTCCACCAACAATTCACCGCCGGTCTTCTGGTCCATGTTCCGGGTCCTTACGAGAAAGATGATCTGTTCATTCTATAGCGTATGAAAATCCCGCCTGTTAGAGGCGAAAATCAGATTAATTGGCAATAGGGTCATTCCGATTTAGAATAATATATCTCCGATAACGGACTTGTAGCCCATCCTTCGAGAAGCGCCCAAGCGCGCTCCTCAGGATGAGGTTGAACGTGTTGTAAGGCCGCCTGATTGTGCCACACACAGTCCTTATCCTGAGGAAGCGCGAAGCGCTGTCTCGAAGGATGGGCCTCATGTCATGGTAGGCCTTGCCGGTAAGCATCAGCGCTGCAAACAAAAAGGGGCACCGGTTTCCCGGCACCCCTGCCCCCATTCGTTGTTATGTCTTGTTATGGGAAGCTGATCTCAGATCGACTGAACCGTCACCACCTGGAAGGTGTGCATCTCGCCATCCTCGTCCTTGATGGAGACGTATTCACCCGGGTTGAAGGCATGAGCGCCGAAACGGTAGCCCGCCTCGTCGTCGTCCTCGCCGTCGATATCGTAATGGAATGCCCAGGAGCCACCCGGACGGTGGATGAGGTGGCCGACTTCCTCTTCCTCGGCGCCCCAGAATCGCCGCACACGGCAATGGTCGCGCTGCTTCTTCCAAAGACCGGCGTCGATATGGCCGGTTTCGTCAAGCGGAGCGGTGAATTCATAACCGTGGTTCGCCGAACCTTGCGGGAAATCCTTGGTTCTGGCCAGGTTCAACCTGATCTTCTTCAAAGTCGGATAGTCGCTCATGGGGCCCTCCTTTACTGACAATCCGGTTTATTTGTGCCACATCCGGGGCACCTCACATTGAGAAGGATCAAACCGGGTCGTTTGCATGTGAGGCATGTATTGCCACGTGTCAGCAAAAGGGACGGAAGATGGATCAGGCCGAAACCCAGAACCAGGCGCTCGAGTTCCTCGGCAGCCTTCCGTCCGACGATCCGGCGCGGCCCGAGGTGAAGCGGATCGACACCCATGCCAATATCGTCTTTCTGGTGGGCAGCAAGGCCTACAAGGTCAAACGGTCGGTCAAGTTTCCCTTTCTCGATTATTCGACGTTGCCCTTGCGCGAAGAAGCCTGCAAGGCGGAAATAACCTACAACCAGCCGAACGCACCTCAGATCTACCGGCAGGCCTTGCCTGTGACGCGGGAGGCAGATGGCACGCTGGATCTTGGCGGCACTGGAGAGCCCATCGAATGGGCAGTTGAAATGAACCGGTTCGAGCGACAGCACGAACTGGACTCCGTCGCTGGAACCAGCCCGCTTCCGGACACCCTGACGGACAGTCTGGCGGACATGATGGTGACTGCTCATGACGTCGCGCCACTGCGGCAGGGCAACGGCTTCTACGCGGAGCTTGCAAGCTATGTGGAGCAGAACGACGCCGCCTTTCGCGAGCACCCCGATCTGTTCGAAGCCGAGGCGGTCCGGCATCTGACCGAGACTTCCCGCACTGTCTTGTCGGCTCTGCACGAGCTGATCTTGCGCCGGGGCGAACAGGGTCTTGTCCGTCGTTGCCACGGCGACGCCCACCTTCGCAACATCGTCATGGTTGATGACACCCCGGTCCTGTTCGATGCGGTTGAATTTTCAGATGCGATTGCTACCGGCGACGTTCTTTACGATCTCGCCTTCCTGCTGATGGACCTGTGGGACCGGGGTCAACAGCGTGCGGCCAACCGGGTGTTCAACCGCTACATGGACAAGAGCCGCCTGGACACGCATTCGGAGGGCCTGGCAGCCCTGCCCTTCTACCTGATGATGCGCGCGGCGATCCGCTCCAAGATCGCGGCCAGCTCCGCTCTCAACCAGTCGGACCCGAACCAGAAACAACGTGAGCGCGACCAGGCCCAGGCCTATTTCCGCCACGCGTTGGACTTTCTGGATCCCTCACGCCCGCAACTGGTTGCCATCGGCGGACTTTCCGGCACCGGCAAGACCACGCTTGCTTACGAAATTGCCCCCGGCATCGGCCGGGCACCCGGCGCGCGCGTGCTGCGCACGGACGTCATGCGAAAGCGCCTGCTGGGCATTGAAGAAACGGAAAAGGCGCCGGCGGAAGCCTATACACTGGAGGCTTCCCAGAAGGTCTACCACGCGCTGGACGACACCATTCAGACCGTCCTCGCAGCGGGTCACTCGGCAATCTTCGATGCGGTTTTTGCCGCCGAGAGCGAACGGGACCGTATCGTGGCCATCGCCAACAATGTTGAATGCGGTTTCTGTGGCCTGTGGCTCACTGCGCCGGCAAACATCCTGAAAGCGCGGGTCTCCGCGCGCGGGGACGATGCCTCGGACGCAAACGCTGACGTTGTCGATACCCAGCTTGGCTACGACCTCGGCCAGATGAACTGGGTGGAAATCGACGCGGGCAGCAATGTCGACGAAACCGCCGGACAGGTGCGGAAAATCCTGAACCGCCAGTAGACTACAGTCCGGCAGCCCTGAGGGCTGCCGCGGCTCCGGCTGCACAGAAGACGGCGACATATTCCTTGCGCAGGGTCACCTGCGCCGCTGCAGCAACGACAAGGCACAGCGCCACGGCCAGCCCGCCCTTCAACACGATAGGCAGGATGGTGGAAACGATGATCGCGCCCGGCAAGGCCTCCAGACCGCGGCGCACCCGCGGCGTGATGGGCAGCCGGCCCATGACCCAGTATCCGCCCGCCCTCAGGGCATAAGTGACCGCCGTCATGCCAAGCACGGCTAGGACAAAGATCGGGTCGGCGGTGAATGCTCCCTCAGTCATCGAGATAGGCCCCCGCGAAAGCACCGGCGATGGCACCGGTGAAAATGCTCCAGTAGCCCCCGACCAGATACCAGGTCAGCGCGGCGATACCGCCTGCGAACAGCCAGCTGACTGTCTGGCGCTTGCCCTTCCAGAGCGGCACGAGCAGTGCAGCGAAGAAAGCCGGCAGAACCACGTCGAGGCCATAGACCTTCGGGTCCGACACGAGACTGCCTGCGAAATAGCCCGGAACGACGGAAAGCGACCAGACCGACCAGGTGAAAAGACCGCTGCCGAGATAGATCCCCCAGTCGCGCGTGCCCTTGTCGTATTCCGACAAGGCCAGCAACCAGTTGAGGTCCGTCAGCAGAAACAGGGAAGGATAGGTCTGCCAGGCCGGCACCTGGCCAAGCCAGGGCCGCAGGCTCGCGCCGATCAGCAGCATGCGCATGTTGACGGCAGCGGTAACCCCGATCATGGCCACGACGAGAGCATAATTGAGCGGATCGCTGTAGACTTCCATCGCGACAAACTGGCTGGCGCCGGCGAAGACCAGCGAGTTGATCATGATCGTTTCGAGGAAGGTCAGCCCCTTTTGCGCTGCGACCGTTCCGAAGACCAGTCCAAGCGCGATGATGCCCGGGGATACCGGAATGCACATCGTGGCGCCCCGCACGCAGCCTTGCAGGCTGAGGGTCACATTTTTGTTCAACATGTCTGTCCAAGAGTGTCAGGCGGCGGGCAGCCCCCGCAAAGAAAGGTCAGTATTGCTGATAAATCGCCTCAGAACCAATGAAACCTTTTGATTTACCCATCAGCGATCCTGTAGCCGGGACCAGGCCACCGGTCAGAACACGACGCCGTAGATCATGCGCAGGCCGGTAAAACCGAGGAACAGCGCGAACACGAGCTTGAGCTTCGACGGATCGATCGCATGGGCGATCTTCGCGCCCCAGGGTGCAGCAAGGGTGCTGGCCGGAATGATCAGGAAGAAGCCGATCAGGTTGACATATCCGAGCGAGAACGGCGGGCGCCCCTCCTCGCCCCAGCCGAAGAAGATCGACAGCAGGGTGCCCGGAACGGCAATGATGAGGCCGATGGCCGCCGCGGTGCCAACCGCCTTGCGGATCGGATAATTGAAAAGGGTCAATGTCGGAACGCCGAGCGTTCCACCGCCAATGCCCATCATCACCGAGATGCCGCCAATCAGGAAACCCAGTGTTTCCTTGATCGGAGACCCGGGAAGCTTGTCGGCCAGATGGGAGCCATCCTTGCGGAACATCATGTTGGCCGACACGGCCAGAGCGACAATCCCGAAGACCAGCGTCAGTGCGCCACCCGAAATGTTCCCCGCGAGCGTTCCCCCGGCGATGACACCAAGAGCGATCGCCCACCACCAGCGTTTCAGGAGATCCATGTCGACGCTGCCACGATTGTAGTGGGCGCGCGCCGACGACGTGCCGGTCGCCAGAATGGTGGCGAGCGACGTTCCCACGGCCACATGCATGAGAACCGACGGGTCGATCTTCAGGGCGGTGAACATGTAATAGAGCACCGGCACGATGACGATGCCGCCACCGACACCGAGCAGGCCTGCAATGATCCCGGCCACAAGCCCGGTTGCCAGCAGTGCAACAGCCAGAAGGCCAAGGGAGAAAAGGCTGAGATCTTCCACGCGATTATCCTCGTTGCCGGTGCCGGGCTCATGCCGGCCACCAAAGTCTTCTTCCAGCGCTTAGACCAGCTGCGCGAATTTTTCCAGCCGCATGCGTGGACTATCTGTTTTGCGACGCTTGCAACCTCTTGCGACACGGGTGAATTGGAGCCAGTCTCTGCCGGGTGTCATTCAGCGGCGAGGAAGCATGAACGGTCACTGGCTTGCGCTCTATACATTCGGCCAATTCCGTACGCGGGCGGACCACCCGGTTGTGGAACCCTTTCACCAGGCCGAGCCGCTTGTGTGGGCTGCGATGGAACGCGCCGAGGGTTTCGTCGCCCGCTCCGGCTACGAAGACGAACCGGGACCGGACAGCTGGGGCGAGCAGGTTTTTCCCAGGTACTGGCAGGACAATGGCGACGGTTGGGCACCCTCCACCATCTCGCTTTGGCAAGACCTGGAATCAGCGCTTGCCGCTGTCTACCGAGGGCCGCACGCCGAAATCCTGAAAAAGGGCCCGGACTTCATGCGGGAAGACCACGCCTACCCCGCCTATGCCCTGTGGTGGGTGCCGGAAGGCCACCAACCGGACTGGGTGGAAGCGATCGACCGCTTCGAGCGCCTGGGCGACGCGGGCCCCACGCCTGCGGCCTTCACATTCAAATCCGCTTTCGATCCTTCCGGAAAGCCCACAACAGTGAACGGCGGCGTATCGAAACAGATCGCGGAACGAAACCGGACCCGGACCGAAGCTCCCAAGGCTGTTCAATAGGGAATTGTTCAAAAATCGATGACTAATTGTCCAGATTTGGCAGAATTGTAAAACATTCCCCCAATGGCAATCTTAGGTCCAACAGCGCACGGACATTCCGGTGCCAGAGATTGGGAAAGGATTGAACCATGAACCAGATACTCCGTCCTTCGGATGCTCGCGGCGATGCCGATTTCGGCTGGTTGAAGAGCAAGCACACGTTCTCCTTCGGGTCCTATTTTGACCCGAACCACATCGGTTTCGGTGCCCTGCGGGTGATTAACGAAGACCGTGTTGCCCCCAGCGCCGGCTTCCCGACCCACCCGCACCAGAACATGGAGATCATCTCCTATGTCGTTTCCGGTGGTCTGGAACACAAGGATTCGCTCGGTACGGGCTCCGTCATCCGGCCGGGAGAACTGCAGCGCATGAGCGCCGGCACCGGTGTCCGCCACAGTGAGTACAATCACTCGGACACGGATCCGGTCCACTTCCTGCAGATCTGGATCGTTCCGGAAGCTGACGGGATCTCGCCAAGCTACGAGCAGAAGGCCTTTCCGGAAGACGGCCGCCGCGATGCGCTGCGCCTGATCGGATCGCGCGACGGGCGGGACGGATCCGTTACCATTCATCAGGATGTCGATCTCTATGCGTCGCTTCTGACCGCCGATCGCAGCCTGGCCTTCGACATCCGTCCCGGCAGGAAGGTCTGGCTGCAGCTGGTGAAAGGCAAGATCAGCGTCAACGACCAGCCGCTTTCCGCAGGCGACGGTCTTGGTCTGCTTCAGACAGGCGCAATCTCGCTGACAGCCAGTGAGAATGCCGAATTCCTGCTGTTCGACCTGGCAGCCTGATCCGAATTGGGGCGGGATTGTTCCCGCCCCATCCCCATGTACTTCCCTGGAAACGAACAGACAGATTGAACACAGGATCAGAGCAATTGCTTTCATCCACTTCAGGAGACCGACAATGGTAGAGACAACTTCCCCCGACATCACCCTGGAACAGGATGGCAGCAAAGGCCGCTATGTGGCGAAGGTAGGCGGGATCACCGAGCCGGCCGAACTGACCTTTTCCATTGTCAACGAACACCTGATCATTGCCGATCACACCGGTGTGCCGGACAGCATGCGTGGCATGGGGGTTGGCAAGGCACTGGTGGAAAGGCTTGTTGATGACGCCCGTCGCAAGCAGGTGAAGATCGTGCCGCTGTGTCCTTATGTGAATGCGCAGCGGCGCAAGCACCCCGAATGGGCGGATGTGTTTCAGGCCTAGGCGAAAAGAAACATGCTCAGCTCGAAGGCTTGCTGTCCTCTACCGCCGTTTCGCACCCCCGCAAGGTGTAGAGCGCACTGGTCAGCATGTCGCCGGCCTGTTCGAAAGCGGTGTCGGTGATTTCCGGACCGGCAGCGCTCAGACCAACTGCCGCCAGCCTGATGTCGGCAAGGTTCCGATTGAGCTCCTTCAGTTGCTGCGCCACTTCCCAATGATCCCGGAGGTCGGGATCAGAGAGTTGCGCAGCAAGCGTGGTAATCTTGCCGTCGAGCGCTTCGATCCGGGACTTGAATTCGCCCGGAGAGACCTGCAACCGGGCGAGCGCGGCTTCTGTCACATTGCCGGCGATACGTTCGCCCGCTGTATCGACCCTGTTCAACACAAGGAGCGACAGCACGCAGGCTGCAATGACAAGCAGCGCCGTCGCATTCACGAGCGCCAGAAGCAACTGGCCGGGCAAACGGACCAGACGGCGGCCAAGGCCGGGGGCATCGTGATAGGACATTGCATGCTCCTTAGAGATCAGGTGCTCTCATTCAGACAGAGTCCCGCATGACACACAACGGCCCCCGAGCCGTGAACCGTCAGAAAGACCTGATTTCTTGGGAGAACCAACCGACCATCCGTTCACCGTATCAGAGCCCCTGGCATCTTCTGCCTGTAGCCCAGCCTACACTTTATCCGGGAAACGACACTTACCTTTAACGGAAAAAGGGTTACTCCGTTCCCATTCAAAACACCGATAGGGCACGGATGAACTACGGCCGCCTGATCACAGCAATATTGTTCCTCTGGATGACGTCCGCCCTCTTCAAGTACGGCAACCAGAACTACGAGGCACTCAAGGCGGACTTTGGCCTGCTGGCTCCATTGATGTGTTTCATCGCCGGCGTCCTTCTCGGCTGCAGCGCCATTGTCCTGCTCATCAAGTCTTTCAGGAAGACATGATCGCGCTTCGGCAGCTATCAACCTGCTGCCAGGTACCATCAAACTTCAAGGCGGCTCGCCAAGCACGGAGCAGATGTCTATTTCGCGTCGTGAAAGATGATCCCTGCGGTGTGTCTCGTGCCGGAGCGCACGCGGCTCACGCCGTGGCGCAGGTTCACGCGGTAACTACCTCTCTTTCCCTGGACAGGCCTGTTGTAAACGGCAAAGGCCACGGCATCTCCCTGGCGCAGGCTGACAACCTCAACGCGGCTCTGCATGCGCGGGCGCTGTTCGGTCATGCAGAATTCGCCACCCGAGAAATCCTTGCCCGGTTCCGATAGCAGAATCGCGACTTGAATCGGAAACACCAGATCGCCGTACAGATCCTGGTGAAGGCAGTTGAAGTCGCCGGCGCCATACTGCAGCAACAAAGGGGTCGGCCGGAGCTGGCCCGCCTTGTGGCATTGCTCCAGATACGCGTCGTGAGTAGCCGGAAATCGTTGATCGAAGCCCATGGCCTCGTTCCACGTGTTGGCAAGACCGGCGAAGCGGGGATAAAGGGCGGTCCGCAATCCACCCAGAATATCCGGCAGCGGATATTTGAAATAACGGTATTCCCCCTTGCCGAAGCCGTGCCGCGCCATGACGACATGGCTTCGGAAATGCTCTTCCTCGGTATAAAGCGACGAAAGGGCACGACATTCCCCGGGCGACAAGAGCCGAGGCAGCGTGGCACAGCCGAAACCGTTCAGCTCTTGGTGGATAGCAGCCCAATCATAACCGGCAACCCGAGCCTCTAAAGAGGTCGCCAAAGCATCCGGACGATCCTCGTTGGCGGTAAGCTTTCTCATGCCCGTTTCTCCCTCTCGATGAGATCGCTCTTGCGCTCCACACCCCATGCGTAGCCGGAAAGTGCGCCGCTGGTTCGAACCACGCGGTGGCAGGGGATTGCCACTGCGAGCTTGTTGGCAGCACAAGCCCGGGCAACAGCCCGTGATGCCTTGGGTGCCTTGATACGCCGGGCAATCTCGGCATAGGAGACCGTTTCTCCGGCAGGGATTTCCTGAAGAGCTTGCCATACCCGTTGTTGAAAGACGGTTCCGCGGACATCCAAAGGCAGGTCCAGACCGATCTTTGGACATTCGACGAAGCCCACCACCCGGGCCACCAGACCTTCATAGTCGCGATCCGCCCCGAGCAGTGTTGCCTTGGGAAACCGGTCCTGCAGATCCCGGACCAAATCCCCCGGGTCACTTCCGAGAAGAATCGATACAACGCCCTTCTTGCTGGACGCGACCAGAATGGCACCAAGCGTCGTCTGGCCGACCGCGAACCTGATCTCCTCGTCGGCTCCGCCGGCACGGTATTGCGTGGGTGTCATACCCAGCATCCCGGTGGATTTTTCATAGAACCGTCCGCTGGAATTGAAGCCTGCGTCATAGATTGCCTCGGTCACCGTTATGCCGGAACCAAGTCCATCACGGACCTTGTTGGCCCGATGCGCTGACGCATAGTCTTTTGGCGTGAGCCCGGTCGCCGCCTTGAACACCCGGTGAAAGTAGCTGGGGCTACGACCGACGGAGCGAGCAAGATCATCCAGTGACGGCTCTTCTTCGCTGCCTTCAATGATGCGGCAGGCCTTTGCGACAATTGCTGCATTCTCGGCACCGGCAGGCAAGCCTTCCGGCTTGCAGCGCTTGCACGCCCTGAAGCCGGTCGCCCGGGCACTTTCGAGCGTGGTGTGAAGCTGTACGTTTTTCGGATTGGCCAGGCGCGAAGGGCACGACGGGCGACAATAGACACCGGTCGTCGACACCGAATACCAGAACTGGCCGTCTGCGGTCTTGTCACGGGCTGCTATGCGCGCCCATCGAGGGTCCTCTGCCAGGGGCAGCTTGGTCTGATTGTCATTCAAGGCTTCCATTGGTGCGTCTTCCCGAAATTGTTGTCGTCAACTTCGCCAATCCTGTCACCGGCTTCACAACCGTGCACTCCGGTCCTTACCTTCAAATCGGGACCTTCAGCGACCCGTTTTCCGAGCTGCTGGCATAATTGAATTTCAAGGCAAGGAACGGAGCGGAGGCTCCGTTCAAGTCTGTTGAAAAGGCGCTATTGCCTGAAACAGGCGGTCCGGGATTTGCCACAAGGCGGCGCTCCGCCTTATGGCAAAGCGTCCGGTCAGGTCAGCCGAATGGACATGCCGCCATCGACAATCGTCGGGCTGCCCGTCATGAAACTTGCGCGGTCGGACAGCAGGAAAAGCGCTGCCTGTGCGATCTCCCTTGCGTCGGCCATGCGTTTCATGGGGTGCAAACCTGCAATGAACGCCAAGACGTCCGGATTTCCTTCGCCGCCGGCCGGTGTAATTGTGCCACCCGGCATCAAGGCATGAGCCCGAATACCCTCAGCGGCGTGGTCGGAGGCAAGTGATTGCACCAAGCCGTTGAGACCGGCCTTGGAAGCCGCATAAGCGCCCATGCCGGGCATGCCCGCGTTGCTGAAACCAACAAATGACGATGTGAAGACGATCGAGCCACCGCCGGTTTTCTTCATGACCGGTATCTGCGCTTTTGCAGCCAGAAACGCCGCTGTCAGGTTGACAGTCAGGACCTCGTTCCAGTTGCCGATACCCATGTCCGGGACCGGCTCCATGGCCCCGACAATGCCTGCATTGTTGAAGGCACCGTCCAGTCGCCCGAACTCCTTCAGGGCGAGGTCGACCAGTGCCGCGGCATAACCTTCGTCCTTCACATCGCCCTCCAGGAAAACGGCCGTGCCGCCGGCTTCACGGATTTTGGACGCTACAGCCTCAAGTTCCGCGGAACGCCTGGCACCGAGGATGACATTCGCTCCTTCGGCCGCAAAAAGGGTCGCTGCAGCAGCCCCGATCCCGCTGCTTGCCCCGGTGATGATGATCGACTTGTTTTCGAGTTCCATGACGTTTTCTCCTGTCTGTCATTGGCCCCGGCCTGAGCCAGGGTCCGAGCGACAGGTGTCATGATCGGGCCGAGCCGAACTATCCGTTTCTTGTTGTCAAATCCGAGAACCCGTCCCTGTAGGTCAAGGACAGCCTGTGTGCTCCATTGGAGATCGGCTTGCAGACAACAGAGATTGCTGCCCGGTTACAGTCTACCTGCCGGCGGTTCTGAATTTGATGGTGAAGGATTATGTCTCAACAGCTTCGGACAATCCGGCTGCGACATACCCAATACAGAAAATCATGTCGCCGGCCGCAAGGGAGCCCTGCGCGGGTCCAAATTCTGTTTCAAAACGAATGAAGGGGGGAATGGTACAGACGAGTGGATTCGAACCACCGACCTTCGGAGCCACAATCCGACGCTCTAACCAACTGAGCTACGTCTGCTTAAAGGCGTGAGGTGACGCGGACCATACTGACCCGTGCCGCCATTTGCAAGGGCGTCTTCTAAACTCGTTTTTTCCAACCCGCAAGCGGGAATTTGCGGAAATTTTCGAGCTGTTGAAAAGCAAATGCCCGGAGCGTTGCCCCGGGCATAACAACCGTTTGCCGATGTCATCGGCATGGCCCTGCCGAACCGCAATCAGGTGACTGCGGACGGCAGGATGCCGGATTAGTTGACCTTGATGTCCTTGAAGGACTTCTCGAACGCTTCCTTGACCGGTGCGGAAACGTCGGTACCGAGCTTGGTAGCCAGTTCGTGCATTTCCTTGGACTGGGCGCTCAGAGCGTCAAACTGCTGGCGAGCAAACGTGGACTGCAGCTCGATAGCTTCAGCCAGGCTCTTCGCAGACATGATGTCCTTCACGAAAGTGAAAGTTGCGTCGGCGTTGGCTTTGGCAGCATCAACGGCCTTGTGGTTGAATTCGACAACGCCCTGGCGGGAAGTCTCGAAAGTGTCTTCCATCAGGTCGGTTGCGTCTTCAGCAGCGTTTTTCACTTTTGCATAGGCTTCGCGAGCGTTCTCGATGCCTTTTTCGGTTGCTTCACGGAACATGGCCGGAACTTCCATTTTCGGCATAGCAAAAGCCTCGAAGTCAGGGAAAGCTACACCAGCAGCAGCGGTTTTGGCTTTGGTGGTGCGAGCTTTCGGCGCCGGCTTTGCCGGAGCAGTGGTTGTGGTGTCAGTCATGATCTCATCTCCTTGAGTCCGGATGCGATCATTGGTGCAAGTTCATTCCGCCGATACGTGTGCCGGCGGACCCTGTCGTCATCCGCAAACACTACATAGTGCATGCCGTGCTGCATTGCAACATTTTTTTGCACTGCACAACAAACTTGCCGTCGGGGATTTCTGGTGTTTCGTCTGTTCCGTTCTGCAAAAAGCGGAGCGGACTGCAGCCCTTTGTCGGTAAGCCATTGGCTGGACAAGGGAAGACGAAAACAGGCAATCAGGACCGGAAAAACATTACAACCAAAGCAGGAAATATTCAATGAAACACTTGTGACACCTTGCGCGGGGCTCTGGCGCCCTGCGCAAGGAAAAATGCCGGCCGGATTATTTTTTCTGGGTGGCCTTGGCCGCGTCCTGAACGGCCTTCGTTGCCGAGTTGGAAAACTCGCGCGCCTGTTCGCCGAGGGATTCCATCTGCCGGCGCAGATAGTCCTGCTGCAGCTTCATCATGTCCTCGACATTTTGCGCCTTGACCAGTTCCTGCGCAAACTTGAAAGCCGCGTCGACATGCTCTTCGGCATAGTTCAGCGCCTTCTTGTTCACATCCGCAGCACCGGCCTGAACCGCATTCGCGCTGTCTTCCGCATTGCTGACAGCCTTGTGGGTCGCGCCCATGAAGTCGTCAAAGGCCTTGCGGGCCTGGTCGACGCTCTTTTCCGCGAAATCGCGCATCTGGTCGGGAATTTCAAAACCGGTCTTGTCTGTGCTCATGTCGGCGCTCCTCAGGTCGACGAAAGATGTCAGGCGGGTATCCTGAAATCCTTCCATGCCAAAAATTCGTAACACGACGATGGCATTCCGGCAAACTTGTCCGGTCGGATTAACCACGCCTTCATGTAACCCCTTTAGCAACCTTGCTTTACGTGGACTGTGTTGGAGATTGCTTGTATTAACGGAGTGTTTACCACTTTGGGCAAATCCGGCCGCCACGCACCCGTCAACCGGTGTTGCAGACCAGTTTGGAGCAGAGCCATGGACGAACAAACCCTATCATTCCTGGAACTGACTGCCATGGATGATCTGGTTCAGCTTGTCGCCGACAAAAGGGCAGCCTGGCTCTGGTCGGCCGACGGGGCGCGTATTCTATGGGCGAACGCTGCCGGTGCTTCCTTTTTTTCCGCACAGTCCGTAGCCGACCTGGCCAACCTGACGTCGCTCGAGCGCTCACCCGCCCGTCCGCATATCGCCCGCATTGCCGAATCCGGCCCTACAGACAAGTTCAGCATCGACCGGCTGCGGTTTTACCGGGGTCTCAGGGTCATGCTGCTGACCTGTCAGTGCATGCGTATCGAGCTGGAAAACGGTGAAGCCGCTGCCCTGATTGTGTGCGGTGACAAGGGTCTGTCCATGACGAAAGACCCGGTGCCGGCTTTTGCACAGATACTGCGTGCCGATGATGCCACCGTGTTCGTAACGGATGCCGGTTCGGTGGAAGGCTGCTTTGGCGAACTGAAAGGAACACCGGAAGACCTTGACCTGCCGGACGGACAGACGGCGCTTTTCGGTCCTCTGGAACTCGATGGTGACTTTCATGAGGGCGTTGTTCTGAAGGTGACGGACCGCCAGAAGCTGGTGGTCCTGGAAAACCTGCCTCTGGCGGATCCCGGCACTGAAGCCGGGGAAGACAGCCCCGCAAGCACGCAAGAAGCGGACACCTCCGCAATTGAAGCCGGGCTGTTGGCCGCAGGCGTTGCCGCCGGAGCTGCAGTTGCCGCTGACACTTCGTCCGCGGACGAGGAAACAGTTTCCCAGATCGGTGAGGACGACGCCGGTTGGGTACGGGCCGACGAAGACGAGTTTGAAACCGCTGACGATATGGCCGCAACGCAGGCCGCCCCTGCCCCACCCGTTGAAGAACCTGTTGCGGAAGACCTCGACGACCTGGCTGCCAGTGAGCAATCCATTGCCGGTGGTGTTGTAACCTCAGACGACATCTCCCCGATGGATGCCGGAGAGGCGGACCTTGAAGCCGCGTTGTCCGACCTGGAAGAGATTGAAGACGACGACGGCGAGACGGCAGAAGACGTCTTGGCCGATGCTGAAGAGGACGACGGCCTCGAAGAACTCGACCTCGAGGAAAGTGTCCTTGAGGAGACGACCGCCAAAGTCGTGGCCGAAGACAACTCTGACGACGCTGCGACGGAAGGTGGGGACGGCTTTGTCTTTCAGCCACGGCGCAGACCTGTGCGCTTTGCCTGGAAGATGGACATCGACCAGCGCTTCACCTTTCTGTCCGACGAGTTTGCCGAAGTTCTTGGCCCTTCCTCAACCGACATTATTGGTCTGACCTGGAAGGAAGTGTCCGACGCCTTCGATCTCGATCCCCGTGGCCATATTGCGCGGGCACTTGACCGACGCGACACCTGGAGCGGAAAGACAATCGACTGGCCGGTCTCCGGTGCGGACCTGCGCGTACCTGTCGACATGGCCGCCCTGCCCGCCTTCGACCGGAACCGTAAATTCGAAGGCTATCGCGGCTTCGGAGTTTGCCGGACCGCGGATGCCGTACCGGAGCATGGCAGCCAGCCCTCCGGCCCGACGCTGGCCGTTGTCGGGGCGTCCGACACTGACATTGACATTGACAGGGACGAAACCGGACGCGACACACTTGCGGAAGACGAAGCCACCCACGCCGCAAAAACGCTGCAGGAAGACGCGCCCGGTGCCGAAGCTGCCGACGTGCCCGTGACGCCAGAGGTGGAAGGTGACATTGCCACCGCGGGCGATGACAACGGACCTGAAAACGTCCGCTCTGAAACAGGTGATGAAACGACAGATACATCGACTGGTGAGGCTGGTACCGATGAAGCTGGTTCACCAGACGCAGCAGAGCAGCAGGCAACCGCGGAGGCAGCAGCCAAGCTTGCGGAATTGAAGCCGGCAAAACCGGATTCTTTCGCGGGCAAGACCTTTCTTGGCGCAAGTGCGGCTGCTCTCGTCGGCTCCCTGGCAAAGTTCACCGGCAAGGCCCCGCAGCGCCCGGCAGACCCGCCGGTAAAGGCAGACGAGCCCGCCAAGGCGGATACCCGACACCTTGAAACCGACACGTCTCCAGAGGACGTTGCCCCGGATGCCGACAAGGATTTCGACGATCTGCCCGGCGCAGCTCTCGACAGCAAGTTCAAGGCCCTGGAATCCGGTCTGCAAGATGCACCGGAAGACGAAACTCTTCCCGAGGAAAGCGACGTTCCGGAGACTGCCGAAGACCAGCCCGTCTCCGGCAGCGATGAAACCGTTCCTCAGGACAGTGAAAGCGCTGCGGACACCGGAACTGCAACCGACGAAACGGACGACGCGGCGGAAGCAGTCGTCGATGACGCCGATGCAGTAGCTGATGACGAAGACCCTGAAGACGAGGTCAGCGACACAGCAAGCGAAGACACCGCCATCGATGATGACGACACTGAACTGGCAGACGAAGACGAAGCGGACGCCGACAGTGAGAACTATGCTGCGAGCGACGAGCTGACCGGTGAAGAGACAGGGGACACTACTACAGCGGTTGCAATGCCCACTCCAGCGAGTGCCGAACCAACCGGTATCTCCGGGCCAGCGGCGCTGAAACCGGCTGAAATCGAAAGCGCGGTCAAGTCACTCGCCAAGGCTTACAAAGAGGCGGAAAAGAAGTCTCGCGACCTCTTTGAGGAAGAAGAAGACCCCACAGCCCCGGAAGACGACGACATGTCGTCCACAGCCGTCGCAACTGCCGAAAGTGACGAGGACCAGCAAACGGGAACCGATGAGGCTTCGGCTGGCGACGAAGATCTGTTCGAGCCCGAGCCTGCCTTTGAAGACACCCATTTCGATCTTGTTGAGGAGGAAGACCGCGAGATCGAAGCCGTGGCTGCGTCATTGGAAACGGACGATGCGGCTGAAGAGCGCGAGTTCTTCGAAGAAACCGCTGCCTTCGAGAGCGAGGACAAGGCTGCCGAAACCGCCGACGCCGACGAGCCGGCCGAACCGAAACCGACAGGCCAGGTCATCCCGCTGGCAACGGTGAAACCGCGCGTTGTTCCGGTGGATACCTCCGGTCTTTCCCGGCCCGAACGTCAGGCCTTTCGCAAGATCGCCGAAGCCCTTGGAGCACGGCTGGAGGGCGACCTTGAAGATTTCGATGCGCCCGATCCGGTGGAACCGGTCGAAGAGCTGCCACCCGAAGTTCCGGAAGCCGGCCCTATCGACCCGAGCCTCCTGGACCGCCTGCCCATCGGCATCGCTATTGCCCATGACCGGGAAGTTCTCTACGCCAACAAGGCGCTGCTGAGCATGCTTGGCTACAAGTCGATCACCGCGCTCTCAGAGGCTGGCGGGTTGGAAGCACTCTTCATCGACGATGCGGAAGAGCTGCCGGACGCCGAAGGCATGGATGGTGAAGTCGACGAGACCATGAAGATGCGCCTGTCGGATGGCGGTGTCCTCAACGTCGACGCTCATATGCATTCCGTTCCGTGGAACGGCACGCGCGGTCTGATGATTTCCATCACCGAACGCAAGGCCAAGCCGACACCTGCGACCGCTGCTCCGTCTTCGCCGAACTTCTTTGCGGAAGTGCGCTCGGAACTTGATAGCGCGCGCAACCAGATCGCCGAAATGGACACCATTCTGGAAACGGCGACCGACGGCGTTCTCGTGCTTGATCAGAACGGCACGATCCTGAAAGTGAACGGCTCCGCGGAGGCGCTCTTCAGCGCCAACCGGTCCGACATGATCGGAGCGCCCTTCACGGATTTCCTGGCGCCCGAAAGCCACCGGGCGGCGGCCGACTACCTGGACGGATTGTCGCGCAACGGCGTTGCCTCGATCCTGAACGATGGCCGCGAAGTGCTCGGCAAGGTTCCGACCGGCGGGCTCATCCCGCTGTTCATGACCATCGGCCGGATCAGCGGCAACAAGGACGACGCCAAATACTGTGCGGTGCTGCGCGACATCACCCAATGGAAGACGGCAGAAGAAGAGCTGACCCAGGCCAAGCGCCAGGCTGAAAACGCCAGCTCTCAGAAGTCCGATTTCCTGGCGAAGATCAGCCATGAAATCCGCACCCCGCTGAACGCGATCATCGGCTTTTCGGAAGTCATGATGGAAGAGCGCTTCGGCCCGATCGGCAATGACCGCTACAAGGACTATCTCAAGGATATCCGCACATCCGGCTCGCACATCATGAGCCTGATCAACGATCTCCTGGACCTGTCCAAGATCGAGGCGGGCAAGCTGGATTTGAAGTTCTCCGCCGTCTCGACCAACGACGTCATCAACGAATGCGTTGCCCTGATGCAGCCGCAGGCCAACCGGGAGCGTGTCATCATCCGTGCCAGCCTGCCGGAATCCGTGCCCGATGTCGTGGCTGATCCGCGGTCTCTGCGACAGATCGTGCTGAACCTTCTGTCCAACGCGATCAAATACAACAAGTCCGGTGGGCAGGTGATCCTGTCGACAGCGCTGGAAAGCAACGGCGAAGTCGCGCTGCGGGTTCGCGATACCGGCACCGGCATGACAGCCAAGCAACTGGCTGCGGCGCTTGAACCGTTCCGGCAGCTGCATACCTCCAGCCGCGGCGGTGGAACCGGGCTTGGCCTGCCGCTGACCAAGGCACTGGTGGAAGCCAACCGGGCCAGCTTCCATATCGATTCCACGCCGGATCAGGGCACCCTGGTGGAAATCATCTTCCCGACACAGCGGGTGCTTTCGGAGTAATGCCGGGCTCCCGACAGGAGAGCGCCTTGGTTGAAGTCGACAGCAATATCTGGATCCTTGAAGGGGACACTGTCTCCTTTTACGGATTTTGTTACCCGACCCGCTGTGTGATCATTCGCCTGCCGTCCGGCAAGCTGTGGGTCTGGTCACCCATCGCCTTGACGCCGGCGGTTCGGCAGCAGATCGATGCCCTTGGAACCCCGACACATCTCGTCAGTCCCAACAAGATCCACCATCTCTTTCTGCAGGACTGGAAGGCGGCGTGGCCGGAAGCCAGGCTCTGGGGACCACAGAGCACCATTGCCAAGCGTACGGACCTCGCCTTCGAACCGTCGCTGGACGATGCGGTGCCAGATGCATTCGAAGGCGCCATCGACATGGTGCGCTTTTCCGGTTCTCCGGTGATGGACGAGTTGGTGTTTCTGCACCGGCCCTCGGCAACGGTCATCCTGGCCGATCTCAGCGAGCATTTCTCGCAAGGTTTTTTGCACCGGCACTGGAAACCCTGGCAGCGCTGGATTGCCGGTCTATGGGGTATTGTCGAAGGCAAGGGCTATGCGCCCTTGGAATGGCGGCTGAGCTTTTTCGACCGCCGAAAGGCCCGAACCTGCCGGGACAGGATACTTGCCTGGTCACCGGAAAGGGTGATCATGGCGCACGGCGTCTGGCAGCCAGGCAATGGCACAGCCTTCCTGCGGCAGGCGTTTGCCTGGGTGTGACAGTTTTTCACGCCAGCCGATAACGCGTTCGTGATCAGTCTCTCAAAGCAAGCTTCAATGACCATCAGACCTAAAGTCGAGTCTTAAACTCCTGTATTCTCACCGGTTTTCGGTAAAATAGTGGAATGCAATCCTCCAGTTAGTTTTGAATCATTCTAAAGTATTGATTTTGCTAGATTTATTGACTTGAGGCCCTGCTAACGACATATTCCCGGCAAGCTTCGGACCCTGCGTCCGAGCAACAAGAACCATATCAACGGGAGAGTTACATGAATTCCACTTTCCGCATCCTGGCAGGCGCTGCCCTGCTGTCTTCGGCAACCCTTACCGCTGCACCCGCATTTGCCGACGGGGAAGTGAACATCTACTCCTATCGCCAGCCTTACCTCATCGAGCCGCTGCTCGACGCATTCACCAAGGAAACCGGCATCAAGACCAACGTGGTCTTTGCGGCTGAGGGCCTGGGCGAGCGTATTGCGGCAGAAGGCGCCAACTCTCCGGCCGACGTTCTCTTGACCGTCGACATCGGGCGCCTGGACGGTGCCAAACAGCTCGGCATTTCACAGCCGGTTGTTTCTGAAATCGTCAATGCAAACGTTCCGGCAGAATTCCGCGACCCGGAAGGCCACTGGATCGGCCTGACCAACCGTGCCCGCGTGATCTACGCTTCCAAGGAACGCGTCGACCAGGACAGCATCACCTATGAGGAACTTGCCGATCCGAAGTGGAAGGGCCGTCTTTGCACCCGCTCCGGTCAGCATGTCTACACCGTCGGACTGGTCGCCTCGATGGTCGCCCATCATGGTGCGGAAGAAACCGAAAAGTGGCTTGAAGGCGTTCGCGACAACCTGGCCCGCAAGCCTGCCGGCAACGACCGCGCCCAGGTCAAGGCCATCTTCGCCGGCGAATGCGACATCGCACTCGGCAACACCTATTACATGGGCCTGATGCAGACCAACGAGAAGGAACCGGAACAGCAGACCTGGGCCGACAGCGTCCGCATCCTGTTCCCGAACACTGACGACCGTGGCAGCCACGTGAACGTTGCCGGCGTCATCCTGACGAAGAACGCACCGAACCAGGACAATGCGGTCAAGCTGATCGAGTTCCTGTCTTCCGATGAAGCGCAGCAGATCTACGCCGAAACCAACCATGAATATCCGGTCAAGCCGGGCGTCGCGGTTTCCGAGCGTGTTGCAAGCTGGGGCGAGTTCAAGAAAGACACCCTGTCACTCGCCGACATTGCCAAGAACCGCAAGACCGCCAGCGAGCTGATCGACGAAGTGGGCTTTGATGACGGCCCGGCCTCCTGAGGCCATATCGACAAAAAGGACGGGCGCCGCATTTTGCGGCGCTTTTCTGTTGAGAGCAAGGAAGGCGGACTTGATCCGGCAATCCATGCCATTCCCTGTCGACAAAATTCAGAGGTGACGTCGATCCGATCCTCAACGGCATGGATGCCATGGTCGAGCCATGGCATGACGAAAAGAAAGCCACCGCAAAAATTCAGGTCACACCTCGGGGTCTCTTGGCTTTTGCATTTTCCGGGTTTTGCCTATAGAGCTTCCTGCGAACCATTCTCAAAGAAATGACTGGCCTTGCTGCGCACGCCCACCCTCACTTTTGCTGACCGTTTCTGGCAAATTGCATCTCTGGCGATTGCCACGCTGGTGCTGTTGCCACTGGCGGCGATCGTGTGGATCGCGCTGACGCCGACGGGCGAAGTCTGGGGCCATCTTCTGACAACGGTTCTGCCCGGCTCCCTGCAGACGACGGTTTTGCTGATGCTCGGGGTCGGCCTGACCACAGGCATCACCGGCGTTGCCACGGCCTGGCTCGTGACGATGTGCAATTTCCCGGGAAGAAAGGTCCTCGACTGGGCTCTTCTGGTGCCCCTTGCGGTGCCGACCTATATCGTCGCCTTCGCCTATGTCGAAGTGCTCGATTATACCGGGCCGGTTCAGAGCCTGATCCGCACGCTTTTTGGTTTCAAGACGTCCAGAGACTACTGGTTTCCCGAAATTCGCTCACTGGGCGGCGCCATATTCGTCATGGGGGCAGTGCTTTACCCTTATGTCTATCTGACGACCCGGGCGAGCTTTCTGATCCAGTCCGCCTCGACGCTGGATGTCTCGCGTACCCTTGGCGCTTCGCCTTACGGGCTGTTCTTTCGTGTCGCCCTGCCATTGGCGCGTCCCGCCATCGTCATCGGCATTTCGCTTGCCTTGATGGAGTGCCTCAACGATATCGGCGCGGTGACATTCTTCGGCGTGAAGACCCTGACCTTTTCCGTCTATGACACCTGGCTGCACCGTTCCAGCCTCGGTGGCGCAGCCCAGCTCGCGCTGGCCATGCTGGTGATGGTGTTCCTGCTATTGTGGCTGGAACGGTTCGGGCGGCGCAAACAGCGCTTCGACAGCGGCGGTGGCTCCAAGCACCGGCCACCGACACGCTTCGAACTTGGACGCTGGCAGGCTGCGCTTGCGTTGCTGTTATGCCTGACGCCGGTCTTTGTCGGCTTTGTGGTTCCCGGCCTGCTGCTTGCAGACCTGGCCAGCCGGCGCCTGGAAGGTTTTTGGGACAGCGGATTTCTGGATGCCGTCTGGAACAGCCTCAGCCTCGCTGCCATTGCAGCGCTGATCACCGTGCTCATTTCCGTTGCCCTGGCCTATGCCCTGCGTCTCAACCCCAGGGGCCCATTGAAGTTTGCCGTCCGGCTTGCCTCGATCGGTTACGCCATTCCGGGCACCGTTCTCGCCATCGGCATTCTGGTGCCGTTGGCCGGCTTCGACAATTTCCTGGATGCCCGCATGGAAGCCTGGTTCGGTATCAACACCGGCCTGCTACTGCTGGGGAGCGGCACCGGCCTTGTGTTTGCCTATGTGGTTCGCTTCCTTGCAGTTTCCTACGGCCAGGTTGAAGGTGGCTTCGGCCGGATCACACCACATCTCGACATGGCGGCGCGCACGCTCGGCCGCAACAGCGGTCAGACCCTGACGCAGATCCACCTGCCGATCCTGAAGCCGGTGCTGTTGTCCGCAGCCCTGCTCAGCTTCGTCGATTGCATGAAAGAGCTGCCGGCAACGGTTCTCCTGCGCCCGTTCAATTTCGAAACCCTGGCAACGACCGTGTTCGAGGCCGCCTCGCGCGAAGCCTTTGGCGAAGCGGCCCTGCCCTCGCTTGCCATCGTTCTGGTCGGTCTCATCCCGGTCATCTACCTCGCCCGTTCCAGCGCCTCGTCCTTCCGCACGCAAACGTCCAAGCGGCAACTGGAGCCGGTCGTCTGAACCAGGGCAGCCATGCCACCTCGTGCCCACCTCGTGCCCACCTCGTGCCTTGACAGCCTCCGGGCGAACCGCGTCAATGGCGGCATAGTTCAGACAATTGCCGGGACAGTTTCACGATGGAAAAGAAACACCAGATAAACCTTTGGTACGCCTTCATTGCCATGATGCTGGTGCTGATGTTCCAAAGCTGGTGGACCACCTACAAGACCGTCGAGCAGATCCCCTACAGCCAGTTCGAGCAGTACCTCAAGGACGGAAAGATCGAGGAGATCGCCGTCAAGGAGAACTTCATCGAAGGCAAGTTCAAGGCGGAACTGAAGGACGGCAAGCAGTATTTCGTCACTACGCGCGTCGAGGTTCCGCTCGCCGACGAACTCAGCAAGTACGACGTCAAATACACCGGCGTCGTCCAGAACACCTTCATTCGCGACATCCTCTCCTGGGTGCTGCCGGTCCTGCTGCTGTTCGGCCTCTGGATGTTCTTCATCCGCCGGTTTGCCGAAAAACAGGGTCTTGGCGGCATGATGACGGTCGGCAAGTCAAAGGCGAAGGTATTTGTCGAAAAGGACGTGAAAGTCACTTTTCAGAATGTCGCCGGAGTGGATGAAGCCAAACGGGAACTGAAGGAGATTGTCGATTTCCTGAAGGAACCAGCTTCCTATGGCCGTCTGGGGGCGCATGTGCCCAAGGGCATCCTGCTGGTTGGCCCTCCGGGCACAGGCAAGACGCTTCTGGCGCGCGCCGTGGCCGGTGAAGCCGGTGTGCCGTTCTTCTCGATCTCCGGCTCCGAATTCGTGGAGATGTTCGTCGGCGTCGGCGCCGCACGAGTGCGCGACCTCTTCGAGCAGGCCCGAAAGGCCGCTCCTGCCATCATCTTCATCGACGAGCTGGACGCACTGGGCCGGGCGCGTGCAGCCGGCCCGATGGGCACCAACGACGAGAAAGAACAGACGCTCAACCAGCTTTTGACCGAGCTCGACGGGTTTGATCCGTCCAGCGGCATCATCCTGCTGGCAGCGACGAACCGGCCGGAGATCCTCGATCCAGCCCTCCTGCGCGCCGGGCGCTTCGACCGGCAGGTGCTGGTCGACCGGCCGGACAAGATCGGCCGGCGCGCGATCCTCGATGTCCACGTGAAAAAGATCAAGCTGGCCGCAGATATCGACCTCGATCAGGTGGCCCAGCTGACAGCAGGGTTTTCCGGCGCCGACCTTGCAACGCTGGTCAACGAGGCGGCCCTTTTGGCAACACGTCGGCAGGCGGATGCCGTTACCCTGCTGGACTTCAACGAGGCAGTGGAGAGGGTGATTGCGGGACTGGAAAAGCGCAGCCGGATCCTGTCGGACAAGGAACGAAAAACCGTCGCTTTCCACGAAATGGGCCATGCCCTGGTTGCCGCCAACCTGGAAGGCTGTGATCCGGTGCACAAGATCTCGATCATCCCGCGCGGCATCGGCGCGCTCGGCTACACGATGCAGCGGCCGACCGAGGATCGTTTCCTGTTGTCCTCTCTCGACCTGGAAAACCGCATGGCTGTCCTGATGGGCGGCCGGGCGGCTGAGGAGATTGTCTTCAACGAGATCTCTACCGGCGCTTCCGACGACCTGCAGAAAGTGACCGAAGTCGCCCGCGACATGGTCATGCGATACGGCATGGATCCCGACCTCGGCAATCGCGCCTATGCCACCCAGCGCCAGAACTTTCTCGGCCAGCCTGCCGGAGACGTTGCCGAGGTTTCCGAACAGACCCAGCGGGAGATCGACCTTGCCATCAAGCAAAGGGTGGAAGCTGCCTTCCAGCGCGCCAAGGCGCTCCTGAACAGCCATCGCGGCGAACTGGACG
The DNA here is from genome assembly GCF_017743835.1 of Labrenzia sp. R5_0. Lineage (NCBI taxonomy): Bacteria > Pseudomonadati > Pseudomonadota > Alphaproteobacteria > Hyphomicrobiales > Stappiaceae > Labrenzia > Labrenzia sp. R5_0. The sequence goes on along the minus strand of NZ_JAGHRK010000003.1, from coordinate 833,778 downwards.
AAGGGGCTTCATTGCTGCTCGCGAAGGAAACGCTGACCGATCAGGACTTCCCCGCAATCCGCCCCCTTGCCGAACGCCGCAAGACCGAGGCGGCGGAGTAAGGCCGGCTCGTGTCAACGTCGAATTGCCTCACGCGGCGAACGTGCTGCCACCTTTCGGCTGTGCTCCGGCGGCCAGGTGCGAATGGTTGCCATCCATCAGAAATGCCTTCGACCAGGCTTCGAAATGTTCTGCCGGCATCGGCCGCGCGAACAGGAAACCTTGCGCAGTCGTGCAGCCGTTCTCAGACAGGAAAACGTGTTGTTCTTCCGTTTCGACGCCTTCGGCGACAACCTCGTAACTGAGGCTTTTCGCCATTGCCAGAATGGTTTGAACGATCGAGCGGCTGTGATGGTCATCGGCAAGACCACTGATGAAGCTTCGGTCGATCTTGAAGGTGTTGAACGGCAGACGCTGAAGATGCGCCAGACTTGAATAGCCGGTGCCGAAATCGTCTATCGCAAAGGTAATGCCGGCTTCCAGAAGCGGCTTTGCCGCCTCCGAGATTCGCTCCGGATCCCCCATGGCAACGGTCTCCGTCACCTCGAGCTGCAACAGCTCGGCCGGGAAGCCCGTGATTTCCAGAATGTCGAGGACGCGGGCGGTGAAGCCCGGCTTTTCAAGCTGGCGAATGGAAACATTCACCGCCAGCGGCAGACGTTGACCGTGATCGAGCCAGACCCGACCCTGGCGGCAGGCCAGTTCCAGCACCCTGTCACCCAGGCGCGTGATCAGATCGCTTTCTTCGGCAACATCGATGAAACACCCCGGTGCCAACAGGCCACGTTCGGGATGGTCCCACCTGGCCAGCACTTCAGCACCAATCACCCTCAACGTGGCGCAGTCGATCTTGGGCTGAAAGGCGATGGTGATCTCGTCCGCCAGAAGGGCCCGTTTCAGTTCCGCTTCCAGACGAATGCGTTCGTGAGAGCGGGAATCGCGCTCGATCTCGTTGAAGAAGCATGCACGGTTGCCGCCGGTTCGCTTGGCCGCATACATGGCAATGTCCGCGTTCTTCAGGATGGCGGTGTAGTCCTCGCCGTCATCCGGATAGGTCGAGACGCCGATACTGGCCCCAACGGCCATTGTCAGACCGTTGATTTCCAGCGGTTGCTCGACGCATTGCACCAGTTGATCCGCGAGTGTGTAGACGTTGGACATGGGCTTTTCAGCAGGCAGGACGATGGCAAACTCATCGCCGCCGAGCCTGGCGACAAGTGGTGAAAAAGCCGTCTTGCCTGCCGCAACCTTGTCCGAGGAGTTCAGCAAGCGTTGCAGCCGCGCCGCCACTTCCTTCAACAGTGCGTCGCCATGATCGTGTCCGTAGCTGTCATTCACACGCTTGAAGCGATCAAGGTCAATAAACAGAACGGCCATCCGGACCGGCGTGCCGTCCGCAAGCTGCATGTTTGAATTGAAATGCTGACGGAAGCTTTCCCGGTTCGGCAGCCGCGTGACCGGGTCCACATAGGCAAGCTCGTGAATGCGGGCCATGTTGTTCCGAATGGTTCCGACCATGTCTCGATAGGCGCGGGCGAGAACACCGATCTCATCGGTTCGTTCGACCGGGAAAGGCGCGTCAAAATTGCCGGCGCTTACCGTGTGGGCGGTCTGGGTAAGCGCCTTGATCGGCCGGACGAAATTTTCCGCAAAATGAAACGTCACCGGAACACAGAATATCAGGAGCACCAGGGTGATGACGATGTTCCGTCCCCAGATGGCGAACAGCATGCCGTTGGCCTGAAGCCGTTTGACCGACACCAGCGCAACCCCCAGAACCGGACTGTCTGCCGTCTCGCGCACCGGCAAGGCTATTTCGATCCTGTCTCCGGTCTGGCGGATCTGATCGAGCCCGGTTTGCAGCGACAGCGTGATCAGCGGATGCAGGTCCATTTCGTCGAAGTAGCTCGTGTCCGGATCGCTGTCGATAGTGACCGCACGCGCGGGATCGTGAACTTGCGCCAGGTCGACCACGCCGCTGCCGGCAATGCTTTCCAGTTCCTGTTCAAGGATCAGATAGTGGTGGTTGGTCAGATGCGGTACGGCCAGTCGGCTGACGGTCGCCCCGATGGCTCGCGCGTCCGAAACCACCCTTTGCTCCTCGTCCCGCAGGTCCAGGTAGCTCGCCACCATGATCATCACGACCGAGAGCGCTAGAAACAGGCCGGCCACCAGCAAGACAAAGCGGGTGCGCAGGCTGGGCAGCCAGGTCGACAGGACTTTTATCAGCTTTGAGACAGCCCCATGCGTTCCAGGCACGCCAAACACCCCTTGCGAATACCTGAACACCATACAGAACAAGTCTTGAAGGTGGATTGAAGAAGGTAAATGCGGGTGACCAGATCGCGTAAACACTGATCTGTTCTTTAGCCGGGAAATCGACTTTCCCGGCTTTTAAAGGATAACGGGTTATCTATGCTTGATTTATGCGGGTTATTCGCAATTCGATCTATTAACGAATTTGGAAATTTCCTCGGCAATTCTACGAATTGGTTCCAATTCGGGACAAATTGCGCCTGCGACACGTTCAAACAGTCTTTTTTTATTGAAATAAACGACGAGCTGGCTGAAGCAACCACGAAAAAAGGTGCCTGCGGGACCGCAGGCACCTTGATTTAAAACGACGTCGAAGCGCGCATCCTGCCTTATGACTGAAGCGTTGCCTGGGTCTTTTCCTTGACCTCATCCAGCGTTACGCCGTCAGCGAGTTCAACCACTTTCAGGCCGCCTTCGACAACATCGAAGACACCGAAATTGGTGATCACGCGATCAACGCATTTCACGCCGGTAAGCGGTAGCGAGCATTCTTTCAGAAGCTTGGGGTCGCCAGCCTTGGAGGTGTGATCCATGATCACCACCACGCGCTTGACGCCGGCGACGAGATCCATCGCGCCGCCCATGCCCTTGACCATCTTGCCAGGGATCATCCAGTTGGCGAGATCGCCGCCCTCGGACACTTCCATAGCACCCAGGATCGACAGGTCGATATGACCGCCGCGGATCATGCCGAAGCTGTCGGCAGACGAGAAGTAGCTGGTCTGCGGCAATTCGGTGATGGTCTGCTTGCCGGCGTTGATGAGGTCTGCATCAACCTCGTCGTCAGTCGGGAACGGGCCCATGCCGAGCATGCCGTTTTCCGACTGGAGGGTCACATGGACACCTTCCGGAATGTAGTTGGATACCAGCGTCGGAATGCCGATGCCCAGGTTCACATAGAAGCCGTCTTCCAGTTCCTGCGCGGCACGCTTTGCCATGTCATCACGAGTCCAGGCCATGATGTTTTCTCCCTCAGGCTGCGCGCGTGGTGCGCTTTTCGATACGTTTTTCGTGGCTGCCGACGATGATACGGTCGACGAAGATGCCGGCGGTGTGGATGTTGTCCGGATCGAGTTCACCGATCTCGACAATCTCCTCGACTTCCACGACACAGGTCTTGCCGGCGGTTGCCATCATCGGATTGAAGTTACGCGCGGTCTTGCGGTAGATCAGGTTGCCTTCCTTGTCGGCCTTCCAGGCCTTGACCAGCGACACATCGGCCACGAGGCCGGTTTCCATGATGTATGTCTCGCCGTTGAAGTCCTTGTGCTCCTTGCCTTCGGCAATCAGCGTACCGACGCCGGTCTTGGTGTAGAAGCCCGGAATGCCCGCGCCACCAGCGCGAATGCGTTCGGCCAGCGTGCCCTGAGGGTTGAATTCAAGCTCAAGCTCGCCGTTCAGGTACTGCTTTTCAAAGGTCGCGTTTTCACCCACGTAGGACGACACCATCTTCTTGATCTGGCGGGTCTGCAGCAGAAGACCGAGGCCAAAGTCATCGACACCGGCGTTGTTGGATATGGCCGTAATGTCCGTGGCTCCGGAATCCCGGAGCGCCACGATCAGATTTTCCGGAATGCCGCAGAGGCCGAACCCGCCGGCCATCACCGTCATGCCGTCAAAGGTCAGTCCCTCGAGGGCGGCCTTTGCGTCCGGATAAATTTTGTTCATGTTTCACTCCCGTTTAAGACCGCTACATGCGTGAGGCGCACATTCGCCGCTTGGTTCGACCGGGTCAAGAGCTCTTTCCCGCGTTGCAGCGAAAAACATGAATGGCCCGTCACTTAATCGATTTGCGTCACTTTGCCCGACGCCAAACTGCCGTTGCAGCGCGGGTTTGGGCGGTTTCCGGCAAGTTGTTTATGGTTTGTAAATCCTTAACGGCAAGAATTGGGCACCGTTCGCGGAGCGTTACAGCCACTCTCCAGCGCACCGGATACCTTGAGCCTACTGAGAGACACTACGCACCGTGTTCCCGTTTCTGTCGACATTCTTCAAGATCGCGGTCATCTCGCTGCTCGTCGGCGCGGGTCTTTCCTTCGTGAACATCACCGCGCAGGACATTCTGGGCTCCGTCGGCATGAGTCCTCTGGAGCTCTGGATCTATCTGCTGGAGTTTCGGGACTGGGCCATTCCCAACATGATCCTGGGCGCCTTCATCGTCGTGCCGATCTGGCTGGTCATCTACCTGATCCGGCCACCGCGAGCGGGATAACATTTCCCGATCAGGCTGTCTGAGCGGTTTTCCGATGTTTCCAGCGATCAACGGTTTCCTGGAAACTCCGTTTTGCCTTCAGGGCAGTGATCGCCGCGTGGCCTTTGACCGTAAGCGGCAAAAGCAGGCGTCGTGTCGGCTGTTCCGTGGCGCCGAACCTGCTTTTGTAACCCTGGTGACCCGTACCGAAACCATAGACCCGAATGTTATTGTCCCGCGCCCAGTAGATCGATTGGACCAGTGCCACCATGCCAGGTGAAAACCGGTGCCATTGCTCTGCCCCGATCGAAATCAGAATAAGGGTGGCGTAGCCATCTTCCACCAACATCGCAACCACGGCGATAGCGTCGTGACCGGACCTCAACGCCAGAACCTTCAGGGGGTTTTCCAGCCCCGCTTGGGCCGCCAGGGCGCGATAGAAGTTTTCCCGGTTGTCCTGTTTCATGGAATTGGCGCGGCCAAGTGCTTTGAAACGCTCCTCCTTGGAGACGATCAGAGCTTCGAGAATTTTCACACGCTCTTCAGGGGTCGTTGCTTCGACCAACTGAACGTCTTCGCTTTGAAGCTTGCGAAAGTTGACCCTTGCCTTCTTGTAGATACTTATCCCGGACTTGGCCCCGGCGGCGAGCAGGGCGTCAGTTTCCAGAAAGAGGCTGCTGCTTTCCGGGCTCGCATTTGGATGCACAAAGAAGGGATTATCAGCGCTGCCTATCGATACGTGCAGTTTCTTGATGTCCACCACATCGGCATCCGGGATGGCCTCGATCATTGCGGACATGACCGCCTGAACCGTTTCAGCGCCTTCGCTTGCGAGCGCTTCGCTCAATACCGGGCCGTTCTGGTCTGCCACGCCGAGGTCGGGAGTGGATGCGATGCGAACCGGACCTTTCCTGAAACGGATTAACGGCAGCAATGCAAGCGGGTCCTGCAAACCGGCGCGATAAGCGGCAAGCACTCCGAAAGTGTCGCAGGCAGCAGGTGCCATTTCCTGAAAAAAGCACTCGACGAACCGCGGTGCCTGAAACGCCGAACATATGGCTCCGCCGGGTAGTGAAGCCCAAAGCGAGCGCAAAAGGTCCGCGCCGGGCTTCTCATGCCAGACAACATGAAGCTTCTGCCCAGCCACCTGCCCGCGGAAGGTCTCCTGTCCTGCCACGTCCGACATCTCCGTCACGTATCCACCCCATTCCTGCGCAACGCGATCTGAAGCATATCCTGAGCGGCACGATGCGCTTCACGGGCGCCGACAAAGAGCCGTCCGCGCGTGCTGAGTGGCATAAGAAGACGTCGGGAAGGTTGCTCGACCCCACCGAACCGTTGCTTGTATTCCTGTTGTCCTGTGCCGAAGCTGAACCAGCGAACACCGGTTTGCGCAGCGTACTGTATCGCCTTGGCAAACAACACCATGCCCGGCGAAAAGGCGTGCCACCGCGGATCCCCGATAGACACCAGCACGGCGGTCGCCTGGGAACCAGACATCATCAACACCATGGCCGCAACGGTCTCTTCTCCGCACTTCAGCGCGATGGCCCTGAAAGGCGAGGATGAAGCTTCCATCTGCGCAAGGCGGATGTAGAAGTCAGCACGGTCTTCACGTTCCAGACTGTCTTTCCGCCCGAGCTGTCGGAACCTGTCGCTGCGCTGCGCCGCAAGTGTCTTGAACAATTCAGTTCGCTCTTCAGGCGTTTCAGCCTCAACCAGGCTGACACCTTCCTTCACGAGCCTGCGAAATTTGGATCTGGTCTTCTTGTAGATGGACTTGCCGCACCAATTGTCCGATCCCTCTCCGTCGCGAAGATCGAGGAGAAGGGAACTGTTCTGGGAAATGGTTTCCGGCATGAAGTTCAATGGGTTTTCCCGGGCGTCGATCCGGCCATGCAGTTTATGTATGTCAACGATATCCGCATCGTGGAGACGCTCAAAAAATGCCCGGATCATTGCAACCCGGCACTCTCTGGAGGCCCGGCATCCTGCACCTAGAACCGGTGCATTCTGATCGGCGAGACCAAAATCCGGCATGCCAACGACCCGGATTGGGCCACGCTGGAACCGCACCAGCGGCAACAGCATACAGGGAGAGGCTTCCTCGCCTTGCTCCGCGAAAACGCCCACTGAAAATCGGTAATCACCTGTCTTCAGTTTGGTTTCCTGCAAAGCTGCAAGAAACTCTGGTGTCTGAAACGGCGTCGATACGACGCCGCCCTTCAACGAAGACCAAAGACCGCTCATATCCGAAAGCGTTGGAGCTTCGAGTTCACGAACCTTTATCCGGGAAATAGCGCTGCTTTCCAGAGCCAGTAGATGCTCTGTTTCCCGCAATGCCATCACTCGCAATACCCCAATAAAAACCATCGGCCCGGACACACCAATGAAGTGTACCGCCCGGCCGTAAAATAGGCATGGTTTTGTTAAAATTCAGTATTGCCTACACAATATCACCGACTTCTGGAAGCTTCGGAAATCATCACCCTTCCGCGCCAAAGGCCGCCCGTTCGTCCCGCTCCTTTTGCGCCTGTTGCCGCTTGGTCGCAATGGAGGCGGCAATCACGCCCATGGTGACCAGAGCAACGAGAATGGTACAGACCGCATTGATCTCCGGTGTCACGCCAAGGCGCACCTGTGAGTAGATCTTCATTGGCAGCGTGGTGGCGCCTGGTCCCGTGGTGAAGCTGGCGATCACCAGATCGTCCAGAGACAAGGTGAAGGCCAGCATCCAGCCGGCAATGACCCCTGGCAGGATGATCGGCAAGGTGATCAGGAAGAAGGTTTTCACCGGCGGGCAGCCGAGGTCTTCTGCGGCTTCCTCGATCGACTTGTCGAAGCCGACCAGACGCGACTGGACGACAACGGCCACATAACAGCTGGCGAAGGTGGTATGCGCCAGCATCACGGTCCAGAATCCGCGCGTATAGTCCATGGCCACGAACAGCAGCAGCAGCGACAGGCCGAGGATCACTTCCGGCATCACAAGCGGCGCGAAGATCATGCCGGAAAACAGAGACCGGCCGACGAAGCGTCCGGACCGTACCAGCACAAGTGCAGCAATGGTGCCGATGATCGTTGCCAGTGTGGCCGACGCAAAGGCAACCCGCAGGGTCACCCAGGCCGCATCGAGCAACTGATCATTCTGCAGCAGCGACGCGTACCACTTGGTGGAGAACCCGCCCCAGACCGTCACCAGACGGCTCTCGTTGAAAGAGTAGATCACCAGCAGCACGATGGGCAGGTAAAGGAACGAAAAGCCTACCACCAGCGAGGTGATGTTGAACCAGGTCGGGCCGCGCGTCATCCGTCTCTCTCCGACATTTTCTGCTGCTGGTTCTGGAAGAGCACGATCGGAACCACCAGGATCATCAGAAGGATCACGGCAACCGCAGAAGACACCGGCCAGTCGCGGTTGTTGAAGAACTCGACCCAAAGCGTCTTGCCGATCATCAGGGTGTTGGACCCACCAAGAAGATCCGGGATGACGAATTCACCGACGGCGGGAATGAACACCAGGAAACACCCCGCGATGACACCGGGCAGCGACAACGGCACGGTGATTTTCCAGAAGGCCTTCCAGGGTGGGCATCCAAGGTCTTCGGCGGCTTCCAAAAGGCTGCCGTCCAGCCGCTCCAGGCTGGCATAGAGCGGCAGAACCAGGAACGGCAGGTAGGAATAGACGATGCCGATAAAGACCGCGATGTTGGTATTCATGATCACCAGCGGTTCGTCGATGATGCCGAGCATCAGGAGAAGCTGGTTGAGCAGGCCTTCGTTTTTCAGGATACCGATCCAGGCGTAGACGCGGATCAGGAAGCTGGTCCAGAACGGCAGGATCACCAGCATCAGCAGCGTCGGACGCAAGGATTGCGGACTGCGTGCCATGCCATAGGCGATCGGATAGCCAATGATGAGCGTCAGAAGCGTTGAAATAGCCGCGATAACAACCGACGACAGATAGGATTTCCAGTAGAGATCGTCTTCTGTCAGCCAGACATAATTCTCGAAGGAGAATTCCGAGACGCTTTCCCAGATACCGTTCCAGCCTTCTGCCAGATCGAAGGTTGGTACATAGGGTGGAATGGCGACGGCCACCTGCGAAAGGGAAATCTTGAAGACGATCAGGAACGGCGCCAGAAAAAAGATCAGCAGCCAGATGTATGGCACCGAAATCAGCAGCCAGCCGCCGAGCGTCCGTTTGGGTTGAGCGGGAACGTGTACTTCGGACATCGTTTCCTCCTACCCTTTTAGAATGACGCCGGCGTCCCGGTCGAAGGACATGACGACCTCGTCATCCCAGGTGATCGGGTTTTCGACCATGCGCGAGACATTGGCGAAGGTCGCGCGCAACGTATCGCCGTCGTCGTCGCCGACTTTCGAATGGATGATCGACATGTCCCCCAGGTAGGCGATGTCCCAGACAACGCCGTCGATCCTGTTGGGGACGCCCTTTTCGCGGCGCCCCTGGGCAATGCGGACCTTTTCCGGACGAATGGCATACCAGACCCGATCGCCGACGGCGGCGTCGGTCACCTGATCACTTTCGATGGAGAAGTTGTCCGCGACCGAACGCAGCTTCGTACCGGCGTCCGACTTCTCGATGACGTTGGCTTCGATCAGGTTGATGTCGCCGATGAAGTCGGCAACGAACTTGGAATTGGGCGCTTCGTAGATTTCGGCCGGGGTTGCAACCTGCACAAGCTCGCCCTTGTCCATGACGGCAATACGATCGGCCACTGTCATGGCTTCTTCCTGGTCGTGGGTCACGATCAGGAAGGTCATTTTCAGTTCTTCCTGAATGTTCATCAGCTCGAACTGGGTTTCCTCACGCAGCTTGCGGTCAAGCGCGCCGAGCGGTTCATCCAGCAGCAGCACCTTGGGGCGCTTGGCGAGCGAGCGAGCCAGCGCGACGCGCTGGCGCTGACCGCCGGAAAGCTGGTGCGGACGACGTTTTGCGAATTGTTCCAGCTTGGTCAGTCGCAGCATTTCGGACACGCGCGCATCAACTTCCGAGGCCGGCAACTTGTCCTGCTTCAGACCGAAGGCAATGTTCTTCTCGACACTCATGTGCGGAAACAGCGCGTAGGACTGGAACATCATGTTGGAGGGACGCTTGAAGGGCGGAATTCCGGCCAGGTCCTGGCCATCCAGAAAGATCTGCCCTGAAGTCGGCGTCTCGAAACCCGCCAGCATGCGCATCAAGGTGGTCTTGCCACAGCCTGAGCCACCAAGCAGCGCGAAAAACTCGCGCTCGTAGATTTTCAGGGACAGGTCTTTGACCGCGGTGAAATCACCGAACTTCTTTGTGACATTCCGGAATTCGATAAATGGTGCCTTGTCCGGATCGTCCCACGGGCTGTAGGCCCGACGCACCGGTCCAATCGATTTCTTCGCCAAAACAATCTCCCACCCCTAAGAGACCTTCCCAAGACTAAATCGCCGGACCCTTGGAAAGGGCCCGGCGGTGTTCGTGTTCGCTTACTGGCCGCTCTTGACCGAGGTCCAGGTGCGGGTCACGACCCGGTTCACCTTCGGAGGATAGGGGGTGACGGTGTAGAGGTTCTTCACCGCTTCCTCGGTCGGGTAGATCGCCGGATCCCCGATCACGTCCTCGTTGAGGAATTCCTGCGACGCCTTGTTGCCGTTGGCGTAGTAGACGACGTTGGAAGCCTTCGCCATCACTTCAGGACGCATGATGTAGTTCAGGAACTCGTGCGCCTCTTCCTTGTGCGGAGCATCGGCCGGGATCGCCATCTGGTCGAACCACATCAGCGCGCCCTCTTTCGGGATCGAATATTCGACGGTCACACCGTTGTCGGCTTCCGCCGCACGGTCGCGCGCCTGCAGAACGTCACCGGACCAGCCAACCGCAAGGCAGATATCGCCATTGGCAAGAGCGTTGATGTATTCGGAAGAATGGAACTTCTGGATGTACGGGCGAACCGACATCAGGAGCTCACCGGCCTTTTCGATTTCCGCCGGGTCCTTGCTGTCCGGATCGAGACCCAGATAGTTGAGGGCAGCCGGGATCAGCTCGGTCGGAGCGTCCAGGATGAACACGCCGCAATCCTTCAGCTTCTCGATGTTCTCCTTCTTGAACAGGAGATCCCAGCTGTCCACCGGCGGGTTGTCGCCGAGCGCGGCCTTCACCTTGTCGACATTGTAGCCGAAGCCGGTGGTGCCCCACATGTAGTTGATCGAGTGCTTGTTGCCCGGATCATACTTGTCGACGCGTGCCTCGATGTCCTTCCACATGTTGGACAGGTTGGTCAGCTTGGACTTGTCGAGTTCAGAGAAAACACCGGCCTGAATCTGGCGGGCCAGGAAGGTTCCGGTCGGAACGACGACATCGTAGCCGGTACCGCCTGCCAGCAGCTTGGTTTCCAGCACTTCGTTGCTGTCAAACACGTCGTAGACAACCTTGATGCCGGTTTCCTTGGTGAAGTCTTCCAGGATGGTCTCGTCGATGTAGTCGGACCAGTTGTAGACATTCACGACCTTGTCCTGGGCGAATGCAGCACCGCTCATCAGGCTGAGAACGGCGACCCCGGTCAACATGGATTTAAACGTCATTTGAGAACTCCCCTCAGAGTTTTGTCAGTGGCCCTTTGATGGCCTAGTGCCTGAATGCAAATGGACATTTGCGCTGTTTGCGTCTTGTCTGTCCCGCAGATTGGCTATGGCGCCGGTTTTTGTCCAGCGTCGATTTTGGGCAGCAGCCGATCACAAATACGTCTGTCGCTCAAGCGATGAGATCTCCCGCCCAAATTCGTTCAGTTCCTCCCGTTTGATCTCGGTAAGTACCTTGTGCATTTCCTTTCCGACCGCCTGTTTCATCAGCTTGGAGGCTTCAAAAGCATCAATGGCTTCGTCCATCCAGGGGGTCAGTCGCTTCTTGCGTTTCTCATACGCATTGCCGGTCACGGGCGCAGGCGGATCCTTTTTCAGCCTGAGGCCTTCCATCATGCCGGCGAGAATGCCCGTCAGCACAAGATAGGGGTTGGCGTCGGCGCCTGCGATCCGGTGTTCGACACGGGCAGCTTCCGGTGTCGAGGCAGGAACCCGCAATGCCACGGAGCGGTTGTCGTAGCCCCAGCAGATGGAGGCCGGGGCATAGGAGCCCGGCTGCATCCGGCGGAAACCGTTGAAGGTGGAAATGAAAAGCAACAGAGCTTCCGGCATGGTCTTCAAAAGACCGTTGATGGCATATCCGAGCCGGTCTGCGCCGGTTTCCGGATCCGCGAACAAATTGCCGTTATCGTCTTCCATGGACACATGCACATGCATGCCGTTGCCGGGCCATTCCACGAAAGGCTTGGCCATGAAGGACGCCTTGAGTTCGTGCTTGCGGGCGACACCTGCCACCAGGCGGCGCAGCATGACAACGTCATCGGCCGCAAGGAGCGGGTTGCGACGATGGTGCAGATTGAGTTCGAACTGGCCGGGCGCGGCTTCGGAAACCGCAGCGTCCGCCGGAATGCCCTGAACCTCGCAGGCCTTCCGCAGATCGTCCACCACCGGCAGCAAGGCCTCCAGGTCGGACAGCGCGTACATGTTCTGGCGGGCAGGGCCGAGATGGGTGGAGAACAACGGCTTGGGCTGCTCCGTCCAGTCGCCGTCACTTTCCTCGAACAGATAGAATTCCAACTCGAAGGCGCAGGTGGCGGTCACGCCGAATTCGTCCTTCAGCCGGTCGACCATGTTTTCCAGAACGTGACGCGGGTCTGCCAGGAACGGATCGCCGTCCCGATCGTACATGGACAAAAGCACCTGGGCGGTCTTGCGGTCGGTCCAGGGAACAAGCTTCAGCGTTTCGGGGATCGGCCAGCAGACACCGTCCTTGTCACCCGTTTCCAGATGCATGCCGGTGGCCTCGACCTCGCGCCCCCAGACATCAAGCCCGTAAAGCGAATAGGGAAAGGCCACGCCGCCCTCGAACACCTTTTCGAGCGCCTTGCCCGGCAACCACTTGCCGCGCAGCACGCCATTGGTGTCGGGCAGAATGACCTCGAGCGTATCAAGATCGGGATGGGCGGCCATGAAGGCCTCGAAGTCCGTCTTCCAGCCGGGCAGCGCCGGATGCTCGAGGATCTGGTGGGGAAGCTCGTTCATTTAGAGTTTTTACGCCCCTGCGTCTTGCTGGACTGAGCCGTCCGCACTCCTGCGGCAGCCGGCAGCTTTTGTTTGCGTCCTTTTCAAAAATGTGATCACTTTCGGAAAACGCTGTCAAGCGGGATCGCATAAATTGACCGTTTGACTTTTTCGGGAGGACGTCTTTGGCCCTTCGGCAATCCGCTTTGCAATCCGGCCCCGTGAAGGAGGCCAGCGGCCCTTCCACGTCCCGTGGTGCAACCCGTGGGCAGGTCGACAATGCCGTCCGGTCCGGGCTGCTTACAGGCCGGTTCATACCTGGAAAAGCCGTGACAATCCGGGGGCTTGCCGCAGAACTTGGCGTCAGCCCGATGCCAGTGCGCGAAGTGTTGCAACGGCTTGCGGCAGAAAACGCTCTCGAGGTGAAACCGAACGGCCGGGTACAGATACCGGACATGACCCCGGCCCGCTTCGACGAGGTGCTGAAAGCAAGGCTGCTTCTGGAACCGGAACTGGCCGAACTGGCCCTGCCGCATCTGACATCCAAGGATGCAAAGGACCTTCAATCGATCGATGACGACATCGACGAGCGGCTCACAAGTGGCGATGCAGAAGCCTACATGCGGCTCAACCACGCCTTTCACTTCCGCATTTACAGGGCGTCCGGATCCAAGGTTCTGCTGCCGCTGATCGACAGTCTCTGGCTACAGTTCGCGCCATTCATGCGCACGGTTTACGGACGGGTCGGCACTGCCAGTCTTGAGGACCGTCACAAGGAAGCCATCCGCGCGATCGAAGATCAGGACGGCCCTGCACTGCGGGCCGCGATCGCGGCCGATATTGCCGACGGCATGGGGCTTCTCGGCAAGGAAATCCTGTCAAATGCATCAGGCGGTTGATCCTTTTTGAAAGCCATGTCATTTTGTGATCACAAAATGATTTCTCCGACCCGGGACAGCCCCATGCAGACAGGCACTTGATAACGCCCCTGTTTGCCGTCCAAATGGCCTTCCCTGCCCCGGCCAAAGTGCCAAAACCATTGGAGCTTCTTGTGACTGCTGAAACGCCTGCCAGCGAAAGCGAAAATCCGATCGACAGCCTGCGCGGCGTTCCCGATGTCGATGCGGCCCGTGACTGGCTCAACGCGCGCAACATCCAGGATATCGAATGCATCGTTCCGGACCTTGCCGGTGTTGCCCGCGGCAAGATGATGCCGACTGGCAAGTTTTTCTCCGGCCCGGTGATGACGATGCCTGCTTCGATCTTCGCGCAGACGATCTCGGGCGATTATCCGGACGACGACGACTGGTTTCAGCACAACCCCATCGACGGCGATCTCTATTTCAAGCCCGACTACAGCACCCTTACCACCGTGCCCTGGGAAAGCGACCCGACCGCGCAGCTGATCCACGACGCCGTCACCCGGCAGGGTGCACCGGTCGAGACCGCCCCGCGCAATGTCTTGAAGCGTGTTCTCAAACTCTACGAGGACAAGGGCTGGGAGCCTGTCGTGGCGCCGGAAATCGAGTTTTACCTCGTCCGTCCGAACACGGATCCTGACTATCCGCTTGAGCCGCCGCGGGGCCGGTCCGGCCGTCCGGAAGTCGGCCGACAGTCCTATTCGATTTCCGCGCTGAACGAATTCGACGACCTGATCGACGACATCTACGACCTGTCGGAACAGCAGGGCCTCGAGATCGACACGATGATCCACGAGGAAGGCGCAGCGCAGATGGAAATCAACCTGCGCCATGGCCAACCGCTGGCCCTGGCCGACCAGGTGTTCCTGTTCAAGCGCACCATCCGTGAGGCCGCGCTGCGTCACGAAATGTATGCCACCTTCATGTCGAAGCCGATGTCGAACCAGCCCGGTTCGGCGATGCATATTCACCAGTCGGTGGTCGACAAGGAAACCGGCCTCAACATCTTCGCGGATGAAAACGGCGAGGAAACACAGGCGTTCCTTTCGTTCATCGCCGGTCACCAGCGGTTTCTTCCGCGGGTCACCTGCATCATGGCGCCTTTCGTAAATTCCTATCGCCGGTTCTCCAAGACCTCGACCGCACCGGTGAATGTCTACTGGGGCTACGACAACCGTACGGTGGGTTTGCGTGTGCCTTATTCCAACGCCCAGGCACGTCGTCTGGAAAACCGGGTACCGGGGTCCGACGTCAACCCGTATCTCGCGATCGCCGCAAGCCTTGCCTGCGGGTACCTGGGAATGGTCCACGGGCTCAAGCCGGATTCGCCGAAATCCGACGACTGCTCGGAACGGTCCAAGTCCCTGCCGCGAGGTCTGCCAGAGGCGCTGGCAAAGTTCGAAAAATCCGACGAGATGATCGAGGTGTTCGGCGAACAGTTCGTCGCCACCTACCGCGCGATCAAATACGAGGAATTTGAAACCTTCATGTCCGTGATCAGCCCCTGGGAGCGGGAATACCTGCTGCTCAACGTCTGATCCCGTCTGTCACTATCCGGAGCGTTCGCCAATGACGGCCCATTCCAACATCTATCCGACCAAGGCCCTTCAGGAGCTCGATGCCGCCCATCACTGGCATCCTTTTTCCGACATGAAGTCGCTGAACCAGGAAGGCAGCCGGGTGATTACCCATGCCGACGGTATCTGGCTGACGGATTCGGAAGGCAACCGGATCCTCGACGGCATGGCCGGTCTGTGGTGCGTGCAGGTTGGCCATGGCCGCAAGGAGATTGCGGATGCGGTCTACAAGCAGATGAACGAGCTGTCCTATTACAACACGTTCTTCAAGACGACCCATCCGCCCGCAATTGCCTTGTCTGAAAAGCTGGCGAAACTGGCACCCGATCACATCAACAGGGTGTTCTACTGCTCGTCCGGGTCCGAGGCCAACGACACCGTGTTCCGCATGGTCCGCACCTATTGGGACAAGATGGGCAAGCCGGACAAGAAGGTGATCATCGGCCGCTGGAACGGCTATCACGGCTCGACGCTTGCCGGCACCAGCCTCGGCGGCATGAAAGGCATGCACCAGCAGGGCGGCCTTCCGGTTCCGGGCGTGCATCACATCGACCAGCCCTACTGGTTCGGTGAAGGCCATGAAATGAGCCCGGAAGAGTTCGGCGTCTTTGCCGCGCGCAAACTGGAAGAAGCCATTGACGAGATCGGCGAGGACAAGGTTGCGGCCTTCATCGCCGAACCGATCCAGGGCGCCGGTGGTGTCATCATTCCGCCGGAGACCTATTGGCCGGAAATCCGCCGTATTCTCGACGAAAGGGATATCCTCTTCGTTTCCGACGAGGTCATCTGCGGCTTCGGCCGTCTCGGCGAATGGTTCGGTTCGACCCACTACGGCATGAAGCCGGACCTGATGCCCATCGCCAAGGGCCTGACGTCCGGCTATCTGCCGATGGGCGGTGTCATGGTTTCCGATCGCGTGGCCGAAGGCCTGATGCTTTCGGGTGAAGAGTTCTACCACGGCTACACCTATTCCGGTCACCCGGCCTGCGCCGCGGCTGCACTCGCCAACCTGGAGATCATCGAGCGCGAAGGCCTGGTCGAGCGCGTCAAGACCGATATCGGTCCCTATCTCAAGGAACGCTGGCTGAAGCTGGGCGATCACCCTCTGATCGGCGAAGCCCGCATGACCGGCCTTGTCGGTGCACTGGAACTGGTGCCGGACAAGAAAAATCCGCACCGACCGTTCAAGGACGTCGGCACGGCCGGCACCATCTGCCGCGACATTTCCTTCGGCAACGGCATGGTCATGCGCGCGGTGCGCGACAGCCTGATCATTTCGCCGCCGCTGGTCCTGACCCACGAGGAGGCGGATATTCTGGTGAAGACCGCCGAGAAAACCCTCGACGAGACCTATCAGGTCCTGAAGCGTGACGGCTGGATAGGCTGACACCGACAGCCGAACCGGTTGCGGGGACGATGAAACATGCGTCATCTTGGCATCGGTTCGGCTTCTCTTAATTTGCTAACATCCGAATATAACCTGATCGGTGATCGAACCGGCTCGGGGTTGGCGTACTGCCTGCCTGAAGGCGGTCCACCTGCAAAATGGTAATTCTGGGTGAGAGGCATTGATGTTCGGACGTGTTTTCAGACTGGGAAAGCGGGATTTCTCATCCCTTTCCGAACAGGAAATCCTGGCGCTTGCGATTTCCTCCGAGGAGGACGATGCCCGCATCTACAAGGCTTATGCCGATGGTCTGCGTGACCAGTATCCGCAATCGGCCAAGGTCTTCGACGACATGGCCGCAGAGGAAAACCAGCACCGGCGGAGACTGATCGAACAGCACCGGGCGCGATTCGGCGAAACGATCCCTCTCATACGCCGGGAACATGTGCGCGGCTATTACGACCGCAAGCCCGACTGGCTGGTGCGCCCCCTCGGACTTGAGAAGGTCCGTGCCATGGCCGAGGAAATGGAGGCGCAGGCCTATCGCTTCTACACCGAAGCTGCCAAGCGCACCTCGGACGCAGGAACCCGCAAGCTACTGGGCGATCTTGCGATTGCCGAGAAAGGCCACGAGAGTCTCGCCCAGCGCCTTGGAGCCAAACACACGCCCGACGACGTGCAGGAACAGGAGCGCCAGACCGAACGTCGGCAATTCATCCTGACCTACGTCCAGCCGGGCCTCGCCGGTTTGATGGACGGCTCGGTATCAACGCTGGCCCCGATCTTTGCCGCCGCCTTTGCGACGCAGGATACCTGGCAGACCTTCCTGGTCGGCCTGTCGGCCTCCGTCGGGGCGGGCATTTCCATGGGCTTTACGGAAGCGGCCCATGACGACGGCGTGCTCTCGGGACGCGGATCACCACTGAAGCGCGGCCTCGCCTCGGGCATCATGACCGCCCTCGGCGGCCTTGGTCACGCCCTGCCCTATCTCATTCCCGAATTCTGGACAGCGACAACTGTCGCCGCATTCATCGTTTTCATCGAATTGTGGGCGATCGCATGGATCCAGAACCGCTACATGGAAACACCGTTTCTGCGGGCGGCCTTCCAGGTTGTCCTCGGTGGTTCGCTGGTCTTCGCGGCAGGCGTTCTCATCGGCAACGCCTAGCAGATCACACGGATCGGAGTTGCCCGGCTTAACGGCCGGCAACTCTCCCTTTCGGCCAGGTCATGCCCTGATCGCAGGCAAGTTTTCACTTTTTTTCGGTCGGCTGTCGGATAAGCTCGCGCCTGCACGTTCCTTGGGTATCAATCCAAGCAACCGGAGGGACCCACATGCTTTTTTCCGTTTTGATTTACGCCAGCGAAGATTTCATTGACGCTCTGCCACCGGAAGAGCTTGCCACCGTTTATCAGAAACACGGCGCCTTTCACGAACACACCAAGACAAACAACTCCTTCGCCGTTGCAACCAAGTTGATGTCGACGGGAACGTCGGTCACGATCAACAAGGACAAGGACGACTTTATTGTCACCGACGGGCCTTTTGCCGAAACGAAAGAGCAGTTCATGGGCTTCTACGTTATCGACTGCCCGACACTGGAGGACGCCATCGAGGCGGTGAAGATCCTGCCGCTGGATCATGGCCGCATAGAAATTCGTCCGGTGGAATTCTTCGAGGGAGCCGATTTCAAGAATGCCGAGCGCCTGGTTATCAGCGCATCTTAGGGCTGCCCGCCCGCGCGTCCTGGCAGCGCTAAACCGCGTCTTCGGCGACATTGACCTTGCCGAGGATGCGTTTCAGGACGCCTCGTTGAAAGCGCTCAAGGCGTGGTCACCCGACCGGATGCCGGCGGATCCGGTTGCCTGGCTGATCATAGCCGGACGCAATGCCGGCATCGATACGCTGCGGAAACGCAAAAAGGAAACCCTCACCGCACCGGATGATCTCGAGCCTCTTCCCGAAGGCCCGCACCCGGAAGACGAGCTGACCCAATCGCTGGATCATGCCGTCTACCGGGACGACATCCTGCGTCTTCTGTTTACCTGCTGCCACCCGGTGCTGCGCCGGGACCAGCAGATTGCCCTTTCCCTGAAAATTGTCGCTGGTCTTGCTGTGGAGGAGATTGCCCGTGCATTTCTGGTACAGGCCAAGACCATGGAACAGCGCATCACGCGCGCCAAGAAACGGCTGCAGGCGGCCAAACTGAGCTATGAGGAGCCGGACAGAACCGCCCGTGCCGAGCGACTTTCCGCCGTAGCCAATGCCATCTATCTGATCTTCAACGAAGGCTATGCCGCGTCACAGGGTGAAGAACTGATCCGCGAGCCCCTGTGTGAGGAAGCGATCCGCCTGGCCCGCCTGATCGTTCGGCTGTTTCCCGAAGAACCGGAACTGCGCGGCTTGCTGGCCCTTTGCCTGATCCAGCATTCCCGCCGCAAGGCCCGGCTGAGCCGGAGCGGCGTTGCCGTAACGCTGGAAGACCAGGACCGTTCGCTTTGGGACCGGAAACTGATCGCCGAAGGCAACATTCTGCTTGAGGCCGCCTTGCGCAAGGCGCGGCCCGGCCCCTTTCAGATCGAGGCAGCCATTGCCTCGACCCACACCCAGGCTGCGACCTACGCAATCACCGACTGGGTCGAGATCGACCGGCTCTACCGTGCCCTGGAACATATCCGGCCATCACCGGTTGTGGCGCTCAACCGCGCCGTGGTCCAGGCAAAGCTGAACGGGGCACAGGCCGGCTTGTGCCGCCTGGAGCAACTGGCTGGCTCTCTGGAGCGCTACCCGAACTTTCACGTTGTCCGCGCTACCTTTATGGAAGAACTGGGCCTGATCGAAGAGGCTCAGGCCGCTTACCGCAAAGCGCTGGAATTTGCGGGAACCGATGTCGACCGCGACCATATCCGCCGGAAGATGAAGGTTTCTGGCGGACAATAGGCCTGTTTCGAGCCTCGTCTTGTTCAGATCCTGCCAGACCAAAATATTTTTTACCCCCCTGTCGGCTCTGCCTGTCGCCCGCCGTCCTCTGATCACCTGGCACTGCCAGGCAATTGTTTTCAACACAGAGGATGAAAGACATGAGCACTCCGTCGCAAACACATGGCGCGTTCAGCTGGATGGAACTTCATTGCGCTGACGGTGCCAAGGCGCAGGCCTTCTATTCCGACCTGCTCGGCTGGGGCACAAAAACCGTGGATGTGGGCGTAGGCCCCTACACCATGATCATGAACAATGAAAACATGATCGGCGGCTTCCCATCCATGGAAACTGAAAGTCCCCGTTGGCTGCCCTATGTGACTGTCGACAGTGTCGATGCGCGTGTCGAAAAGGCCCGTGCGCTTGGCGCAACGATTGCAATGGAACCGATGAGCATTCCAAACGTCGGCCGCATGGCAACGATCGTCGACCCGCTCGGAGGCGTGATCGCGATGATCACATACGAAGAGCCGACAGACGCGTGATTGCGCCTGCCGCTTGAACCTTCAGCAGCCCCGGCCTTGTGCCGGGGCACGCCTGGTGGAATGCGGCCCGCGATAATCTTTCAAAAATTCTGGCTGACGGAGCCACTGATGCAACCGATGACCGTTCTGGCGCTGGTGCGCTTCGTGGTTTTACCGGGAAAGGTTCCGGCACAGTTTTTCCGCGTCAGAGCAGCTTTCCGTGCAGACCGCAAATCAGAACTTGTACCAGAGAAACAGACCGCCATGGCCGTTGACCGCCTCTCCCCGGTCTTCAACGATCGGGCTATCAGCCATGCCGCCGAGAAGCACCGACCCGCCGACGAGGCCACCGACGCCCCAGTTTTCGGTTACGGCAAATCTTGACGAAACATCCACGCTCACATCCCTGAAGCCTGCGTCGGCCTTGTATTCCTTGAGACCGCTTGCGGCCGCGCCTTTTGCGGTCACGGAATAGTAGGCGTCAGCATAGGTGCCGTCGACAAAGGTCGTGGAGACATCAAGGCCGATAGCCAGACGCTGGGTCGCGTTGATTTCGTAACCCAGGCTGAATGTGGCCGTTGTGCCGCTATCGCCGATAACGTCATGGGCAATCTCGACACTGGCACCAAGTGAATCGCGATCAAGCAGCAAACCGGCGTAGCCACCGCCTGCTGTGGCACCAACCCAGAGCTCCTCGTCAACATCGGGCAGCTTGTCGACAACATTGTCGGACACATCCTTGCGGCCCGTGCCGTAGCCAATAAGCGGCCCGGCGTAAAAGCTGTCGAAAGGCAGCACGTTGGCTGTCGCCGTCAATCCGTTGAACTTGACGAAATAAGGCCCCTTTTGCACAGACGCGATGATGCCGGGAACGAAACCGTAGTCCTTGGAGCCCAGATACTCCGGACCGAAGAAGGGACCAGCGCCAACCAACACGCTCCAGTCCTTCTGTTCCTCCCCCATGGCAGGACATGCGACAAGCGCGAGACTTGCAAGGACGGTAGCCCGCACATAACACTTAGACGACATAAGACAACCCTTCTGCATTGCGACCCCAGCAATGTTGTCACTGTCTATATGCGGAATTTTCAGCCGTCAACGAAAATGTTGACAGTGTCTACTTATGGAGGAAACAGGCCTGAGCGACCTGAAATATCACCACGGCAATCTGAAAGAGGCCCTGATCCAGGCAGGGCTGGACATTCTGCGCGAAGATGGACTTGAGGCCCTTTCGCTGCGGGCGTGCGCCGCCCGTGCCGGCGTTTCCCATGGAGCGCCGAAGAACCACTTTGCCAATCTTGCCGTCCTGCAGGCAGCCATCGCGACGGAAGGCTTCCGGCAGTTTGCGGGCACGATGCGCCGGCATATGGCGGATGCGTCCAACGACGCCCGTGAACAGATACTCGCAAGCGCCCGCGGTTACATCGCCTTTGTTGAAGAGAACCCGCATCTGTTCCGGCTGATGTTCTCCATGGAACGACAGATCGACATCTATCCGGAGCTTCAGCCGGCCAGCCGCGAAGCCTATGCGGTTCTAAGGGAGGTCTCCGAAGGACTTTCACCGGAGAATTGCGAGAACCCCGTTCACCGGACTTCCGTTGAAACCATGCTGTGGGCGTTCATTCACGGGTATGCCAATCTGAAGGCAAATCGGCAGTTCTATACGGCCAATGCGGAAACCGGACGTGACCCGGCGCTGGAGGAAATCTTCCCTCAACTGCTTTACCTGACCAGACATAAGGAAGTCTGACGGCCGCCTGTCCGAAAACCCTATACCGCTCCGCAGTGCTCCACGCGGTTCCGGCCGCGCTCCTTCGCCTGGTAGCAAAGCCGGTCTGCTTCCGCCAACAGGGTATCAAGACAGGCTGCATTGTCGTGTTCGACAGCGACGACGCCGAGGCTTGCCGTGACCCGAACCAGTTTTCCGTCTCCTGCGGCAACCGGCTCACTGCAGACGCTTTGCCGAATTTTCTCGGCTTCCGCCACTGCGTCCATGATCTGGCTGTTCGGAATCATGATGGCGAATTCCTCGCCGCCCATACGACCCAGAAGACTGCCTGGCCGCAACGTGCCTTGCACACGACGCACGAAGCTGACCAGTACGGTATCACCGGCGGCGTGTCCGTAGGTGTCGTTGACCGACTTGAAATGATCGAGGTCGACCATCAGCAGGGCAAAGCCGTTCATGCCAAGGGAGAGACTGCGGGAGACCTCCTCGCGGAAGGCGTTGCGGTTGAGCACGTCGGTCAGTTGGTCGTGCGTGGCAAGATATTGCAGACGGACCAGCAACGCATTCCGGCTCTGCGTGACGCAGGACAACATGATAGGCGCCAGTGCAACAAGGGAAATGCCGAGCCGGATGGAAATGAGCGTCATCACGTCGAGTTGCAGGGAGCTGCTGTCACCAAGCCCGTTTGACAGGATGACGAGACCCCACACGCCAATGCACAGCGTCAGTATCGCTGTCGGAAAGACCGGATAGACGACACCACACCACAAGAGCGCCGGAACCGGAAACGCAATGGCGCCAGGTCCTCCGACGACTGCTCCAGCAATACAGGAGATCAGCAGCAGGATCAGCGGTGCGCGTTTTTCCTGCCTCAACCGGGCCAGCAGACCGGAAAAGTCCGGCAACGTTCCTTCCAGCTTCGGTGCCGACAGGATAACCGGCAGAAAGGAGATGTAGTTGACCAGCTCGGTCGTCGACCAGAATATCCAGCCGGGAATGCCCCCCCCGCCGAAGAGGATCGGATTTGCGATGCCCCCGACAACCCCTGCCAGGGAAGCGGCGATAGCCGAAGCCACCGCAAGATGGAGAAGGGCCAAGGGTTGTTGCAGCCGAACGGAGGAAGCAGGCAAGTACTTATAGACCTGATACCCGGCAGCCACCCCAACCATGTTGGCCGCATTCAGCAGCATGGCCTTTTCGAGTGTCGCCCCTGTCAGAAGATCAGCTGCCAGATAGCCTACGGCAGCAGCAACCCAGCTCTGCCAACAACCCGATTTCGGCACACGGACCAGCAGTCCGAGGAGGATTGCGTTGGCCGGCCAGACTGCTGCCAGGAACCCGGTCGGCCGGGTAAGAATGCCGAAGATGCAAGCCAGGAACACCACCAGACCCAGCAAGAACGGTACGCGCATTTCAGGCCTTGCGACCCGGTCCAGGACACCACCCTTTCCGTATAAATTTGCGACCAATTTTCTCTCCATCTGCGACAGCTCGAATTAAGATAATTCAGGCATTCGCCGTCGGACGTTCCGCAATTTCCCGAAGTGCGTCCCTGGTTTCGGAAGGTTTCGGCAACCGAATCCGTTGATCCCTCTGAGGCATGGTGAGGGTGTTTATCTAACGAACCAATAAAAACACAAGCACAAAGTATGCATTAACTTCCGGAGCACGGATGTTTTGCATTAAGTTCACGTGGAGCGTTGACTTGGATTAGGCTGAACGACGTGCGGCATCACGAAAAGACCACGACGCCATACCAGCCACCGGCTTAGAGAACCGTGTGCCGCAGACCGCCGTTGACTTGCAGGATCTCACCCGTCATTCCGCCGGAAAGATCACTGAGCAAATAGGCAGCAGCTCCGGCAACTTCCTCTGCAGTGACACCGCGGCGCAGGAACGACTGCCGCGAGAGAACTTCATGAACCTTGCGGAAGTCGGGCAGGACGCGCGATGACGTGGTCGGGACCGCGCCGGCGGAAACACCGTTCACACGGACATTCTCATGGCCAAGTTCCGCCGCAAGCGCCCGCACGGAGTGTTCCAGGGCAGCCTTTGCGACACCCAGGACCTCGTAGCCGGGCACCACGCGCTCACCGCCCAGAAAAGTCAGGGCAACAACGGATCTGAGGTTCGGGTTGCGCCGCTGCACCTCCCGCACCAGGGCTATGAAGGCATAACAGCTGGTGCTGATCGTCTTCAGAAAGTTCTCTTCGCTCGTCCCCAGCAGACCGTTCTGTCCGGCTTCGCCGATGTCGGTCTTGGCCAGGCAGAACACCATGCCGGTCAGGTCGGTCAGATCGTCAATCGCGTCGATGGACTGCGGATAGTCCAGGAAGCGGATGTCGTGATGTGGCGTTTTGGCAGACAGCTTTTCCGGCCGGCGCGACGTCAGCACGGTTTCCCAACCGTTCTGATACATGTGCTCGCCGATTGCCAGGCCGAGCGATCGCTTTGAACTGACCCCGACCACAAGCACCTTGTTGGTCTTTACTGCGGGCTTCCTCAGATCGAAGAGCGTTTCGAGGGTGCGAGTGACGGCCATTGAGCGACATTCCTGCTGAGGACCGGAACCGGCCTGCGGTATTGGATTTCGGGAAACAATTGGCAATGCCCCGGTATCCCCGTTTCGACGCCACATTGCCTCGTGCGCCAGTGCCGGTTCGCCGGCAAATCACTTTGCCGCCAGACCATATGACGTATAATAAGTCAGTCTTGTGACAATGCGATTCACAGCCTGTAACCGGATGTTTCAATCCACTGACGAACTGCATTCCGGTTGCTGACACAAACTGGACGGGCAAAACGCTTGCCGTGGTTCGGTTTCACCTTTTCCTTCGACAGCAAATGACCTTGGGCAAGCACTTGTAGTCTTTGGCGATGCCGACGGCCTCTTGCAAGGATCGCCGATCGCAAACAAATAGGGACCCCGCCTTGCGAGGTCCCCTGAAACGCTCGTTCGAATTTTGTGCGGCCGGCCTATGACCATTGTCGCAAGACGGGCAGGCCCGATCCGCTTACTCCGCGGCGACCGCCAGATCCCGGTGGGAGCGGCGCGCCCACGGGCGTGTTCCTTCCGGGATTTCATCGACCGTGCCGACCGGCTGCAGATATTTGGTTACTTCGGGCCATTCACCGGCCTTCAGAGCTTTCAGCACTTCCGGCTTGGAGATCTCGAACGTCGACACACCGCAGCGGCGTGCCAGCGGCACCTGGTCGAGAATGTATTTCCCGAGCGCGCGGATATCACCCTTGTAGCCGATCTGCTCACGCAGGATGCGGGCTGCGGAAAAGCCGCGGCCATCGGAAAAGCTCGGAAAGTCGACGGCAACCAGTGCCAGCCGGTCGAGATAATTTTCGATCAGCTCGACATCGTCACCAGCCTCGACGATGACGGCGGTTTTGCCGTCTCGTGCCAGATATGCATCCGGGTCGATGAGAAACACGGTCATCGGTACAAGCGCATCGCCTTCGACAGCAGTGCCGGTTTCGGCATCTGTCCGCACCCAGCTTTCCTCGACGAAATCGCCGTCCTTGAAAATCGTTGCCATTCTTTGCGTCCTCAAAATCCTCTATCGGCAGCGGTCAGATACCGCTGCCGTCAACTTCCTTGCCATGGGTCGGCCAGTGAATGCCGCACTCCGTCTTGTCCTGGCCACGCCAACGTCCAGCCCGGGGGTCCTCGCCGGGGGCAACCTTGCTGGTGCAGGGCAGGCAGCCAATCGAGGGGTAGCCTTGCGCCACCAGCGGATGCGGCGGCAGATCATGGGTCTTGGCATAATCCAGAATTTCG
Source organism: Labrenzia sp. R5_0 (assembly GCF_017743835.1). Lineage (NCBI taxonomy): Bacteria > Pseudomonadati > Pseudomonadota > Alphaproteobacteria > Hyphomicrobiales > Stappiaceae > Labrenzia > Labrenzia sp. R5_0. The sequence goes on along the minus strand of NZ_JAGHRK010000003.1, from coordinate 808,288 downwards.
GCAGCCGTCCAGTCCGCCAGCGGATTGACCTTCACCCGGCCTTCGTCGATTTCGAAGAACTCCAGGCTGGAGCGACTTGCGCTCTGGAACCGCTTGCGGCCGGAAATCCAGGCTTCGAACCCGTTCAAGGCCTCGGCCAGCGGCACCACCTTGCGGATATGGCAGCAGGCGTCGGTATCGCTCATCCAGAGCATGCCCGCGGGATCTTCCCTGGAGAGATCGTCCTTGTTCGGCTTCTGGGTGCGGACATCGGTCAGGCCGAGCTTCTCGATCAGCTCATCACGATAGAGCAGCGTGGCCGGAAACAGTTTGACCGTGTCCACGAAAACGACCGGCGTCGACGGGTCGATCTGGGCAACCATATGCAGGAGCACTGCGGAATCGGCCCCGAAGCTGGAGACCATGGCAATGCCACCGGCGAACTGGTGGCGGATGGCCGCCCTCAGGACGTCGTCCGCGGTTGCATCCTCGAACTGGGCATTGAGTGCGGCGACTTCCGCCTGCAAGCCCAGCTCCGGGTCAACACCTAGGCTGAATGTCTCATGCAGCGCCATAAAGGGCCTCCTTGAAGGGATCCTCCCCAACCCGGCGATAGGCTTCCAGGAAGGTCTCTTCTTTGCCGTTCCGCAGGCCGAGATAGGTATCGACCAACTTCTCGATGGCATCGACCACTTCTTCAGACGAGAAGCCGCGGCCGACGATTTCACCAATGGACGCGTTTTCGTTGGCGGAGCCGCCAAGCGTCACCTGATAGAATTCCTCGCCCTTCTTCTCCAGGCCGAGAATGCCGATGTGGCCGACATGGTGGTGACCACAGGCGTTGATGCAGCCGGAGATCTTGATCTTCAGCTCACCGATCTCGGCCTGCCGTTCCGCAGCACCGAAGCGTTCGGAGATCCGCTGCGCAACCGGAATGGAGCGGGCGGTTGCCAGGGCGCAATAGTCCATGCCCGGGCAGGCGATGATATCGGTGATCAGACCGGCATTGCCTTCCGCGATACGCGCGGCCACCAACTCGTCGAACAGCGCCGGCAGGTCGTCCAGCTTCACATGCGGCAGGATCACGTTCTGCTCGTGACTGATGCGGATCTCGTCATGACCGTATTTCTCGGCAAGGTTCGCGATCACATCCATCTGCTCATCCGACGCATCACCGGGGATGCCACCGATCGGCTTCATGGACAATGTGACGGAGGTATAGCCAGGCACCCGGTGCGGGTTGAGGTTATGCGCCGTGAACTGGGCAAACGCTGCATCCGCCGCCTTGCGTGTTTCAACGGCAGCCGAGGTCGCATTGCCCACTTCCAGCGGAGGCGGAGCGAAATAGGCCTCGATGCGGCGCACCTCCTCATCCGGCAGGCGCAGGACCCCGAAGCGGATCTTTTCGAATTCGGCCTCGATATCCGCCTTCAGTTCGTCCAGCCCGGTTTCATGGACCAGGATCTTGATGCGGGCCTTGTACTTGTTGTCGCGGCGGCCGTAGCGGTTATAGACGCGCAGGATCGCTTCCGAGTAGGCAAGCAGATCTTCCTCGGGAAGGAAGTCGCGCACCTTGCGGCCGATCATCGGCGTACGGCCAAGTCCGCCGCCGACGAAGACCACGAACCCGATCTCACCGGCATCGTTGCGTGCGAGCTGCAGACCGATATCGTGAACCTGGACGGCAGCACGGTCGTTCGGTGCGCCTGTGATGGCGATCTTGAACTTGCGCGGCAGGAACGAGAACTCCGGATGCAGCGATGACCACTGGCGCAGGATTTCCGCATAGGGGCGCGGGTCGGCGATCTCGTCGGCGGCAGCGCCGGCGAAGTGATCCGCGGTCACGTTTCGAATGCAGTTGCCCGACGTCTGGATGGCATGCATCTCGACTTCTGCCAGCTCTTCCAGAATCTTCGGCGTATCTTCCAGTTTCGGCCAGTTGAACTGGATGTTCTGGCGCGTGGTGAAGTGGCCGTAGCTCTGGTCGTACGTGCGGGCGATATGGGCAAGCTTGCGCATCTGCCGGCCGTTGAGCGTGCCATAGGGAATGGCAACGCGCAGCATGTAGGCATGGAGCTGCAGATAGAGACCGTTCATCAGGCGCAGCGGCTTGAACTCGTCCTCGGAAAGTTCGCCAGCCAGACGGCGGCGGACCTGGTCCTTGAACTGCTCGGTACGCTGGTTCACGAAGCTCGCGTCAAATTCGTCGTAACGGTACATGTCTCAATCTCTCCTCAGCGGGCGCTGCCATGGAAGGCGCTGCCCTGCCCTTCATTGTTGTTTCAGGCGGAAACCGCCTGGGCCTGCTTGCCCAGTTCCGGGTGGGTGGTCGGGCCGGTTGCCCGGATCTTTTCGCGCAGGCGCACCGGTACGATGACGCCCTCTTCCACGGTAACGTCCATCTCGTAGACACCAACGACTTTCTGGTTCTTCTCGGCCTCAAGACCTTCGGCCAGGGCTGCCGCGACCGCGTCCTTGCCGTCATAAACCTTAGCCAGCGTAATGCGCTCGACCCAGGAACCGTTTTCCGCGAGCCAGACAACATCGCCGTTCAAAAGGCGGTTGGCGGTGATGACTTTCATGTGCGTCCACTCTCTTCAAGTTCAGGCGGCTACAACCCGGGCGGCGAGCTGCGGCGCCAGGGGTTCGGCCTTGTCCATTGCGGCATGGCCCACGGCCTCGCCGATCACGATCAGAACCGGTCCGTCGATCTCCGCGCGGTTCGACAGCACCGCGAGTTCGGACAGGGTTCCGGCAAATTGGCGTTCGTCCGGGTGTGCCGCATTCTCGATCACGGCAACCGGTGTTTCAGGTTTCAGGCCCGCGCCGATCATCTTCTCGGCAACGGCAGCCGCCACGGTTCGACCCATGTAGACAGCCACCGTCGCGCCCTTGAGTGCCAGCCCAGCCCAATCCGGCAGGGTTTCGGACTTGGCATTGTGGCCGGTAGCGAAAACCAGGTTGGAGGCGACACCGCGCAACGTGAGCGGGATCTGGGCTGACGCTGCAGCGGCGAAGGCTGCCGTGACGCCTGGAACAATTTCAAAGCCGATACCAGCTTCGCGAAGCGCTTCCATTTCTTCCGCCGCACGGCCAAAGATCATCGGATCTCCAGCTTTCAGACGCACGACTTTCAAGCCCTTGCGGCCAAGCTCGACCAGGAGCTCGGAAATTTCGGACTGCGGCACGGAATGAGCGCACTTACGCTTGCCCACGGAAATGCGCTCCGCATCGCGGCGGCCCATGGCAACGACATTTGCCGGCACCAGCGCATCGTGAACGATGACGTCGGCTTCCTGCAGCAGACGCTGCGCGCGCAGGGTCAACAGGTCTTCCGCGCCCGGCCCGGCACCGACAAGCCAGACAAAACCGGGCTCGTCCGCCATCGAATTCAACAACCGCTGTGCCTCGGAACGGGCGACATCAGCCTTGCCTGCATAGAGATTGGTTGCGACCGAACCGGAGAAGAAGCGCGCCCAGAAACTGCGGCGCAGCCCCCCGTCGCGGATCACCTTGGTTGCGGCATCGCGGAAACTTTCGGCAAGACGCGCCAGCTCGCCGGTCGAACGCGGCAGCATGGCTTCAATGCGCGCGCGGATGTGGCGCGACAGGACAGGACCGACACCGGTCGAGGTTATCGCAACGGCGATCGGCGCGCGATTGACCAGCGCACCGGTGTAGAAGTCGCACAGTTCCGGCTTGTCGACCGCATTGACCGGAACGCCCTGCGCCCGTGCCGCATCGACAACAGCCTTGTCGAGGTCCCAGTCTTCGCGCGCGGAAAAGACCAGAGCGGCGTCCTTCAGATGACCAGGCTGGAAATCCTCGGCAAGATGCTCGGTCTCGAAGAGGTCAATAGCCTCCTGCAGATCCGGTTCGACAATTTTGGAAACGACGACGATCCGGGCGTTGGTTTCCCCCAGGAGACGAACCTTTGCAGCAGCTTCACCGCCGTGCCCGACAACGAGCACACGCCGGCCGGCAACCTTCATAAAGGCCGGAAACACGTCGAGCCGGTCTTCCGGCTTTTTCAGTGTTTTCAGAGTATCGCCACCACGGCTAGTCATCGTCAGGGTCTCCAGTCCCAGTTTGATGGGTCTAATGTAATCGGCAGCCCATGCCTGCGCCGGGCACCGGATTTCAAAGCTGGAAACAGAAGCGGAATAGTTTTTTGCAATCCTCTGATTTGGCCAATTTCAATTCCCGGCGGCCGGTCAGAGTGATTTTTGCGAGGAAAAATTTCCAACGGGCCTGGTCCGATTGAAAGAGTTTTTCTCCTGTTCCAACGGGCAGTGAACACCCCGTTCAGCCGTCGTTTGCGACGGCATTCAACCTTCCGGGCAAGCGTGCGTCATTCTTGATGCCGCAAAGGAAATCACTTAGCCTTTCCAGACGGCTGGGACACGGCCGCTGTGGCATCAGAGGGGGTATGATGCGTCTTGTTTATTCATTGGTTGCCGCCGGGGTTTCCGCAGGTCTTTTGCTCTTCGGGAGCTTCGGAACTAGCCATACAGCCGTTGTTGAAAACTTCCAAAGCGGCGGCTGGAATGGCAGTGCCTTCACTGATGATCAGACCGGCGCATTTTCGACCTGTGTCGCGTCCGTGAGCTACCACAGCGGCATCACGCTATATGTCCAGCTCGACACCAACTACAACTGGGCCATCGGCTTTTCGGCGCTTCAGTGGAACATGAAGGTCGGCGCGGATATTGCGCTTCAGTATCGCATCGACCGGGGCGCCTGGCAGAGCGGCGTTGCCAAGGCGACGTCGAAGAATCTGGCGCGCATGCAAATGCCGAGAGGCGGCTACATCATCACCCGATTTCGCCGCGGACGGACACTTTACGTTCGAGATGGCACCTACAATTACGAATTCCGCCTGACAGGCACCTCTCGCCTGATGGCACGTCTTGCCAAATGCGTGGAGCAGAACATCGCACGGTACGGTGCGGTACCCATTGCCGGCGCTGCAGGCGCCAGCTCTCAAGGTGGCCTCGGACATTCCGCCCCCACCAAGGACGAAGCGGCGGCGTCCAGTTCGGCGACCGACCCGCAACTTGCCATCGAAGCGACCCAGGCCCTGTTCAACCTGATGGGCAGCGCAGGTCTTTCCGGGCTAAAGCTTGTTCCCGACGGACAGCGCGAAGAAGACCTGAACGGCCTTCATGCCGTTGCCACCAACGACGCACGCACGATTGTGGCGCACATTTTTCCGGCGGGTAGCTACCAGTCGGAAGAAGAACTGATGTCGCTTATTGTTGCCGACAGCCAGAAGAAATGCGCGGAAGGCAAATTCACCTCAGGTTCCGAACGGATCAACGAAAACGGCAAACCGATCTATACAAGTTACGCCAACTGCGAAACGGGCGACTTCCAGTTGATCGAGCGGGTCGCCATCGCAAAGCGCAAGGCGGGCGGGGTCTTCATTTACGGCGTGGCGGATACTTACGTCGGCGAAGGCGGTGGCGCACCGGTTTCTCCGCCTGAACTAACGGATCCGGATCTCTACTCGGCAATCGCAAACGCTGCGGAGTAAGGCAAAACGAGCAGCCCAGATCACCGACCACAAGTCGGCTGTTCACCTGAGTAGCAGGTCGGCTTTTTTTCCGTTCGCCGCCTCATCGTCACTTGGAGGATTGTCAAAACCGGGAAACAAAAAAGCCGGCGGAAACCGCCGGCTTTTCGGAGCTGGTCTCGGTTGACATCAGGCCGCAAAGGACTTGATGAAGTCCTCGATCTGCTGGGTCAGCGTCTGAGTGCGTTCTGCAACCAGGTTGACCGCCTGGCGGACTTCACCTGCCGCATCCTTGGAGCGGACCGCGTTTTCCTTCATGCCGGACACGCTATCGCTTGCCGTCTGGGTGCTGGTGGAGGCCTCGTTGACGCCACGGGCAATTTCGCCAGTCGCTGCGCTCTGCTCGGTAACCGCCGATGCGATTGCCGTTGTTTCCGCCGTTACATTGCCCATGATGTCGGTGATCTGCTGGATCGAGTGGGCTGCATCGGTGGTCGCTTCCTGAATGGCGATGATCTGCTGGGTGATGCTTTCCGTGGCTTTCGCTGTCTGATTGGCCAACTCCTTGACTTCCGCAGCAACGACAGCAAAGCCCTTGCCGGCTTCACCAGCACGAGCAGCCTCGATAGTTGCGTTGAGAGCCAGAAGATTGGTCTGTTCGGCGATGGTCTGGATCAGCTGGACGACTTCACCGATTTCCTGGGCCGCAGAGGAAAGGGTCGCGACCTTTTCATTGGTCAGGCTGGTGGTTTCGGCAGCTTCCGAGACAACCGCGGAGGTGGAAGCCACACGCTGGTTGATTTCCTCGATGGAAACCGAAAGCTCTTCTGCGGCGGAAGCGACGGCCTCGACATTACCCAGAGCCGAATTGGATGAATAGGCCGCTCCTTCAGCGTGTGTCGTGGTGTCATCTGCAACACCGATCAGCACAGTTGCTGTGTCTTCCAGCTGCGACATGGTGCCGGTCACATCCACGATGAGGGACGATACGCTGCTGCGGAAGGAAGCAGTCAGCTCTTCGCGCTGCCGCATGCGCCGAATGCGCGCCTCGTCTTCCGCCTTTTGCGCCTTGACCAGCTCCTCGCGCTCCGAAGCGCCGTCGCGCAGGACATTGATCGCATTTGCGAGCTGTCCGATTTCGTCGGCCCGTTCGCATTCGGCAAGGTGAATGCCATAGTCGCCCTTCGAAAGCCGGGCGACTGCCTCGGCAAAGGACCCGAGCGGCAGAATGACCGCACGCATGATGAAGAAACCGGCCATTGCAAGGGCAAGGACGACGAGCCCGAGGTTAGCGTAGGTCATGACGTCAGCGTTCCGGGCCGCACTCTGATAGCTCGCCACCTCAACGGCCAGCTCGGCGCGTTCCGTTTCCAGATGCTGGTGATGAAGATCAAGGGCTGCTTCCAGCGCCGTCGTCAGGCTTTCAGCTTCGCCGTCGAATGCCCCCATGAGCTTGTTGCCCTGCTCCGGTCCACCGGCAACATAGGCCTCCGCCATGGCTTTTCCGGTGTCGTAGTATGAAGGGAATTTCGCCTGAACGTTCCTGATCTTTTCAACAAGATCCGCATAACCGAGCTTTTCGGCGAGATCGATTGCCGCGGTGCTCTCGCTCTTGAAATTGTCGGAGAAGGAAACCGCAAGATCAAAACCGTCGTTCAGGCCATCAAGACCTCTTGTTGCGGAAATGTCTGTCAGCCATTGCTGCACCTGAACGATGTCGAACTGCATTTTCTGCAGTGAAATGGCCAGGTTCACGCCGTCGGTGGCAAAGGTTTCCGCCCCTTCGCGGAGATGCCCCGCGTTTTCTTCGAGCACGCCAAGATTGCGTATCGTGCCAAGGCTCAGCGCTGTCGCAACAACGAACAGTACAGCCAGCATGGCGATCATTTTGGATTTCAGACTTTGAAAGACGGACATGGTTAACCCAGCTTATGTCGCACCTGCCCCCTGCCGATGCGTTACTCTGGGCAACAATCTGATTTTATAAGATTTTTAAAAAATTAATTTAGGTGAACACTTAGGAACTTTTCACGAGTATGTATTTAGACAAAAACTACTTTCATCTTCAACAAAAACGAAAAGAGGACGATTTCTCGCCCTCTTTTAAATCTTACTTAAAGGCAGTTTTTGCCGATTACTTCATCGCCTGCATCACGGACACGAAGTTGGCCACCGCGGCACCACCCATGTTGAAGATGCCGCCGATCTCGGCGTTCTTGACCTGGATCTCACCCGCAGTGCCTGTCAGCTGCATGGCAGTGAGCACGTGCATGGAGACACCGGTAGCGCCAATCGGATGCCCTTTGGCCTTCAGACCACCAGACGGGTTCACCGGCAGCTTGCCACCCATTTCCGTCCAGCCTTCCAGCACGGCGCGAGCGCCCTCACCTTCTTTGGTGAGGCCCATGGCTTCATATTCGATCAGCTCGGCAATGGTGAAACAGTCGTGGGTCTCGACGAAAGACAGATCGTCCAGCGCCAGATTGGCATCGCCGAGTGCCTGACCCCAGGCCTTGGAACAGCCTTCGAACTTCAGGATGTCGCGCTTCGACATCGGCAGGAAATCCTGCACATGGGCAAGCGCGCGGAAGGCAACCGCCTTCTTCATGCCGAGCGCCGTTGCAGGATCGGTCAGGACGAGTGCGGCGGCACCGTCGGACACCAGCGAACAGTCGGTGCGCTTTAGCGGACCGGCGACAAACGGATTCTTTTCCGATTCCGCGCGGCAGAAGTCGAATCCGAGGTCTTTGCGCATCTGGGCGTAGGGGTTGCCGACACCATTCTTGTGGTTCTTCGACGCAATCTTGGCCAGGGCATCGGACTGGTCGCCGTACTTCTGGAAGTAGGCGTCGGCGATCTTGCCGAAGACACCGGCGAAGCCTGCCGGGATATCGCCTTCTTCCTTCAGATAGGAGGCCTTGAGCAGGTTCTTGCCGATTTCCGGACCAGGCGTCGTGGTCATCTGCTCGACACCGACGACCAGCACAAAGCGGGCGTCGCCCGAAGCAATGGCGCGCACGCCCTGATGCACCGCCGCAGAGCCGGTGGCGCAGGCGTTTTCGACACGGGTTGCCGGTTTGAAACGCAGCGCCGGATCGGCCTGCAGCACCAGCGAAGCGGTGAAATCCTGTGCCGAGAAACCGGCATTGAAATGACCGAGCAGGATCTCGTCGACATCTCCCGGCTCGATACCTGCGTCCTTGATGGCATCGACCGCCACCTTGACGATCATGCTTTCAACCGTCTCTTCCGAATGCTTGCCGAAGGGCATGTGTGCCCAACCCACCATGGCTGCCGTCATGACACTTCCTCCAGGTTTTTTGCCCGCAAGATGAAACCCGATTTCCGCCGGATCTCTTGTCCGTGCGGGGGGCTCCATCTTACGTAAGTTCTGTGTGCGGGGACAGTTCCAGCTTCCATGTTGCTTTGCAAGAAGAAACTGACCTAAACGTCATAACAATATTTTTCCATGTTTTATTTCAGTTACTTAAATAAGATAGTCCAAAGAGATAACACGCGTTGGCCACGCAGGCGCAGCATGTCGGAGGCTTCCGTCTTCGGCGAGGTCCGCGGCAGGCAAACCGATTGAGATGGTCACACCCCTGTCACTTAAGCCATGTAGGAAAAGCCCGTTCCGGACAAAATCGTGTTTCGTTCCTTTTCAGTAGCTCCACCGGTCCTGCCTCGCAGGGCCGGTTTTTGCATGTGCTCATCCTCCCCGTTCCACATGTGCGACGCAATTCACACATCGCTTACCGAAAGCAATTGCCGAACGACTTTTTCAACACTGTTCACTTGACCTGAGAAGGCGCTGGATATAGCCATTCAAAGCGCTTTGAAACCCATTAAGACCGCCTCAGAAGCGGAACGGAGACAACCGGCAATGTTCGAAGAAGCCGAAACGGGCCTGGAGGCTGATGTGCCGTCAGACATGAAGAATGACCCGGATTGGTGGCGTGGAGCGGTGATCTACCAGATCTATCCGCGCTCCTTCAACGACACCAATGGTGATGGCATAGGCGACCTCAACGGCGTCAGCGAACGCATGGACTACATTGCCTCGTTGGGCGTCGATGCCATCTGGCTGTCGCCTTTCTTCACCTCGCCGATGGATGATTTCGGTTACGATGTCTCCGACTATGAAGATGTCGACCCGATGTTCGGCACGCTTGCCGATTTCGACCGCATGCTGGCTGCCGCTCATGCGCGCGGCCTGAAGGTGATCATCGACCTGGTGATTTCGCACACCTCCGACCAGCATCCCTGGTTTGTCGAAAGCCGTTCGTCACGCGACAATGCCAAGGCCGACTGGTTCGTGTGGGCCGACGCCAAGCCGGACGGCACGGTGCCGACCAACTGGCTTTCGATCTTCGGCGGCCCGGCCTGGGAATGGGACAGCCGCCGGCGCCAGTATTACATGCACAATTTCCTGACCAGCCAGCCGGATCTGAACTTCCATAACCCTGAGGTTCAGGACGCGGTTCTGGGTGCCGCCAGGTTCTGGCTCGACCGCGGTGTCGACGGGTTCCGTCTCGACACGGTGAACTTCTATTTCCACGACAAGCAGCTCCGGGACAACCCACCCCTGAGCGCGACTGAAATGCCGTCCACCGTCGATCCGACCAACCCCTACGGCTATCAGGATCACCTTTACGATAAGACCCAACCGGAAAACCTGTTGTTTCTTGAGAAGCTGCGCGCGCTCCTGGACAAATATCCGGGCACGACGTCCGTCGGTGAAATCGGTGCGGACGGACAGGCCGTGGAACTGACGGCGTCCTATACGGAAGCCGGCAAGCGCATTCACATGGCCTACAGCTTCGACCTGCTGACGCCTCAACATTCGGCGCCCTACATCCGAAAGATCGTGGAGGAGATGAACGCCGGCATCGGCTCCGGCTGGGCTTCCTGGGCGCTGTCGAACCACGACGTGAAGCGGGTCGCCAGCCGCTGGGGCGAGGATCTGGACATTGCCCGCTTTGCACCGCTTGAAACCGCCCTCTGCGCCTCGCTGCGCGGCACCCCCTGCCTTTACCAGGGCGAGGAACTCGGCCTGCCGCAGGCTGAAGTTCCTTTTGAAAAGCTGCAGGATCCCTACGGCATTCGCTTCTGGCCGGAATACAAGGGCCGCGACGGCTGCCGGACACCGATGCCCTGGGTGAAAGACAACAGCAACGCCGGTTTCTCCGAAGCCGAGCCCTGGCTTCCGGTCGCGCAGGATCATCTGGCGCTTGCCGCCTTCGAACAGGACAAGGACGAAAGCTCCATCCTGAACCGGAACCGGGCCTTCTATGCCTGGCGGCAGGCTCAGGAGCCCCTGAAGAAGGGCGACATGGTGTTTCTGGACAGCCAGGCCAACACGCTGGTCTTCACCCGCAGCCATCAGGGTGAGACCGTGCTGTGTGCCTTCAACCTTGGCACCGAACCGGCCACCGTCACCTTGAACGGACTTGAGCTGGAAAACCTCAATGCGCCCGGCTTCAACGGCACGCTGGAGGGCGCCACGATTGTCCTCCAGGGTCTCGACGCGCTGTTTGCTCGCGTGAAATCCTGATTTCGCGCCTTCAATTCAGGCTCCGGCACGGCTAAATAGTCGCGCCGGAGCATTTCCGGCCGAGCAACCCAACGCCGGAACTTTCATGACCGACCGCCTGCCTCTTTCCGTTTTCATCATCGCCCGTGACGAGGCCGACCGGATCGCCCGACCGATCGAAAGTGTCATTGGCTGGGTGGATGAGGTCATCGTCATCGACAGCGGATCAACGGACGAGACTGTCTCCGTGGCCGAACAACTTGGCGCGCGGGTCATCCGCAACGATTGGCCTGGCTACGGTCCGCAAAAGCGTTTCGGCGAAGATCAGTGCCGCAACGACTGGCTGCTCAATCTGGATGCCGACGAAGAGGTGACGCCGGGCCTCGCCGCGGAAATCAAAGCCAAATTCGCAGACGGCAGTTACGCGGATGCTGATGGCTGGCGCATCATGATCCGCGATCTTTACGCCCATGAAACCGCCCCTGCCCCCTGGGCCTACGGATATCACCAGATCCGCCTCTATGACCGGCGCAAGGGCCGGTTCTCTGCCTCGACGGTTCATGACACGGTCCGGCCCGAGGAAGGCGCGCGCATCTCGAACCTTTCCGGCATCATGGCGCACCGGTCCATCCGGTCACTGGATTTTCAGGTCGGCAAATACAATCGCTACTCCGGCATGCAGGTGGACGACATGCGCGCCCGCGGCCGCAAGCTGCCGAAAAGCCGCCTCCTGACCGAATTCCCGGTGAGCTTCTTAAAGGCCTATTTCGTGCGCAAGTACCGCAAATACGGCTGGTGGGGCTTTATCCTGGCCATGAACTACGCCCACGCCCGCTTCCTGCGCGTCGCCAAGGCCTATGAGGCCGAGTTGCTGGACAGGACCAAAACGGACTGAGGCACGAGCTTCGCATTACCGTTGTCGCAGCCCCCTCACCGGACTTGCATCGGTCTTGCTGAGCCGTTCCATACTAGGCCGCAAAAATGGCAACCGGTTTGCCGACGCCGCGCAGGGCATGTTCGCCCATGGCATTGAGGCCGGTCTGGAGGTCTCCGGAAAGAGCAGCGCGTACCGGCTCTGTCAGGAGCAAGGCGCGGCCGAGGGGTTTGCACAGGGATTCCACCCGGCTGGTCTCGTTGACGGCGCGGCCGATCACCGTGAAGTCGAGCCGTTCCTCACCACCGACATTGCCGAAGAAGACTTCACCCCGGTGAAGGCCGATACCGATCTTCAGGGGGTGCCAGTGGATCGGGTCGGGAAGATCCTCGGGTGGATTGCGGTTCAGCTCGTCAATGGCCTCCAGTGCAGCCTTGGCGGCCTTCACGGCGGCATTCGCCGCCGCTGTTTCACCAAATGTCTTCTGATCGAACACGGCCAGAATGCCGTCGCCCATGAACTTCAGGATATCGCCGCCGTGGTTGAGCACGGCATCCGAGATCCTGTCGAAATAGGCGTTGAGGATAGCCGTCACTTCCGGTCCGCTCAGCCTGTCGGCGAGTTGAGTGAAGCCGCGCATGTCGGCCATGAAGACCACTGCCTTGATGGCCTCGCCATCACCGCGCTTGATCTCGCCGTCCAGCACGCGCTGTCCGGCGATCGGCCCGAGATAGGTGTCGGCAACGTTGCGGGCAATCCGCTGAACGATGTGGCGCTCGATGTGCAGCGCCAAAAGGTCGATCAGATTGCGGATCAGGTCTTTTTCCGCCGGAGGAAACCCACCGGGTTTGCGGGTTGCCAAGGTCATGGCATTCCGCTTTTCGTGTGAGGAACTGAGCGGCAGGGCGACATAGGTCGTGTATCCCTGATCGGCAAGTTCGCGCATCAGCGGAGCGGAATTGGCGCCTTCCTCGCTTTCCAGATCGACCTTGATGGTCTGGCCTTCGTTGATGACGTGGAAAAGCGGATTGCGGGTAAAGGCTTCCGATTTGGTCGCGTTGGCATCTGCGGCAACCTCGTCGCAGAAATAATCCTGACTGTTCCAGACCCAGGAAAAACCGATGACGCGCGGATGCAGGGTACCGATATGCAGCGTTGCCCGGTCGATTGCGAGGCCTGCAGCCTTGCAGCGCCACATGAACTCCTCGAACATCAGCATGACATCATCGATCCGCGTCGCTTCATGCAAGAGCCACGAATTCAGCTGGTCGATGCTGAGTGTCTCCGGCGCACAGGAAGGGCCTCTGCTGGAACGGGCAAGCAGATAGACATGAGGCGCGTATGTGCGCGGGGCTGGGTCAAGAAAGGCTTTGTTCATCGGGGCTCCGTGAAACGCTCTGGCTAATATCTCGGGCGCCGGAGATCAAACTTCAATCGGCAAAAAACCGAATGGTAGGAAATGCCCTCAATTGGCCCAAGGGAAACATCGACCCAAGGGCAACTGGGCATCGAGGACAACCGGCCCAACCCTCGAGACGCCGCTTGCGCGGCTTCTCAGGATAAAGACGCATGGAGTGACAGGCAGCTTGCACGCACCACACACGCCAACCCTGTCCTGAAGAAGCAGGAAACGCCGCCTCGAAGGTTGGTCAACCTGTTCTAGGTGGAACGAGAAGCAGCGCCTTAAAACGCCGCCTCTACACCGCCCATTTCCACATAAACGCTTTTGGTCTGGCTATAATACTCGATCGCGGCATGGCCGTTCTCGCGGCCGATGCCCGACTTCTTGTAGCCGCCGAAAGGCATTTCGATCGGAGTCAGATTGTAGGTGTTGATCCAGCAGGTGCCTGCCTGCAACTGGTCGATCACCCGGTGCGCCCGTTGAATGTCCCTGGTGAAAACGCCCGCGGCAAGGCCGAAGTCGGTGTCGTTGGCTCGGGCGATGACGTCGTCCTCATCGGTGAAGTCGAGCACGCTCAGCACCGGGCCGAAGATTTCCTCGCGGGCAATGCGCATGTCGTCCTTCACGTCGGCAAAGACGGTCGGCTGCACGAAATAGCCGTCCGGGAAGCTGGCGACAGAGGCTGAACCACCGCCGCACACCAGCCGGGCGCCCTCATCCTGACCGATCTGCATGTAGTGGAGCACCTTGTCGAGCTGCTGTTTGGACACAAGCGGACCAATATTGGTTGCCTCGTCCAGCGGATCGCCCAGAACCGCCTTGGCGGTGCGTTCAGCCAGCCGTGCCACAAAGGCTTCCTTGATCGCTTCATGAACGAACACACGCGTCCCGTTGGAGCAAATCTGCCCGGTGGAATAGAAGTTGGCATTGATCGCGGCGGACACCGCGTTTTCAATGTCAGCGTCCTCGAACACGATCAGCGGGGACTTGCCGCCAAGTTCCAGCGTTGTCTTCTTCAGATGCTCACCCGCAAGGGCTGCCACTTTGGCGCCGGTCGGGACAGAGCCGGTCAGCGAAACCTTGGCAATGGCCGGATGAGCGACCAGCTTTGCACCGACATCACCAAAGCCCTGAAGCACGTTGAAGACACCAGCGGGCAGACCGGCCTCGGTAAAGGCCTCCGCCAGTTTCAAGGCGCTCAGCGGGGTGACTTCCGAGGGTTTGAAGATCATGGCATTGCCGCAAACGAGTGCGGGAGCAGACTTCCAGCAGGCGATCTGGATCGGATAGTTCCAGGCGCCGATGCCGAAACAGATGCCGAGCGGTTCGCGCTTGGTGTAGGCGAAGGAGCCGCCCAGATCGATATGTTCGCCGGTAAGCGTTGCGGCCAGACCACCGAAGTATTCCAGGCAGTCGGCGCCGGACGCAGCATCGGCAATCAAGGTTTCCTGCAAGGGCTTGCCGGTGTCGAGCGTTTCCAGAATGGAGAGTTCCCGGTTCTTTTCACGCAGGATCTCGGCCGCCCGGCGCAGCACGCGGCCGCGTTCGGCTGCTGGTGTTGCCGCCCAGACCTTCTGGCCTTCCTGGGCAGAGCGGATTGCCGCCTCGATCACGGCATCGTCGGCCGCGCGGATCTGCGCGATGACTTCTCCGGTTGCGGGATACAGCGAGTCAAAGGGAGTGCCGCTCTGGCTCTCGACATATGAGCCGCCGACATAATGGGACGCTTGCGGTTGGGCGCGCATGGGTTGGCTCCTTGGTCTGTGTGTCTGCCGTTGGACTGCCGGGGATCATCGCTGGCTGGATTGCCAGTCCGGGTGGATCCACGGTTCCTGGTTGGCCGCGGGCAGCGGGGTCTTGCCGAGAATATGGTCCGATGCCTTCTCCCCGACCATAATCGAGGGGGCATTCAGATTGCCATTGGTGATTTGCGGAAAGATGGAACTGTCGGCAACACGAAGCCCGTCAACGCCGATTACCCGGCATTCAGGGTCGACCACGGCCATGGCATCATCCTTCGCCCCCATCCGGCAAGTGCCGCATGGGTGATAGGCGCTTTCCACGTGTTCGCGGATGAAGCCGTTCAGGTCCTCGTCGCTCTGCACACTGTCTCCCGGCTGGATCTCCTTGCCGCGATAGGGGGCAAACGCCTCCTGGCCGAAGATCTCGCGGGTCAGGCGGATACAGGTGCGGAAGTCTTCCCAGTCGTCTTCGTGGGACATGTAGTTGAACAGGATCGACGGCTTGGCCTTCGGATCGCTGGAGGTCAGCTTGATACGGCCGCGCGATTTGGAGCGCATTGGTCCGACATGGGCCTGGAAGCCATGACCTTCGGCTGCTGCCTGTCCGTCGTAACGCACGGCGAAAGGCAGGAAGTGATACTGGATATCAGGATATTTCACGCCCGCCCTGGAGCGAATGAAAGCGCAGCTTTCGAACTGGTTCGATGCACCGAGTCCCTGCTTCAGGAACAGCCACTGAGCCCCGATCACCGCCTTGGAGAACAGGTTCCAGTGCTTGTAGAGCGTGATCGGCTGGGTGCAGGCCTGCTGAAGATATAGCTCCAGATGGTCCTGCAGGTTGGCACCGACACCCGGCCGGTCGGCCACGACGTCGATCCCCATTTCGGCAAGATGCGCCGCCGGGCCGATGCCGGACTGCATCAGGATCTTCGGCGAATTGATGGAAGACGCCGACAGGATCACTTCGCGGGCAGCTTTTGCCTCGCGGACCTCACCGCCGGTTTCGAATTCCACACCGACCGCGCGCTTGTCCTCGATCAGGATCCGGCGCACGAGAGCCCCCTTGATCAGGGTCAGGTTACCGCGCTTCAGTGCCGGCTTCAGATAGGCGTTTGCGGCAGACCAGCGACGGCCCCGATGGACCGTCATTTCCATGTCGCCGAAGCCTTCCTGACGCTCGCCATTGTAGTCGGCGGTCACGCCATAGCCCGCCTGCTCGCCGGCTGTCTTGAAGGCGTCGAACAGCGGGTTCCACTTGGTACCGCGCTGGACATGCAGCGGACCGTTGGTGCCGCGCCAGCCGTCCTGGCCGCCATGGCTGTGCTCCTGGCGCTTGTAGTACGGCAGCACATGGCGATATCCCCAGCCACTCGCACCCATCTCTTCCCAGGTGTCGAAATCACAGGCATGGCCACGCACATAAACCATGCCGTTGATGGAGGACGATCCACCGATCACCTTGCCACGCGGTGTGGCCAGGCGCCGGCCCTCCAGATGCGGTTCCGGTTCGCTGGTGTACCCCCAGTCATACAGCGGCATGTTCATCGGGTAGGACAGGGCAGCCGGCATCTGGATCAGCGGACCGACATCGGTGCCGCCGAATTCCAGCACAAGCACCCTGTTGCTCGGGTCTTCCGACAGGCGGTAGGCCATCGCACAGCCGGCGGATCCGGCTCCGACGATGATGAAGTCGAACTGGTCGCTCATGTTGATCCTAGCTGCTCAATTCTTGGTGTTGCGCGCCAGGTGGACGGCAATCTGGGTTTCCACATAGTCCTCGACCAGCTCGATCGCGGCCGGCCGGTCGGTCTTGCCGTCGCGCAGGGCTTGCCGGATCCAGACGCCGTCAATCATCGACGCCGTGCCTTCGGCAATCCGGCGTGCTTCGTCCTGAGGCATGAAGGCCCTCAGATTGTGGGTCAGGTTCGAGGCAAGCCTTGCCGAATAGATATTCAGAAGACGATTGTTGCTGTCGGTGGTACGCGACTGAACGTAGAAGGCGAGCCAGGCCGCGATCACGGCGGGCTGAAACTGGTCGACTGCAAAGTTGCCGGCAATGATTGCCGAAATACGCTCGCGCGGGGTCTCCGCCTTTTCCAGGCTCTCGCGGATCGCCCGGCCGAGTTCGGTCAGGAGATGGCGCATGGTGGCGGCAAGCAACTGGTCCTTTGAGCCGAAATAGTGATGCACGAGACCGCCGGAAACGCCTGCGCGCTTTGCGATCTGCGCCATGGTCACGTCGCTGTAGCCGCGTTCGTGTATGGCATCGACCGTCGCGTCAATCAGACTGCGCCGCCGTTCCGCTTCCATTCCGACCTTGGGCATTTCAACCTCCGACACAGGGCGAGAGAAGAATTCGGCTCAGCGTTTCTGGCGATGACCAGACGGCGGCACATCCGGACAAGAACAAGTCCGGTTACCGATCGTCACGATCATGGTGCAGCAGCGTCAAGGAGAAGGAAAAGCCTTCCCAAGAGCCTCTGAATGCGCCTTGCCGCGTTCGTCTCACATCCAAGTTTTATTTTTAATTGATCAGTCAATCAATGAAAACTTGCATTTTTTTCCCGTGGATGTTTGGATCTAGGTTAGGCAGGCTGTGGGCAGAGGAAACTGAGGGCGTTAGAACCACACTGACACCCCATGCCCTGCAGAAAAACAAGAAAACAGACTTTCCATAGGAGGTATACATATGAAAGTAGCAGCGAAACTCGCTGGAGGCCTGGCGCTCGGGCTGATGCTCACGGGAACCGCCCTGGCAAACGATCCGGAAAGCTGCCAGACGGTTCGCTTCTCCGACGTCGGCTGGACTGACATCACGGCAACCACCGCCGCAACCTCGGTCGTCCTGGAAGCG
The DNA here is from genome assembly GCF_017743835.1 of Labrenzia sp. R5_0. Taxonomy (NCBI): domain Bacteria; kingdom Pseudomonadati; phylum Pseudomonadota; class Alphaproteobacteria; order Hyphomicrobiales; family Stappiaceae; genus Labrenzia; species Labrenzia sp. R5_0. The sequence continues at coordinate 790,389 of NZ_JAGHRK010000003.1, read as the reverse complement.
CTCGGCTACAAGCCGGAAGTTAAAATCCTGTCCGTTCCGGTGACCTATGCGTCGCTGAAGAACAAGGACATCGACATCTTCCTCGGCAACTGGATGCCGACCATGGAAGGTGACATCAAGGCCTATCGCGAAGACGGCTCCGTGGAAACGGTCCGGGCCAATCTGGAAGGCGCGAAGTACACGCTTGCCGTTCCGGAATACACCTACGAAAAAGGCCTGAAGAGCTTCCAGGACATCGCCAAGTTCAAGGACGATCTCGACGGCAAGATCTACGGCATCGAGCCGGGCAATGACGGCAACCGCCTGATCATCGGCATGATCGATGAAAACCTCTTCGAACTGGAAGGCTTCGAAGTGGTGGAATCCTCCGAGCAGGGCATGCTGGCGCAGGTCGCCCGTGCAAACCGCCGCGAGGCGGACATCGTCTTCCTCGGCTGGGAACCGCACCCGATGAACGCCAATTTCAAGATGAAGTATCTTGAAGGCGGCGACGACATTTTCGGCCCGAACTATGGCGGAGCCACCGTCTACACCAACGTGCGTGCCGGCTATGTCAAGGAATGCCCGAACGTCGGCAAGCTGCTTGAAAACCTGGAATTCTCGCTGCCCATGGAAAACGAGATCATGGGTGCCATCCTGATCGAGGGTGAGGATCCCAACAAGGCGGCAGCCGCCTGGTTGAAGGAGCATCCGGCAACCTTCGAAAACTGGCTCGTCGGCGTGAAGACTTTTGATGGCGGCGACAGTTTCGCGGCCGTCAAAGGGGCTCTCGGTCTCTGATCGCTGACCAAAATCTGGCGCCGGTGCGGGTCTCCTGCCCGGCGCCACTGGTTTTCCAAGAACAATAATACCGGAGCAGTGGCGTGGACTGGCTCACAGAACACAAGCTGCCGATCGGGCCGTGGGCGCGCACCTTGGTCGATTGGCTCACCGACAACGCCTATTGGGTGTTTGACGGAATCTCGGCAATTCTCGAAACGCTGATAGACGGAATCCTCTGGTTGCTGCAGACGCCGCATCCATTGGTCATCGTTGTTGTCGCCGTCGCCATCGGCTACCTGGTCCACAGGACCATATCCTTTGCGGCTTTCGTGGCAATTTCCCTGCTGCTGATTATCAACCAGGGCTACTGGGAAGAAACGACGGAAACCCTGGCGCTGGTGGTTGCCGCGTCCGTGGTCTGTATGGTGGTCGGCGTGCCTGTCGGTGTGCTGGCCGCGCATCGCCCCCGCTTTTACGCCGCACTTCGTCCCGTGCTGGATCTGATGCAAACCATCCCGACCTTCGTTTACCTGATCCCGGCACTGATCCTATTCGGTCTCGGCATGGTGCCCGGTCTCATCGCGACCGTCATCTTTGCCATTCCCGCACCGATCCGTTTGACGCAGCTTGGCGTTTCCTCGACGCCGACCGCACTGATCGAAGCCGGAAAAGCCTTTGGAGCAACCAAATCGCAGCTGCTCTGGAAGATCGAGCTGCCCTACGCCCTGCCGCAGATCATGGCTGGCCTGACGCAGACGATCATGCTGTCGCTGTCGATGGTCGTGATTGCCGCTCTTGTCGGTGCGGACGGCCTCGGCGTGCCGACGTTGCGCGCCCTGAACACGGTGAATATCGCCCAAGGTTTCGAAGTTGGAGTCTGTATCGTCCTGATCGCCATCGTGCTTGACCGCTTCTTCCGCGCCGAAGAGGGAGGCAAACGATGAGCGAGACCAACAAATCGGCCGTCGTTTCCTTCAAGGACGTCGACATCGTTTTCGGCGAAAAGCCTCACACGGCTCTGCCCATGATCGATGCCGGCAAGACCCGGCAGGAAATCCAGGCAGAAACCGGCCAGATCCTCGGTGTCGCCGGTGCGACCTTCGACATCTACGAAGGCGAAGTCATCGTGCTGATGGGGCTTTCGGGCTCCGGCAAGTCGACGCTGCTCAGGGCCGTCAACGGTCTTAACCCGGTCATCCGGGGTGAGGTGCAGGTCCATGACGGCAAGCGTTACGTCAATCCGGAAACCTGCTCTGAGAACGATCTGAGGGATTTGCGCCGGCACCGGATCGGCATGGTTTTCCAGCAGTTCGGTCTTCTGCCCTGGCGCACGGTGGCGGAAAACGTCGGCTTTGGCCTGGAGCTTGCCGGCATGCCCGCAAAGGAGCGAGCCGCAAAGGTAGAGGCGCAGCTCAAGCTGGTTGGCCTGAACGGCTGGGGCGAAAAGCACGTACACGAGCTATCGGGCGGCATGCAGCAGCGCGTTGGCCTCGCTCGCGCCTTTGCGACCGACGCGCCGCTTCTGCTGATGGACGAACCGTTCTCGGCTCTCGACCCGCTCATCCGCGACAAGCTGCAGGACGAGTTGCTCGACCTGCAGAAGGAACTCAACCGGACCATCATCTTCGTCAGCCACGATCTCGATGAAGCCGCCAAGATCGGCTCGCGCATCGCAATCATGGAAGGTGGACGGGTGATCCAGCTGGGCACGTCGCAGGAAATCGTCAAGTCGCCGGCAACCGACTATGTGGCTGAATTCGTCAGCCACATGAACCCGCTGAACGTGCTGCGCGCGCGCGACATCATGGTGCCTCCGGGCAGCTTGCCGGGCTCGCTCGCCAGCGCCCTGACCTGCGATGCCGACGCTTCGGTGCGTGAAGTCGCACAGCTGAAAAAGTCCAGCAAGGATCCGGTCGTCGTGAAAGCAAGCGGCTCAATCGTCGGTGTCATTGGCGAGAAGGAACTGCTGGACTGCATGGCGTAAGGCGTGCGGTGATTTGGAGTTTTTCTGCACATTGAGCCTCATCCTGAGGAGGACCGCCAGGTCCGTCTCGAAGGATGGGCCACTTGTTCAGGAGGTTGCCGCCCATCCCTCGAGACAGCGCTCTTGCGCTTCCTCAGGATGAGGATGAACAAATCGGCCGCGCTGAGTGGGTGAAGATACGAGGCTGGTTTCATCCTCAAAAACAAACAAAAAACGGGACCTTTCGGTCCCGTTTTTCGTTGTTCAATCCGCGCCAGCCGTCCCCGGACGGAGGCTGCAGCCTGAAACCTTAGAGCAGCTCGAGCTGAGCAGCCTGCTTGCCGCGGCCGCGACGGTCGTCTTCAGCAACGAAGGAGATCTTCGCGCCTTCGACGGGCGTTCCGATACCGGCCTGCTCGAATGCGGTGATGTGGACGAAAACGTCCTTGGAACCGTTTTCCGGAGTGATGAAGCCAAAGCCACGGTCATGGTTGAAGAATTTAATGGTGCCGTTCTCGCGCATGGAGAAACCTTTCCGCTGGTTGGATGCGCCATCCCGTTTCCGGCAGGCGCGGATAAACGAGAAGTCAACAAGAAACGGAAAGCTTGGAAATTCAGAGCAGCGCTTGATGGAGCCCTGCCGAAGTCAGTCTCACCGGGTCTTTCGTCAGTCCCGTACGGCACAACGCGTACCGATGAAGAATAATGTAGGTCCAGGCGGCGCTTACGGCAAGCGAAAGATTTTTGCAGTGGTCAAACCGAGGCCACAAAGCCGATAAATCCTGTTCCGGTGGCAAAGTGACAGCTTGTGACACCAGTCACAGAGCCCGACCGGGGGGCGGGTTAGTTTCGTCTCATGAGTTGAGGCGGACAGCAGGGCCTCACGACACTGGAAGGGACACCGTCATGTTCAAGAAGTTTGCAGTTACCGCCTCTGCGCTGGCTCTTGTTGCCGGCGTCACACTGACCTCTCAGGCCACACCCGCACATGCCGCCAAGGGCTGGCAGGTCGGTGTCGGCGTCGCCAGCGGCCTTGCCGCCGGCGCGATCCTCGGGTCAGCACTTTCCCAGCCGCGTTATGTCGCTCCGCCCCCGGCCTACTATCCGGCTCCGCCAGCCTACTATCCGGCACCGGCTCCGGCCCCGGTCATCTACCGTCCGGCTCCGTGGAGCCCGGCCTGGTACAACTACTGCAGCCGCAAGTATCGTTCGTTCAATCCGAACACCGGCTACTTCCTGTCCTATTCCGGACAGTACCGCTTCTGCCAGTAAGGCAGTTTCCAACTTCGCCGGGCCATAACCGGCCTGAAAAGGCCACCGGCCACTCCCTGCAAGGGTTTCCTCCCCTCCTTGCAGGGAGTTTTTTGTTTGAATACGATCAATAACTAGAATCCTTATTTGCTGGAACGCCGACCCTCTGAAAGAATTGGTCATAATTGAGCGTTTTACATCACCTTAAATTGCAATTACTTGTGCTTTGTAAGTCTTCTCCATCTTCCTAGAACGGAGAAATACCTTCCGATCATCCAGATGTCCTCGGCGCTTCCGCTACATCTCTTCCGATCGGGCTGGGGGAACCACATGATTGCAAAATACCTTGGTGTGCTGCTGCCGCTCACTGCGCTGTGCATGACGATTACGCCCGCAAACTCACAACAAACGCTACCTGCCGTAGACGGGATCAGCGGCAAGATGTCCGTCAATGGCGGCAGTTCCGACGGAAGCGCGGTTGGAGGTGTGGAAGGCGCAATCACGATGCCGCTTGGACACAGATTCGGCCTGCAGCTTGATGCCGGTGTCGGTGGCTACGATGAACCCTTTGCAGGACAATCCGCCTATTACGGCGCCGGGGCACATCTGTTCTGGCGAGATCCGTCAACCGGCATGATCGGCCTTGAAGGTTCGTATTCCCATCTCGACGCTTACCAGGGTGTCGACGTGTTTTCCGCTGGCATCGAGGCCGAGCGATACTGGGGTCCAATCACACTCGGGGGCGTCGTCGGGGTGACCGATGGCAGCCGCGCGATCGAAACCAACGGACGCAGTCAATTCAGATATGATCTCGATGCCACGTTCGTGGCCGGCTCGAAACTCACCTGGTATCCTGACGAGAACCTGGCTCTGTCTGTGTCTGGCAGGGTGTCGGGTGGTGATGCATCCGGGGGGCTCGGCGTCGAATGGGCACCTCTACGTGATACGCAGCTTCAACCCAGCCTGTTTGCACGCGCGGCCCTGCGCGAAGGCGGCGAAGCCTACGCACTTGCAGGCGTCAGCATCTATTTCGGCGGCAAGTCCAAGTCCCTTATCCGTCGCCACCGGGAGGATGATCCCCCGATCGCTAATGTGATGACACTGGGAGGTCTCGGTTTTTCCCTGGGTGCGATCATGAAGTTCAAACAGCACAAGGACAATCCGACACAGCAACCTAACGGGACGCCTCCGTCTCTGCAAATACTTAGTTTACCTCAATAGGGCCTCCGGCAAGCAAAAACCGGCACGGCCGGCATCAGGTCAACATTCGCTTTGCCGCGCGCATGGTGGTCTCAAGCTGGTTCAGAAAGCGCGATCTGTCGGCCTTCGTGAAGCCAGGCCCGCTTTCGCGGATCTCCCCGATTTCACGAAGATGCGTGTTAAGATCCCGCATGGCAAGGCGCATGCCGATGGCATCCTCGCGAAACGGCTTGCCTGTCGGACCGATGACAAGAGCGCCCGCCTTCACACAGCGTGCCGCAAGCGGCACATCGGCCGTCACGACCACATCACCCGCCACCGCACGTTCCGCGATCCAGTTGTCGGCTTCGTCCGGCCCTTCAGGAACGACAACCCGCTCGATCAGATCGCCTTCGGGAAGCCGCATCCAGCTGTTGGAAACGAACTTGATCTCAACATTGTGGCGCTCGCCCACGCGAACGGCTTCGTCCTTGACCGGACAGGCATCGGCGTCGATGTAGAGCACGGTCATGTTGTTTGCTCTCCTTTCGAGCTTTGGAGAAAGGCCGCGATGCCGGTTGCTGCCCGGGCACCTGTCGCAAAACACGCCTGCAGCAAATAGCCGCCTGTCGGCGCTTCCCAGTCCAGCATTTCACCCGCGGCAAAGATGCCCGGCATCTTCTTGAGCATCATGCCTTCGTCCAGTTCGTCCAGCGCGATGCCTCCGGCGGAAGAGATCGCCCGGTCGATGGAATAGGGCGCGTCCAGAACAACGGGAACGGCCTTGATGCAGCGCGCGAGGCTTTCCGGATCGGAAGGGACATCGCCGGCTTCGCGCAGCAGCGCCATTTCAACGGGGCTCAGCCGAAGGACCTTCTTGAGAAACGTGGCTGCAGACTGCTTGCCTCGGGGTCTTGAGAGTTTCGCTGCCAGCTCGTCAACTCCGGCCTGCGGCCGCAGATCGATGTGCAGTGTCGCCGAACCGGTTTCGTTGATTGTTTCGCGCAGTTCGGCGGACAAGGCGTAGACGGCACCACCTTCAAGGCCCTGAGCCGTCAAGACCGCCTCCCCCTGCACCCTTTTCCCGCCATGGGACAGGGCTATACGTTTGAGCGGCGTACCGGCAAACCGCTCTTTCAGGAAATCGCTCCAGCCGGTCTGAAAGCCGCAATTTGCCGGCTGGAACCGGTTGATGCGAACACCGCGTTCTTCCAGCATCGGCACCCACGCGGCGTTGGAACCGAGCTTCGGCCAGCTTGCACCACCCATGGTCAGAAGGCAGGCACGTGCAGTGAGGGATTGCAGGGCGCCTTCACCTGCAGTGTCTTCGGCGGCAGTTTCATCCCGTGTCCTGAGTTGAAGCGGTCCGTCTCCTTCAATGGCACAAAGTGCGTGCCGGGTCAGGAGGCGGACGCCATTGGCATCCAGCCGGCGCAGCCAGGCGCGCAGCAAGGGGGAGGCCTTCATGGATTTCGGGAAGACACGTCCGCTACTGCCGACAAAGGTTTCTTCGCCAAGGTCTTCGCACCAGCGCCGCAGCGTTTCGGGCGGAAATTCCTGGATCAAGGGCGCCAAAAAGGGTTCGGCCTGCCGGTAGCGCGCGAGGAACGCGGTCAGGTCTTCGCTGTGGGTCAGGTTCAGGCCGCCGCGGCCAGCCATCAGGAACTTGCGCGCTGGCGAGGGCATGCGGTCGATAACCACAACGCTATACCCGTTTTCGGACAGGCGCTCCGCAGCAAAGAGACCGGCCGGACCGGCACCGGCAATCAGGACGTCGAACATGCGGCCTTATAGTTCAAGGCGGGCTGCAAAGACCACCATCGATTTTCATCAGAGCCAGTGTTGGTATGTCGAGAATTATTGCAAGTATTTGTTATCAGTCTCATGAGAATATCATCCAGGGGGTGTACCTGCGGAAGTTTTCCCGGCGGGTCTGCTTCCTGTGAAAGGAGCCGTGAATGGAAAAAGGCACGGACCTGGTAGTCGTTGCCGATCCGGACAAGGACGTTCAGGCAGGCTTTGAACGCCTGTTCGGCAGTCACATGAGGGTTGCCTGCTTTTCCGAAACGGAAGCTGCATTGCAGTTTCTGAAGCAGAACCATGGCACAGCCGTCATTTTTTCCTGTTTCAATCTGCCGGGCCGTGGCGGAACGGCCTTTCTGCGAGCAGCGGAGACCATTGCGCCTCAAGCCGCGCGGGTCATGCTGACCCGGGAAAACTCGGCAGATGCGATCAAAAAGACGCTCAATGAGGCCCATGCCTTCATGTATCTGGAGAAGCCCTGTCAATCGACAGATCTGGCCAGCGCCATGGAAACAGCTCTTTCCCATCATTTTCAGCTCGCCAAGGACCGCGCGCTGCTGGAGCGGACGCTTGCCGGATCCGTCAAGCTGCTGATCGACATGCTGGCGCTCTTCCATCCGGAAGCGTTCCGGCGCACGAGCACGGTTCGCAAACAGGCCCTGCGGCTGGCCAAACGCCTGGGGATGAAGAAAACCTGGGAACTGGAAATGTCGGTGATGTTGTCACCGCTTGGCGAGGCGTTGCTGCCGAAACAGATCCTTGCCCGCTACCGGGCCGCACGCGGCCTGACCGAGCAGGAGCGTAATATCCTGGATCGGGCACCGGACCAGACCCGGGATCTTTTGAAGAACATACCGCAACTGGAGAAAGTTTCCGAATACCTGTTTCTATCCGGCCGAGGTTTCGACGGCTCGGGTTTCCCAAAGGACGGGCCGACGGGCAAGGAAATCCCGATGATTGCCCGCATCCTCAAGCTCTTGACGGATCTGTGGTACGCAAGCCCGGAAAGCGGACCGGATGCAGCGGCCTTCGAGGCGCTTACCATCAACAAGCGCAAATATGATCCGATGCTGCTGGAGTTGGCCAAGGAAACGCTGATGGACGACGTGCCGGAGGAGCGCAAAAGACTTGTTGCCGAATGCTACATACGCTCTCTGCGGCCGGGTGATGTGCTGATCGACGACGCCTTGACCGAAACCGGTCACGAACTGGTTCTGTCCCGCGGCCATATGCTGACACCCACCACCATCCGCCGGCTGGAACATTTCCACCAGGCCGCAGGCGTGCGCCAACCCATCCGCGTCGAACGCCATTCGGCACCCGAAGAAGCTCTGATCGATACGGCTTGAAGGTGGAGAACGAAAGGCTGTGGTGAGAGCGCCCGGGCATATCGCAGTCTATAGAGAGGGCGTTCCCTTTGCCGCACCCCTTCCCCGCAAAAGGGAAGGGATGTCAGCCCGGCAATATCATTTCGTTAGGATCAGCTTGCCCTGTTTGGTGATCGACAGACGGTAGGTTTCGTCGTTGTGGCGGATCTGGATCTGGCGCTGGCCGCTGAACAGGTCGCGCGTGTCGAGCTCCGATTTATGCTCACGCGGCGGTGTTGCCGCAAAGGCGCGCGTAGCGCGGCTGCTGGAACCCAGGGAGAGGCGGTGCTTCTGGCTGTTGGCGGTCGGTGTCATTGCGCGCAATCGGTCCTTGGCCTTTGTGTTGCTCCTGAAACTGTTCAAAAAATCAGTTTCTTAGCGGAGCGGTGGGACATCGGAATCAAAAGGTGAGTTTCAAACTCAACTTTATACTTGACACTCATACTCAAGTTTTCCTATCAAGGCAATGCCTGATCGAAACGGAACCGGAAATCGCGTCCTCTGGTTTCGGATTAGACAGGACCTCCGGGCAACCGGAGTGACAAATGCCAGGCCAGCCAACCGCCCTCTCCTCTCCCTCAGCGGCAAGCCAGCCCGGCCTTTTCTTTGAGAGCGCCCGCGCAAGTCGCGTGGCATGCCTTTCCTTTTCCCGACCAATCGTCACATGTTCGAGACATACGAAACGAAAAAGGCGCCGACCGAATGGTGGCGCCTTCGAAACTTTTTATGTCGATAAAACCTTACGCGTTGGCCGCGATCGGAGCCTTGGTCATTTCGATCTTCAGGAGATCGCGCATGCCGAAGCGGTCTTCCGAAAGGTCGGCAATCGACTTGCCGTCCAGAACTTCCATGAATGCTTCCAGCGCTTCATGCAGCAGGCCATTGAAGCCGCAGGACATGATGAGCGGGCAATCCTTGCGGCCACTGTCGAAACATTCGGCAAGAAGGAAGCTTTCCTCGGCGGCGCGGACAACTTCGCCAACCGAAATATTCTCTGCCGGACGCGCCAGCATGACCCCGCCGTTCCGGCCACGAATGGTCTTGATCAGATTTGCATCGACCAGAACCTTCATGATCTTGAACAGGTGGGTTTCGGACATGTCGAAGCTGGCCGCGATATCAGCGACCTTGCTTGGTTTGTCCGGGTTGACGGCGCAGTACATCAGCGCGCGCACGGCATAGTTTGTCTGTTGTGTCAAACGCATGCCATAGATATGAGGTGCGCGATCTGAAAGGTCAATTCAAAATTTGAGTGTGAGAGGCGACTTTTTGGCAGGAATGCCGGAAAGACGCCCCGTTGCCGGGATCAGACAGGTCGTCCGGCGGTGTCTGATGGCTCCAGATCCCCGGGCAGATTGTCCTTCAGGAACACATCGATGCCGATACGTTCCTGCCCTTCGATGATCGGCACACCATCACAAAGCGCTTTCAGGACGCGGATGGCGCTGCGGATCTCGTGACCCGGGTCCTGCGCGATCACCGCATCCAGCACGTCGTCCTGAAGCGCTTCGCGCGTGTAGGGCGTCAGTTCGTGTCCGACAAAGACGATGCCCTGGCTGCGGCCGCTTTCCTTCAGGGCCGCAATCGTGCCGCGGTTGCCCGCGCCGATATTGTAGAGCCCGGCAAGATCGGGATGTTCCGCAAGAAGCTTTCGCATCAGGTCCGCATTGCGGGCGTTGTCGTCCCTCCCCTCACGCACCTTCAGTAAGTCCAGATGGGGATAGTTCTGCTCGATGACCGCCCGGCAGCCCTGATAGCGCTCCGCATGATCGCGAAGGCCGAGCGATCCGGCAATGATGGCGACTTTGGCCGGGGATCTGGGCAGGAAGCGACCGAGCAACCGTCCGGCGGTGCGCCCGGCGGCGACGTTGTCGATGCCGACAAAATGCTGGCGGCTGGAGGAAGGATGATCGGAGACCAGCGTCACGACGGGCACCCCCCTGTCCTGCAGCCGGTCGATGGCTGCCTGAACCTCCGGGAACGCGGGCGCGACCACCGCGACACCGTCGCACTGCGAGCGGTCGAGGATCGCAAGCGTACCGGCCACCCTGTGCCCGTCGAAGGCGTCGATGGGCTCGACATGCACATGCATGCGGTCACCGCTCATGGTTTCGGCGTGGGACAGAGCTTCGCGGGTCAGGTCTTCCATGAAGGCGTTCGGGCCATTTGGAATGAGGAAGTGCAGGCGGTAGACCCGTTTCTTGGCAAGGCCGGCGGCAAAGACATCCGGTTTGTAGTTCAGCGCCTCGACGGCCTGCTTGACCTTTTCGATGGTGACCTTCCGGACACCCGGCCGCCCGTTGAGGACACGATCAACCGTTGCCAGGCTGACACCCGCTGTTTCGGCCACATCGTGGATCGTTACGCGCTTCATTCATCCCCCCGGACGTCAGCCATTTGCCGTTACTTCGCACCGGCACAGACCTTTTCCGCGGGAAGAGGACACTCAAGGCAACGGTGAAAGAGCGGCTTGGTTCCAAGCCTTCTTTCAAGCCACTATAACCAGCTTTGAGGGGCGATCATCAAAAAATGCTGCGCCGCGCAAAGTCTTCTACCAATTGATGATTACGAAACTCAGGCCACCTGCCCGGCGGCATGACCGGACGACCAGGCCCACTGGAAATTGAAGCCGCCGAGATGGCCGGTGACATCGACCACCTCACCGATGAAATAGAGGCCCGGCACCTTCGTGCTTTCCATGGTCTTGGAGGAGAGTTCCTTCGTGTCCACGCCACCAAGCGTGACTTCCGCCGTGCGGTAGCCTTCGGTGCCAACCGGCGTCAGCTGCCAGCGGTTCAACTGTTCTGCCGCCCGGCGCAGGACCTTGTCCGACTGGTCGGCCAGACGGCCTTTCAGGGCAAACGCCTGCGAAAGTTCGTCAGCCAGCCTGTTGGGCAGCAGTCCCCCCAGCGCGGTCTTCAGGTCCTGTTTCGGGTTGTCCTGGCGGGCTTGCCGCAGGGCTTCGAAGACGTCGGCCTCGGGAGACAGGTTCACCGAGATGGGCTTGCCTTCCTGCCAGTAGGACGAAATCTGCAGCACCGACGGACCGGACAGACCCCTATGCGTGAAGAGCAGGCCTTCGCGAAACGACGTCTTCTGGAACGAAACGATCGCATCCACCGAGACACCGGCAAGCCGGCCGCACAGTTCCTTGTTGGTATCGGAAAAGGTCAGCGGCACCAGCGCCGCGCGCGGGGCAATCACGTTGTGGCCGAAGCGCTTGGCCAGATCATAGCCGAAGCCGGTCGCGCCCATCTTGGGGATCGACGGTCCGCCTGTCGCCACAACTAGCGATGCCGCCCGCAACTGCCCCTTGGACGTTGACACGGAAAACCGGTCGTCGGGTTTTTCAATCGCCTCAATGTCCGTTTCCAGCTGCAACGTGCCTCCGGCCGCTTCCAGCTCGGACAGCAGCATCCGGATGATGTCCTTGGCGCTGTTGTCGCAAAAGAGCTGGCCGAGTGTCTTCTCGTGCCAGGAAATGCGGTGCTTTTCGACCAGTTTCAGGAAGTCCTGCTGGGTATAGCGCTTCAGCGCCGACACACAGAACCTCGGGTTCTGGGAGAGAAAATTAGCCGGCGAACAATGAATATTCGTGAAGTTGCAGCGCCCCCCGCCGGAAATGCGAATTTTCTCCGCCGGGTTTTTGGCATGGTCGAGCACGAGCACCTTGCGCCCGCGCTTTGCCGCCTCAATCGCACACATCAGCCCCGCGGCACCGCCACCAAGCACAAGAACATCCAGATCACGCATGGCGGGGTGTATAGCGGGAATTTCGGGAGGGGGTAAGGGAGATGTGAGCTTGTTTTCTCTGCCCCTCCGTCTTTCCGGACAAGCGCAGCCAATGCTGCGCGCCGATCCGGAACCCAGTGCGTAAGCGTGAACATGAGCGAACACTTATTTGACAGAAAAGGAAGCCGCCGCGCGTGCGCGCGAAATAAGTCTGGTTTCCGGATCTGCGTTCGGCTTTGCCTCACTTGTCCGGAATGACGGGGAATCGAAGCGATGGAAACAGAAAAACCGGCGGCCCTTTCAGGTCGCCGGTCTCTTAAAAACGCTTCTTGCGAAGTCGCTTATTTCATTTCGGTCAGGACTTCGAAGCCATTCGCACCGACTTCCCAAAGGGCGTAGGTGCCCGGAACGTCGCCCTTTTCATCGAAGTTGTGGTCGCCGGCTGCGCCCTTGTAGTCGATGGCCGTGCCGGCTGCGATCAGTTCCTTGGCCTTCTTCCACTCGCCCGGACGGATCGCTTCACCTTCGCCGTTGGAGACTTCGGCCATTGCCGCTGCAACGTCTTCCTTCTTGCCGCCGGCCTTTTCGACCGCCAGTGCCAGCAGGAACGCCGCGTCATAGGACGTGGTGGCAAAGATCGCATCCGGATCGCCGCCGATGCCCTTGAAGGCTTCGTTGAAGATGTCGAGGGATTCGGACTGTTCGCCAACCGGCGAGGACGAAACAAAGGTGGCCAGGTTTTCGGCACCCAGCTCGTTGATGACTGCTTCGGACTTCATGCCGTCGCCGCCGACGAACTTGTCGAAGAAGCCGTTTTCGAGAGCCTGACGCAGGATGGTGAGGCCGGTGCCGTCGCCGTAGTCGAAGATCACCAGCGTGTCCGCGCCGCCCTTGGCGAGTTCGGCAAGGTTGGAACGGTAGGAGGCCTTGCCTTCCTCATGCGCTGCGAACTGGGTGATTTCACCGCTGAGTTCATCGACGAATTCCGCCTTGAACGCATTGGCAAGACCGGTGCCGTAGTCGTTGTTGAGGTAAGCGACGGCGACCTTCTCGTAGCCCTGCTCCTTCAGGGTACGGGCCAGCGCACGGCCCTGATAGTCGTCGGACGGCACGGTGCGGAACACGGTGCCCTTGTCGTCGAGGGTGGAGATTTCCGGCGAGGTGCCGGACGGCGTGATCATGGTGATACCAGCCGGAATGGTAACGGAACCGGCTGCAGCCAGAACCGCGCCCGAGCAATGCGGACCGACGACGCCGATGACGCCTTCGATGTTCACGGCCTTGGTTGCGGCGTCAGTGCCGTTCTGCGGATTGCAGGCGCTGTCGCCGACAACACCGACCAGCTTTTCGCCATCGCCGATGCCGCCCTGCTCGTTGACCTGCTGAAAGGCCAGCTGTGCGGCGTCGATCATGGCCGGAGCCATGGCTGCGATCGGGCCGGAGATGCCACCGAGCAATCCGATCTTGACATCGGCCTTTGCCGGCACGGATGCCAGCGCGGTTGCGGTCATCAGACCGGCTGCAAGCGCGAGAATCTTGGTTTTCATCAAAGTACCTCCTCATTATTCCGGTCTTCGCCGGGACTTTGGATTTTCGAGGCTCCGCCTCCCGATACCGGGAAGCTAGCCTGAGGAACGGATCTAAGTGTGATCCGCACCGGATCTTGTTGCACGCCGGTCGCCTCTCAGCGGTTCCGGCAGCAGGCCTTCCGGCCGGAAGCGCAGCACCAGCTGCAGCATCAGGCCGATCAGGAACAGGCGAATATATTTGGCCTGGATGGCATATTCCGTCGGCAGGCGGTCAGTTGCGATTTCCGACATCGACCAGATGATCCAGACCACCGCAGCTCCCAGAATGGCGCCGCGGTTGTTGCCGGAGCCTCCAAGGATCAGCATGATCCAGACCAGGAAGGTCGCGACCATCGGGTCGATGGCTTCCGGGGTGATCGAGCGGTTGAAATGCGCGAACAGCGCGCCGCCCAGCCCCATCAGGGCCGAGCCGAAAATGAAGGCTTGCAGGCGGCGGAACTCGACATCCTTGCCCATGGCCTTGGCGGCGCCTTCATTATCGCGGATGGCGCGCATCATGCGGCCCCAGGGCGCGTTGAACTGACGCTCGACCAGCAGGTAAGCCGCAATCAGAACGACGATGACAATGGCAAGATAGGCAGCCTGAGACGCCATGTAGGCGCTTTCCTGCGCCAGTGACGGAAACTCCGCCGCCGGGCGCGGAATACCGGAAATACCGCGGGCGCCATTGGTCAGCACCGGTTCGGACTTGACCACAAGGCGAATGATTTCCGCAATCCCGATGGAGGCAATCGCCAGATAGTCGGAGCGGAACCGCAGACAGATCTTGCCGATGGGCCAGGCCACCAGAGCTGCGGCAAGCATCGCTCCGATCCAGCCGACGAAGAACGGCATGTCAAAGCCGCCGATACGGCCGTCGGCATGTTCTGTCGTCAGAATCGCGGAGGTATAGGCGCCAACTGCGAAGAACCCGGCGATGCCGGCGTTGAACAGACCGGCAAAGCCCCACTGAATGTTGAGCCCCAGCGCCAGCAGCGCGTAGATGCCGATGAAGATCGCCATGAAGAGGGCGTAGTTGAGAAGACCGAGATATTCCATTTTCTCTCCCTCCCCTTATAGCACTTTGCCCTTGAGCAGCCCGGTCGGGCGCACAAGCAGCATGAACAACAGGATGGCGAAGGCCATTGCGGCCTTGTATTCGCTCGGGATCACCAGAACCGACAACTCCTCGGCAATGCCGACGATCAACCCGCCAAGCACGGCCCCCTCGATCCGGCCGACCCCGCCCAGAATGGCGGCAGCGAACATCGGCAGCAGCATCTGCCAGCCCATCAGCGACTTCAGTTCCGTGTTGAGGCCGAGGAAGACACCGGAGGCGGCACACAGACCACCTGCGATCACCCAGGTCAGCATCACGACCTTCTTGTTGTCGATGCCAGAGAGCAAAGCCAGATTGGGGTTGTCCGACATTGCGCGCATGGCCTTGCCCCACTTGGAGCGGGTCAGGAACAGCTGCAGTCCGCCGACAAGCGCGAGCATAGCGATGACCGTCAGGATTTCGCGGTCACGGATGCGCAGGCCGAAATAATTTTCCGGACGGACGATGCCGCGGGAATAGGTTTCCGTATCGACACCCCAGACCACCTGCACCACGGCGCGGATCATCAGCGCTATGCCGAGCGAGGCCATCACAGTGACGATTTTCGGCCGCTCGCGCAGATGTTCATAGAACACCTTGTCGATGCCGACGGCAACGGCGGCGGTCGCGATGATGGCGATCGGCAGGGCCAGAAGCGGCGAGACGCCAAGACCGGTGACAACCGCCAGCGCAATGAAGGCACCAAGCGTCGCCAGATCACCATGCGCCAGATGTGCATAGCGCAGGATGGCGAAGATCAGCGTGATGCCAACGGCGCCAAGTGCATAGATCGAGCCGAGCACGATGCCCGGAATGACGTAGAAATTGATGAGCTCAAGAAAATCCATACCGCTCAGCCCCCCAGGAACATTTCAGCGACTTCACGGTCGGCCAAGAGGTCGGCACCGCTGCCTTCGTGGCGGTTCTTGCCGGCGGCCAGGACATAGCCCCGGTCGGCAAAGGCAAGCGCCTGCTTGGCGTGCTGCTCCACCAGGAGAATGGCGACACCGGTGTCGCGCACGTCCCGGCAGATCTGGAAGATCTGTTCCATGTATTTGGGCGAAAGCCCGGCGGTCGGTTCGTCGAGAAGCAGAAGCTTCGGATCGAGCATCAGCGCCCGGCCCATCGCCACCATCTGCCGCTGCCCGCCCGACAGGGACCCTGCAAGCGTCTTGCGGCGTTCCTTCAGGTCCGGAAACAGGGTGTAGACCCGGTCATAGGCAGCGCTGAGGTCACCCTTCTTCAGGAAGCCGCCCATCTCCAGGTTCTCGTGGATCGACATCTCGCGGAAAATGTTGTCGACCTGCGGGACATAGCAGATGCCGCGCTGGACGATGCGGTTGGGAGCCCAACTGGTGATGTCGTCGCCGTCGAACAGCATGCGACCGCCGCGGATGGTCAGGAGACCGAAAACGGATTTCATGGCTGTGGACTTGCCGGCACCATTCGGGCCGACGATGACGACGATCTCGTCCGCATCCACATGCATGGAGACGTCCTGAAGGATGTCGGCGTCACCATAGCCTCCGGTGATGCCGTCCATGGAAAGAAGCGCTGTCATGCGGCATCTCCCGTGGTTTCGCCCAGATAAGCTTCCAGCACCTGAGGATTGGACCGCACGGTCTGGAAATCGCCCTGGATCAACACCCTGCCCTCGGCCATGCACACAACGGGATCGCAGAGTTTCTCGATCATTTCCATGTCATGCTCGATCAGGATGAACGTGTAGCCGCGCTCCTTGTTCAGGATCTCGATCTTGGTCTCGAGCTTGCGCAGCAGGGTGCGATTGACGCCTGCCGCCGGTTCGTCGAGCAGCACAAGTCTGGCATCGGTCATCATGGTGCGGCCCAGTTCCAGAAGCTTCTTCTGGCCACCGGAAAGGTTGCCGGCCGGCTCGTGCGCCACGTGGGTCAGCTCCAGGAACGCCAGGGTCTCATAGGCCTTTTTCTCGACCTCGGCCTCGGCAGCCTTCACCCGACCCCAGGCGAGCCAATTGGAAAACAGGCTTTCGCCCGGCTGAGACGGCGGCACCATCATCAGGTTTTCCAGCGCCGTCAGCTTGTGAAATTCATGCGGGATCTGGAATGTCCGCACCAGTCCCTTGTGAAACAGCTCATGGCTGGCCAGGCTGGTGACGTCCTCGCCCAGAAACCGGATGCGTCCGCTTGTCGGTTGCAGTGCCCCTGCGATCAGGTTGAAAAGCGTCGTCTTGCCAGCCCCGTTCGGGCCGATCAATCCGGTGATACTGCCTTCCTCGACGCGGAACGAGCAGCCATTCACCGCCCGGAATCCGCTGAAATCCATAACGAGCTGATCAAGCTCCAGCATTCACGCTCCTTGCCGCTCCCAACGGTCAGTCTTTTTCTTATTCCGGCCGCGCTTTCCCGTTTCCCGGAATTAGCGGAGCGGGCGCAAAATGGCCCGAACCGGCGCGGCGTCCAGCCCTTCTAACTTCATTGGCAGCGCAATCAACTCATAATCACCGGGTTCCACCGCAGAAAGAGCAAGATTTTCCAGAATCAGCATGTCACGGGAACGGGCGATCCCGTGACTGGGCAGGGTTTCGGAAGGATCCGGGTCGACGGAGGGCACATCCACGCCGACCAACTTAACACCGGCGTCCGCCAGCAGGCTCATGGTTTCCGGTGCCAGAGCCCTGTAGCCTGCCGGCCAGACCGTAACGTCTCGTTCTTCGGCAAGCCGCACAAGCACTCGGGGCGGGCAGCCTTCAAGGAACGCTTCCAGCTCTCCGGGCTGGCAAAGCGGACCGGTACCGCGTGCATCGATCAGCCGGGCCGGTCCGACGAAATCATGCAGATCAAGCTGATCGATCGTCAGACCGTCCGGGTCGTAGTGCAGGGGTGCATCGGCATGGGCTCCGCAATGGCTCGACATGGAAAACTCGCCGACATTCACCGGGCAGTCCTCTGAGATCGTCGCCGTCCAGGAGCTGCGATAAGGCGCGTCGCCGGGATAGACCGCTATACCCGGCCGCACGGGCGGCGTGATGTCGAACAGATCCGTCATCTTGAAATATCCTGCTGAAGGGCAATTGCCGCGTTTCAGACAGTTTGAAACAACCATGGCTGGCAAGTGTTGTAAAGCTGAGCAGACACGCCGGCGACAGGCAGTCAGCTGGCGCAAAACCAGCGCGATACGGCCTTTTGCAATCGGGGAAAGCTCAAATCCGGCATCCAAGGTGTCGCACAACAATCTGTTGGCGTTTGATGCAAGTTTTATCTATCGGCACTATTCTAAATTCAGAAACTGAAAGTATCACCAGATCTCGTTAAGTTTGTCAGCGGTTTTCCCGATTTTAAATTGAATGATATATTCACGTTCCTTACACTTCTGCAAAGTTGCAAATTTGCGTTGCCAGACACGAACTGGCGGCTTCGTCCGTCATGATTTTTGATTTCGAATGCGTTCATCCCGGAGAACGACCCTGTCACACATGTCCGATCTTTCCCAGACGCAGCGGGCAACCGAAAAAAGGAAAGCGTCCCTGCCTTTTACACTCGATGACGGCAGGGTGGATCAGGAGCTGATCTTTTCGATTTACGATCGTCTCGACACCGGTATCTGGATTTTCGATTTCGACGAGAAATGCATTGTGTGGGCCAATCGCAAGGCGCTTGAGATTACCGATGCCGAATCGCTGGAAGAGCTGCGGGCACGCGACATGGGCTCGGACATGTCCCATTCGGTGGAACAGCGCCTGCGGCAGTACCAGCAGGATTTCACCAAGCACGACGTGAGCTTTTCGGAGATCTGGACACTCTATCCGAATGGCAAGGCTCAGGTCCTGCAGGTTGTCATGAGCGGCATCCGGCTGAATGACGGTCGTATGGCGCTGCTGTGCGAAGGCCGTCCGCATCACGAGCAACAGCCGGAAACGCTCCGAAGCGCCGAAGCGCTGATGCACACCACGGTGATGATCTCGCTGTTTTCCGAAGACGGGCAACCTCTTTACCGCAACACGGCCGCGAGGGCAGCCTGCACCGATCTTGCGTGCACCTTGTGGGATCATTTCATCGATCAGGTGCTCGCCAAGAACGTGATGGGCGTCCTCACGGAAAAAGCCACGACCAAGTTCGTGGCGGAGGTCCGGACGAGCGACGGCCTGCGCTGGCACGAAATCACCATACGCCGCTGCCATGACGCCGTAACAGGAAAGCCTGCCTTTCTGCTGAGCGAGATCGATGTCACGGAGCTTCACCAGACCAAGGAACGCGCCCAGTATCTTGCGAGCCATGATGCGCTGACAGGGCTGTCGAACCGGACCTATCTGAAGGAACGCCTGTCGCATGTGAGGCAGACTGCGAAGGACAACAACCTGATCGCAACGCTTTATCTCGTGGATCTGGACGACTTCAAGATGGTCAACGACACGCTTGGCCATGCTGCAGGCGACCATCTTCTGCAGCTTGTTGCATCCAAACTGAAGGATCTGGCCGGAAACAACGACATTGTCGCCCGTCTTGGCGGCGACGAATTTCTGATCTGCCACCTTTCCTCGCCCGAAAGCCCGCGACCGGACTGGTTCGGACAGGCGCTGCTGCAGGCCTTTACCAGTCCGCATCTGATTGAGGGCAAGCCTCGTCATGTCGGGCTGAGCATCGGTTATGCCCATTATCCGGCCGACGGTACGGACATCGACCAGCTCATGCGTCATGCGGACCTTGCGCTTTACCAGGCCAAGTCGGAGCGGAAGAACAAATGCGTCCGTTACAAGGAATACATGCGCAAACTCCGGGACAAGCACATGTCCCTGAAGAAGGATCTCGAACGGGCAATCCGCGAGAATGAATTCCTGCTGTATTACCAGCCGATTGCCTGCACCCGCACCCAACGTGTTGTCGGCGCCGAGGCCCTGTTGCGCTGGCAGCACCCCGAAAAAGGCCTGGTCAGTCCCGACGACTTCGTGCCGGTTGCCGAGGAAACGGGCCTCATCAACGAGATCGGCACCTGGGTCAGCCGGAATGTTGCCTACATGCAGTCCGGGCTCAAGCTGCTGAACGTTTCCGTACCGCTGTCGATGAATGTTTCACCCAAGCAGCTTTCGGACCCCACCTTTGTTGCACGCATGCAGAGCCTGCCGAAGGAAACCGGCTGCAATGCGAACGACATCTCGCTGGAAATCACCGAAAGCGTTCTGCTTGGCGATATTCCGCATGCCTACGAATCCCTGACGAAGCTGAAAGCCGCCGGCTACCGGATCGTTATCGACGATTTCGGCACCGGCTATTCCAACCTGGCCTATCTGCACAACTATCCGATCGACGGTATCAAGATCGACCGGATGTTCATGAACGACATTGCCACCGGCGGCGCCATCGTGAAGCTGATCCTGTCGCTGGCATCAGCGCTTGATGCCAGCGTTGTCGCCGAAGGGGTGGAAACCGTTGAACAGCGGGCCTGGCTGTCTGAAAACGGCTGCAACCGTTTCCAGGGCTTCCTCTATTCCAAACCAGTGCCCGAACAGCAGTTTATCGACATGCTGCAGGCCCAGGTTCGCGTCGCGGCTATGTGACCTTTGCGCGGGTCTTGAACTCCGGCCGGTTCCAGCTTTCCGTATCCAGAATATCCTTCAGGATCTCAACCGCGTCGACAATGTCCTGATGCGACAGGTACAGCGGCGTGAAGCCGAAGCGCATTACGTCAGGCGCCCGGAAATCACCGATCACGCCTCGGTCGATCAGCGCCTGCATGACGGCGTAACCTTCCTTGAAGCGGAACGAGACCTGGCTGCCGCGGGCATTCGGATCCCGCGGGCTGGCCAGTTCCAGTTGCGGGCACTTGGCCTCGACTTCAGCGATGAACAACTCGCTGAGTGAAACGGACTTGCGGCGGATGTCCGCCATGTCGACATCCTCAAAGACATCAAGGGCCGCATGAAGGCTCGAAAGCGCAAGAATGGCGGGCGTGCCGACCGTCATCCGGCTGATGCCGGAAACCGGCCTGTAGTCGAGATCGAACGCGAAGGGGGCCTCATGCCCCATCCAGCCGGTCAGCGGCGAGGTGACCTTGTCCTGGTGCTCGGGCGCAACATAGAGAAATGCCGGAGCACCCGGGCCTCCATTCAGATACTTGTATCCGCAACCAACGGCAAAATCCGCTCCAGCCCCGTGAAGATCGACCGGGATCGCACCGGCAGAGTGGGCAAGGTCCCACATCGCCAGGGCACCTGCTTCATGGGCCGCGCGGGTGATATCCGCCATGTCATGAACCCGGCCGGTGCGGTAGTCGACCTGCGTCAGCATCACCACCGCCACGTCTTCACCAATGGCGTCCTTCACCGCTTCCGGATCGACAACCTTCAGTTCATGTCCCTTGTCGAGCAATTGTTTCAGGCCCGAGGCGACATAAAGATCGGTCGGGAAGTTGCCGTTGTCGGATAGGATGACCTTGCGCTTCGGCCGCAGCGCCAGGGCTGCGGAAAGGACCTTGAACACATTGACAGAGGTGCTGTCGCAGGCGACGACCGTCCCGGCCGGCGCGCCGATCAACTTGCCGATGCGGTCACCTGTGCGGGCGGGAAGGTCGATCCAGCTGTGGGTGTTCCAGGCCCGGATCAGGCTGTTGCCCCATTCCTCGTTGATTACCTGCGCAATGCGGGCAGGCACGTGTTTCGGCAGCACACCAAGCGAATTGCCATCCAGATAGATGACCCCGTCGGGGATTTGAAACGCCTGTTTTTTGGAAGCCAGAACATCTGCCGTGTCGGCCGGGTGCTGCGAGGTCATGAGTAGCTCTTGTGTCGGATAGTTGCATTTGAAAGGAAGCGGCACGCTATCAAAGGGGCATTTCGCAAACAACTGTTTCCGCGAACCGTTTGATCCGGTTCTAACCCGCACGGGAAAACGTCTGTTTCAGCCGCATGTCGCAAATAACACAAAAATGCCCGTTTGAATGGAGGACATCCGGGCGCTATCTGTTAGCGTGACCTCAAAGCGCCGGCAGGGCCGGTGCATCTGACATATGCGGTTCAAGAGATGTTCATCAGCGTCTTCGACATTTTCAAAATCGGCATCGGGCCGTCCAGTTCTCATACGGTTGGCCCGATGGTTGCCGTTCACCGTTACCTTGACCGGGTGCGGGGCCTGTCCGGCGCGGAAAACCGTGCGACACGGCTGACCGTCACCCTGCATGGCTCGCTTGCCTTCACCGGCAAGGGCCACGCCACGGACAAGGCCGTGTGTCTCGGCCTGCTGGGAGCCAGGCCCGATTCCATCGATCCGGACAAGGTCGACCCGATGCTGGAAGAGCTGGAGCAGACCAGGAAGCTGAAAATAGACGGCCTGCCGGAGCTGCATTTCGAACCGTCCCGGGATGTTATCTTCGACTATGGCCCTCCGCTGGCGCTCCACGCCAATGGCATGACCTTCCATCTGCTGGATGCTGCCGGCGCCGTCATCGACACCTTTGTCTATTATTCCATCGGCGGCGGTTTCGTGGTCAGCGAATCCGAATTGCGCAAGACCAGCAACGAACCGGTCAACGAGCTTGCCAAGCAGGATGTGCCATTTCCCTTTGCCAACGCCAAACAGATGCTGGAGATGGGCCGGGAAGCCGAGCTTTCCATTGCCGAGATGAAGCTGCGCAACGAATGCAGCGACAAGCCTCAGGCTGAAGTGGAAGAAGGCATCGACCGTCTTTGGTCGGCAATGGATTCGTGCATCAACCGCGGCATTTCCCAGACCGGCATTCTGCCCGGCGGCTTGAAAGTGAAACGCCGCGCCGCAGATATCTACCAAAAGCTCATTCGCGAAGGCCGCACGAACCCGCCTTTCGAGCACAACGTGGTCGACTGGCTCGGCGTTTACGCCATGGCCGTCAACGAGGAAAACGCTGCCGGGGGCCGTGTCGTAACGGCACCGACCAATGGTGCTGCCGGGGTCATTCCGGCGGTGACCCGCTATTACCTCGATCATTGCCCCGGCGCGGACCAGGCCGGCATCAGGACCTTCCTGCTGACGGCCGCAGCCGTCGGCGGCATCATTAAGGCAAACGCCTCGATCTCAGGTGCCGAAGTTGGCTGTCAGGGCGAAGTCGGCTCGGCCTCTGCCATGGCGGCTGCCGGTTTGTGCGCAGCGCTTGGCGGCACCAACGAGCAGATCGAGAATGCGGCGGAAATCGCCCTGGAACACCATCTCGGCATGACCTGCGATCCGATTGCAGGCCTGGTGCAGGTCCCTTGCATCGAGCGTAATGCTCTTGGTGCGGTCAAGGCTGTTACTGCCGCCTCTCTGGCGCTTCGTGGCGACGGTTCGCATTTCGTGCCGCTGGACGGCTGCATCGAGACCATGCGCCAGACCGGAATGGACATGATGGAGCAGTACAAGGAAACCTCGAAGGGCGGGCTGGCCGTCAATATCGTGGAATGCTGATCCGCCTTTTCCCGCCCGTCGTAAGCTGATCATCCCCGGCGGCCAGAACCTGCGCCGCCGGCTCTCTCTTTCAAGGGGCCGACATGGCGCTTTACATCACCCCGCTTTTCGCGGGCCTGCTGACGCTGCTTTACATTTTCCTGAGTGTTCGGGTGATCGGCGTGCGCAAGAGCGAACGCATCGGCCTCGGCGATGGCGGCCATGGCGGTTTGCAAAGACGCATGCGCGCCCACGGCAACTTTGCAGAATATACCCCGCTGGGGCTGATACTCATGCTGCTTCTGGAGCTGACGGGCGCCACGCCTTGGCTGCTCTGGGCTCTGGGTGTGGGTCTTTTCACCGGCAGGGCCCTGCACGCCTACAGCGTCAGCCAGGAACCGGAGCCGCTCAGCTTCCGGATTGCAGGCATGGCTCTCACATTCACCGTTCTGGTTGTCGCGGCACTGATGTTGTTAACGCGCTCGGCAAACGGCCTGCTGACCGGCTGATCAGATCTGCTGCAGCCGGGTCTTGTGTGCGTGCGCAATGTGAAGCCGGGCAGCAGCTTCTGCTGCGGCACAGTCGCCCCGTGAAATCGCGTCTACGATTGCGGCATGTTCCTCGACCGCCGTTTCGCGCCTTTCCGGCGTATCCAGCGTCGTGCCCGCCATCAGGATGAGCGACAGGCGCAGGTGGTCGATCTGGTCGACCAGATAGCGATTGTGCGAGGCCAGGCATAGGCGGCGGTGAAACTCCCGGTTCGAGCGCACTAGGCTGTCCTTATCCGCAATGCGCTTGCGATCGGCGCTGACCAGATCCTGCAGGATCTCCACTTCCGGCTTTGACGCATGCTTGGCGGCAAGTCCGGCGGCCGTTCCTTCCAGAACTTCCCGCATGAAGTAGACTTCGTTGATCTGGCCATGATCAAGGGTCGGCACCACCATGCCACGGTTGGGCTCGTGCACGGCGAGGCCCTGGGCCTCAAGCCGTTTCAGGCCTTCGCGGATCGGCGTTCTGGAGACGCCGAATTCTTCCGCCAGGTCTGCCTCGCGCAATCGGTCGCCGGGTTTCAAGACCCGCTCTTCAATAAGGCCGATCAGCCGGTGGTAAATTTCAGATCCGTTCATGATGTCTGGTTAGCGGCAAGCTGGGGTTCGCGCAAGCAATTGCAGCTTTCGGGTCGCTTGACCTTCCGAAACACTGTCTTCCGGTAGAGAAGCGTTTTTGCGATTACCGGGAGCCGCGCCTGTCTACGCACGCTCAGGTGCCGGGCGTAAACAGTTTGCCGCCGACAACCGGCTTGCTGACACCGGTCGTGCCTGGAAAGGTGGTTGGCAGACCGGCCTTCAAACGCGCGCCCAGGAAAGCCATTGCCTGGGCTTCCAGGGCATCGCCGTCGATCCGGTAGTCGTCAGCCGACACAACATCTCCCGCAAGAAGCTTCGCCAAGGCTTTCATCAGAACCGGATTGTGCCGTCCGCCGCCGCAAACCAGCCAAAGCCGAGGAACCCGCGGCAAAAGCTTTTCCGCGCTGGCAATGGCGGCTGCCGTGAAAGCGAGCAAGGTGGCAGCGCCATCCTCCAGGCCAAGACCTTCAGCAAATTCGCCGGAGAAACTGTAGCGGTCGAGGGACTTCGGACCCGGCTCGGTCAGGAACGGATGGGTGAGCGCTGCCTGAAGACGACCTTCATCGACCGTGCCCTTTGCCGCAATCGCCCCGCCCGCGTCATAGTCGCCGGCACCGTGCTTGCGGACCCAATCGTCCAGGAAGGCATTGCCCGGTCCGATATCGAACGCCAGCAGCTTGTCGCCTTCAATATAGGTAAGATTGGAAACCCCTCCGATATTGAGGAAACACAAGGGCTCCTTGTCTTCGCCAACCAGTGTCTTGGCGAGCGCCTGATGATAGACAGGGACCAAAGGGGCTCCCTGCCCGCCTGCCACCATATCTGCCAGGCGAACGTCGCCGATCACCGGAACGTTGAGATCCGTTGCAAGAGACTGCGGATCACCCAGCTGAACCGTTTCGCCCTTGGCCGGATCGTGCCAGACCGTTTGGCCGTGAAAAACCACGGCATCCGGCGCGAGACCGTGCGTTGCCAGAAACCCCAGGATCGCCTCGGCATGGTCGCGCGTTACCGCAGCGGCGATTTCCGGCCAGTCGTCGCGTCCGGTTCCCTTGCGCGCAGCAGCTTCCAGCACCCGGCGCTTTGTCTCTGGCCGGTAGCTTGCCGTTTCCGCAGGGCCGAACCGGGCAACCGTCCGGCCGTCGGTTTCGATCCACGCCAGATCTATACCGTCGGCCGAAGTGCCCGAGATTGTCCCAAGGATGGAGTAGTGATCGCTCACAGGCTTTCCTGAACTGCCTTGAGACCGGCTTCTGCGATGTCGAACAACTCGTTCACCTGGGCTTCGGTAATGATCAGTGGCGGACAGAAGGCCATGGCGTCCAGCATGTTGCGCGAAATCAGGCCCTTGTCGTGGAACATTGCATTGGTTTTCGCGCCGAGCGCGCCGGGCGTTGCCGCAAGCGCCTCATGCGACAGTTCCGCGGCACCGATCAGCCCGATGCCGCGCGTCTCGATTACCAGCGGATTTTCCGCAAGGCCGGCAAGGCGTTTCTGGAAAGTCGGTGCGATGGCTCTGACATGACCAACCAGATCGCGCTCCTCGATGATCTTCAGGTTTTCAAGCGCGACAGCTGCTGCAACCGGGTGCCCGCTACCGGTGTAACCATGACCAAGCACGCCGATCTTGTGGCTTTCGTCCGCGATCGGCTGATAGACCGTGTCGTTGATCAGCAGCGCGGAGATCGGCTGGTAGGAGGACGACAAAGCCTTGGAGAGGGTCATCATGTCCGGCTGCAGATTGTAGGTTTCCGTGCCGAACATGTTGCCGGTCCGGCCAAATCCACAGATCACCTCATCGGCGACGAAGAGAATGTCATATTTCTTCAGAACCGGCTGAACTGCTTCCCAGTATCCGTCCGGCGGCACGACCACGCCGCCGGCGCCCATCACCGGCTCCGCAAAGAAGGCCGCGATCGTTTCCGGGCCTTCGGCCAGGATCAGGTCTTCCAGATCCTGCGCACAGCGCTTGGCGAAATCCGCCTCGCTTTCACCGTCCTTTTTCATGGTCCGGTAGTGCGGGCAGGTGGTGTGCAGGATCTGCGGCAGCGGCAGGTCGAAAGAGCGGTGGTTGTTGGGCAGGCCCGTGAGACTGGCCGAGGCGATGGTGACACCGTGGTAACCGCGGACGCGCGAAATGATCTTCTTGCGCTCCGGCTGGCCAAGCGCATTCGACCGGTACCAGATCAGCTTGATTGCCGTATCGTTGGCCTCAGACCCGGAGTTGGTGAAATAGGCCTTCGACATCGGCACGGGTGCCATCTCGACCAGCTTTTCCGCCAGCTCGATCGACGGTCCATGGCTCTTGTAGGTGAAGGTGTGGTAGTAGGGCAGCTTCTCCATCTGCCGGGCGGCCGCATCGACCAGGCGCTTTTCACCGAAGCCGACGGCAACGCTCCAGAGACCGGCCATGCCTTCGATGTAACGCTTGCCGTTGATATCCTCCACATAGATGCCTTCGCCCTTCTCGATCACCAATGCGCCTGTCTCTTCCTGACGGCGGGCGTCGGCGTATGAATGGAGCTGGAATGCCGTGTCGCGGGCTTCAAGGGAATTCGGCAGCTGTGCCATGAAGGGTCTCGTCTCAAATGCGGTTGGAAAGATCCGGCCGCAGGCGACTCAAAGGTTCCTGCGCGGTGGGGCACACGGTAGGCCATAGCCTGACAAAATTGAAGAGATTGCTTGGGACGATTTTTCCTGCAAACGAACCTCGAAAGGCCGGAGCCACGTGCGAGGCATCGCAAGTCGCGATCTTTGGCTGAAGACCGTTTGCCTGTGAGGGCCGTCACATGTCTCCGGGGCTCAGTCGGGCTATTTACATCTTGTCCGCAGAAACGGACACACCACTGGCAGGAGCAACCCTCAAGCAGATGGCCGGTGGAGCAAACGGGCGGAGGCAGAAAGCTTCCGCCCGTCCGCTTTTCGGCCAACCCGGGATCGCCTACCGCACATTCAATTTGTCGCAGAAAGCGTGCGCCGCTCCGGCATGGCTTCGTCCGCTGTCCAGAGCGCAACTTCTAGCTCCTGCACGCGCCCCCTGATTGCGACGGCTTCCCTGCGTGGCGGCATTCCCAACATCTCACCACCAACCTCGGCGGCTTTCGTCAGGGCGGTGGAAAGGACGATCGAAGCGCCACGTGACTTGCCGACCTCCATCAGCCTGCTGGCCACATTCACGCAGTCGCCGGTTGCCGCGATCTGCTGCTGGTTCTCATGCCCCAGACGCGACAGCACCACCGGACCAAAATGGCCGCCAAGGCGTACGTCGCGAATTTCGGCGTCGAGCCCGGAGGCAAGGATCCAGCCACGCACGGCAACGACGAGATCAAAGGCACAGCGACAGGCGTCAGCGGCATCCTTTGGTCCGGCGTCCGGAATGCCGAATCCGATCATCGCCCCGTCTCCCATGAAATCCAGTACCAGCCCCTTGTTGCGCGCGGCCTCATTGACGACCAGCGTATGAAAGGCCTTCAGAACATCCCGGGTTCGCGCAGGACCCAGTTTTTCCGAAAGGGCGGTGTATCCGGCCAGATCAATGAACAGGATCGCAACCGGCTGCTCCCGCGGGACCAGCAGAAAGCCGGGATCATCGGCAATACGCCGGGCAAGATCCGGCGCCTGAAACCGGCTGAGAGCCTCCCGGGCCGCCACCAGCCGGCGCACCCTGAACCATTCGAAACCTTCCCTCAGCACAGCAAGCGCGACAACCGGCGGCACGCTTGCCGCAATCGGCAATGCCGCGTTGAGCCAGATGCCCTGGTTGAAACAGATGACGACGACAGTCAGCCAACCCAGCAATAGCAGTAGGTAAACGATGGTTGCGCTGGCCAGCGGCAGGAACACGACAACGGCCATGCCCAGTAGCGTAATGGAAACGGCAGCGAGTGCATCGAAACTGCGGACCCGGCTGTCGCGTAGCAGAACCGATCCGTCCAGCAGGTTGGCAATCCCCGTCGACAGGACCTCCACCCCAGGCAGGATAGGGTCGAACGGAGATGAAAACCGGTCACCAACAGCCGACGCGGTGACACCAAGAAGCACCAGACGACCGCCAATAGCTGCCTTGGCGGCTGCGGCGTCCTGAAGAAGCGATTGCGCGCTGACGGTTCTGATGGTGCCGCCCTTGCCATAATAGTTCAGCGGTTGCTGCCACTGCAGATCCAGCGACTGCACTCGCCCGGAAATCCGGATACCTTCCGCGGTCACCGATGGAGGCGCACCCAGGAACCCGGCAACAGCCAGCATGCCAAACGAGGGAGCCAGTCCCTGGTCGGTCTTGAAAATAAGAGGGATATGGCGCGGTGTGCCGCCGGCATCGGTCGAGACATTGACGAGGCCGACGCTGGCTGCTTCCGCAAAGGCTTCAAACGGTCGCAACTCGGTTTCGGGAGCCGGCACCAGTACCGCCGCAGCCCTTTCAAGCGGGAACTGGCCACCGGCCGCAATCACCGTAGGCAGAGAAGCAAGCGCCGTCGCAAGGCCGGTGTCTGCTGCCTCGTTCGATTTCCCCATCAGCAGAATATCGATGGCCAGGGCCTTGGCGCCTGCGTCCCGGATCCGGTCAACCAGCTCGGTCAGAAACACCCTGTCGACCGGATAGTGACCGGCTGCGGCCACCGTCTGATCGTCAATGGCCACGATCACCACATCCTGCGGCGCTTCGCGCGGTCCCTTGATATGGATACGAAGATCGAGAAGCACCGTTTCCAGCCGGTCAAGCACGCTTGCCCGCCCGGCAACATGGCCCAACGCCAGGGAGCCTGCCCAAACGGCCCCGACGATCATCGCCAGGACCACGAGACAGACGTAGAGCTTCAGTTTCATTGACCGAAACGGGACATAAGCCCTGCGGCCCTTTCCGCTGACCATGTGGCCGGTGCGAAGGGAAGGCCCGGGGCGACGTCCGCTCCTTCACCGGCTGCGAGCAGCACCGTGTCGCTGCCATCCGGCCGGGACACCGACACGTGACCGCGCAAAACGAAGACTGACGTGCGCTCCGGCCCGACATCCACTGCGTAGATCGTGCCGCGAACGGCGGCAATGGCGTGAGGTGTTCGCACCTGGAACGGGCCACTGCCCGGCTCGACCTCGATCAGCATCGCATCGGTTTCGAGATCGACGTCTTCCGGGCGCGTGGCGCCTGCGGCGGTGTCGATGTTGAAAGCACTGGCTGCTTCTGCTTCGATCACGAGACCGTTCGCGCACTGAAACACAGTCCTGGGCGGATCCTGGACCTGTGTGCGTTCGCAGCCGTTCACATTTTGCGCCATGGCCGTGGAGGACGCTGCGAGCATCAACCCGATCAGGGTTCCGGCCAATTTCAATCGTCTTGTTGACATTGCAATCCCGATAGGCTTGTCAATTTTAGGTAAGGCATCGCCGTGAGATACCACCATGGTATGACACAACAACCGTTGTAACCACCGTTGTACTGGTGCTCGCATCACACGAGAAAGAGAGAATATGGCTACCGAAGAGAGTTTGAATAAGGAAAAGCTCCTGGGACAGAGCTTTATTTTCGAAGCGCTGGATGACGAGAGCCGCAAGGATCTGGCCGCTTTCGCACATGTCAAACGCTACACCGCAGGCGATATCATTTTCGACATGGGAACGCCGGGGCAAAGCATGATGGCAATTGCGGAAGGCTCGGTGCGCGTCAGCATGCCGACGCCCAGCGCCCGCGATGTTACCTTGTCGGAACTGCATCCCGGCGACATCTTCGGCGAAATTGCCCTGCTCGATGGCGGCGAGAGGTCAGCAAACGTGCGCGCCTTGACCAACTGCAAGCTGGTCGTGGTCGAACGGAGGTCTCTGCTTGAAGTGCTCAATCGCGATCCGGCTCTTTCCATCCGGCTGATCGAGCTGCTTTGCCAGCGCGTTCGCCGGTCGGACGAACGGATGATGGAAATCGGTTTTCTCGGTCTGCCGGAACGTCTCGCCCGCCTGCTGCTCCGCATCACCGTGACCGCTCCCGGCACTGAAGAAAAGCCGCTGACCAAACTGTCGCTCTCCCAGTCGGAAATCGCAGAGATGATCGGCAATACGCGAGAGACAGTGAACCGGTGCCTGCGCAAGTTCCAGAAAGCAGACCTGATCGACCTCAAGGAAGGCTGGCTGATCATCCGCAACCGGGAAGGCCTGGAGGACGTTGCGGACTTCGTGTGAGGAACACGAGAGCCGTTTTTACCAGAACTCGGGACGCGCTGGCTGTCATCAGACAGCCGATGTCGGGGCAGTGTCGCGCGTCACAGGCCCCGGCGAATGATCTCTCCTAGGTAAGAGGGACAGGCGAACACCACTTCGCCTTCACCAAGCCAAAGGAAGATCCAGATGTTCAGGAAAACCATCTTCACCGCCGTTGCCGCCGCTGCCCTGGCAACCACGACCTTCGCCCCTGCCGCCTTTGCCGGGGGCTATGGAAAAAGCAACCACAAGGGCTATCAGCACCAGTGGGCTTTTGGCGCTCGCGATGCGGTTGTGACACGGCATATCGACTGGTGCTTTGGCCGCTACAACTCCTATCGTGTTTCCGACAACACGTTCCAGTCCGGGCAAGGCTCTCGCCTGCAGTGCTCCTCTCCGTTCATTAGCCGCTGACCATTCGCCTGACAGGATACATTTGCCGGCAAAGCGGGCAGAGCACGGAGATCATATCCCGGTTCTGCCCCGCCGGAATGCGCCTCCGGCAAAAGCTAAAATCAGATGCCGTTCTCTTCAAGAAAGCGATGGATGGCACCAAGGCACACCTGCCAGGCAGGCTCCTGATCGACCAGAATGTGATTTCGGCTTTCCAGCGCCACGAATTGCGCCCCCGGGATGCCTGCCGCAACAGCCTGGCCGAGTTCCAGCGGAATGCGCTGATCGTATCTGGAGTGCAAAACGATTGTCGGCGCCTTTACCTGCCCAAGGCGGTGGCGGACATCGATACGGCCGAAGGCTTCCTGAAACCGCGCCGCGTTTTTCGGCGAGGTTGTCTGACGCTGAAAATCGTCGAACCAGTCCAGGGTTTCCGCGCTGGCATCCGGCATGAATGTTTGCGTGAAAATATGCCGGTAGGCCGGATTATCCGTTCCCCAGCCAAGTTCCGTCAGCGTGATCACCGCTTCGCGCCGGGCCTGTTCCTCCGGTGAGGCGAGAAATCGCCAGCCGGCAGCATACCCACTGATCAGGATCAGTCCGGAAACGCGCTCGGGATGACGCACGGCGTATTCAACCGACACGGCACAGCCCTGAGAAATACCCACCAGCGGAAACCGTTCCAGCCCCAGGGTATCGGCAACGACCTCAAGATCCTCGACAAAGGCGTCGAACCCGAGATCGTCCACGTCCCAATCTGACAGACCGCAGCCTCTCTCGTCGTAGCGGATCAACGTGCGGCCGCGGGAAAGCTCTGCAAAGCTTCTGCCCCAGATCGGGCTCGACCAGTCGAACTCCAGGTGGTTCAGCCAATTGGCCGCCTTCAAAATAGGTGGGCCGGACCCGATGCTGGCATAGGCGATCCTGGTGCCGTCTGCCACGTCGCAAAATCCGATATTCTGCGCTCTGAGCGCATGGGCACGGGCCTTGCGAACCCTGTCTGCCGGGTCGGCCGAACTCGTCTCGGCAAGCACGACGTGGTCAGACAAAAGACCTGGGGGTGATGTGATCCGCTGAAGGCCTGCCGGCGACGTATCACTTCGCATCCGCTGGTGCGCCTCTGCGCCTTCCGGGTCGGCTTCCAGCCACAGTCGCTGCCACTTCCGACTGGCAGCCGGGCCAACATCCCTGTGGGTCGCCAGACGCATGTAAACTTCCACCTGCGCCAGATGGACGTCTTCGCGTTCAGCCGTCAGCCAGGCATCGAAAGCCTCGTCCCCGGCACCGTCCAGGCCGTCCAGCAACATGTTCCCGAGCCGCGTGGCCATGTCCTCAAGCTCGATGACGCCAAGCATCCCTGCCTGGTTCCGAAGCCTTGCGTGAATATCGAGAATGTCGACACCGATGCCTTCAGCATCGAACTGGACGCGTTCGCGGTCGGCTATGATGCGCAACCGGTCCGGCGTATCGACCGCCCGCCGCAGCTTGCTGAGTGCCCAGCGCAGCGCCGCTTTCGGATCGTCCGGAAGGTCCCAGAACAGCTCACACAATCGCTCACGCCGATGCGGCCGCCCCGTCGCAACCAGAAACGCCAGAAGCGCCCGTGCCTTCTTGGAGGCCGGCAGAACAATTTCCTGCCCCATGGCCCTGACGCGCAGTTCCCCAAGGAGCGAAATTTCCAGCGCCTGGGACATGTATGTCTCTGAACTCACTTTGGAAAAACACTTCGCGTCTTTGTAGCACCTAAAAGAAGGCTGGTAAAACAAACCTGTCAGAACTACCGCCTGCGCCTTCGCCAATTGCCAGGTTCTACGTCCATTAACCGGAATTCCGTTATTACCCCTGGGCCTGCATCCAGCCGAGATGACCCATCACCCGCCAAAACGATCCTGAAATCGGATCAAAACGAATTATTATTGCTAAGTTTCATCGCCGCAAAAATTCTTTTCAAAGAAACAGGAAATGCGCCTTGTTTTGGACACGGTTTCAACTTAGGTAATGGACATCGATATTGTTTGTCGAACTTTGTGACTGCGCGGTTTTCCGTGTTCTGAACGATCTTCCCATCAACGTCGACCTAACCGCGCCGCCCCGCATACCGTGAGGCGCGCAAACTACCATGACCGATTGAAAGGAAATCGTTATGCCAGTAGGTACCGTAAAATTCTTCAACACCACCAAAGGCTTTGGCTTCATTCAGCCGGAAGATGGCGCTGCCGACGTGTTCGTGCACATCTCCGCTGTAGAGCGCGCAGGCATGCGCAGCCTGGTCGAAGGCCAGAAGGTCAGCTTTGAAGTTGTCCAGGACCGCCGTTCCGGCAAGTCCGCTGCTGACAACCTTCAGGAAGTCTAATTCTGCATCCAACTCTGTTCGGTGACCACGGATGTACTGGCACCGGGCAGCAGGATGAATGGAAAAGGCCGGGGTAACTCCCGGCCTTTTTTGCAACTACCACCAGTGAACGGTTGCAGACGTGCAGATGACTTCGTCCAAGGATAATGAAAGCCCGCTTCGCACACGACGGGAAACTGCGGAAAGCAAGGCGGAAACAACCCGCCGGGTCGCGCGTGAAATCAATGAGGCCGAGACATCTGCCCGCGACGCCAAGACGGCCCGGCTGAAAGCTGCAAGACTGGCGAACCAGGACAAGCAGGCAGCCGCCGCCACGAATACCGCCAAGGGCAAGTCAGCCCCGGCAAAACCCCGCAAACACATTGTGCCCAAGACCTGACGCCAGGTTTCATTCCTCTTTTTCCAGGGGCTTCTTGCGAGCACTGTCGGCAAGGCGAGTGAAACGGGCATTCAATATGGACCGCCCCTGATTGCCGTTCGGCGTTCGCTTATGCTTTTCCGCCCAAAGCCTCGGAACCATGGCACACCGTCAGGCAGTCGCCAGTTCCATGACCAGCGCCGGCTCCCTGCAACCGGGCAAGAGCTCGTATTCTACGCGTTCCACAACTGCAAATCCCAAAGATCCGTAAAAGGCGATTGCACCCGCGCTGGCGCATAGCACCGTGACCTGAAGCCGCCTTGCGCTCAAACCTTCACGTTGAACATGCAGGATCAATCTGCGTCCGGTCCCCGATCTCTGGAACGCTCGCCTGATGTAACAGCCCCAGACATAGACAGTTTCCCCACGAGCTGCGTAGACGCAGCTTCCGACGATCCGATCGTCATGAAACGCGAGGACCACCCGTTCATCCGTCGCAGGCAGAATGCCACCCAGATCGTCTCCGGCAAGGGATTCGACCATCGCAGTGGCAATGTCGCTGCCCAATTGCTCCTGGTAGGTTTCGCGCCAGCACGTTACAAGAAAAGCCCTGAGACGGGATCTGGGCAGGCCGTCTGATAGTTCGCCATCAGACGCAAATTCGACCAGCTCCACCACGTTTCCTGTTCCTGGTTCATCAGGCACTGACAGACGAGGAACACCTCTTCTCGCTGATGGGCGGAACAGGTTCTCCAGCAACCTAACGGTGGCTTGAACCGAATGTTTTTTCAAGCAGCGTCGAATTGGAACCTGAAGCACCTTCGCCAACCGCTTCAAGTTGATCCTGCGTGGTCATGCGCTCGTACGCTTCCCCATCGGACTGTATGCGATACTGCGGCACGCCATCGCGAGCAGGCAACCTGCCTGTCACACGATACGTCAGGCCGGACAAACCCTTGCCACCGAATACGTTTTTCAGGCGGACGGCCTGCCCTATCCTGAAACTGTGGTCCGAAGAGCCACCCGTGGCTCTTCCCTGGCTGGTATTTGTGACCGTTTTCCTGGTCATGATAACTGGGTATCCTTTGATTTGAAGAATTCGCCGGCTGAGATCCGCCAAGTGACGCTATGCTATCGACAGATACGTGCATCGGCCTGTTCAACCGGCATACGGTGGCCGCTTCCGTGAACTGCTCTTGATCCAACGAGGCAAAATGCATGACGGAAAGCGGTAAACCTCTGCGCCGCCGAACGTGTCATGACCGGTTTCGCGGGCACACTTATCCAGGGAGGGCGCAGGCTTAAGCAGCACCCTGACAAGGAAAAAATACACTCATGTACTTTGAATTTTCATGACAAAACAGGCGGTAAGATTAATTTTTATTTTGTTTCGCGCTTATTTTTCTAATTTTCAGCATACACATTTTACAATAATAATCAAACATCAAAATATTTTGAGATTTTATTTCTTCCAATTCTTTTGGAACGACCCGATACGACCCCTTCTTATAGGGACCATCCAAGCCGGGCGACCGTAATCACCTGCCCAAGAACATCCGGCATGTGTCATCGGAAACAAGATCCGATTTCCCGGATCAGGCACGTTGGGATTCGGCAAATCACCCGCTGACAACCAGGCCTTCAAACGAGATTGGCGCCCCCAATAACCTGTCC
Source organism: Labrenzia sp. R5_0 (assembly GCF_017743835.1). Lineage (NCBI taxonomy): Bacteria > Pseudomonadati > Pseudomonadota > Alphaproteobacteria > Hyphomicrobiales > Stappiaceae > Labrenzia > Labrenzia sp. R5_0. Next base: position 755,208 of record NZ_JAGHRK010000003.1, on the reverse strand, counting down.
GATCCATCGCATGGAAAGCAGGAATCCAACGCACGAATGTAGCTATTGCAGAGACGGCAAATGCTGAAGTTACTTCCTGGAAACTGTCCAGACAGGCCGAGAACGCTTCAGCGCAATGCACACAGGTGCAAGCAGATCAAATACTGATGGTGCAGGAAAAATGGCGCGCCTAGATGGCGATACTTCGAACGAATTGTTTGAAGTCCTGGCCGACTGGAACACCCAATTAGAGCACCTGAGATCGAATGATCCTCCGGTGCCGCCATGCCCATAGTATCGCGATTTGAGGCATCGGCCAACAAAACACCTAACAGCGCCCCCAAGCGCAAGCGTCCCGCGCCGCTCAGCATTCGATTGAATGATGCCGAACGCGCTCAGCTTGTCCGTGAAGCCAAGGGCCAGCCTTTAAGCACCTATATCAAAGCCAAGGCGCTCGGCGTTGCACCTGTCCGTCTGCGCCGCTCCGGCCTCTCCGTCGAGGACCGCAAAGCACTTGCTCAGGCGCTCGCCCTGTTAGGCAAGAGCAACCTCACTCCCTCGCTCAATCAGATAGCCCGTGCGGTTGATGTCGGCGTTCTCCCCGTCACCCCGGAAACAGAAGAAACGCTTTCCCGCTCGCTTAGGGCCGTTTGCGAACTGCGCCGCCTTCTCGTTCTCGCCTTGGGATTACAGGAGGCGAATGAATGATCTTAAAAGCCTCCCAACGTGGCGGCGGGCAAGACCTGGCCGCTCATCTCATGCGCGTCGATGATAACGAGCATGTACTTGTCCATGAGCTTCGCGGCTTTGCCTCCGACAATTTGAAAGGCGCTTTCAAAGAAAGTGAAGCGATAAGTCGTGGCACCAATTGCCGCCAGTATCTTTTCTCGCTGAGCCTAAACCCGCCTGCGGGTGAAAGCGTCCCTGTCGAGACCTTCGAAGGCGCGATAGGTCAGATCGAAGAACGTCTCGGCCTTCAAGATCAGCCGCGCGCGATTGTCTTCCATGAAAAAGAAGGCCGCCGTCATGCGCATTGCGTGTGGTCCCGCATTGACGCTGAAACCATGACGGCCAAGCAGCTCTCGTTTTTCAAGAACAAGCTGCAATCAGTCTCGCGTGACCTTTACCTGGAAAACGGCTGGAATCTGCCGAACGGCTTAAAAAGCCCGTCCGAACGTGACCCGACAAACTTCAATTTGGCCGAATGGCAGCAAGCCAAGCGGCAAGGCATTGATCCGCGCTGGCTGAAACAAGTGGCGCAAGATGCCTGGCAACGCTCGGACGGTGGCAAAGCTTTTGCCCACGCTATGCGTGATAACGGGCTTTTCCTTGCCAGGGGTGATCGGCGCGGCTTCGTCGCGCTCGATCATAACGGCGAGGTTTACGCGCTCGCCCGCCTTCTGAGCCTGAAAAATAAAGAGGTGAATGCGCGGCTCGGTAAACCCGACAAGCTTTCAAGCGTCGAAGAGGCCCGGGCAATCATCAGCAAACGCATGACGCCTGCAATCCGCGCCCACATCAACGAGGCGCGCGAAAAGTACAAAGACGAAGCGGCCAAGCTTGCCAAATACAAATCCGAACTTACCGCCCTTCATCGCCAGGCCCGTTCCAAGCTGGAAGAACGCCAGCGCAAGGAATGGGACGCGGAAAACCTGCGGCGCGCAGAGCGATTGCCGCGCGGCCTTCGCGGTTTGTGGCATCGCCTCACTGGCAAGTACCAGGAAATCCGGCAGGCAAATGAAATTGAGGCCAGTTCAACGCGGCTGCGTCATGCGGATCAGCGGCAAGAATTAATCGAAAAACAGTTAAGCCAGCGCGCCGTCCTGCAAGAACGCATTAAAGGCTTGCGCAAAGCCCAAGCGGACCAGCTTCGAAGCTTACGTCAGGACGTCGCCCGCTTCCTCACCCTTTCAAAAGCTCCACCTGCCCCCGCGCGCAGCCGGGGCGTTTCGCCTGGCCTCAAGCTCTCACGATAGGAGGACTTTGCAATGAACAACAACGGAAACGAGTTCGCGGCGGCGCTGCTAATGCTCGTCGCTGGTGCGTTTGCGGTTTATATCGCTCTCATAGTCGCAATTTATCTGCTTTTCTTTCTGGCAATCTTTGCGGCCTTTGTCGCTTTTGCCTGGACGTTTGTCTGCCTGATTGCCTGGTTCTTTCCGTTTCGCCTCGGGCCAATCTATCTGGATAGCGAAAGCGCCCGCGCCTTCATCCTGCGCGGCATTTACGGCGCAATCATCCTGCCGGGTTTCCTGCTGTTTGCCGATGCCGTTTTAGACGTCAAAATTCACTGGCAATATCTGCACCTTTACATGGTGCTTGGCTATACGCTGCTCTCAGTTGGCCTTGGGTATTTGTTCGCTGGCCGCGTCAATATCCCGCATGTCTATTACGACGCGCCGCCGCAGCACTACCGGAGCCTTCCAGCCCAGCCTAAACAAGAATATCTGCCGCCGCCTCCGAATAAGCCGCGCTATGCAAGCTGGGACGATGAAGAGGAGTTTCGGTGAGCATTCGTCTCTTTATGAGCCTCTATCAGACATGGTGGATGTTCAAATCTCATTCGCAGCAACGTCTCGCCTGGGATGATGCAAGGCAAGCGCGCATTGCCAGGCTTAAGGCGGAAGAAGCCGCCGCGATTCAGCTTCAAGCGATGCTGGATGCCAACCCAAGCGGCGCGCTCGGCCATTCCAAACTCAATGACATCGAAGCACTTAAAAAAGAGGGTTTGCTATGAACGCACTTGCGCCCTCTTACCGCCGCATCCGGCAAGGAATTGAATTGGGCTTCATTGACGGTCAGCCTGTGATCTATAACGGCACTGAACCTGTTGCCATTGATGCGCAGGCGGGCAAAGGAAAGCTCACGCGATTTCTGGGCGTCAATCTGGTTTCCCCGCGAACGGCGCATCTCACCAAGATCATTCCTGACCCAAAAGACGCCGAACTTGCCTGGGTATCTTGGAAGACCTTAGAGCGGCAAGGCTACCGCGTCCGCTTCATCAATCCCGGCCAACTCTACGGCTATCCGGGCGAAACTTACAATCTCAACACACGGCTCTTGGAGATCGCTTCTGAGCCTCGGCTTCGCTCGCTCGTCGGCGAAACCGCCTATGACGCCGCCAGCTATCTCATTCCGATTGACCCGAACCCAGCCCATCGTTGGATTGGGCAAGGCGTCCGCTCTGCCTCTGCGCTCTATTACAAAATCACGGCGCTTTACCCGTCCGACAAGTGGCCTTGTAATCCCGGCGGTCTATGGGATTTTTATGCGCGTAGCCCCGATGAAATAGAGCTTGATCTGCTGGAATGGTCGCTTGATCCCCGCCTGCAAGATGATGCGGGTATGTGCCGCCAAATAGCCAGCTTTACCGAATCCCGCGATCAGTGGAACGCCTATGCATCCCTTTTTATGGAACGGCTGCAAGGGTTTCAGCCGGGTTCTACCGGGCGTTACGCAACCGAAACAAGCTCCTTCGATCCCGCCGATATGAAGAATGAGCGCACAGCGCTTTTTATTCTCGGCTCTGCCCGCAGTGAAACAAGCCGCAACTTCGTCGGCGCGATGACAGCGGCCATCGTTGAACGCTTTGTCGAAGCGCATGGCCCGCTTCGCGCGCTTGTCGTTGGTGAAGAATGGGGCCAGCTTTACGTCTCCAATTTCTATGAAATTCTCACGCTCTATCGCCAGGGCGGTATCAACTTCCTGGGCGTATTTCAAAATGCTGCTGCGCAGATTGAAACCAAGTACGGCAAAGAGACCGCGCGGATTTGGAAGAAGGCTGTCGCGCATATGCTCTATCGCGGCTTACCAGAAAACGACACGCTGAAAGAAATTGAACATCGCTCCGGTAAAACAAGCGTCATGGTTCGCGGTTTCAACGTCAATCAGAACCAGGTCAACGGCTCTGGCGATAGCCTCTCCGAACAATCGCGCCCGCTGCTTCAAGTCGAAGATATTCGCGCGGCAACAGGAGGCGAAACCGCTCTGCTCGAATCCCGTGACCTGGGGTATTTCGTTGTCGATATGCCGAACTTCTGGGAACGCCCGGAAATGGATGGCTATTTGCGCGATGTTCGCGAAAAGCCGGATTGTTATGAGTGGCTCCGAAAATCCATAGCCATGGCCGTTGAAAGCAAGCCCCCTCCTACCGATAGAGACCTACTCAGCATTCTGGAAGAAGCGCGATCCGATCTGTAATTCATTAAGGCGGGTTCGATCCCATCGAACCTTGCCCTTCGGCGAGAATGGGGGGCAAGCGGAAAGAGCCTTCGCGGGGACCCTGCTGCAATGAGCGAAGCGACATGAAGCTGGGCGGAAGACTCTTGCAGCGCGCCAGGGGCAAAGCCCCTAGTAATTGGACCAGATACTTAATGTCTCTACTAATTGAAATCGATCCGAATTGGTGCAGAACGGTCCAAATTGTGCGAGCAGTGGACATAGAATGGTCAATACCGGCAAGACCGGGACCAGCTCACAACAGCTCGACCCAAAGAGTAAACCTAATCAGAGCAGAAGAACTTCAATCTCGCATTTGCGCGAGCACAGGCCGTCTGCATTGCGTCCCAGTGCATTAGGAACTGACGAAGCCGATTTTGGTGAGGGTTTTGGTCGAGACCGTCTTCTAGCGTCTCACGCCGGGCCATCTGCGCGCCTACGATCCAGATCTCTTTGTCATAGGACGAATTGCGACATGCCGAATGGAGGGCGTCATTGAGATCATCAGCCGTCATACCCGCTGGACGACTGAACATGCGGTTGCGACCGTTGAGCGTCGCCGCATTCGCTTGAACATCATCACGCCACCGCTCCGATGTCCAAACCGGCGAAGGCCTTCCTATAGAAATGAAACCAAGGCTCGCAAGCGCCTGGCGGCCCACAACCTGAAGCCCGCCGACATTGAAGCCCCGTCCGTTGGGCCCTTGGGAACCAACCTTTGCGTGAACCAGGACGAACTTCTTGAGAGCCGGGTCGATGCCAATAAAGTCAGCTACTTCTTGGCCATCATCATCACACAACCAAATCGGAATGTCTTCGATAGCTCTTGTGAGTTCATCCTCAGCAATACCTGCAGCGTCTCGCTGGCCCTCACAGCAGGCTGAGAAGACGCCGAAGATCGACCGCCGGTGCCAAACTTGCCTGTTGGGGGCGAAGTAGTTCTCGCCCTTTTCGGAATCTACAGGATCGAGCGATGGTGAAGCGAACACGTTGCCGAGGATTGGCTTGCTGCCGTCTTCAAGCACCCATCGAATACGCGGCTCGTAGAAGCTTCCTTCAGAGTAGATTACGCCCTCAAGATTGGTGAGGATGCGAAACGCCTGCCGCTGGTTCAATCGTTGAACCAACGTCTGTCCTTGCCGACGGTCTTCGCGCGCAGGAGTCGGAAAGCGGGCGTTCAGAGCGTCACTTTCGACTCGGTATTTTCCCGTCTCTTGAATGAACTCAACGGAGCAGTGATATTCCTGATCATCTATTTCAATGACAAAGCTGCCATCGGCTTCATCTACATCGGCACAAAGGTCAAAGTAGTTGATGTCCTCGTGCAGGACAAAAGCGGCACCGCCAATTTCGTCGTCACGCATATCATCAAGAGACGGATCGAGAAGGATCGATACCGGCTGCGCGTCATCTGGGTCTACATCCTCCACCACGGTAGCATAGCGATCAAAAACACGGCTGCGCGAACGGTCACCGTCATCGAGTTCACGAACAACTTCTGCCGTCCAGTCTATGTACTCGGCGATCGGGACATAACCTTCTGAGGCATCCCGCAAACGTGAACGAGCAAAGCCTATATAGCGAGCGCTGCCGTTGACAAAGCCCGACGCTGTCGCGGGCACAAGAGACGGATCAAGCAGATCGGTGAAAACATCTGCAAAGGATCGCGTTCTCATCGCCATACCACGAATGGCGTGTTGGGACATATCAAGTGAGGAAAAGGACATCCGGGAGAGGCGCGATGAATTCGCTTCATCCTCGTCCGGAAAAGCCTTTTCCATTAGTGAACGGCCTGCACGCTTGAGCTTAAGGCCCGCGATATCTACCACCAGCCCCTCGGTGTCGTGCATAAATACGAAATCACCATGCTGGACAGCTATGAAGATACCGAGTTTCCACTCCGAAAAGAAACGGTCAATCAAATACGGGGAATTACGCCAAGCGTAGTACGAGAAACCCATCGCATTGGCTGGCATGTCAGCGACCGGTGTGATCTTGAAGCGGTCCTTATCCATGATGGCCTCTTCGATCACGTTACCAAATTCGCCGATGTCGGCTAACGGCTCAGCCGTCCGCAGTACAGCTGCTGTTCGCGGCAGTTGGATGTCACCGGCCGCAAGCGGTCGCTCAATTTCAAAGCGCCCTCGAAACTCGCCACTGATGTACTGGTACTCGGCCATATACTCGAGCAATCGGTCGGGGAGCGTTACCTCATTGTTTACGATATGCGTTGTGTTCCGCGCCGCGTAATCTTCATAGCCTTTGTAGCGCTTCCAAGCAGTCTGAATTCGCGCCGCATTGCTTGGTGAACCAAGCACCCAACCCGTCTGCTTGTACCTGCGGTCTCCTTTTGAATGCCGTGTAACACGTCCGATTTGCTGCACGAGTTGCCGGGCATTTCCCATGAAATCGAATATGCCAACTGCAACGAATGAAGGGTCATCGATACCCTCCATCAACTTATTCTGGTGAATCCAAAAGGTCGCGTCCGGTCGGTTGAATTTAGCAGAAGCGACGCTTGTAAAACGGTCTTGATTATCCGGAGTCTTCTTTGCCCTGTCATGAATCAATACGGCGTGCGTTTCGAAGACCTGATTGATCTCTTGCTGCAACGCCTTTAGCGTTTCAAGGTCGTCACCGCGCACCATAACCTTGGGTTCGGTGCCATCCCTGAACCAGTGTCTCGCCTGGTCCAAGCGATCCGGCAGCTCGTCTCGCAAAATTCCGACAAACTGTGTAACCGCGGCTTGACGGTTTTGCGCCGAGTTCCCTGCAGGCACGATAATCTCGACAGGGCGAATGATCTTTCTTTCAACGGATTCTGCATAAGGAAAATTAAACAGATAACGACCACGAACGCGGAATGACTTATAGTCGTTCCGGTAGGGCGTAGCGCTAAGCAATAACGTTGGAAGATTGAACTCTCGTACTCCACGTGACCACGAGATGGCAGGTTCATAGTGGCCTTCGTCAACTACAACGAAGTCAAAATTATTGCGTATCAATTCCAGGAGGTTCTGGCAGACTTCAGAATTGGCATCGTCGGGATTGAGCGCTGCTTTTCTGATAAAACTTAGAGCTTGGTGCGTACCGACCAATACGGAACGATCAACATCAGCGTCTTCCAGATTCTGGAGAATCTGGGAGGCGTTGCTCGGAAGCAAATGCTCGACGTAGACTTCTTCTAGTGCCTGCCCCATGATGTCGGAAACGCCTGTGAAAAGCGCCTTGCTATCTATCTCAAAGCCCATATGACCCCAGAAACGATAGCGTACATCGGCTATCAATTGCTCTGTTAGAGCTGTGCGAGGCGTGAGCACGAGGACGCGGCGAACGTCCGGAAGGCAGCGCGTCAGTACCGCTACGATACCTGACTTTCCGGTGCCCGTTGGAAGCTTGAGCAAAGCCGCTTCTTTCTGTTCTGGCCGCTCAGGGATAGTCTTGTTGCCGTTCAGGTAAGCGACAACAGTGGAGATTGCTGCTTTCTGGTGTTCCCACAGGTGCGGTGTGCCTTCCGCGCCATCCCAATAAGTATAACCTCGCAGATGTTGTATTGTTTGCCGATAGGCTCGAGAATCAACAGCATCCTCGGCTATAGAAGTTCGATAGTCGGCAATAAGTTCTTTCAAATTCACTTTTATACTTTGCCTTATATTTAAAAAATTTTCAGCTTTCCAAGGCTGATTTATGAAATCTTCTCCTTAAGATTGAATCGTAACATCTTATAGCAACTCAAGAAAGCATCGGTTGTATGCCCAACTCTGCATGAGTAACCGGCCTTACAAAACCCAGCCGCATAGAATTTTCGGAGGGCTTCGGAATCATTCGTCTACTAGTGACGGTCTTAAGATCCAGATCAATTGCCGCATGAATGGAACGACCATGAAGAGCCCGTAGCAACTGAGAAAAAATCACTGGCCCGGCCACAGCCCCCACAAAAGGCGCTCCGACAGCGGTGTTTGCTAGTCTGGCTAAACCACAGGGATCCAGCCCTTGAGAGCTAAGTTCGGTATAGCGATTGGTTATCTCTCCGGATTTTTGGCGTTCATCTCTCCAAAGATCATGCGCACGCCGCTTTGCAGGAAAGCTGTGAAACCTAAGTGAACGAAAATCATCTTTCGTTTGCCCAATTCCCGCTTCTAATATCAATGGGAATCCGGGCCGCTCCATCACTTTACGAGCTTTTTTATTATCGACACAGCAAATAAGTACAGCAGGGTCATCTGGTAACCTTTTGAAGTTTCCATCAAACCGGCGCTCAAGAACCGTTGTGCGAAAGCCAGCGTCGTCTAATATACGAGCCATAGCCCGCGTTTTTCGCACGCCGACCATATCCGCAGATGACAGAATTGAAGTACTGATCGTCGAGCCTGTGATGTCGTCAAAATCCTGAAGGAGGACATGAACGTCTTCCGGATTCTGATACGGCGACATTAGGATAGTCCATAGAAAAGCTTGACCAAGATGTCCTAATCCCAATAGCCAAAAATCACTAGGTAATGCGATAAGGTCAGGCCCAACAACGTCATCAGAAAACCAATTGTGAATTCTTTCTGGTTCCCACAACGACATGCCAGCAATACGTCTGCCTGCTATTGGCTCGTTTCCAGACAAAAGGGCGAACCCCTCCGCAGCGGCCATAGCCCCACTTAAAATCGCCGCCGGTGCAATCGCAGGTCTGGTTGCATTTGGCAAAGATGCGCTGACTGGTGCAATCCCGCCGGACCAACCAGTCGCAATTGCTCGTATCATGCGTTCAGGATCTTCTTTTTTCCCTTCGCCGAAAATTACGGTTGGAATGAGCATATCGGGTTCCGCTGGAGCTGCCCCCAGGGCAATTGCCGCTTCTCCCAGAGTTTGGAAACGAGGATATGGCACTTGCATAGGCACGTTTAAATCGCCGCTGACGGTCACTCCACCGAGTGCAAAACGACTAGCGGTATTGATCAAAGTCAGCAGACCTATCTGATTTGCTGCACTGTTGGCGCGATACTCTGCATGCAATCGATACTGCCGAAGCTTTTGGTGTGATTCCTCGAAGGAGGTTGCTTCTTGCTGATCAAGAAAAAGTTTTGCCGTCCGATTCAAATTGTCGAGTTGATTGTTGAATTCGTTAGAGTTCATGACATCACCTCAAACCAAACAGTGAACCAACGAAGTTTTGGCGAAGGGCAACTTGACCATGTTTTTGCGCCGCAATATCGATAGACCCCCACCTTGGAAAAAGTGAACGGCGCTTCAGCAAAGTGCGGTAATATCAATGCAACGTGCCCGTCCATCGAAACCATCGGGTGCTTCTTGTCAGAATTGCTTTGGCCAGCTCCGCCGGGATGAGTGTGTACGTCGGCGATGACTTGCAGGCCGTTTTCACGGCAAATGCGCCAAACCTCGCTTGTCGCACCGCCGCGGAGGCGAACAATTCCGGTCGAAAGTGCCTTTGGGTCGATGTCGTCATAATAGACAGCGGAAGTGATGCATTTGGAACTACCTGTTTCTTTGCCCAAGAGAAACGCACCACTCTCATGTGTGCCGTGTCCGCGTTTTTTAAGTTGGCGGCATATGCACCACCAACGCCACAGTGAGCATTTGATCGATTTACTATTTTCCATGGTATCCTCGTCCGTTGAGGAGCCTGTGTATTTCAGAGAGGTACTGAACGAAGGTTTTGGCGGAGTCCCACACAAGGTGCGGGTACTGCGTCGACCAATTCCCGTGTCCTTCACGCGAGATACGATCAAACGGATGGTAAAGCGCGGAACCGTTTTTCCAGTTGGGGTTAAAAACGCTTAGAAAACTTGCACTACCTTTTGGCCATTCTTTAGGTTGCGGAGCCTGATTTTGTTCAAGGGACCACAATCTGGCCGTTGGAGAAGCCTGCGGATAACCTGAGAGATCGAGACGAAATCCAAACTCCGTTTCATCCCTCGCTTTGATGGCAAAGACAGCGTTTGGCCACATTTTTGAAACCAAACGCCATCTTTGGCGGGCCACGCCTTCAACAAAAGACGCATGGCCAATATCGCGTTCAAACTGTGCCTGATCCGGAGCCATTAGCTGTCTCCGTTAATTCTATCAGTAGGCACTAGATCAAATTCAATCTTGCAATCAGGACAGTTTACAAGGCTGCCGACATGCGTAGACGGATCAGGCTTCTCATCGCTACCCGTAATCTGAAGACCAAGTTCGATTGCATCTTCATCACAAATCCCGAGTTCTTTTTCAGTCCACTTTTGAATGCGTGTCAGCGTTGCGCCTGGACCAAAGCTATGCTCGACCTGATGTCCACTATAGTTGACCAAAACGGACACATGCCTGCACCGGTTCCGATGAATGAACCGGGCATGATGACCGTGGCAACCAATTTTATGGTTATGATCTAGCGGATCATCAGCATCTTCGTCAAAGAAGAGAATGTCTTCGCTGTCATCCAAATATTGAGTTAGTTCTGCCACCGTAGTATCGGCATCGATCTTTAGATGATCGACTTCATGAGAACCGCCGCGTTTGATAAAAATTTCAATTTTCTGCATTTCAATTACTCCATTTTCCTGACTGATCTCATCAGCCTCTATTTGGGTAATCCTGAAATGCACGAAAAAACGTCCGTAATTATTTTTCGTGACCTGTACCCGGACATGCAAAGAAGTACGGACACCGGATACAAACATGCCTGCTAGGCTTGGGGTGCAGGTTCCCTATTTTCATGTCTTCAAGCACTTTCCCGGCGAGTTCTCTCGCTTTCTGGAGTGTTGAAGCGCGTGTGTTGCGTGATACAATTCCGCCGTCTGAAACATGGGCGATCTCAATGACAGCAGAGGCGCCATAAGATTCATGAGCGGCAAGCTTCTTCATGCGGTCGGCATGATAGTCTCCGGATTTACTGCTAGCAGAACCAGCTTCAATAAAACGCGCAATGGTTTTTCCGCCGCCTCCAGTTGTGACCAGAGGCGGACGAACTTTAAACTGCCCACCTGGTAGCTCAACAATTAGGTCACTGTCGTGCAGGTACTGAAATCCGGTTACGAGGCGCTGAAGGGAAGTAATGTGACGACTTGCAAGTGTGCGATAGCTCGCTTCGAGTGAATGCCCAACAGGCCCCCGTTTTGACCACATATCGTTGGTGACATCAGTCAACGCTGCTTCGACGTCACTTTGTGATAAAATCGAGGGTAATTCGTCGATTACCCCATAAACGACAGAGGTCGTACGCAGGAATGGGCTCTCGTGACGACGTGTCCGAATCCCCATACTCCGCCGATAAACAATTTTTAGCGGGCACTGCTCATACTCTCGCAAATCTTGGGCAGAAAGCGCCTCTACTGTTTCACAGATAGGCTTCGATCTTGGAGCAAGAACAGGTCTTTCAGACGCCTCAACAAAGCGTTCAGGACACCCAATACGATCAAGGAAGCGGGATCGCGTCCGAGTAGAAGTGTTCACCTTATTTGACCGATAAAGGCGGAGATACTGTTCTGCACGGGAAATAGCGACGAAGAACTGGCACTCTCTTTCTTCAAGATGCGAGGCGTTCGGTTCCTTTTCATCATCGATACCCGATGGAAGAGGTTTCTTGTCGGATTTGGCTTTGCCGGGAAACGTTTCCTCGTTCATGTCCAAAATGTGAACCGCTTTAAATTCCAACCCCTTTGCGCCATGAATTGTCATTAAGCGTACAGCATCAACACCATCATCAATGGGCGCTTCCTTAAAGCTCTTATCCTCTTTTAAGATCATAATTGAACGGATGCGTTCAAGAACACCAGACGCGGTTAAAGGCCTACCCAGAAGATCCCTGTCTCTAATAACTTCCAACAACTTAAGTATTGCCGACTTGCTGAGGCTAGATACCACATCATTTTGGGCGGCAAGCGTTCCTAAATAGTCAGTCCTATCAAGCAGCCAAGTCAAAATCAGATCGTAGGCGTTGGAGTCTTTTGAGAAACCTTTGATTTGATGGCGAATAGTATCGAGAGATTTCTTGCCAGTTTCAGAAATTCCTTTTACCTGCGAAAGGTCGGATAGCAGTTCTACTAATGGTTTTTCAGCTTCCTGCGAAGCTCTCAGGCAATTTCGAATGTCTTCGGAACTCAACTGCGTTCCCGCAATTTTGCCAATCCTTGCCAAGCCAGTGCCAGCTGGTTCCGCAACGATAGAAAGTAACGACAGCAAGTCACGCACTTCTTCTCGCTCAAAAAAGCTGCCCAAGTGAACAGTCGGAATTCCTGCACTTGCCAAATTCGCTGCGACTTCATCAAGACGGTCATTTGTAGGAGAAAGTATTACCTGCTCTGTAAATTTTACACCTTGCTCCACTAGCGCGAAAATTTCAGTTGCAACAGCATCGCCGACATCGCCGGTACTATCTGTCACAAGCGCGTATGGCATGTCCGAGGATTGAGGCCCGTGTGACACTGCTGTGTAAGGCAGGCTTTTTTCATGCCCCGCCTGCATATCCGATGCAAATGCCCGGCAAACCTCAACAACCGGTTCTGACGAACGATAGTTGAAATTGAGCGGCTTCCTCGTGCCGCCGGGAAAGTCTTCCTCAAACAATTCCATATTGCGAGAAGAAGCACCTCTGAATCGATAGATGGACTGCCGAGCATCACCGACTACCCACAAGCGTGAACCTTCGCGAAAGAACGCTTTTAGCATCTCCGCACTTGCTCGGTTGACATCCTGGTATTCGTCAACCAACACTTCTCTGTATCGCTCCGCTTCTGATTTCCGGATTTCATCGTTCCGCATCAGCAATAACGTGGGCACCATGACAAGATCGCCAAAATCCACCAGACCCAGATCTCGTTTTGCGCGTTCGTATTCCTCATACACACATCCGGCCTCATCAGCGCGCTGAGCAGGAACATTGTCCGGATCTGCTAACAATGCGTTCTGCGCAAGCTTCTGAAATTGCGGCACTTCTACCAGTTCATCCTTAGCTCTTGAGATGGCATTTAGAATCTCGTCAAGTTGTGATGCTGGCGAGCGAAGATCATGAAAATGGGACAGATCCATAACCGGAAGACGGTCTTCAAGCAGTTCAAGCGCCTCTGTTTTCCCAATGAGGCGGGGACTCGGCGGTAATCCCAACACATCATAATGTCTCTTGATTAGCTCATAGCCAAATGCATGGAATGTTCCGCTCCACAACTGCAAGGCTGCTTGTGGATCCTTTTGGGCAATTCGGTTGGAAAGCTCAGCCGCGGCCTTATTCGAAAAAGTAAGAGCCAAGATCTGGTGTGAAGGAATATCCTGGGAAAGCAACCAGTTAACTCGTTTAACGAGCGTTCTCGTTTTTCCAGATCCCGGGCCGGCTTCCAACAAGAAAGCTTGCCCACTTTGCTCCGCCGCACGATCCTGACTCTTATCTTCAATTAGTGCCTGAGGCTGAACAGGCACCGTTTCATTTGCAGCCTTATTTTCGACCGGCTCATTTGTCAGTAGAGCATCAACCAGCTGCAGCCGAACAATAGAGGGCTCGATTTCCAACTGCCTCGCTATTTCTTCAGCTGTCAGCCCTCGAAACAGGAACAGCTCTCGCGCAAACTCTCTTGGAAGAAGAAATTCACGCGCAAAGACATTGGCTTGAAGCTCCCGGCGTTCTCGCGGACCGTAAGCATTAGCTCGCGCAAGTGCTCCTTCTTCCTGCGCGGTGATGTCAATTGAATCGACTTCACAGACATGTTCAGATTGATGAACGATGATATGACCAAACTCATGTGCGAGAAGTTCAGCTTTACGGCCTAAACTCACATCATTGCGCACTAGAATACAGCCGAATATAGGCACGTATTTTGCGTCGCCGCCATCAAGCTGAGGCTCATCTGGAGAGACGAATTGTACGCTGACTCCCTTGCCTTTCAGTGCTGCCTGTATCAGATCAAATGGACGCAAGTCTTGATCCGGGCTTGCAGCTTTGCGGCTGGCCCTAGCGGCTTCTTTGACAAGTTTGAATGAGTCCAGCAGGCGACTATCTCCCCTGTTTACTTAGCTTACGAGCATCCTCAAGCCATTCCTGCTTCAGGTGTTCGGGGACACTTGACCTTTCCAAAGCATCCACGAAGTTCTCTTTGTGAGGGGACTTCGGTTTAGTTCTTGAGCTGTATTCAGCCTGAATAGTTCTCGCCGAGCCAGACAGAAATTGCTCTACTTCGGGAAATGATGTTCCCCAATTATCGGCTAGAAATTGAACAAAAGACCTGGGAAACGGAGCCTCCAATGTCCGCTGTGCCAACTTCATTACAAATGCAAAATCTCCCCCGAAAATAGGTACCATTTGTTTCCACGCAGAAGGCTGTCTAAGTAAATTAGTCCCATCTTGGCTCTTTGTTTCGATCTGACGTTTGTAAAGCTCATTCTGATATATGCTGTCCATTTTACTTTTGAGGTGACGTATATCGTCTGGATGTTGTTGTGCCTCTTCTTCCAAGCGACGTTCCTCAATTTTTTCGGCGATCCTTGCAAGCAGTTTCGGCTGAATTTCGGCTTTGATTGAATTTATTGCCAATGCGACGTTTTCAGCGGTCACTCCCTTATCCAGAAGGTCATCGACCAAGTTCTCAATTTGTAAGTCAGTACTAGTCATGGTTCGTCACTTTCTCTTTGATCGGGTTAAGCGTTGACACGATGCTGTCCCAGAGCTCAAAGACTTTTGTGCGGGAAAAACCGGTAATTCTGACCAGATCTATTGCCGCCTTTTTGCTGCTAACCGGTACACCTTTGTGTGCCAGCGCGGCAAAGAGAAGCGCAAGCTCGTCTTCTGTTAGCTTTCTTCTGGATAATGCTTTTAGCAATGCCTCATCCTCGAAGTTATCTATAATACAAAAATGTTCTCTTAAGTCCTCTTTTGACAACTTTGAATCATCACGATTTAGTCCTGCAAGATCTTCTGAAGTAATTTCGTTTTCATATCTTATTTTGATTTTCTGATAAGAATCGTTTGCTCGATTTTTAAGACGCCCAAAAAAATCTATTTCCCAAAAATCTACTGCGTCTTGCTCTACCAAATCTCGAACAAATGAGGATACTGCATCTGTAATGATTTGATCGCGGAATGATTCAGGAACTCCAGAGAATTGCTTGGACAGAAACAATATCGCTCGGTTGTAAACGATACCGGCAAGCGCATCACTTAAGTTTTGCCTTTCTTCGAGGCGGAATCTACGGACCAACCGAACTATAGCCTGAGCAGGAAAAGACCTAGTTTTAGCGCGAGCAATTAGTTGTTCTTCACTAAGCGAGTTTGCCCACAGAAGGGCTTTCTCAACCTTCTGTGGGTGCACAAATTTAGGCGGTTCGGATTTATCATCCATCTTTTAGAGCTCCGGATTCAGCCGTGTCATGTTGTTAATCCGCAGCGCTTAGAAAAAACGTCCGGAAAAATTAAAAAAAATCTGCAGACTTTAATGCAACTGGGTTTACGAGCGCTAAGTGACTAGAAAACCGTTACTTTACGCCATCGATAGCAAGTGCCTACCTTACTAAATTCAACCTATAATTACAATGATGAGAGTGGCTCCAAGGGGCACGGAGGCTCTTTAGTCGATGCGTGCAGGGAGAGCGAAATCTCCCGCGAGTGGCTCAATCCGGCGATACGGGTTGGATGGCTTTGAAACGGGCACGATGCCCTGAAAGAGCCAAGGGCGAGAGGGATGCAACGGGAGAGCGCAGCGTCTCCCTTGCCAAGATTGCGGGTACTACCCCGCACATCTTGCACTTAACGTTATTCGCCTAAATGCCCCTCTTCCAAAAAAGCTGTGTCGGTTCATCGGCGCATCGTGAACCCTACTCCCAGAAACATACGCCTCGCTGCTTCAATCGAGAAGCTGCGCGTCAATTTCCCGCTCTAGATATCTTGCTGTTAAAAATATGATCCGATAAATATGGAGAGAATATTCCCAGGAGAGCCTGATGGAAGAAAAGATATCGAAGCCGTCTCCGGCTTCTAAGCCAGAGGTCGAGAATTACAACGACCGTGTTTTGGAGTTTAAAGCCTGTGAATTTTATCTCGGTGCTGAGCGCGGTGAAGCCAATCGGTTTAGCCTCCGCAAGGCTCTCGATGTTGATATAGAGATTGCGGACACACTCACGATGCGGCTCAAAGGCCGCATTTTTAGTGTGGTCAACACTAAGCCCTTATTTCAAGTAATACCCCTTGAATTAGAGGATGTTGATCTGTCTTACTTTGCGGATTTATCTGTAAATGAAATAAATATATTGAATAATTACGACAAATTATCTAGTTTATATGAAAAATTAAAGAATAATAATTATCAGTTTTACTTGTCTGAGTTAGAAAAACAGATCAAGGGCTTAAGCCCCAACAAAAGACAGTTGCTTTCGGCCTACGTGAAAGCACTGGCGGCTGAAGACGTCCCGCCCCTGGAAAAAGCACCAGAGCTATACATCGACAAAAAGACATCCGGTGAGATCATCGATTTTCTAAATCGGGTATACGGCCCCTACATGGACGGCATTTCATTTGGCCGCAAAGAACTCTCCCAGCTGGACACAAAGGCGCACAACGCTCTTGGAAGTTATGAGACCAGGGTTCGAAAAGTGCCGCTCGAAGAACTCAATCTCCCGACCGCATCTCAGAAGATTGATCAGATCACGGCAGGCTTCACAGAAAGACAGCTTGCAGCAGCGTCTACAGTCTACAAAACAAAGCGCCGCAGAAGCCCATAAAATTGAGGCGCGAAAAATCAGAACTTTTATTTGACATAATTAACTTTCTTTGCTTTCCTGATAGCCCGTCACTTCTGACGGTGCGAATAGGAGGAGCTAATCATGGCTGACAAGAAGACCTATTCAGGCGTCGCAACGAACGCCGCAAACGGCGGAGCAAAACCGTCCGCAACTGCTGCCCACTGGGAAAAAGTGGCTGACTCTGCAAATCGCAAGCAGAAATAATGACGAATGGCGGCGGCTGCGCCGCCGCCTATTTTTCACTCAAATACCTTTATTCTACTGGGAATATACTTTCCTCAATAGGAATCTATTCCTTGAATGTTCTTGATATGTTCTGTATAGTGAATTCTTTTTTGTGACGCGACCAAGAAAGGAGGTGCATCATGCAAAAAGGTGATTTGATGAACTTCAATCGGAGCGCGTCGGACAAAATAGAAGACCGCCCTCTTCCTGTCTTAGCGCCGGAACTCGATCCGTCGCGTTATATGTCTGAGTTGGAAGACTTTGATCTGAGCGAAGCTGAAAAGATTGAGCTTTTAGAGGTTCTATGGTCGGTGATGTATTCCTTCGTAAGACTAGGCTTCGACGTCAAAAATTGTGGGCAGATTTTTGAAAACTTCACTCTAGAGACTCAGGGCAATCCCGACGCGATAGACTCTTCTCATTCAGACAATGAGGAGAAGCCATCGAGCAAAAAACGGGAGGACGCATCGCCATGAGTGACACTCACTTATATCCAGCGGCAATCTATTGCCGCGTTTCCAGCACCAAGCAAACCAAGGTTGGTGATGGTCTAAAATCACAGGAAACCCGCTGCCGCGACTTCGCGCGGCTCAAGGGTTATCAGGTGATTGGCGTGTTCAGTGACGATATGTCCGGTAGCACTACCGCACGCCCCGGAATGATTTCGATGCTTTCTTTTGTCCGCAAGCAAAAGGTGAAAGGCACTCGCATTATTATCGACGATGTCTCGCGTCTAGCCCGTGGTCTGGATGCGCATTTGGAATTGCGCCGAGATATCGCCGAAGCTGGCGGGGTTTTAGAATCTCCCTCTATTGAATTTGGTGAAGACCCGGATTCAATCCTGGTCGAGAACTTGCTCGCCAGCGTCTCCCAGCATCAGCGCCAGAAGAATGGCGAGCAAACCAAGAACCGAATGAAGGCCCGCGTCCAAAATGGCTATTGGGTCTTTCAAGCTCCTGCGGGCTACAAATATGAGCGTGTCTCTGGGCGCGGCAAAATGATTGTTCGCGATGAGCCTCTCGCCTCTGTCATTCAAGAGGCCCTGGAAGGCTATGCCTCTGGGCGCTTTGACAGCCAGGCGGACGTTCAGCGCTTCTTACTGAACAATCCCCTCTTCCCAAAAGACTCGCGCGGTGAGGTTCGTCATCAGCGCGTCTCGGTGTTGCTGAATCAAGCCGCGTATGCCGGATATGTCGAAGCGCCCAACTGGGGCGTTGAAATGCGCGTTGGTCAGCATGAACCAATTATTTCTTCGCAGACCTATCAGCGCATTCAAGAACGCCTCAAGGGCGGCTTCTACGCGCCGCGTCAGTCCGATTTGAAAGAGGACTTCCCGCTGCGTGGTCATGTCGTGTGTAGCGACTGCGGAACGCCTTTGACGGCCTGCTGGTCTAAAGGCTCCAATAAAAAATATCCGTACTACCTGTGCCCGAAACGCGGCTGCGCTAGCTACGGCAAGTCAATTCGCCGCGATAAGATCGAAGGCGAATTTGAGGCTTTGATCGGTCAAGCAACGCCGAGCGATGCCCTCTTTAAAGTGGGCAAGTCTATGTTCAGGGAACTCTGGGAGTACCAGGGCGCGCAGGCCGAAACGAATGCGAAGGCCATGGGCGCGAAGCTCGTTAAAATTGAGGGCCAGCTCTCGAAGCTGCTGGAACGCATTCTCGACGCTTCCGTACCAAGTGTCATAAAGGCTTACGAGGATAAGGTTCGTCAGCTTGAAATTGAGAAGCAAACGCTCAAGGAAAACATCGCTTATAGCGCCAAGCCAGCGAGCACCTTCGACGAGTCACTTAGAACGGCGTTTGAATTTCTGAAAAACCCTTTGATTCTCTGGCGTTCGGAGAGAATTGAAGACCGTCATGCGCTGCTAAAACTGGCTTTTAGCAAGCGGCTGGCATACTCCCGCAAAGAGGGATTTAGAACGGCAAATTTTAGCTTACCCTTCAAGGTCTTAGGTCAGATTTTTGGATGTGATGGTGAGATGGCGCACCGGGGAGGATTCGAACCCCCGACCCCCAGATTCGTAGTCTGGTGCTCTATCCAGCTGAGCTACCGGTGCGTATTTGCGAAGATCTTGTCATCTCGGTTGAACCTGCCGATGACCGGTCTTGGCGCTGCGGGGCGTGTCGTGTGCCCCGGACAGGGCGCTTACCTACTGCGGTCCGATGGGGATTGCAAGAACCTTTTTGAACTTTTTTTCAAAGAACTGTCACACAGTTCGGAAAGCCGCAGAACTCCTCGAGACTTAGCGGTGAATAAGATCGCCCTTCCCGCTCATGGCTTGCGGTCGGGAACCTCGAAACAGAAACACGTGCCGGTCCGGTTGTCTTCCAGCCGCACCGATCCGCCATGCGCCTTGAGCAATTCGGCGACAATCGCCAGCCCGAGACCGACGCCGCCGTTTTTTGAGCCGCTGTGGAAAGCCCTGAACAGTGCCTTGCGGATATTCTCCGGAATGCCCGGACCCGTGTCGGAAACCCGGACGCGGACACATGTGCCCTCACGCTCGGCCTCGATGGTGATCCGCCGGACCAGCGTTTCGTCCTTTTCCGCCTCCAGCGCCTGAAAGGCATTGCGGACGAGATTGAGCATCACACGGAAGATCTGTTCCGGATCGGCGTCGATCTCGATTTCCACCGGGACCTTGTTGTCGAAACGCACCGTGGCATGATCCACGAGACCCAGCACGTCCGCCACGTCGTCACCGACACGCTTCAGCGCCAACAGACGGCGTTGTGGTGCCCGTTCCTGGGCCTTGCCGTAGGACATCACCGCCTGCGTGTAACCGACCGCCCTGTCGAGCGTTGCCAGGATCTTGGGGGCAAGGCGCTTGACCGTCGGGTCCGGCACATGCTCCAGGCGCTCCAGAAACAGCTGTGCAGAGGCCAGCAGGTTGCGGAGGTCGTGATTGATCTTGGAAACGGCCAGACCGAGGTCAGCAAGCCTCTGCTTTTGATGAAGCGCCCTTGAAAGAGCCTCCTCCATGCCGGCCAGACGGATTTCGGCGTCGCCGAGCTCGTCGCGGCGGCCGGAAATCGACATGATACGCGAGGTATCTTCCGGGCTTTCGGCAAACCGTTCCATGGAGCGTGTCAGGCGGCGCAGCGGCCGGATGAACAATGCCCTGAGGGTGATGTAGACAAGGCTGGCGGTGATGATCGAGATCACCAGCGACAGTGCAAGAATGCGGCCGGAGAAGGCCAGCATGTCCTGTTGCAGAAGGCGTACGGGCAGGACCACATCGACATGCTCGGTATGGCCCATCTGGCCGACACCGATGATGCGCATGGCGCCGTCGCCACGATAGGTGAGGATCTCGAAACTGTGCAGGATGGCCGACCAGGGGGTGACTTCGGCCATGTCGACAACGAAGTCCATCTCGCCCGGCACATTGCTCATGGCGATCAGGCTGCGCCGCGAGCCTTCGTCGAGGGAAATCGCGAGCGCACCGGTCGTGCGCAGCAATTCTTCCTGAAGACGCGGGGCGATGGTGTTGGTTTCCACAAGCACAGAAGCCGCGACACCTGCCGTGGTCAGCCGGTCCGTGAGCCAGGTGTTTCGAAAATTGGCGATCGAGGGCACATAGATGAGGATTTCCGCGAGCATCACGAAAAGCACCGTCATCAACAGCAGTTTGCCCGACAGGCCACCAAATCGATAATGCCCGAAGCCATCGCCGGGAGAAGCGGGCGTGGCGGCGGGTTCTTGCGGGACAGCCGATCCTTGCGGCGCGCCCTCATGTTTCATGTCACGTCTTTCCAAATCCCAAGGCCCCGGCCCCGCATCAGCGATGGTACCA
The DNA here is from genome assembly GCF_017743835.1 of Labrenzia sp. R5_0. NCBI lineage: Bacteria > Pseudomonadati > Pseudomonadota > Alphaproteobacteria > Hyphomicrobiales > Stappiaceae > Labrenzia > Labrenzia sp. R5_0. Next base: position 734,276 of record NZ_JAGHRK010000003.1, on the reverse strand, counting down.
CAGCTTCTCTAAAACAGATGGCACCCGCGGTCACCCGAACAAGCGCAGGAAACCGATCGCTTTGCGCAGCCAAGCATTTTTGGGCGCTTCCGCATAGTAAGAAATTGCCGCACGGCGCACGAGTTCACCCAGTGTCGGATAGGGCGCGATGAACCCGGCAAGGTCCTTCATGGTCATCTTCTTCGACAGGGCGAGCGACAGAAGATTGATGACCTCCCCGGCCTGGGCACCTGCGATATCCGCGCCAAGCAGCCTGCCGCGCGGGCCGGCAATCAGCTTCAGGCGGCCCTTCGTGAGGCCTTCTGCCTGCGCTCTGTCATTGCCGGAATAGTCCGCCGTCAGCACCTTGACCTTGTGGCCATAGCGCGAGCGGGCCTCGGCTTCGCTCAGGCCGACATGACCAAGTTCCGGCGATGTGTAGGTAACCCAGGGCACAATGTCGCTGGTCATGGAGACCGGCAGCCGGAACAGGATGGAGCGAATCGCAAGACCTGCCTGATAGCCGGCGACATGCGTAAACTGCAGACCGCCGGCAACGTCGCCAATGGCATAGACGCGCCGGTTGCTCGTTCGCAAACCCTTGTCGACCGCAATGCCTTTGCGGTCATGATCGATGCCGGCTTCTTTCAGACCAAGCCCGTCGACGTTGGGCGCACGGCCGGTCGCCACCAGCAGATGAGAGGCCTCCACCGTGACCGGCTTTCCGTTCGCCCCCTTCGCACTGATCACAAGCCCCGCACCGGATCGCCCGACCTTTTCGACCGCCGTCTGTTCCAGAATGTCTATGCCTTCGGCACGCAGGGTATCCAGCACCACCCCCGCCAGTTCCGGATCGTCCTTGCCAAGAGCCTTCTGGGCTTCGAACACGGTGACTTTCGAACCGAGACGCCGGTGGGCCTGCGCCATTTCAAGACCGATTGGTCCGCCGCCGATAATTGCCAGATGCTCCGGTCGATCGCGCAACTGGAACAGGGTTTCGTTGGTGAGATAGGGAACGTCCTCGAGGCCCGGAATAGGCGGAACGAAAGCGGAGGAACCCGTTGCGATGACAAAACGCCGGGCCTTGATACGGACCGTACCGGCCAACACCTCATCGGGTCCGGTGAACCTTGCCGGCTCGCGCAGGACGGTGACGCCGAGGCCTTCGAAGCGTTCCTGGGAATCATGTGGCTCGATCGCGGCGATGACCTTGCGGACATGATCGTTCGCTTCGGCAAAATCGACTTTCGGCTTGTCGCCATGTACTCCGAACCGGCTCGCCGCTTCCTGCGTGTGCGCGGCCTTGGCGGCGGCCAGAAGCGCCTTGGAGGGCACACAGCCGTAGTTGAGGCAATCGCCGCCCATGAGCCCCTTTTCGATCAGCACCACCTCGACGCCAAAGGCCGCCGCGGCCGCGGCAACGGACAGGCCGGCGGAGCCTGCGCCAATCACGCAAATGTCCGGGGTCAGCAAATTGGCCATGACGGGCTCCGATTCGGCAGGAAACTGGCGGAAAGTTTAACGATTGCGGACTTTTTTCAAGATCACCGGAATGAGGCTGGCGATTCCGAGCGCAAAAAACGCCGCCAGCAGCTGCGGTGTTACCAGGGCAGCAACGTCGATCTGGCAGGTTCCGGACGCCGCGCAGCCGGGGTTGGCAGCTTCCTGTGCCGCGATGACACTGTCGAGGCCGGAACCGATGAAGGTGAAGGCAAAGGTGCCCGGAATGATGCCGACAAACGTGGCAAGCGTGTAGGAGGGCAACGGCATCTTGAAGATTGCCGGGGCGATGTTGACCAGCCAGAAAGGGAATACCGGCGTCAGCCGCAGAAACAGGAGGTAGTGAAACGCATCCTTGCGAAACCCTTCGGCCAGACGGGCAAGGAAGGGGCCGGCCCGATTGGTGAGCACCTCACCGAAGGAGGATCTTGCGACAAGAAAGACGGCGCAGGCGCCGATCGTCGCGCCCAGAACCGTTGCGACACCGCCAATTACCCAGCCAAACAGAAAACCGCCCGCGATGGTCAGCAAGGATGCCCCGGGAAACGACAGAGCGACCGCCACGGTATAGATGGCCACATAGGCGAGAATGGCGAGCACCAGGTTCTGCTCGACATAACCGGCAAGGTCCTGCCGCTGCATGATGAGGTTCGACAAGGTCAGCTGCTTGTGCAGGCCAAGCGCGAATCCGAGCACCATCAGTCCTGCGAGAACCGCCAGTGGCAGCCACTTTCTGAGCCTTTCGGCTGCCGTGCGTTCCTGCGTCTTTCCGCCGGTCTGCCCCGTGTCCTTCGGCGGCGTCATCCTGTTGGCCTCGTCACCCAGCATCCACTCTTCCATCAGCTCGCTTCTTGTCGCAGGGGCGCCCTGCTTTTTTGTTCTGATAGGCAGATGTACCTTAAACCTCGTAAAAAGAACTGTGCTTCACTGATAAGTGACGCTTGCCCGTTTCAGGTTCACCTGTGCGTGATCGAAAGGAAAACGCAGAATCTTAGGCGTGCAAAGTTGACTTGAGGCGGCATGGCCCTTATAAGCGCGCTCGACCGGGACATGCATTCGGACCCAAGGCTGGAAAAGCCGCGCTCTTCATGGCGCTTCGGGTGCTTCCTCCAAAGAATTTAAAAAATGAACAAGGGCCGCGCTCTTAGCCGCGCGGGGAAGAACAATGAAGCGTACGTATCAACCGAGCCGTCTTGTCCGCAAGCGTCGCCACGGCTTCCGCGCACGTATGGCCACCAAGAATGGCCGTCAGGTGCTTGCTCGTCGCCGCGCGAAGGGTCGCAAGAGCCTCAGCGCCTAATCGGCGACCAGCCCGCAGTGCGCCGGGTTGGCGGCGACTGCCAACACCAATCCGCCGCTATGGACACTTTGAAAAAGCGCTCCGAATTCCTGGCGGTCGCCAAAGGCGGCCGGCTGGGCCGGCGCGCTTTTGTCGTTCAGGGCTTGAACCGCGACAGCGACGACGCGTCGCGGGTTGGCTACACGGTTACCAAGAAAACCGGCAATTCGGTTATGCGCAGCCGCATAAAGCGGAGGCTTCGAGCCGCCGTGGCCGAACTTGCGCCCGAAGATATCCCGCAAAAGGCGGATTTCGTGCTTGTCGCTCGCGACAGCGCACTCACTCTTCCCTTTGAAAAAATCGTTGCAGACCTTAAGTCTGGCCTGAGCCAGGTGCTGGATCCGCAAACGCCGCGCGGACGGGGAAAACCGCGCCGGCAGGGCTCGCAGCCCAATCGAAACAGCGCAGGAAACAGGGGTAAATCCAGTTGATTTCTGAAAACCGCAACACGATTCTCGCGATCGTTCTGTCCCTGATTGTTCTGCTCGGCTGGCAATATTTCGTTGCCGCGCCTCAGTTGGAACGCCAGCAGGCCGAACTTCAGGCCCAGCAGGAGGCCGCTCAAAAGGCCGCGACCGGCACAACGAACCCGGATGCACCGCAACCAACCGGTTCGCAGGGCGCCAACACCGCGGCACCGGCGGCCGGGCAACAGGCCGCCTTAGCCAACCGGGATACTGCGCTTGCCGCTTCCCAGCGCGTGACCATCGATACGCCCAGCCTTGAAGGGTCGCTCAATCTGAAAGGCGGCCGCCTCGACGATATCCGGCTGAAGGACTATCACGAGACCGTCGACAAGAGCAGCCCGACCATCGTGCTGTTCTCACCGTCCGGCAGCCCCAAGCCCTACTACGCTGATTACGGCTGGGTCGGCGATCCGGGTTCGAACATCGCCCTGCCCGGCCCGGATACCATCTGGTCCATCGACGGCGAGACAACACTGACCCCGTCAACCCCCGTGACACTGTCCTGGGACAATGGTGCGGGCCTCACTTTCAAGCGCACCTTCTCCGTCGACGACAACTACATGTTCACCGTCAATCAGGCGGTCGAAAACACTGGCGCCGACGCGGTAACGCTTTATCCCTACGGCCTGATCGCTCGAAAGGGCATGCCGGAAACCAAGGGTATCTATATTCTCCATGAAGGTCTGCTCGGCGTCTTCGGCGCGGAAGGCCTCAAGGAAGTCGATTACGACGATCTGATGGAAGAAAGCTCCATCCGGCCGGCCAAGGTCGACCAGGGCTGGCTCGGCATCACCGACAAGTACTGGGCCGCGACGCTCATCCCGACCCCGGGTCAGGAATTCCAGCCGGGCTTCAGCCACTCCGCCACCACCGACGTCTTTCAGGCCGACTATCTCGGCAACGGTGTGACCATTGCAGGCGGTTCGACCGGCGAAAGCAGCTCGTATCTGTTTGCCGGTGCCAAGGAAACCAAGGTTCTCGACGGTTACGAGGAAGCGCTCGGCATCGAACGGTTCGAACTCCTCATCGACTGGGGCTGGTTCTACTTCCTCACCAAACCGATGTTCTTCGCGATCGACTGGTTCTTCCACCTGTTCGGCAACTTCGGTTTCGCCATCCTGGTTGTCACCGTTATCGTCAAGCTGATCTTCTTCCCGCTGGCCAACAAGTCCTACGTCTCCATGAGCAAGATGAAGCTCGTGCAGCCGCAAATGACGGAAATTCGGGAGAAATATTCCGACGACCGGCAGAAGCAGCAGCAGGCGTTGATGGAGCTCTACAAGAAAGAGAAGATCAACCCGCTGGCCGGCTGTCTGCCGATCCTGGTGCAGATCCCGGTGTTCTTCGCACTCTACAAGGTGCTGTACGTCACCATCGAAATGCGCCACGCACCGTTCTTCGGCTGGATCCAGGATCTTTCGGCACCGGACCCGACCACCATCTTCAACCTGTTCGGCCTGATCCCCTGGGATCCGCCGCAGATGCTGATGCTGGGCGTCTGGCCGCTGATCATGGGGATCACCATGTTCATCCAGATGAAGATGAACCCGGCTCCGCCCGATCCGACCCAGCAGATGATCTTCACCTGGATGCCCGTGATCTTCACCTTCATGCTGGCCTCTTTCCCGGCCGGTCTGGTGATCTACTGGGCATGGAACAACACCCTGTCCGTGACGCAGCAGTATGTGATCATGCGCCGTCAGGGAGCCAAGGTGGAGCTCTGGGACAATCTGGGGGCGCTCTTCAAACGCAAGAAGCCAGCTCCCGACGACAAGAGTTAGTCCTCTGGCAGTTGCCTGAAAACAATAAGCCCCGCCAACCGGTGGGGCTTATTCATTGAGAGGCCGGTCATCGAACCTTTTGATGTTCTTATGACGCCCCCCCCTGGCTTCCGTCGGCAGGACATTGCCGACCTTGTCCCGCTCCGCCTGTCGAGTGAATGTTCGGTATGGAAATGACCGGCAAGAGTTCGCCATTTCTCGACAAGACCCAGCGTTGACCACTTCAAGGCCCATGCGAGCGCAGTGACGGGCGTCACTGGCCATTTGGCCCTTCTTTCATCAAATTGTCTGCCAGAGACGCAACAGCTTGTGCGGCCGGGTGCTCGCAGCCGAAAGCGCCTGCTCAATACCCGGTGACACAAGCAAGCCAGCCAACACCTGAAACAGAAACCGGCACACAGCAAAGCGTGCGCCTGATCCCTTTTGTGCGGCCGCAAGCATGGCCACATCGTGGAGAACGTGAACATGTACGCAGACTACGACGCCTTCAAAGCAGCGGTTGAACCTCACTGGCAGCGTTACTGGGACGACAACGCGTGGGTTCAAAACTGGTCCAACTGGCAGGATCGGGACAAAATGGACCAGTTTTGCCAGGCTGCTTACAATCTGTACAGGGCTGCCGCAAATAACCGAATGCCATATACCTTGCTTGGCGGCACCGGTATCCGAATGTGCAAAAACCTGATCGCAAACTTCGGTGTGACGGCTGCCAGCGGCATCCAGGAAGACGTAACCAGGAAGCATGTCCGGACGGAACAAAGAGCCCGCAACGATGGCAAAGGCACGCACACGGACGCGGACAACAATATCATCCCTCCCGTGCCCGTCACAGGAGGCGCCATCCTGAGTGAAAAGAAGTGGACGCCTCTTCTCAACGATGCACTCATCATCGGTGCGATCACTGCCCACAAGACCTTCAGTCTGACGCTGGAAACCGCTGAGGCCGGCCTTTTTCGCCAATGCGGCGAGGATTTGCTGGACGAAGAGGTCCCGAAACTGCAGAAGATTCTGCCGCATGTGACCAACCGGAGAAATGCAGAGCACCTTGTGAAGGGAACCGTGGACTATCAAAAGAACCACTGGAAGGAGTTCATGAACCGGAACGCCGGCATGTTCTGGACCTTCGGACAGTACACGGACAGACAAACCAACAGGAAAGCATCATTCCAGAACCCGCGTGTGCTGGCGCGCGAACTGCTTGGCCTGGCGTTTTTCGGCTATCAGCCTGCGTTCGGACAAGGTGAGCTCTATTTCAAGCCACCGCAGGACAACGCCCCGGACCCGACATTCCAAGCCTATGTGAGAGGGCTTAATGATATCGGATTTCACGAAGGCAACAGACACACACGTATCAGGTTGATGTCGAGAATCTCCGAATTCCTGTTCAACGACCCGAGGGCAGTCCAAATGCCGCAGGACAGGGCTTATGGTGAAAGGCGTGTCGAAGCCCGGGTTCGCATTCCCACCTGAACACGACTCCAGAAACCGGCACCACCTGTCCGGTCCACTTTCGACGGGGTTCTTGACCGACCCGAAGAACCCCACTCACGCAGGTTTTTTCGAGTCGTCGCCTACCACACATCTCCGCAGCCCTCGATGTGAAAAACGCAGGCAAGTGCCGTCTTTAGGCCTCGTTTCCATCATGACAGTGCCCGCTTTGCCCGACACGGTTCGAGATATATTTCCGGAGGTGTCCCTTGCGCGTACTCAAAATCCTTTCCGCCCTCGTCCTGCTTCTGACTGCCGCCGCCTTTGTTTACGGATTTGCCGGTTATCTCGATGCCCGAGCCGATGCCTTTCGCCTGTCCGCGCGCGCCGACAGGCTGATTGCCGGCGGCCGAGGCGGTGTCGATCTTGGGCCAAGGCAACTTGCGAAATTGCTGCAGGTCGAGGATCCCGGCTTTGTGGACCATTCCGGTGTTGATCTATCCAGCGCCGGAGGCGGTCTCACCACAATTACCCAATCGCTTGCCAAACGCGTCGGTTTCGAAACATTCCAGCCCGGTATCGCCAAGATCCGGCAGACCGGTTACGCAATCGGGCTGGAACATGAGCTTACCAAGCAGGAAATTCTGGCTCTCTGGCTCGACACCCTGGAAATGGGCCATGGGCCCGACGGTTGGATGACCGGGTTCTTCAGGGCAAGCAATGCCATTTACGGGAAAGCTCCGGCAGAGCTTTCCGAGAGGGAATTTCTCTCCCTTGTCGCGGTCCTTATCGCCCCGTCCACATACCATCTTGGAAAAGACGATCCGAAACTTGAAGACCGGGTTGCGCGGATCGAACGCCTGGTTGCCGGCAGTTGCACACCGCTGGACAATGGCGACGTCTGGCTGGAAGGCTGCCGCGACAAATAGACAAGCCCGAAAAGGTTCCACCTTGACCGGCGCCGGAACCTCGTGTTTTTATCCCGACCCTTGACGCGAGGCTCTCGCGTCTTTCAACCGATCCCGTTTGGAGTGCCTGGACCAATGATCCGATAAAGCAAGACCTGATCCGCAAGGCGAAGCCGCTCACCGGCAGGTCAACCGCGTCCAACACGCGTTTTCCAGTTTCCCTTGTTTTCTTGCTTTTAAGGAGGCCCCATGCACGGCCCGTCCCCCGATACGCTCTATCCCTTCAACGGCGAACCGCACACGGTTTACCTGAAAAACGTGATCACCCGCCCTACCATCGAAGTGGGCGACTTCACCTATTACAACGATGAAAACCACGCAGCGGAGTTTGAAAGCCGCAATGTGCGCTATCACTTCGACTTTGTCGGCGACCGGCTGAAGATCGGGAAGTTCTGCGCGCTGGCGCAGGGAACGACGTTCATCATGAGTGGTGCCAACCATGCCATGACGGGTTTTTCGACCTACCCTTTCAACATCTTCCAAAACGGTTGGGAACAGGGCTTCGATCCTGCGACCATTTTCGACCACCTGAAGGGAGATACCATTGTCGGTCATGATGTCTGGTTCGGAACCAATGCAACAGTGATGCCCGGTGTCACCATCTGCTCCGGGGCAATCATCGGCGCGCACGCGGTGGTCGCGTCCGACGTCCCGCCCTATGCGGTGGTGGTCGGCAATCCTGCCCGGGTGGTAAAACTCCGGTTTGATGAAGCCACTATCGAACGGCTGCTTGAAATCGCCTGGTGGGATTGGCCGGCCGAGACGATCTCCCGGAACCTCAATGCGATCCGCGGCGCGGATATCGAGGCCCTGGAGGCGGCCGCGACAGGGTTGGGCGGTGAGTGTGATGCCAAACGAAACAGCGCCTGATCCGAACGGTCTGGCCGTGCGGACCAAAAGACCTGCAAGGCGTCCCTTTCAAATGGGTGCGCGTTGCGGGGTTGCAGGCTTGAACCGGCACGCCAAAACTAGTGACGGTTGCTTTCAGGCAGGGTAGAAGGCGCTTATGAGCGAAGAACAAAAATATTCCGATGAAGACCTCGAAGCCGGCCGGCTGATGTTCTGCCGTCCGTGGGATTTTCTCACCAGCGTCACCGACATGGCCAACCTGCCGGAAGCGGCCGGAGCGGAGATCGCCTTTGCGGGGCGGTCGAACGTCGGCAAGTCCAGCCTGATCAACGCGCTGACCGGGCGCAAGGACCTTGCCCGGACTTCGGCAACCCCGGGCCGGACACAGATGCTGAACTTCTTCATTGCTCCCGAGACGCCGCTGACGATCGTCGACATGCCGGGATACGGCTATGCGCAGGCGCCCAAGGAACTGGTGGAAGCCTGGACCCAGCTGGTGTTTTCCTATCTGCGCGGTCGGCCGAACCTGCGCCGCGTGATCCTTCTGATCGACAGCCGTCACGGCATCAAGAAGAACGATCTCGAAGCGATGGAACTGCTCGACAAGGCAGCCGTCGTCTATCAGGTCGTGCTGACCAAAGCCGACAAGATCAAACCGCCGCAACTCGTTCGCCTCATCGAGGACACGAAGGCAATCCTGCGCAAACGGGTCGCCGCCCATCCGGAGATTCTGGCCACGTCCTCGGAAAAGAACCGCGGTGTCGACGAACTGCGGGCGGAGCTGTTTCTTCTGGCCACCCAGTGACCCGTCACTCCTGCGCCGATTGTGAAGCCACTTCAAACCGGCTATAGCAGGGGACTTTCGCGAGACGTTTTCCCAGCCACGGTGAGTATTTCCGTTCCATGACCACGCCTGACACCGCCACACGCGCCAACATCATTGCCCATGCCCTGCCTTACATGCAGCGCTACGACAACAAGACCGTTGTCGTGAAATACGGTGGCCATGCCATGGGCGATCCGGAACTCGGCCAGGCCTTCGCACGCGACATCACGCTGCTGCGCCAGTCCGGTGTCAATCCGGTGGTGGTTCATGGCGGCGGGCCGCAGATCGGCAAGATGCTGCAGCGGCTGAACATCGTCAGCGAGTTCAAGGGTGGTCTGCGCGTCACCGACAGGGCCACCGTCGAAGTGGTCGAGATGGTTCTTGCCGGTTCGATCAACAAGGAAATCGTCCAGCTGATCAATGCCGAAGGCGGCCGCGCGGTCGGACTGTGCGGCAAGGACGGCAACCTGGTGACCGCCCGCAAGCTGACCCGGACCGTGGTTGATCCGGACAGCAACATCGAAAGCGTTCTCGATCTCGGCTTCGTCGGCGAACCGGACAAGGTCGACCCGACCGTTTTGAAGCTGGTGCTCAAGGAAGACATCATTCCGGTTGTCGCCCCGGTCGCCCCGGGCGAAGACGGCGAGACCTACAACATCAACGCCGACACCGCTGCCGGCGCCATTGCAGGCTCGCTCAACGCCAAACGGCTGCTGTTCCTGACGGACGTGCCCGGCGTTCTGGACAAGGACGGCAACCTGATCAAGCAGCTCACCGTTGCCAAGGCGCATGAGCTGATTGCCGACGGCACCATTTCCGGCGGCATGATCCCCAAGGTCGAAACCTGTATCGAAGCTTTGGACCGCGGCGTTGAAGGCGTCGTCATCCTGAACGGCAAGGTGCCGCACGCGGTACTGCTGGAACTGTTCACCGACGGCGGCGCAGGGACGTTGATCCGCCCGTGACAGGAAAACGCCCCCTGCCCCACGAGGGCCCGCAGGCTCATCGCCGCGACCTGAGGATCTTCAAAGGCGTCGAAGCCTGGGTCTTCGATCTGGACAATACGCTCTACCCGCACGAGAGCGACCTGTTCCCGCAGATCAACGAACAGATCTCGCGCTATGTGCAGAAGATCCTGAACCTGCCGCCCGATGAGGCAATGGCGCATCAGAAGGAGCTCTACCACGAGTTCGGTACGACCCTGCGCGGGCTGATGACCAACCACGCCATCGACCCGGACGACTACCTGCGTTTCGTCCATGATATCGACTACTCGACCCTGAAACCCGATCCGGACCTTGCAGCCGCGATCGAGGCCTTGCCGGGCCGGAAGTTCATCTTCACCAACGGCGACCGCCCACATGCGGAACGCACGGCGGCTGCGCTCGGCATCGCGGATCATTTCGAGGATATCTTCGACATCGTCTCGGCGGATCTTGTGCCCAAGCCCAACAAGGTCACCTACGAACGTTTCCTGGCACATACCGGCGTCGCGCCGGCACGTGCTGCCATGTTTGAGGACCTGGCCAAGAACCTGAGCGTGCCGCATGCACTTGGCATGTGCACGACGTTGATCCTGCCGACCGGCACGCGGGACGTGTTCCAGGAGACCTGGGACATGGAAGGCGAACCCTATCCGCATGTGGATTTCGTCACCGATGAACTGACCGGGTTCCTGAAGGCCGTTCTTGGCGCCATCAGCTAGCGCCCGACCGCAGGTCAGCCCGCAATATTGCAGAAAACTGTGAAGGCACTGCACAGTTCCTGCACATCGCCAGATGCATAGAAGACCTGCCGGCCGCTTGCGGACCGGCCGGTATCTTCAGCTGAGGCGTTACATGTTACCCACCGGGATCGTCCAACCTCTACAAGCCCCCTCCCGTCCAGGCTCCGGAACGGAAAGGCTCATCAATCACCTCCTGCACAGGCTGCGTCCGGTCTTCGGCAAGGGCTTGTTCGGTCTGGCGGCGACGGAGTTTCTCGCCTTCGGCCTGAAGCAGGCCTATGCCTGCATCTTCGGCGGCCTGTTGCTCGCAATCATCCTTCTGACGCGGTTCGTCTATCCGGAAGACGCCGCGCTCAGTCGCTACGACTTCCTGTTTCTCGCGGCCCTCGGTCTTCAGATCGCAATGCTGGCCACGCGTCTGGAAACGCTGGACGAAGCCAGGATCATCCTGATCTTTCATGTGGTCGGCACGGTCATGGAGATTTTCAAGACCTCCGCCGGGTCCTGGGTCTATCCGGAGGAAAGCCTGTTCCGCACCGGTGACGTGCCCCTGTTCACCGGGTTCATGTATGCCTCCGTCGGCAGCTATCTCGCCCGCGTTTCCCGGATCTTCCACTTCGCCTATAGCGGTTATCCGCCGTTGTGGACCACATGGCTGTTCGCGCTCGCGATCTACGTGAACTTCTTCAGCCACCATTTCATCATCGACCTGCGGCTTGGCCTTTTCGTCTTGCTGTTTTTGCTCTTTGGACGAACCTGGGTCCATTATTCGGTGTTCCGCTACAGGCACAAGATGCCGCTGGTGCTGGGCTTTTTTCTGGTCGCCCTGTTCATCTGGATTGCGGAGAATATCGGCACTTTCGCCCGCGCCTGGCAGTATCCCGACCAGGCCGATGCATGGACACTGGTTTCAATCGCAAAGTTGAATGCATGGGTGCTTCTGATGATCATTTCCTTCGTACTGGTCACCCTTGTGAACAGGCCGAAAAGGGAAAGTTCCGCCGAAAAGGCCTGACCGATCTCGACAGGGTCTCCGGGGTTCATTATTGAAGAATATTCAACTTTCCGGAGATCGACCATGGCGTCCCTGCGTGCGCTACATGCCTTTTCCCTGCTGGCCCGCCACGGGCGTGCGTCGCTTGCGGCCGAAAAGCTCGGGGTTTCGCCTTCGGCGCTGTCCCACCTGATGCGCAAGCTGGAAAACGAGCTTGGTGCGACGCTGGTCAACCGGGATGGTCGCGGGCTCACCCTGACAGAAGAAGGACAGCGCCTGGCCCTGAGCATGGGCGATGCCTTCGACCGCATCGAAGAGGCTGTCGACAGCTTCCGTCGGCGCGGCCGGACGGAGCTGAGGATCAGCACCGTCTCGACCTTTGCCACCCGCTGGCTGATCCCCCGCTTGCCGGATTTCCAGGCGAGCCAGCCGGATGTGGAACTGCTGTTGTCCGCCTCCACTCGCATGGTTGATCTCGATCGCGAAAACTACGATTGCGCCATACGGCTGGGCACCGGAAACTGGCCGAGTGTCGAGAGCCACCTGTTGTGGAAGGAACACCTGGCGGTGGCCCTGGCACCCGGTCTGCTGCGTGGCAAGGATGCCACCGACACATCCGTTCTGAGCGGCCTCAGGCTTCTGCACAGCGCCTCGCGGCGTGGCGACTGGGTGCGCTGGCTGGAGGAGGCCGGGCTCAGCCATTCCGACACGAAATCGGGAACCGTGCTGCAGAGCCGGGATCTCGCCATCCAGGCTGCCATAGCAGGCATGGGCGCGATCGTGATCGACAGACGCTTCGTCTCCCAGGAACTGGAGGCGGGGCACCTGATCATGCCGGACTGGAAACTGGTTGAACTGGAGACCGGATACTGGTTTGTGCGCTCGCCCGCCCGCACCTTGACCCGCCCCGTTGCCGCCTTTCGGGACTGGCTGCAAACCACTGTCTGAACACTGCAATTGGCAACGCCTGCTTGCCATCTTCTTCAAAAAGGCCTCATTATTTGCGCGAGCTGCCAGATAACCATTCAACACAATGGTCCGGCGCAGCTTTTCATGGGGATACTTTGGGGGAAGTATTATGCGTAAGGGGCTTTTGAGCGCCGTCTTGTTGGCGTTCTCATTTGTTTATTTTACCGCCGCTGCCTTGCCGGCATCAGCGGAAACACTGCACTGGCGGTTTGAAAGCAAACACCCGAACATTGTCGATGTGGAACTCTATTCCGATACCCGCCGCGGACACGTCTGGCCGGGCAACAAGAAGATCTACGTGCTCGACGACTTTTCGACTAAGACGATCAACATATCCTGCCAGCGCGGCGAAAAGGTCTGCTATGGCGCCTGGGTGCGCAATCGCAACAATCTCTACTGGGGCGTGGGCTACAAGAACCGCAATCGCTGTTCCAACTGCTGCTACACCTGCAATGGCGGTCAGACCAAGGTGATCGTCCTCAATCCTTGAGGAGCAGATAGCGAAACGGCCAGGCATGATGCCCGGCCGTTCCACCTGACAATTGCCGACCGACGATCAGACGCTTTCGAGCGCGATCGCGATACCCTGGCCGACACCGATGCACATGGTTGCAAGGGCGCGCTTTGCGCCGCGCTGCTGCAGCTCCAGTGCAGCCGTGCCGGCAATACGTGCGCCCGACATGCCGAGCGGGTGCCCGAGTGCGATGGCGCCGCCGTTCGGATTGACGTGGGGTGCATCCTCGGCAATTCCGAGCTGGCGCAGGACGGCAATGCCCTGGCTTGCGAAGGCTTCGTTGAGTTCGACGACATCGAAATCAGTCGGCTTGATGCCAAGCCGTTCGCACAGCTTTTTGGTTGCCGGTGCCGGGCCGATGCCCATGATGCGCGGTTCGACACCTGCCGTCGCACCGCCGGAAATGCGGGCGATCGGCGTCAGACCATACTTGCGGATCGCTGCCTCGGACGCAACGATCAGGGCTGCCGCACCGTCATTGACGCCGGACGCGTTGCCCGCGGTGACGCTGCCGCCTTCGCGGAAGGGTGCCCGCAGTTTGGCCAGAGCTTCCAGCGAGGTTGCGCGCGGATGTTCGTCCCTGTCGACGACAATCGGGTCGCCCTTGCGCTGGGGAATAGTCACCGGAGTGATTTCCCGTGCCAGGCGTCCGTTTTCCTGTGCTGCCGCCGCCTTTTCTTGCGAGCGCAGGGCAAACGCGTCCTGGTCCTCGCGGGAGACGGCATAGTCTTCGGCAACATTCTCGCCGGTTTCAGGCATTGAATCGATGCCGTATTGCTTCTTCATCAGCGGATTGACGAAACGCCAACCGATGGTGGTGTCGAAAATCTCGTTCTGGCGTGAAAACGCTGTTTCCGCCTTGGGCATGACGAAGGGAGCGCGGGACATGGATTCCACGCCGCCGGCAATCGCCAGCTCCATTTCACCCGCCTTGATGGCCCGAGCCGCACTGATGACCGCATCCATGCCCGAACCGCACAGGCGGTTCAACGTGGTGCCGGGCACGGTTTCCGGCAGCCCGGCAAGCAGCAGGCTCATGCGCGCCACGTTGCGGTTGTCTTCACCAGCCTGGTTGGCGCAGCCGAAAAAGACTTCCTCGACCGCCGCCCAGTCCATGTCCTGATTACGCTCCATCAGCGCTTTCAGCGGAATGGCGCCAAGGTCATCGGCGCGGACGGAGGACAGCGCCCCGCCGAAGCGGCCGATGGGCGTACGGATATAGTCGCAGATAAAGGCTTCAGCCATTTCACACCTCGGGAACAACAAGATCGGCGACAGCGCCGGGAACAAGAAGCTCAGCACCGGTCACCGCCTGAAGATCTTCAAGCGACAGGCCGGGCAGTTTTTCACGCAACACGAAGCGGCCGTTCTCGATATCGATCACCGCAAGGCTGGTATAAACGCGAGTCACGCAGCCGACACCGGTGAGCGGCAGCGAACAGCGCTTGACCAGTTTCGGCTGGCCGTTCTTGGTGACGTGGTCGGTGATGACGGCAACCCGCTTGGCACCATGCACGAGATCCATCGCCCCGCCGACTGCAGGCACACCCTTGGGGCCGGTCGACCAGTTGGCGAGGTCGCCGTTTTCGGCAATTTCATAAGCGCCCAGAATGGCCACATCCAGATGACCGCCGCGCACCATCGCGAAGCTGTCGGCATGGTGGAAAAAGGCCGCGCCTGGCTTCAGCGTGACGGCTTTCTTGCCGGCGTTGATCAGGTCCCAGTCCTCCGAACCCGGCTCCGGGGCCTGGCCGAAGCCGAGAAGTCCGTTCTCGGTGTGAAAGATCGCCTCGCGTCCCTCTGGCTGAAACTGGGCGACCTTTTCCGGGAAGCCGATGCCGAGGTTCACATAGGCGCCGTCGGCAATATCCTGTGCCGCGCGCCAGGCAATCTGGTTGTTTGAAAGCTTTTCCATCTCAGGCCTCCAGCGGATAGGCGGCATTGGCGCGGTTGAGGTCTTCTTCCTGCAGCGGATTTGCCACCTCAACGATCTTTTGTACGAAGATACCCGGTGTGACGACGACTTCGGGGTCGATCCCGCCCGCTTCGACGATCCGGCTTGCCTGCACGATGGCCTCCGCGGCAGCCATGCACATCAGCGGATTGAAGTTACGGGCTGCCATGCGATAGGTCAGGTTGCCAAAGGTATCCGCTGTTTCGGCTTTCACCAGCGCAACATCGGCCTTCAGCCAGCGTTCCTGCACGTACATGCGGCCGTCGAATTCGCCGACGGGCTTGTCCCTTGCCAGATCCGTTCCGTAGGACGACGGTGTGTAGAAGGCGGGAATACCTGCTCCGCCCGCGCGGATCCGCTCCGCGAGCGTGCCCTGGGGCACCAGCTCCAGCTCGATGCCGCCCGCAAGATACATCTCGGTAAAGACCACCGGATCGGCAGAGCGCGGGAAAGAACAGATCAACTTGCGGACCATGCCCGCTTCAATAAGTGCGGCCAGGCCCACATGACCGTTGCCGGCATTATTGTTGATGATGACGAGGTCCTTCGGATGCCCCGTTTCGCGATAGCGGTCGATCAGCGCATGGATCAGCTCGATAGGAGATCCGGAACCGCCGAAGCCGCCGATCATCACCGTCATGCCGTCCTCGATCCCCGCCACGGCGGTGGCAAGGTCGGAAACCGTCTTGTCCATCTTTGTCTCCTTTTCGGGCAACGCCTGAAGCGGCCGGCGCTTGCAAGAGGACAGGCTGTCTCCTGAACTCTGGGCCAGCCCGCCAACAGGCTTTGCAGTGCCAAAGGAGATAGCGACGGCAGGTGTCTTTCGTCCAACTGATTTGTGCGATATGCTTCATTTGTTTACATATCGCACAAATCGACATCAGATGAGACAAATCACATGATTGCGGAACGGGACATCATGGGGGGCCTTGCCAAGGGGCTACAGGTCATCGAGACCTTCACCGCCGACCGGCCGCGTCAGTCGATCTCCGAGGTTGCGAATGCATCCGGCCTTGACCGGGCAACCTCCCGCCGCTGCCTGCTGACACTGGCGCATCTGGGATATGCCAACTGGGACGGCAAGTTCTTCACGCTGACCCCGCAGGTGCTGCGGCTGGGGACCGCCTGCCTTGCCACCATGCCCTTGCCCCGTGTGGTGCAGCCTCTGCTCGATCACCTATCGGAGCAGATCGGCGAAAGCTCGTCGGTGTCGATCCTCGACGGTGACGAGATCGTCTATGTGGCACGGGCCGCCCGAACGAAAGTCATGTCGATCGCGCTGATGCCGGGCTCGCGGTTGCCGGCTCATTGCTCCTCCATGGGCCGCGTCATGCTGGCCGCCCTGCCGGAGAGCGAATCCAAGGCGCGGCTGGAGGCCATGACCCTGACGGCGCTGACACCAAAAACCCTCACGCGGGTGGACGCCATTCTGGCCGAACTTGCGACCATCAGAAGCCAGGGTTTCGCGACGATCGATCAGGAGGTCGAACCAGGACTGTGTTCCATCGCGGTTCCGGTTCAAAATTCCCACGGCCACACGATTGCCGCGCTCAATGTCGGTTATGCCAGCACGTCAGCCGCACCGGAAACGGCAAAAACAAAGTTCCTCCCTGCCCTGCTGAACATCCAGACGGAGCTGCGCCCGCTGCTGACGTGAGGTGTATTTGAGTGCAGGACATGGGAGTGTGTCTGCGAAACCTCCCCCTCCCTGTCGGACTGTCCCCGAGCTTGGCACTTACCCCTCACCCTCTCCGTCGTCATCCCGGCCAAGTGAAGCGCGAGCCGGGACCGGGGAGCCCCTGCGATTACTTCTTTGTCCGCAAAACGAACGGTCTCCGCGCCCCGATCCCGGATCTTCGCTGCGCTTCGTCCGGGATGACGATGGAGAGGGAATCCTGAGCTGAGGAAGCCGACGTCTGCCGGCACCCCCTTTTTGATCGCAGCGCATGACCACTTTGTCATTTCAGCCCCATTCAAGCCAATGACCGGGCCTCTTGTTCTTCACCCCGCGCTGCTCCTGCCCTTGCGCCCGTAATCGCCTGCAGCATCGGGGCAAGTTCCGGGTGGCGAAACCTGAAACCTGCGGCGACCAGTTTCGCCGGCACCACACGCTGGCCCGCCAGCATCGTCTCCCGGCCCATGTCGCCGAGCGCCGTCGACAACAACCAGGAAGGCAGGCGCAAGAATGCGGGGCGGTGAAGCGCCTTGGCCAGAGCCATCGTGAATTCCGCATTTCGAACCGGCACGGGTGCCGTGGCGTTGACGGGGCCGGACAGAGTTTCATCTGCCACCGTGCGGGCAATGATACGGACCAAGTCGTCCTGCTCGATCCAGGACATCCACTGGCGGCCAGACCCCATCGCCCCGCCACCACCGAATTCAAACGGTGTCAGCAGCTTTGCCAGAATGCCACCCTCGACTCCGAGAACGAGACCGATCCGCAAGATCACGACTCGCACTCCGTCCCGCTCCACCTTTTGGGCCGCCTGTTCCCAGCGCTCGCAAACTTCGTGGACGAAGGCAGGTTCGAAGTTTGCGTCTTCGGTCAGGGTTTCATCACCGCGCAGACCGTACCAGCCGATGGCAGACCCGTTGATCAGGCAGGCTGGTTTCGTGTCGAGGCGCTCGATCAGCGCCCGCAATGCTTCGGTCATTTCAACACGGGAGCCGATGATCCGGTCGCGTTTGCGGCTCGTCCACAAGCCACTCGCGATCGGGTCTCCTGCCAGGTTGACGATGGCATCGAAGCGCTCGGCATTGTGGATCCGGTCAAGACTTGTGATCACACGGACAGGGTGTTCCAGCTCATCCGCCTTGCGCAGGTCTCGCGTGAGAACCGTGACGAAATGCCCCCCTCTCACCAGCGCTTCCACCAGCCGCTGACCTATGAACCCGGTGCCGCCCGTCACAAGGATATGCCGGCGCGGTGGCAGGGCTGCAACCAGTCCCGCCGGATCTGGACCACCAAGCCTGTCGCTGCGCGCTGCAGCAAGCAGGTCCCGCGCGCTGAAGAGCCCGACACCAAGCGCCGAAACCGTGGAAAGCACACTCCACCAGCCGTAGCTGACGGGCACCAGCGCGCTGGGGAGGAACGACCATTGCCACAGAACCGGCGCGGCCAGGACCAGGATCGCACCATAGTTCAAGGCCAGCAGCGTGTGGTTGATCCTTTCGGTCCATGGCAGCTTTCGGGTCATGTCTTCTTCGACAAAATCCCAAAGCGTGATCAGCACCTCGGCGACAAGGATTGCCGTCAACAGCATGGTGAAGACCCCATGCGGTTCCAGCCAGCCGAAGCAGAGGAAGATCACCGCGTAGAAGAAATTGCGCACACCGTGCAACCGCAGTTCGGTTTTCTGCGACGGACGCCAAGCCAGGCGTTCGCTGCCTTCATGGTGCACGAGCGTATCGAATGCGCCCATGAAAATCTGGATGGAGATCAACGTCCAGAGAACGGGATTATCCATGATCAAGTCTCCATGTCATGAAAGAGTGCGTCCTGGTGAACCAGTTCACCGAAGACGCGGCTCTTGAGGGAAAGGGTGAACAGGAAACGGTCCTTGCCGAGATCCCGGTGTGTGATCGTCAACGCTCCGGGCCGGAGCCAGGCGGGCAGCCGCAACCGCCACCGTCCGGCCTGCAGAAAATAGTGGTCGCTTTCGAAACTGAGGCCGTCTGTCAGGGCATTCACCCGCAGTGCCATGCCAATCCCCGCACCGATATATTCCTCAATGCCGGTCGGGCCCTCGAACCGCTTGGAACTGTGGATCACCTGCGGAAAGCCAGAGCTACGCCCGTATTGGCGGATCCAGAACTGGCCATCGCTCGCGATATCTTCTGTGACGGTGACAACGGCAGGCTGGTTGAAAGAGGATCTGTCAAAGGGGAGTGGACCGCCGACAAGCCGCGCGAGCTGCGCCAGAATGCTTCCGGCAAGGTTCATCCGCATGGTCACGACCAGGCCTTGATAGACGACACTTGCCCCGCCGCTCAGACGTTTGCCGAACCGGCGGCGGACGGCCGCTGGCAGGCCATGCCAGGCGGCTTCTCCCAGAAGATCGCGAAAACGGCGATCGCCAGCTTCGGGCCGCTCCAGAGTGGCGCTTGCGTTTCGCATTTCCATTCCCTCCTGTTATGTCGGTTATTTCTGTATAAAGAGAAATTATTTGGCAAAAAATTTTGAGCCTGAATTCGAGCGGCAAGCCTACTGGCCTCTCACCCGATCTTATCTCGCTGTCCGGCACTTCCATGGGAGCTGCCTGGTAAGGCGAAAACCTGACTCGCCCCAGCTGTCAGCCCTTCTTGCCGCCGATCTTCAGCAGCGAGAGAACCTTGTCGCCCATCTTCATCAAGCTGGCGAGTTTCGACTTCGGCACGCTCAGCATCTGCTCCGACCAGCGATCGGCGGTGGTCAGAAACTGGTGCATCTCCTGCATCCGCTCCAGAGCAACGGGATCAAGCGTCTTCTCCTTTTCCGCCTGGCGCACACAGACATCGATGGCGCGGATCGCCGGATCGATCTCCCGTTCCTTGCGGCCTTTCGCAATCAGCAGCGCCATTTCCCAGACGTCGGTCTCGGCCACGAAGTGCTCCCGGCGATCCCCCGCGACGGGCACTCTCTGGATCAGCCGCCATCCGACAAGTTCCTTCAGGGAGTTGGAGACATTGGACCGGGCAATGCCCAGTTCCTCGGAAATCTGCTCCGCATTCATCGGCACCGGGCTCAGGAACAGCAATGCATGGATCTGCGCTACCGAACGGTTGACGCTCCACTGGCTGCCCATGTCCCCCCAATAGAGGATGAACTTCTCTTTTGCCGACGGATCGGCTTTGTCGGTAATTTCTGTCATGACAGAAATTTGTGACGAAAATCGATTGATGTCAATGGCGAAGTTCGCCAGGGGATGCGGCGCGTGTCAAAAACTCAGCAAGTCAGCCCGTCAGCGCCCGCTTGCGTGAGGCTCCAGGTCGGCAAGGCCCCTGCCGGGCGTGCCAGAACCCCGGCCTGGAACAGGGGCATTCATCCCGGATCCGGCGCCATCTTTCTCATCCGCACTCACCGAGAGAGCTTCTTCCAGCACGGCCAGGCGGTCGAGAATGGCTTCGCGTTTCGCTTCAAGATCGGCGCTGAGCCGGTCGATGTGCTCAAGCTTTTTCAGAAGCTGCGGAATACCGCCTTCGCAAGGCCCGGATCCTTCGTCCGACAGACAGGCGGCCATCGCACGAACTTCGCGCGTCGAAAAACCCGTGGCAATGAAATCGCGGATCCGGGCGGCACGGCGCAAGTCCGCGGCACTATAGCTGCGATAGCCATTTTCCGAACGGCGAGCTTCCATCAGGCCCGACTTTTCATAGTGGCGCAGCATCCGTTCCGTAATGCCAAGCCGTTCGGCTGCTTCCTTGATCTGCATGTCGACCCCTTTCAACACCGGACTAGGGTGCGGACCCTAGCACCTTGACACTAGTGTCAGGGTCAAGCCCTGTTTTCCCGGAAGTGCTCGCTTCAGGCCTTCAAGTGGCGAGGGGCACCCTCCCCATCAAGGGGAGGATGCCCATATTTGCCCTTGGTCACAAATGCTCAGCCTGCCTGGCCCCGAAGCGACCAGCCACCGTCAATCGTGATCACCTGTGCGGTGAGCCACTCGTTGGCGGAGCTGCCGAGCTGCAAGATCCACGGCACAAGATCGGACGTCAGTCCGCGCCGTCCCATCGGAACCTGAGCTGCTTCTGTTTCCTCGATGGTTTGCGCGACTTCCGGCGGCAGGCCCATCATGCCCGTGAGAGCGCCGCTCTTGACGGGACCGGGAGAGACGGCGTTCACCCGTACTCCGTCGCCTGCAAGCTCGATGGCCCAGGACCGTGTCAGATGCTCAAGCGCCGCCTTTGTGGCCGCATAGTGCGCCAGGCCCGGCGCCGCATTCTGGGAGACGGCCGTTCCGATGTTGACGACAGCCCCCTTGCTGTCCCGCAGGGCCGACTGGGCTTCCTTCAACAGAAGAGACGGCGCAACGATATTCACCGCACAGATTTCCGAAAGCGTTTCGGCATCATAGGCCTCGATGGGCAGCGGCTTGCCCGCGCCCGCATTGTTGACGACAAGGTCCAGGCGGCCCCATCGTCCCAGTGCCGCCTCGACAGCGCGCCGGCTGCCGGCCGGGTCGGCACTGTCGGCTTGCACGGCCTCGATTGCCTCGCTCTTGCCGGCAACGCCGGCAAGCTTTGAAGCATCACGTCCGGTGATGACAACATTCGCCCCCTGCCCGGTCAACGCCAGCGCGGTGGCCTCTCCAATTCCGGAGCTTCCGCCTGTTACGATGGCAACCTTGCCCTGCCAGTTTGTCCGTTCATTCATCTTGGCTTGCTTTCCTGAATTAACACCTGCGCATTGCGCGCCAAGCCGGTGTTAGCCGGTTGACGTTAGTGTCAGGGTCAAGCCCGATTTATTGAAAAAATACCCGCGTCAGGCTGGGTGCTGCTGGACGCTGAGGCCGCCATCGACAGTCAGGCAGGCGGCGTTCATGAAGGGGCATTCGTCTGAAATCATGAAGACAGCCGCCCTGGCGATCTCTTCCGGCGTGGCGATACGCCCACCCGGATGCAGTCGCAAGGTCTCCTGCCGGGCAGCCTCTGGATCGGGAAAACTGTTCCAGTAATCGACCACCTTCTGGGTCTGGACATAGCCCGGCGCCAAGGCATTCACCCGGACATTCCGTGCGGCATATTCCAGCGCAAGGGACTTGGTGAGCCCCAGCAGGGCGTGTTTGGCCAGCGGGTAGGGAAAGGTGTGCGGGATGATGGTGAAAGCATGCGTGGAGGCGATATTGAGAATGACCCCGCCACCCTGTTCAAGCAGACCCGGCAACACGGCGCGCGCGCAATTCCACGCCCCCTTCAGGTTGACGTCGAAGCAGCGGTTCCAGTCTTCATCGCTCAGGGACAAAGGCTCGTCGAAGACATTTATCCCGGCATTGTTGATGAGCGCGTTCAACGGACCGATGGTCTCCTGCGCGCGAGCGACCACAGCGGCGACGTCATCCGTGTTCGTGATGTCCCCGGCAAGAGCCGTCAGATACTCTCTTTCCCCGCCCCGATCCGCTACACTGCGGGCAAGAAGTGCTGCGTCCCGGTCCATCAGAACCACGGCAGCGCCTTCGCCGAGACAGGCTCGTACGATGGCAAGACCAATGCCCTGTGCGGCGCCAGTGATCAGGATACGCTTTCCTGAAAGCCGATCAGCCATTGTTCTTCTCCCTGGTCTCCGACACATGCAGAAATGTCATCTTTATCGTTCCCGCCAGTTCCTCCCCCGGCTCCAGAACGCTCAGGCCACCGAGATCCGGCAAATTGTGACCGTTCGGCAGATGGCTCATGGGTTCCAGACAGACAAAGTCTGCAGGTGCCTGCGGGGCAAAGATCATCATCACGTCGAACACCGGATCGCAGCTGAGATCAAGAGCGAGCTCAATATCCGGCCAGTGTAGCCGGGCCTTGCCGGAAAAACCGCCGAAGGCATTGTTGATCCAGCGTGGCGGCACGATCCGCGGCATCGAAAAATCGAGTTCGGAAGGAATGTGCTGCAGACCGTCCGGAAGATGTCCCTCGCCTTCCCGCCACATGTTTTGCACCTTCGTCTGCAGGGTCATGTCGGGCGCTCGCCGGAAAAACGGATGAAACCCGATGCCGAACGGCAGGGCCTTATTGCCAAGGTTCGTCACGCGAAGGCTCAGGGACAGGCAGTCCTCTTCCAGATGAACCTTCTGGTGCGCCTTGAAGGCATAGGGACTATGGGAGGGGTGCTCCCTGACCAGGTCCAGCTCAAGTGAATTGTCGGTCTTTTCCGTCAGGTTCCAGGTATCCAGCCAGCCGTCGCCATGCAGAACAAGCGGTTCGTCGGTGTTGGGCTGAAGTGTGAAGCTCTCCCTCCGGAAGGTGAAGCGATTGCCGGCGATCCGATTTCCGAAGGGCACCAGGGGAAAACAGGCTGCCTTCCTCTCCGGTCCACCGGCAGCTTGCAGGATCGGCGTGCCTCGCCACGCGGCCTGGACAATTGAACCTCCCTCAGGGCTGGCGGTGACCACCAGATCCCCTTGCGCGAGCGTCCAGTCCTGCCCGGCCTCCACGGACATCAGCGGCTTGCTGAAGAGCGCAGGTTGTCGAGAAGGACCGCGATGAGCAGGATCAGGCCACGCACGACATACTGGTAGAAGGCCTGAATGTTCAGGAGGTTCATGACATTTTCGGCAATGCCCATGATCATGACGCCGACAATGACACCCGTCATGGCGGCGCGGCCACCGGCCAGGGAGACTCCGCCGAGGACACAGGCGGAAATCACCGAGAGTTCAAGGCCGGTGGCTGCATTCGGTTGGCCGGATGTGATGCGGGAGGCAAGCATGATGCCTGCGACAGCGCAGATCAGGCCCTGCAAGGCAAAGATCCAGATCCGCATGGACACCACATTCACCCCGGCAAGACGGGCCGCTTCCGGATTACCGCCAATCGCCAGCGTGTTCTTGCCGAAGACCGTGCGGTTCAGCAGAAAACCGAAAGCGATGAAAAGCGCACCCATGACCCAGATCGGCGTGGGGATGCCCAGGAAGCGGGACAGGGCGAGCTGGTAGAACCCGGGGTCGTTGATGCCGACGGCCCGGCCGTCGGACACGATCAGCGCCAGTCCCCGGACGATCTGCATGGTGGCCAGGGTCGTGATCAGCGCGTTGATGCGGAAACAGGCGATGACGAAGCCGTTGACCGCACCCACCAACGCACCGCTAAGCAAAGCTATGATGAGCCCCATAACGATGGAGCCGGTCATGTTGGAAGCAATGACGGCGATCATGCCGGTGAATGCGACCGTCGATCCGACCGAAAGGTCGAAATCGCGCGAAGCGAGGCAGAACATCATCGTGCAGGCGACAATGCCGATTGTCACCACCGACTGCAGCAGGCCGAGGATGTTGCGCTCGGTGAGAAAGTTGGGAACGGTCAGGGAAACGATTGCGAAGGCCACCGCGAAGATGACGACCAGGCCCTGGTCTCCGAGCAAAATTTTCTTGAGAGAATTCATCTGAAACGGCCCCGTTCACACCGTGTGGGCAGCATTTCTGTCCGGCAAGGCCAGGGTCAGAATGTTGCGCTCTTCAAAGGTTTCCCGCGCGAATTGGCCGACCATGCGGCCTTCGCACATGACGATGATGCGGTCGGAAATACCCATCACTTCGGGCAGCTCGCTGGAAACGACCACGATGGCCATACCGCCTTCCGCAAGCTCGTAGAGGATGTCGTAGATCTCCGACTTGGCGCCGACGTCGATGCCGCGTGTCGGCTCGTCGACAATCAGCACCTTCACACCCTGTTCCGACAGCCAGCGGCCCAAAATGACCTTCTGCTGATTGCCGCCGGAGAGATTGACGATGTCCTGCTTCCGCGATGGCGTGCGCACCTTGAGCCGGGCGATGAAGCGATCCGCAAGAGCTGCTTCCTTGCCAAGCTGGAGAATGCCGAAGGAGGACATGTGCCTGCGAGAGGAAATGGCTATGTTTTCCTCGATGGACCGCCCCTGGATGATGCCGTCGTGTTTCCGGTCTTCCGGACACAACACGAGCCCTGCATTGATGGCACCGCGCGGATTGTCTGCAGGCACTTCCTTGCCGTCGATGGAGACCGTGCCGCCGCGCCGCGTGTCCGCACCATAGACAAGGCGCATCAACTCGCTGCGTCCGGCGCCAATCAGGCCGAAGAAGCCCAGGATTTCGCCCTGCCGAACCGAGAATTCGGCCGGTCCGGGAAGCTTTTCGCCGCACATGCCGGACACTTCCAGCCGCACCGGCCCGAACGACCGCTCACGCCAGCCCCAGATGTTGCCGATTTCACGCCCGACCATCTCGGCGATGATCTGGTCGCGGGTCACATTGGCAATGTCGGGGTGATGGGCTGCAAGACGGCCATCCCGCAAAACCGTCAGGCTGTCGCAGAGGTGGAAGATTTCCTCCAGCCGGTGAGACACATAGAGGATCACCGTGCCCTTGGCCTTCAACCGGGCGATCAGCTTGAACAGGATCTCGCTTTCCCTGGAGGACAGGGATGACGTCGGCTCGTCCAGTGCGATGACCCGGGCCTCCATCATCACGGCCTTGGCGATTTCCACCATCTGGCGCGCACCGATGGACAGCGAAGCGACCTTTGCATTGGGATCGACATCGACGCCGATCTCCTCAAGTCGGTTGCGCACGGTCTCGACCAATTGCCGGCCTTCGAGGACGCCACCCCGGTTGGGAAACCGGCCCAGCCAGAGATTTTCCGCCACCGTCAGCTCCGGCACCAGCTGAAGTTCCTGGTGGATCACGATCACTCCGGCCTCAAAGGCATCGCGCACAGACCCGTAGTTCTGCTCGATTCCGTCGATGGAGATGGATCCGCTGTCCGCAGACTGGTCGCCGGAAAGCACCCGGATCAGGGTGGACTTGCCGGCACCGTTCTCGCCCATCAACCCATGTACGGCTCCCTTCTCCACCGAGAAGGAGATGTCCGACAGGGCCTGAACGCCCGGGTAGCTCTTGGATATGTTTTGTACTGACAGATAAGACATGACGCTCGCGCAACAGTTCCCCGGCGACCGCAAGACCGGTCGCCGGATCAGGTGTCAGTCGGGACGGATCACTCGATGCCCAGGTCCTTGCGCACGTCCACATAGGTGTCGCGCAGGGCCAGCGAGCCGGACGTCAGGATGAGCGGCTCCGGTGCCTTGTTGTTGGCAATCCACTCGTACATGTTGAGTGCGGTTTCATAACCGTGGCGCTTCGGCGAGATAATGACCGTACCGTAGAAACCGGTCGCGCTCGGTTTCTTGAACTCGTTGATGGCCGATTCAGCACCTCCGATGCCAACGCCAATGACGTTCTCAGCCGGGATACCGACCGATTCCGTGGCCCGGACCGCGCCGAGAACGGCTTCGTCGTTCAGGCCGAAGGCAATCCACTTCTTCACGTCCGCGTGCTGGTTGAGCACGGTGGTGGCAGCGTTCAGGGCCGCTTCGGTATCGGTCTTGGCCTGGGGCGCGTCATAGATGTTTTCCGCGGGGAAGCCGGCAGCCGTCAGAGCTGCGATAGCGCCTTCGACCCGATCGACGGCCGTCGGAAGCTGGTCGTAGGAAACGCGGATCGCGCCCACTTCGGACATGTCCCAGCCGCGCGCCTCGATCTCGGCCGCAATGGACTGACCGACGGTCTCGCCGATCTTTACCGCGGAAATGCCCATGTGCGGCACGCTTTCGATGGGTTCGCCATCAGCGCCGACAAGTCGGTCATCCACGGTCATCAGCTTCAGGTCGTTGGCGGCTGCCTTGGCCACGATCCCCGGTCCGAGCTTCACATCCGGCACGCAGATGATGAAGCCCTGCGCGCCCTGCGCACCCAGGTTATCGATTGCCGCCTGAACCTTCTCTCCATCCGGTGCACCGATTTCAACAAGGGTGAACCCTTTTTCCTCGGCAGCCTTCTGGGCAAACTTCCACTCGTCCTGGAACCAGGGCTCCTCCGGCTGCTTGACGACGAAACCGATTTTCACGTCAGCGGCATGGGCAGAACCGACGAGGGCAAGGGCCATCACTCCGGTCAGAACGGCTTTCTTCAACACACGCATTGCAGAACCTCCCAATTCATTTCGAGGCGCCCAGCCTCCCGGGGCGCTTCAACAGACCTACTGTGAATCATCATACCAGTCAATTGCCTTTGTATGATGTATCGGATAAGGTTGCCCGACTTTCGATGGCGGACAGTGAAACGCGCAGTTCGCGCAGAGCAAAAAATCCGCTAAAAATGCGGGATCTCATTCCGCCACAAACAGGGAGCAGGCCATTGGAAACGTTGAGGGAGGAGACAGCGACCGCTGATCAGAACAGTGGCAAGCGCCCTCGCGTGCGAAAGAATGTGACGGCTGCTCTGGCGGAAGACATCTGCTCTGAAAAATATCCGGTCGGCGCTCAGCTCCCCCGGGAAAACGACCTGTGCGAAATCTATGGCGTCAGCCGCACGGTCATTCGCGAATCCATCAAGGTTCTGGAATCCAAAGGCATGCTGCGGGTGAAGCCTCGCGTGGGAACCGTGGTGACCGACCGGGAGGACTGGAACATACTGGATGGGGAAGTGCTCGATTGGATCGGCCCCTTCATCCATGAGTTCGACCTGCTTGGATGCATCCTGGAAGCCCGGCGCACGATTGAGCCGGCAGCAGCGGAATTTGCGGCCAAACGCGCCACCTTGCAGGAAATTGCGGCGCTGGAAGCGGCCTGGATGCGGATGCGCGACTCAAATTCCGACCCTGAAGCCTTCACCGAGGCGGACGTCGATTTCCATAGCGTGCTTATGGCCGCCAGCCACAATCAGGTGTTTCGGCGTCTTTCCAGTGCCATTCATACGGCCCTGCATTATACGCTGCATGCGTCCAACACCGCGGTGGAGAGCCGGGACCTTGCCATCGAACTGCATGGCGAACTTGTGGATGCCCTGCGTCTGCGCGACGCCCCGCGGGCCCGGGAAGCCTCGAACCGGATGCTGGACCTGGCCGAGCATGACCTGACTGCGGCCCAGGCTGCTGCAGGGCGTGTCGATCTCTGACCACCCCTTCGCCTGCCGCCCGATGACGTCGCCTTTGCCGGAAACTTAAAGAATGAAGATCACCAAACTCACGACCTATATCGTGCCGCCGCGCTGGCTTTTCCTGAAGATCGAAACCGATGAAGGCGTCACCGGCTGGGGCGAACCCGTGGTCGAAGGCCGTGCCCTGACCACGGAAGCGGCTGTCCATGAACTTTCCGACTATCTCATCGGCAAGGATCCCTTCTTGATCGAGGACCATTGGACGGTGCTTTATCGAGGCGGATTTTACCGGGGCGGCGCGATACACATGAGCGCCCTTGCGGGCATCGACCAGGCCTTGTGGGACATCAAGGGAAAGGCTCTCGGCCAGCCGGTTCACTCGCTGCTTGGCGGCCAGGTACGGGACAGGATCAAGGTGTATTCCTGGATCGGTGGCGACAGGCCTTCGGAGCTGGCAGACAACGCCAGGCAGGTGGTCGAGCGCGGCTTCAAGGCGCTCAAAATGAACGGTTGCGCCGAGCTCCAGATCGTCGACAGCAACTCACGGCTGAACAAGGCTGTGGAGGCGATCGCGAGTGTGCGCGAGGCCGTTGGTCCGGACATCGGCATTGCTGTGGACTTCCACGGGCGGGTGCACAAGCCCATGGCCAAGGTCCTGGCGCGGGAACTTGACCCCTACAAACTGATGTTCATTGAAGAACCGGTGCTTTCCGAAAACAAGGAAGCCCTGCGCGATATCGTCAATCACACCTCGACGCCGATTGCCCTTGGCGAAAGGCTTTATTCCCGCTGGGACTTCAAGTCGGTTTTGTCCGACGGCTATGTGGACATCATCCAGCCGGATCTGTCACACGCGGGCGGGATCACGGAATGCCGGAAGATCGCCGCGATGGCCGAAGCTTACGATGTTGCACTCGCGCCTCATTGCCCGCTTGGCCCCATCGCCCTTGCCGCCTGCCTCCAGGTCGATGCGGTGTCCTACAATGCCTTCATTCAGGAACAGAGCCTCGGTATCCATTACAACAAGTCCAACGACCTGCTGGACTACATCACCAATGCCGATGTCTTCGCCTATGCGGACGGCTTTGCCGCCATCCCGCGGGGACCAGGCCTCGGTATCGAAGTGAACGAGGATTATGTCGTCGAGCGCGCCAAGGAAGGCCACCGCTGGCGCAGTCCGATATGGCGTCATGAAGACGGAAGTCTCGCCGAGTGGTGACCTGAGCGACCTTGAATGAACCCTGACGGGGCGTCTCAGGACGCCTCGCGCCAGCGCTCCTCGCGAACGAACTCGATCAGCCTGTCCGAGGGCATCGCCGGTGCAAAGGCATAGCCCTGCAGGGCATCGCAGCCGAGATCACGCAGGATCCTGGCATGCTCCATGGTTTCCACGCCTTCGGCGACAACCTTGATGCCGAGCGACTGTCCGATTTCGATGATCGATGCCACCAGGCGGCGCTGGCCTTCCGAATGGGTGATCGGGATGACCAGCTGACGATCGATCTTCAGCCGTTTCGGACGCAGGTGAATGAGGCTGACGATGGAGGCATAGCCCGTGCCGAAATCATCGATCTCGATGTCGATGCCCATGTCCCGCAGGTGTTCGAAATTGGCGGCGATAAGATCGTTCTTGTCGTCCAGGAAGATGGATTCCAGAAGTTCGAAGGACAGTGACCCGGGTTCGAAGGCAAGACCGTCGAGGCTCTGCATCAGGTTGGCGTCGTTGAGCCTGCCAGCCGACACGTTGACCGACATTTTCGGAATGTGGATCCCGGCTGCTTTCCAGCGCGCGGACTGCCACAGGGTCTGTTCCAGAATAATCCGGTCGATCAGGGGCACCACATTAAGCTCGTCGGCCGTTTTCAGGAACACGTCCGGTGTCAGGATGCCTTCGGTGGGATGGTTCCAGCGCGCCAGTGCCTCGACACCGGTGATCGCCAGCGTTCTCGCATCGAACTGCGGCTGGAAGTACGGCAGGAATTCCTGACGCTCCAATGCACACAGGATGTCGTCGGCAACCTGCTTGTTGCGAACGATTTCCGACTTCAGCGTGTCGGAGAAGAATTCGAACCGGTTGCGGCCGTTGCTCTTGGCCCGGTAGAGCGCGATGTCCGCATCGACCAGCAGGTGCCGACCGTAGTCGCTCAAGGTCGTGTCGGCCATGGCAATGCCGATGGACACGCCGAAGCGGCATTGATGATTTTCGAAAGTCACCGGCTGACGCATCTGCTCGATGATCTTTTCAGCAAGGGCGGCCAGGCTTTTCTCGTCGGTCGGCTCGGTGATGGCAATGACGAACTCGTCACCGCCGATGCGGGCGACGAATTCGCTGGAACTGACGTTTTCCATCAGCACCGACGCGGCATGGGTAAGCATCGAGTCGCCGGCAGCGTGGCCAAGTGTGTCGTTGATATGCTTGAAGCGATCGAGATCGATATGCAGCAGCGCCGTCGGCTTGTGCGGGGCCTGCTCGTCCAACAGCTGCCGGTCCAGGAACCGGCGGTTCGGGAGACCGGTCAGACTGTCGTGCAGCGAATGGTGCTCCATCAGCGCACGGGCATCTTCGAGTTCGCGGTTCCGGTCTTCGGCGTTCTGCTTGGCGTTGAGCAAACGGGTCTTGAGCTGGAAGTCCCGGGAAACATCCCAGTTGACGCCCAGAATGTAACGTTGGCCGCGAGTGTTGGTGTGAACTGCGCCGATGGCCCGGATCCAGCGGGTGGAGCCGTCCTGAAGGATCACACGGAAGTCGGAATGATAAGTTCCGCCGGTGTCGATCGCGTCCCAATATTCCTTTTCGGCGCGCTTCAGATCCTCCGGGTGCAGGCACTCGGACCAGACATCGTATTGCGACGTGTCGCGCCACTCCGGGATATCGTAAAGTTCCCGCATCCGGCTGTCCCAGGTCAACACACCGGTATCCAGGTTCAGTTCCCAGATGCCTATCTTGGAGGTATCGAGGGCCAGCTTCAGGCGCTGAGACAGACCTTCCATCTGCACCTGGCGGCGTCTCAGTTCGCGGATATGCCCGCGCCGCTGATCGTACAGCTGTCCGGCGATGAAGATCGGCAACAGAACCAGCAGCCCTCCGGCCAGCATCAACAGCCGAACTTTCCAGGCGTTGTCCGGCATTGCCGACCAACCACCACGCGGGATCGCCGCAATCCGCCAACGCCCGGTCGGCAGAACCACCTCGGACAACACCGGGTTCTGGGACAGAATGTTCTCGTCCCCAAAGAAAACCGACTTGTCCGCCATGGTCGCATCTCGGCCCATGATCGCGATTTCCACCGGGAGCGCGGCGTCCAGCAAGCCGCTGTCCGCATAAAGCCTGTCGGCGTCGACGACAGCAGCAACCAGCCCCCAAAGGCGCCTAGTGCCATCATCATTTTCGGTAAAGACAGGGAAGCGTCCGACGAACCCCTTGCCCCCCTGCAAAAGATCGACGGGCCCGGCGAGCACCATCTCGCCTGAATTCACCGCCCGAAGGGCCGCATCACGCTGCTGCTCGTTTTTCCGGTAATCGAGCCCGATGGCCTTTTCGTTGCCGGTCATCGGATACATCAGCCTGACGACAAGATCCGGTGCGCCGGCGACATTGCGAAGCTGCGAGTGATTGCCGATGAGACCACTGGAAATCCGGCCGAACTGGTCCTGATCAATATCCGGCTGTGTCGCAATCAGCGCAACAAGCCCCCGGACAAGCTGCAGGTTGCTGTTGATGTTGCCTTCCAGCCGGGCACGGACAATGCCGAGTTGCTCGGCGACATTCGCGCGCGCACTTTGCAGATGCACGGACCGGTTCTGAACTTCCGCGAATATTCCGGCAGCAATTGTCACGGCAAGGGCAATGCCGATCGCCGCAACGCTGGCCAGGCTGGGCCGTGTCAGAATATGACTGGCTCCAATTCGGGAAAAAAATGTCTTCGGCATCTCATCTCGTTAGGTCGAGAAATCTCCAATGGCCAACGATCAGGACACCGCAGTCTTGGAGCTTATCTCAGAATAACCTTAAAAACGAAACAAATGCCTAAAGGTCACTTTACAGTTTGACTGAAGGGATTGAGCGATATTGCTTCAGAGCTTTTGGGCTGTTCTAACGCAGCAGGATAACCCCCACGACCGCCGCAACGATGAGCATGCAGCCGAAAATCTCGGACCGGGCGATCGCTTCCTTGAATACCAGCCATGACACCAGAAAGGTGAACACGAGTTCGACCTGGGCCAGTGCGCGCACATAGGCAACGTTTTGCAGCGTCATTGCCGTGAACCAGCCGACAGACCCGGCCACGCCGGAAGCGCCAACCCAGACGGCTGCTCGCCAGGCGCGAAGGCTGGCACGCAACTGGTCGGGTTCACGCAGCACCATCCAGCTTGCCATAACGATTGTCTGGAAAGCCGTTGCATAAACCAGCGCATAGGCGGCCTGCATCGGCACCCCGGTGCCTTCCAACGACAGCGAAGCCGTGCGGTAGGCGACGGCGGACGCTCCGAAAAAGGCAGCCGAGGCAAGGCCGATCAATGCAGGACGTCCTACTAGCGACGTGCGGATGGCAGCCAGTGTCAACGGAACCCGTGCCAGGGAGATGACGACCACACCGATGACGCCGACCAGAATGCACAGTCCAGCCGCCAGGGAAATGTGTTCGCCGAGAACGACGAAGCCGAAGAGCGCCGCCTGGATCGGTTCTGTCTTGGAATAGGCGGTCCCGACGGCAAAGTTGCGGAAGGAGAACAGGTGGATCAGCAGAAACGTGCCGAGGATCTGCGCCAGACCGCCCAGCGCCCCGGCAATCAAAAGCGTTGGTGTCGGTTCAGGCAGCGGGAACTTGAACACGACGTGCAGCACGGCAGCATAGGCGATCGCAAAAGGCACGCCGTAGCCGAACCGCACAAATGTTGCCCCGGTGGTGCCAAGCTGACCTTTCAGGTGTTTCTGGAGGGCCGTGCGCAGGTTCTGGCAGAACGCTGCTGCAATGGTGATCGGGATCCATAATTCCACGGAACGTACTCTTGTCGATTTTGTTGAATTGATTTCACCCTAGCGATTTGGTCGCCGCTTTAAACTGCCGTGATCGCAACCAACATTTTATTTTTTCTCAACTCATCGACCTGGACGGCAGGTGTAATCCAGCCAGCATTCCCCCGAGAATGGCTGCTTGTTTGACGGCTACAGGACATCTGCCGACCCTCCCGTGCTTGACAGCACCTTGCCGGGCGGCTTAGGTCCGCGCCAGAAATGTTAACGCCCGGAGACCATCTGCCTGATGACCCACGATCTCGCTTCCCTGTCCAAGATCATCGACGCCGCCTTCGAAGACCGTGCCGCCATCGACACCACGACCACCGGTGAAGTCCGGGACGCGGTCGAGGAAACTTTGAACCTGCTCGACCGTGGCAAGCTGCGCGTTGCGGAGAAGAAGGATGGCGACTGGGCGGTCAACCAGTGGGCCAAGAAGGCTGTTCTGCTGTCGTTCCGCCTGAACCCGATGGACATCATCAAGGGCGGCCCCGGCGACGCCACCTGGTGGGACAAGGTGCCGTCCAAGTTCGACGGCTGGCGCGGCATGGATTTTGAAAACGCCGGTTTCCGCGCCGTGCCGAACTGCATCGTTCGCCGCTCTGCCTTTATCGGCAAGGGCGTGGTCCTGATGCCGTCCTTCGTCAATCTCGGTGCTTTTGTTGACGAAGGCACAATGGTCGACACATGGGCGACCGTCGGCTCCTGCGCCCAGATCGGCAAGAACGTCCACCTGTCCGGCGGCGTCGGCATCGGCGGCGTTCTGGAACCGCTTCAGGCCGGTCCGGTGATCATCGAAGACAATTGCTTTATCGGCGCACGCTCCGAAGTCGTCGAAGGCTGCATCGTGCGTGAAGGTTCCGTGCTCGGCATGGGTGTCTTCATTGGCCAGTCCACCCGCATCGTCAACCGCATGACCGGCGAGATCACCTACGGCGAAGTACCGCCCTACTCCGTGGTTGTCGCAGGTTCCATGCCGACGTCCAGCGTGATGGGCAACGGCGAAGCCGCTCCGAACCTTTACTGCGCCGTAATCGTGAAGACGGTTGACGAAAAGACCCGCTCCAAGACCGGCATCAACGAACTTCTGCGCGACTGACGCAGACCAGGGAGCGCAACGAGCGCCTTGATATCTGGAAATCCGGAAAGCCCCGCCCTAACCCGGCGGGGTTTTTCATGCGCCCCACAAAAGCCCGACCACCTGGGAAATCACGAGCGTGAGCAACACATCCAGGACGACGACGCCGATGGTCAGGCTCACGGTTGTCTGAAGCGCGATGCGGGCGACCTGGTAGCGATACCAGATCACGACAAAGAGGCAGGTCAGCGACAACAAGACAACGATGCCAGGCGAGATAACGTCCAGAAGAAACAGGATGTAGGTAAAGAGATACGGCACCGACGCGAGCAGGCTTGTCCAGTTGCGTACGACAATGAAAGACACGTAGCGGTTCGAAATGCCTATCGGCGCTGCCAGCAACGCCAGCAACAACGGTAGTGCCAGCCAGTCGACGCCCATTCCCAGGAACTGGGCAAACCAGTAGCTACCGTTCGGAAAGGCATCGGGATGGTAGAGGTTCTCGGCGAAAAAGAGCCGCTTTTCCGCAAGGCAACTGACCACATAAACCGGCACCAGCAGAAAGATGACGGAGAACGAACGCCAGAACCCCTGAATGGACTGGTCGAAAAACGCCATTCCTTCCGGACGGTTGCGCAGAAGCAACCAGGACCCGTCCAATGCCGCGCGAATTTCGACCTTGCTGATCAATTCCCGTCTGCTCCGGAAAAATAGCTGAAGAGGAATTTTTTGTAGATTGCTGCCAGCCGGTCAAGGTCCTCAACCGCGACACATTCGTCCACCTTGTGCATCGTCTGGCCGACAAGGCCAAATTCCACGACAGGGCAGTAGTTCTTTATGAAGCGGGCGTCTGATGTTCCTCCGCCCGTTGAAAGCTCCGGAACCCGGCCGGTTTCCGCTTCCACAGCCTTGCTCAGGGCTTCGATCAGGACTTCGTCCCGCGTCAGGAAGGATTCGCTGGCATCGCGCTTGAACTCCAGCCCAAGCGCTAGTTTTCCAAGGTCTACCGCTTCAAGCGTCTCGGTGATGCGGGCCTTGAGGCTCTCCAGCGTCCATTCGTCATTGTAGCGAATGTTGAAACGGGCTTCTGCCCGCGCCGGAATGACGTTGAAGGCCGGATTACCGACATCGGCGGAGACAATCTCCAGATTGGACGGCTGAAAGCGTTCGTTGCCCTTGTCCAGTTCCAGCGCGTCAAGCGCGGCCAGAAGGCGAACCAGGCCCGGGATCGGGTTGTCGGCCAGATGCGGATAGGCGGCATGGCCCTGGACACCCCGGACCGTGATGGTGCCGGACAGCGATCCGCGCCGCCCGACCTTGATGGCATCGCCGAGCACATCCGGATTGGTCGGCTCGCCGACGATGCAGGCATCGAACACATGCCCTTGTTCCCTGGCCCACTGAAGCAGCTTGACGGTGCCGTTGACTGCCGGGCCTTCCTCGTCGCCGGTGATGAGAAAGGAAATCGTGCCGCCAAAATCCGGGCCCTTTTCGGCAACGTAATCAAGCGCTGCTGCTGCAAAGGCCGCGATGCCGCCTTTCATGTCGACTGCGCCCCGGCCAAACAGTATGCCGTTGTCGATGGTCCCCTCAAACGGGCCGTGCCGCCAGTCGCTCTCGGCACCGGCCGGAACCACATCCGTGTGGCCTGCAAAGACGAAATGCGGTGCACCGCTGCCGATGGAGGCAAACAGGTTCTCCACGTCCGGCGTGTCCTCGTCCTGGAACGTGACGCGCGACACGGCAAACCCGGCCTTGCCGAGCAACGCTTCCAGCGAAGCCAGCGCGCCGCCTTCGGCAGGGGTCACGGACGGGCAACGGATCAGGTCCTGTGCGATTGCGACGGCGGAAGTGGGCATGAAACAGTCTCTTTGGTTAGTCGTATGCAAGGCTCACGCGCGTTCAGCGCTTGCGCCAGTAGCTATTTGGCATCGGGCCATGGCGGTTCGGCTGGCCCTGGCTCGGCACAACGCCGAGAAAGATCAGCATGATCACATTCAGAATCGGAACGAAGATCAAAAGTGCGAGGAACCCGCTCTGACCGATGTCCTGCAGCCGCTTGACGACCAGTGCCAGTTCCACCCACTGCAGAACGAAGAACAGAACCGGAAACAGCGGATTCGTGCCGATGTAGTCGCCGGAAATCATGGATTCAGGCGTCGGCGTTTCAGCGGAGGAAAGCCACCATATCCGCAGCGCAATGCCGAATATGATCCAGCTGACAAGGAAACACAGCCAATAGGGTTCCCGGCCCATACGACCGATAGGGCTCAAAAGGGCCCAGATCGGCCCCGGGGCAGTATTCGCGCTCTGTGGGGGCGTTGTCATTCCATCCAGCTCAGGTTCGATTGATCTGGCAAGGAGGTAGACGCATACGCGGGCCGGATCAAGGTCTGTTACACAGTCGCACCGGCCTTGGCCAGTGCGTAATCATGCGAATTGTGCCAGTCGTATAGTTTGCACCCCTATTACCTTGGGTAATTTTAATGGATTTTGCACGTTCGGCGTGCCAATCCTAATTTTGAAGGTTCACTGCCGACGAGGGGGCTCGCTGATGACCGGTGCCTGGAAGACTAGACTAACTGCCTGTGCATTCTCAGTATTTCTGGCGTTCTTGTCCACTATGGCACTGCCGGCCAACGCACAGGACACCGGAAAAAACCTTCCGTCGCAACTTCAGCCCGAAGCCATGGAAAAGCTTGTCTCCGATCTCGATCCGGAACAGGTGAAGGCGCTGACCGACCTGATGACCCTGCTGCAGCAAGGTGCCGCAGCCAAGGGCGCGCAGACCCC
This sequence comes from Labrenzia sp. R5_0, assembly GCF_017743835.1. NCBI lineage: Bacteria > Pseudomonadati > Pseudomonadota > Alphaproteobacteria > Hyphomicrobiales > Stappiaceae > Labrenzia > Labrenzia sp. R5_0. Next base: position 697,498 of record NZ_JAGHRK010000003.1, on the reverse strand, counting down.
GCCTCCGTCAGAAGAAGTCGAACTGATCGAGAAGGTGCAGACCGCAGCCGATCAGTTCGGCGCGCTGATTGCCAACAATTTCAGAACCTTGCCGGAGCTCTTCAGCAGCCTTTTCTCCAGTATCGGCGCACTGTTTGCGGGAACGGTCGCAGGACCGGTGCATATCTTCATTGGTGCCATCGCCCTCATCCTGGCAGCCGGGTTTGCCGCCGAATTCCTGGTCAACCGGCTTTTCGCTTCCCGCCGGGAAAAGATCCAGAGCCATGCGCCCCACAGCCTCTTTGAGACTGTCAAACTGGTCTCCACACGTGCCGCGCTTGATCTTGGCGGGCTGATTGTTTTTGCAATCGTCGCCTTCGCTGTCGGCAAGATCGCGATCTTCGATCCTGTCGCCAGAGCCTTTGCCTTTCAGGCGGTATACTGGATCGTTTTCCTGCCACGCATCGTCGCAGCCCTGCTGCGCTTTGCCCTGGCCCCGCATCGGAGCGAGCTGCGCCTCGTCACCGCGGACGACACCACCGCCAAGTCGCTTTACCGCAGCTTCACGAGCCTCTTCGCCTTTGTTGGCGTCACGTTCTTCCTGCGTAACATCATGATCGAGGCCGGCGACGGAGATGTTGCCGAAACCTTCCGCTTCTTCATCGGCTTTGGCGTCAATCTCTGGATCGCCATGGTCATCTGGAACGCCCGTCATGGCCTGACGAGCATCATTCTGGGTGATGAGCACCAGCCAACCAGCGGCCTGGAACGCATGGCCCGGTTCTGGCCCTATTTCTCGATTGCCTTCATCGCCTTCAACTGGCTGCTGGTTCAGATAACAACCAGCATGGGCATCGAAGCGCTGACCGCGGGACGCTCTCTCGCCGTGATTGCGTTGGTCGTGTTCGCGCCGTTTCTCGACACGATGGTACGCGGCATCGTCTCCCACATCGTTCCGCCCATGCGCGGGGAAGGTCCGGTTGCGGAAGCTGCCCATATGCAGACCCGGCACAGCTACGTGCGCATTGCCCGCGTGGCCCTGCTTGCCTTCCTGGTGCTGATGGTCGGCAGGATCTATGGTCTCAATCTGCTCGCGCTCGGCGCGGAAGACGGGTCCTCGGTCGCCCGGCATACGGTTATCTTCCTGCTTATTCTGGCCGCCGGTTACCTTGCCTGGGAAATCACCAATCTCTGGGTTGCCCACCAGCTCGCCAAGGATTCGCCGCCGCCTTCCAACGAAGATGAAGACGCGGAGATGGGCGGGGCCGGCAAGTCGCGCCTGGCAACGATCCTGCCGTTGATCCGCGTCGTCGTGCAGATCACGATCCTGACCCTGACCACACTGCTCGCCCTCAGCCAGCTGGGCATCAACATCACGCCGCTTCTGGCCGGTGCCGGTGTCGTTGGCCTGGCAGTCGGCTTCGGGGCGCAGACCCTGGTGCGCGACGTGGTCTCAGGCATCTTCTTCCTGATGGACGATGCCTTCCGTCTGGGTGAATTCATCGATGCGGGCGGTACACAGGGCACTATCGAGAAAATCTCGATAAGGTCCCTGCAGCTGCGCGGCACGCGTGGTGCCGTTCATATCGTCCCCTATGGCGAAATTCCGAAGCTCACCAACCTGTCCCGTGACTGGGTGATCATGAAGCTGAAGTTCACCGTTCCTTTCGACACGGATGTCGAGAAGGTTCGCAAGCTCTTCAAGCGGATCGGCCAGGAAATCATGGAGATGGAAGAGTTCAAGGACGACATTCTGGCCCCGTTCAAGGGACAGGGCGTTGCCGATGTTGACGACGTCGGCATCGTGGTGCGCGGCAAGTACACCACCAAACCCGGCAAGCAGTTCGGCATCCGCAAGGAAATCTACAAGCGCGTTCAACAAGCGTTCGAGGAAAACGGCATCCAGTTCGCGCGCAAGGAGGTGCGGGTCAACATTCCCGACACCGCGAAGCTGGACGACAAGCAAAAGGAAGCCGTCACAGCAGCTGCGGCTGCCGCAGCCGCCGACATGGACAAGAAGCCGGCGACCGAGTGAGGCCCTGCCTTGCATCGCCTGCAACTGACCGGCCTGCCGCTTTGCCTGTGAGAGCGGTGGGCACAGCGTTTTTTGCCCATCCTTCGAGACGCCGCTACCGCGGCTCCTCAAGATGAGGCGATACGGGGAAGAAAGGCTTCAGCAAACCGCAGCAGCATCCTGAAGAGGCCGCCAGGCCGTCTCGAAGGATGGGCCCAAAGCCCTGCTCCCCATTTTCACGACTGGATAACATGGCACGCAGGTCTGCCCGCGCTTCACGTCGGATTTAACCGGCGCATAAGCCCTTCTCCCGATTGAGCCGGACACCGTTCCGTGCCTAAGATTGCCTGTCCGCGGGAGGCGGGCGGGCAATATGCTTTTGGGAGGAAGCCGCCTGATGAGTGACAACACGTCAACCCCTCACGATAGCGGGGCATCCGCAACAACTGGATTGCGGCCCATGCCAAAGGTCAACAAGATTACCGTCAACGACGTGATCGACGCGTTCGCTGCGGGTCTGGCCGATTTCCGCAGGGCGCCGGTCTACGGCCTGGCGATCGGCGCGTTTTTCGCTCTTGGGGGCCTGTTTGTCGTCTTGAGCGCGGCCGCCCTCAACATGAGTTACCTGTCCTATCCGGCAGCGGCCGGTTTCGTCTTGATCGGGCCATTCGCTGCGGTTGGTCTCTACGAGGTCAGCCGGCGTCTCCAAAATGGTGAGGAGCTTTCCTGGTCACGCATCTTCGGCACCATGTGGGCCCAAAAGGGGCGGGAACTTTCCTGGATGGCCTTCGTGGTTCTGTTCATCCAGATCATGTGGATGTATCAGGTGCGCCTGCTGCTCGCGCTGTTCCTCGGCTTCCGGTCGTTTGCTTCCTTCGACGAGTTTCTGACCCAGGTCATCTCCACCCCGGAAGGCCTGATGTTCCTGGCCGTTGGCCACGTGGTGGGTGCAATCCTGTCGCTGATCCTGTTCTCGTTGACCGTGGTGTCTTTCCCGTTGCTGATGGAGGAGGACCGGGACTTCATCACAGCCATGATCACCAGCGTGCGGGCCGTGTTCACATCACCCGTCCCGATGATCGGCTGGGCCTTTGTCGTAACCGCGGTTCTGATCGTCTCGATGGCACCGGCGTTCCTGGGTCTGGTCGTGTCCCTGCCGATCCTCGGTCATACGACCTGGCATCTCTACAAGAAGTGCGTGGAGATACCTGAGGAGACGTTGTGACGGGCTAAAGAGTATCCTCTCACGCGTCGCCGTCTTCTTCGCCTTCTCCGGCAGCCAACACGGCTTTGCGGGACTGCCAGTCCTTCTTGAGTTCGATGTCCATTTCCGCCGAACGGTAGTCGACACGGGTCAGGTAAAGCCCGTCTGCCGGCGCCACCGGGCCGCAGGCGTTCCGGTCGCGGGCTTGCAGGGCCTTGGTGACATCACCCGGTCCCCATTTGCCCTCACCGACCAGCCGCAGGGAGCCGACCATCGAGCGCACCTGATTGTGGAGGAACGACCGTGAGGCGCATTCGGCAATGACGAACTCGCCCTCGCGGTATACCCGGAATTCCTCCAGCGTCTTTTCCGGGCTTTTTGCCTGGCAGCGCGTGTGACGGAAGGTGGTGAAGTCGTGATGACCGACGAATTCCTGCGCGGCCGCGTGCATGGCGTCCGCATCGAGATGCACCTTCACATGCCAGGCAAGCCCAAGCTGGTGGGTGAGCGGCGGCAGCCGGTTTTGAATGCGATAGCGGTAGGAGCGGCGGATCGCGGAAAAGCGCGCGTCGAAGCCCTCGTGCATTTCCGCGGCATCCAGGATCACCACCGGATGGGGCTGGCAATGGAAATTCAGCGCCCCCATGACCGTTCTTGCGTCCCAGTCCTTCGAAAGATCCACATGGCAGACCTGCCCGGTGGCGTGGACGCCGGTGTCGGTGCGACCGGCGCCGCCGATGGTCACCTCCTCACCGGAGAATGCCTTGACGGCACGTTCGATCACCGCCTGGACGGACGGCGCGTTCGCCTGGCGCTGCCAGCCGCTGAACGGCCTGCCGTCATATTCCACCGTCAGTTTGTAGCGGGGCATTACTCGAATTCTTCAAAGGGTGTGGCGAAGGCCACCTCGATTGGCAGGTCCCGCGATCCGGCTTCCGTCAGCGCAAGCGCCATGAAGGCATCGCCCGCATAAGGTCCCTGCACCTTGCGTGCCAGCACGGGATCGAAACCGAAGCGCGGATAATAGGACGGCGGGCCGAGTACCAGAACAAGGTCCTCTCCCAGATCCTTCAGGCTTTCCAGAGAGGCCTTGATCAGCGCCGAACCGATGCCGGTCTTCTGCAGGTCCGGCCAGACGGAAACAGGCGCAAGGCAGACAACCTGCATGCCCTGCCCCGGACCGATGGCAGCCGGGGTGACACGGCTGTAGGCGATATGTCCGACGATCCGGCCGTCGGCATCGACCGCGACCTGTTCCAGCACCAGAGCGCCGCAATGACGCAGCGTGTGCACGAGGCGGGCTTCCATGTCGGACGGAAAGGCAGCGGTGACCAGCTCCCTGACGGAAGCTTCATCGTCAGAAGTCACGTTTCTGATGGCAAGGCCGGCAGCTTCGGCAGCTTGGGTCATGTCGGTCTCCTCGAACCTCAGGTTAGTCCAGAACCGTGCCGTCAGAAAGCGATGCTCCGCGCAGGAATTCCGCGCCGCTCATCGGCTTCTTGCCGGCCCGCTGAACCTGTTCCAGACGTACGGCACCCGCACCGCAGGAAATCACCGGCACATCCCCACCGGTCTGGACGGATCCCGGCGTGCCGGAGCCTTCGCCAAGCGTGCTGCGCAGGACCTTGACCCGTTCTATCTTGCCGCCGAGCGGCATTTCGCACCAGGCACCGGGAAAGGGTGACAGGCCGCGAATGTGATTGTGAACCTCCGCAGCCGGTTTCGACCAGTCGATCCGGGTTTCCAGCTTGGAGAGCTTGGCCGCGTAGGTGACACCGTCTTCTGCCTGGGTCTGGTCTCCAAGCGCCCCGCGCGACAAGGCCGCCAGCGCCCGAACCATCAGATCCCCGCCGAGCGAAGACAGCTTGTCGTGAAGGTCACCGGCCGTCATGTTCTCGCCGATGGCAACGGTTTCCGACATGCAGACGGGGCCGGTATCGAGCCCCTCTTCCATGCGCATCACCTGAACGGCTGTTTCTTTGTCACCGGCCATGATCGCCCTGTTGATGGGCGCTGCGCCGCGCCAGCGCGGCAACATGGAAGCATGAAGGTTGAGACAACCGTATTCCGGCGCTTCCAGGATCGGTTTCGGCAGGAGAAGGCCGTAGGCAACCACCACCGCGACATCTGCATTCAAGGCCGCAAAGGCCTCCTGCTCTTCTGCCCCTTTGAGGCTCTGCGGCGTGAACACCGGAATACCGAAAGATTCAGCGGCCTCATGAACCGGCGATTTCTTCAGGTCCATGCCCCGGCCCGCAGGACGCGGCGGCTGCGAATAGCAGGCGACCACGTCGTGGCCCTGGCCGACGATTTCCATGAGGGTCGGCACCGAGAAATCCGGGGTGCCCATGAAGATGACGCGTAAGGACATGAGGCTCCTGAGGGGTTTTGAAGATCTGCGCCCTTATTGCGTCTCGCGGCGGGTGTTGCAAGGGGGCAGCGTGCGTTGTTTGGCGCCCCTGCACCCAGGGCTACTCCTTCCCGGAAGTGCGAAATCGATCAGGCCTGCCGCGTGGCGTCAGCTCGCTTCAAGCCAGGCCAGGTAGCAGGACCTTTAGGCTTCCGACCATCATTTCCATCGCAATGGCCGCCAGGATCATCCCCATCAGGCGGCTCATGACGCTGGTTGCGGTCTGGCCGAGGAACTTCGACAGGAACGGGGCGGCGAAGAACGTGCCTACGAGAACGGCGATGGAGGCGGCGATGGCAGCGATATACGCAATTTCGTGGGAAAGATCCGTGACCTGGCCACGGTAGATAATCATGGTCGAGATCGTTCCCGGTCCGAGCAGGATCGGTACGGTCAGCGGATAGATTGCAGGATTGTCCTGTTCGGAATGATGTTCCTGTTCCTCGTCCGTCCCATGATGCGCCTTGCTCTTCTCACCGGAGATGAGGTTGAGCGCGATCAGGAGAATGAGGAAACCACCGGCAAGCCGAAACGCATCCAGACTGATGCCGAAGACCTTGAGAATGGCATCGCCCGTGAGGCCGATGAATGCGGAGCCAAGGGCAAGGCCAATCAGCACCGTCAGGGCAACCTTGCGCTCAAACCCCGGCCCTTTGTCGGCGGTGAGCGACAAGAACACCGGCAGGTTTGCAATCGGGTTCATGATTGCAAAGAGCGCAGCGAAGAGTTTCAGGAACAGGACCTGATCCATTTATGCCGCCCCCCCGGTTTCAGCCAGGCAGCAGCGGATCAGAGTTTTCCGGCCAGCTTTGCCTGCTTGGTGAATTTCTTGACAACGCGTTCGCGCTTCAGCTTCGACAGGTAGTCAATGAACAGCTTCCCGTTGAGATGGTCAAGCTCGTGCTGAATACAGGTTGCCAGAAGCCCGTCGGCCTTGATCTCCTGTTCGGCGCCTTCCCGGTTGAGAAACTGGACCGTTACTTCGGCAGGCCGCTCGACCTCCTCGTAGTAATCGGGGATCGACAGGCAACCTTCCTGATAGACGGACAGGTCCTCGCTCGACCAGACGATCTTCGGATTGATGAACACCATCGGCTCTTTCGGCGCGTCTTCCTTGGCGACGTCCAGCACGAAGATGCGTTGCAGCAGCCCGATCTGGCTGGCAGCAAGTCCGATACCGGGGGCATCGTACATGGTTTCCAGCATATCGTCGGCCAGTTTGCGGACGTCGTCGTCGACGGTCACGATAGGTGCACACACCTCGCGCAGGACCGGATCGGGAATGGTGATGATCGGGCGTATTGTCATGCGCCTGACATAAGAAATCGGAGCGCTCCGGTCAACGCGGAAATAGCGCGGCAGCCTCCCGTTTTCAACGCCTTCGACCGGACCTGCTACCTGGTAGAAGTCTACAGCTCTCTCCTGCCGCGCGGATGGGCCTTCGCCCCGAATCGTTCTATGTTTGTTTCATGAATGAGATCCTGTTCGATTTGAGTGGCCGTCCGGTGACGGTTCTGGAAGCTGCCATCGCCGGCGGCCTGTTTCTTCTGGCGTTGATTGTCTGGCTGGTCCTGAAGACCATGCGGGAGATCCGTTTGCGTGCCGAATCGGACGCAGTGGCCAGCGAGCGTATTCACGAGCTGGAAAGCCATCTCTCGCAACTTCTGAAATCTCAGGGGGAAATGACCGGCCGCATGCAGACCATGGCGGAAGTGTTCGGCTCGCGGCAGTCCGACATGATGCGCGCCGTCAACGAGCGCCTGGATGGCATGGGCCACAAGCTGAACCTTTCGATGGCAGATACTAGCAAGCGCACGCAGGACGGCCTCAGGCACCTGCACGAGCGGCTGGCGGTGATCGACCGGGCGCAGCGCACGATTACCGATCTCTCCGGCCAGGTTGGCCAGTTGCAGGCAATCCTGTCCAACAAGCAGACCCGCGGCGCCTTCGGTCAGGGCCGGATGGAAGCGATTGTCCAGGACCAGATGGCGCCCAGCACCTATTCCTTCCAGGCAACGCTGTCGAACAACAGCCGCCCGGACTGCCTGATCCACATGCCGAACGGTGCGCCGCCGCTGGCCATCGACGCCAAGTTTCCGCTGGAAGCCTTCAACCTGCTGCGCAATGCGGAAACCGACGACCAGCTGAAATATGCCCAGGCCCAGTTTCGCCGCGACTTCACCAAACACATTCAGGACATCGGCGAGAAATACCTTCTGCCCGGCGAGACGCAGGATACCGCGTTCCTGTTCGTGCCATCGGAAAGCGTGTTTGCAGAACTCAACGAGAGCTTCGAGGACCTTATCCAGAAGGCGCACCGTACCCGGGTGGTGATCGTCTCGCCCTCGCTGCTGATGTTGTCGATCCAGGTGATCCAGTCGGTGCTGCGCGATGCCAAGATGCGCGAGCAGGCCCATCTGATCCAGGCGGAAGTCGGCCACCTGGTTGCCGATGTCAGCCGGTTGAACGACCGCGTCGGCAAGCTTCAGGCCCATTTCGCCCAGGCGAACAAGGATATCGACCAGATCCTGATTTCCTCCGACAAGATCTCCAAGCGAAGCCGCCGGATCGAGGATCTCGAGCTGGGAGAACTCGAAAGCGTGGCAAAGGACACTTCCAGTGCCGAACCCCAGCTGGCGATGACACCGAAGGGGTGACGCAGCAAATCTGTTGCTGCTGTTCTACCTCGGGTCTACAGTCCGGCCGGCTCGATCCGAGTCGATTTGGAGGCAGGTATGTCGTTCCGGAATTTCCTTTTTTCCAAGACACTTAACATCGCAATCACCGGCGTGGTGCTTGGGGGGCTCGCGTTCCCGCTGAGCCAGAATGCAGCAGCGGAAGAGTGCTCACAGTCCGTTGAAGCGGTCTGGCTGGACACCTATTCGGTTGAAGCAGATGCACAGGGCGAATGCGGGTCTGCGGAAGTCTCGCTCGCGGTCTTCAATCAGTCCGGTGGCATTGAATATCAGGCTACCTTTGATCAGAATGACCTGTTCGGTTTTTACGGCATCGAAACCCTCACCGACATGCAGGCAGCCCTGCTGGACTGGATCAGCGGCTATACCGATGTCGCAACATCCGCCAAGCTGCCGGTTTGGCCGGAAGGTGCTGAAGGCCCGCAGGCTGGCGAATTTCCGTTTTATGCAGAAGAAGGCGTGACACGGGAGATCTATGAGCGGGCCCGCCAGGAAGAGCGTCCCATGGTCTGCTCCATTCAGGGAACTGAAAGCCAGCTTTGCCTGGTCAAGAACCCGAAGTCCGGCGCACTCGAATCCATTGGCGTCCAGACGTTCCCCGGCTGAGAAATTCGCGTAGATTAGACAAACACAAGACCACAGCCGACAAGACCCCGGGCGAGCACTTGAATGCCCGGGGCACTGCTACCTCTTGTCCACTTACAACTCTGGCAGGCGCCGCGCCTTCGTGATCGCGCCCCATTCCGTTGCCGCGATGCGATCAATTGCCTTGTCCAGTGGCTCATAGGCGACGGTCATCGTGAAGCCGTTGGCGTGCAAAAGGCGGTTCTCGCCCGCGATGATGCCGACATGGCCTTTCCAGAACAGCAGATCACCACGTTTCAATGTGGTCGGATCATCATGCGGAACGGCTTCGCCGGCTTCCGCTTCCTGCATGTCACTGTCGCGCGGCAGGTCGTGCCCGCCTGTCTGCGCCGCAAGTTGCACCAACGCTGAGCAATCGAGACCCAGGCTCGAGCGTCCACCCCAGCGGTAGGGCGTGCCGATCAGCTCTTCGGCGACAGCCACCCAGTCGTCCTCAACGGCGTCCAGCGGCACAAGATGTTTGGCAACAACCGCCGAACCATCGCTGAGGAGCGCATAGGCCAGCCCACGCGTTTCGGTTTCACCGATAACCGTGACCAGCGAGCCAATGGACAGGAGCCCGAGTGGCGGAAACTTGAGGTCGGCAACCGGGTAACTGTAGGTCCGAAGGGCGCGCACCCGGTGGGTAGCCGGCTTCACCGGCCCAAGGTCGTCGGAGGAGAACCAGCCGACGTAGCCGTCCGTGTCGAGCTGTCCCCAGGCCCAGCCTTCCGGTGTCTGCTCGTAAACGGTCACCCACTCGCCGCTGAGGGCTTCGGTGTCGATCGGCCGGTCCTGACGCGGTTCAGGCCTGATCGGCAGCTGGTCGGCAATGACCTGAAACACCTCGCCCTCGGCGAAACGGCTAGCGGCTGCCCGGCCTTCATAGTCGATGGCGGCAAGGTCGGCACGGACCGGATGGCGGCGGCGGTCGAAGGTCTCGGTCATGGTCGATAGTCGATCCCGAAATGGATTGGACTGTCAGCGCGGCAGTTCCCGGGCCTTTTCCACCACGAGATCGCCAAGCTGCTCCAGATAAAGCGCGCCTTCCACCGTGCGAGTGATGATCACATTGCGTTTGTCGGCTTCATCGCGCTTGCGCGACAAAAGCCGCATACCGCCCAGAGTGTCAAGCGCCCGGGTGATGGCAGGTTTGGTGACATTCAACTTGGCAGCCAACCCGCGCACCGTATGCGGCGGCGGCTCCAGATAGACTGTCATCAGGATCGTCAACTGGCGCGCGGAAAGATCCTGTTCGCTATCGCGAACAAGCGCCAGATTGACCTCGTGCATCAGTTTCAGCGCCTGCGAGGCGCGCAATTCGACGGCCATGAGTTACAGGGTCCCATCCTTTTCCCCCATCCATCTCCATGACCATCGAAGCACGAAAACGTTTCGGAGCCGTTATTGTGCGCCCGCAAAACGCTCCGAGAGGACATCGAACAGACCACGAATGCCCTGGGCTTCCCCACCCATCGGTTTTCCGGGCTTTTCCATCGGGGTCCAGCCGAAAATATCGAAGTGAACCCAGCTGCCGGTGTTCTCGACAAAGCGGGACAGGAACAGCGCCGCCGTGATCGACCCAGCGAATCCGGCACCGGATGTATTGATGTGATTGATATCGGCAACCTTGCTGTCGAGATATTTCAGATAGGGCTGCCACAGCGGCATGCGCCACAGCGGGTCGGCGGCAGCCTCGGCCATGACCGCGATATCCTCGGCAAGTTCCTCGTCGTCCGTGTAGTAAGGCGGCAGATCCGGCCCCAGAGCAACGCGGGCAGCACCGGTGAGCGTTGCCATATCGATCAGGATTTCCGGGCTCTCCTCGTCTGCAAGCGCCAGGGCATCGGCGAGGATCAACCGGCCTTCGGCATCGGTGTTGCCGATTTCGACGGTCAGCCCCTTGCGGCTCGGCAGGATGTCTCCCGGCCGGAAGGCGTTTCCGGCAACAGCGTTTTCGACACAGGGAACGATGACCCGCAGGCGAACAGGAAGCTTTGACGCCATGATCATGGACGCAAGGCCCAGCACATTGGCCGCCCCACCCATGTCCTTTTTCATCAGCGCCATGGAGGAGCCCGGTTTCAGGTTGAGACCGCCGGTATCGAAGATGACGCCCTTGCCCACCAAAGTGACCTTGGGCGCGGATTCGTCACCCCAGGTGAAGTCTGCCAGGCGCGGCGCCCGGCTGCTGGCCTTGCCGACTGCGTGCACCATCGGGAAGTTTTCTTCCAGAAGGTCTTCCCCGATGACGATACGCCCGGTGCCGCCATGCTGCTTGAAAAGGGCGACAACGGCCTGGGACAGTTCCCCCGGTCCAAGATCGTTCGCGGGCGTATTGATGAGATCACGCGCCAGCTGGACCCCGTCGAGAATCGTTCCGAGTCGATCCAGGTCGACGGTCTCGTCAACGGCAAGTCGGCGGGTCTTGCCTTCGTTTTTCAGGTAGCGGGTAAAGGAATAGGTGGAGAGGGCAAAGCCGAGCGCTGCCTGTTCGGGATCCGGAAACCCCTCGGCAAGATGGTAATCGCCTTCCGGCAGTCCCGCGACGAGGCCGCCTAGTGCCAGCGGATGCGACAGACCGCCATCCTCTACGCCGAACAGCACCGCGGCACCGTCTGCTCCCGGGACAAGCAGGGATGTTGCGGGCTTGCCTGCAAAATCGTTGACCTTGCACCAGTTCAATGCTGCTGATCCGAGCCCGTCCAGAACTTGGGGCAGGCTTGCCTCGGTGATGGCGTGGATGGGCGTGGAGCTGGAAACATCGCTCTTGCGGACTAGGCTTTCGCGCACGGGAGGACCTCCGTTGGAGATTGGATTCGATCTTCAAGACCTAGGATGCCCGGCGTTCGGACGCAATATGGTGCGCGTCGATGCGCACCGCTTCTCGCATTTCGCAACGGTGCTTAACCAAGCATTAGGGTTAATTATCTATTTCTCATAAGGAAACCTGAAAGCCGCCGACAACAAGGATGTTGGAAATGCAATCGCCCAGAACCGGTTCCGTTCGCCGTCGCACTCGTCTCGCCACGACGCTGCTGGCCATGTCGGCGCTTGTCGTTGTCACTGGCTGTGCTTCCAACCGCGCCAACACCGGCACGCACTCCCCTGCCTCCGGCTACACTTCGCCGGGCTCCTCGCAGGCGCTGGCACAGGTGTCCAAATGGTCCAAGGCCTATGAGCGCGATCGCAAAGACCGCAGCGCCATTCTTGGCTATTCCAGCGCTCTCAGCCAGAACGGACAAATTCCGCAGGCCATGGCTGTTCTTCGGTCCGGCGTGATCGCACATCCCAAGGACCGGGAAATCTCTTCCGCCTATGGCAAGGTTCTGGCGATGAACGGCCGTTTCGACGAAGCGCTGAACGTCATTCGTGGTGCCCAGAGGCCGGACACGCCGGACTGGAGGCTGATGTCCGCTGAAGCGGCGATCTATGATCAGACCGGCAACCACGACAAGGCCCGCAGCCTCTACAAGCAGGCGCTTATCATCGCGCCAAACGATCCCAGTCTCCTGAACAACCTGGGCCTGTCATATCTGCTGTCCAATGATCTGCCCGACGCGGAATATACCCTGCGCAAGGCAGCCACCCTGCCCGGCGCAGACAGCCGCGTTCGCCAGAACCTGGCCCTGGTGCTTGGCATCCAGGGCAAGTTTGACGAAGCCATCCAGGTGGCCCAGTCCGAGATCGATCCGCAGCAGGCCCAGGCCAACATAGCCTATCTGCGCACCATGATGCAGAAGCGCCAGCAGGGCTGAGGCGAATTTCTCAAGCCCAGGCTAAAGCTCGCGCAATGTATGCGGGCCCAATATAGTATCGAACGAAAGGCGGTATCCGGACAGCATCCGGATACCGCCTTTTCCCATTCCACAGTTCTGCTTCACAAGCTCATTTTGACCGGATTGTAGACGAGAACCCTCAGAGAATTCCTGACTTTATAGCTGTGCCATTACCTGAATGACAGCTGGTCCCATGATGATAAAAAACAGAACCGGCAGAAAGAACAGAATCATCGGCACCGTCAGCTTCGGCGGCAGAGATGCCGCCTTCTGTTCGGCCATCTGCATGCGCTGTTCGCGGGTGTCGTCCGCCATCGTGCGCAAGGCCGTGCCGACAGGCGTACCGTAACGCTCGGCCTGGATAAGCGCCATCATCACGTTCTTCACACCTTCGACACCTGTGCGTTTCGACAGGTTTTCATAGGCGATGCGGCGGTCGCTCAGGTAAGAAAGTTCGGCCGTCGTGAGCGATAATTCTTCTGCCAGTTCAACCGACTGAACACCGACTTCTTCCGCAACGCGCTTGAAGCCTTCTTCAATGGACATGCCCGATTCCACGCAGATCAGCATGAGATCCAGTGCATCCGGCCAGGCCCGTTGGATGGTCAGCTTGCGCTTGGCTATCTTGTTCTTCAGATAGAGGTTCGGCATGAAAGCGCCGAGGCCGGCAAGACCCAGACAGAAACAGAGCTTAGACAATGCCGGGAGGTCATCGGGCAACACGAGAAACGCGTAAGCCACCGTGAAGGCGAAGACACCGCCAGGTAACGCTATGCGCGCGACCAGGAAGTAGTAAAGCGGTGCGGAGCCGCGGTAGCCGGCCATTCTGAGATTTTCGACCGTGCTCTCATCGGAAAGCGCTTCCTTCAGATTCAGCCGGTCGACGAGGCTTTTCATCTGCGCCTTGGGCTGGTTGCGCAGGGATGCCTTGGCGTCTGCCTGGGCTGCCTGAAGACGGGCCCTCTCCTTGGCACGCAGCTTGTTGCGCTCGATCGCGACCGATTTCATCCGCGATTTCAACGTGTCACGGGACAGAAGTGGCATCACCAGGGAAAAGATAGTTCCCGTGACCGCCACCATGGCCAGAACAGCTGCCAGAAACTGACTGGATGCGATGGTATCGATATCCATGTCGTCTCCTAGAAATCGAAGTTGATCATCGCGCGCATCACCATGATGCCGCAGAACATCCAGAACAGGCAGCCTGCGATGATGATGTTTCCGGCTGTGGTCTCGAACAGTGTCAGAATGTAGTTTGGAGCGATCACATACATGATGCCGCCAACGAAGAACGGCAGTGAACCGATAATGGCTGCTGAAGATTTCGCCTCTGCACTAAGAGCCTTGATCTTGCGTTTCATGGCCTTGCGGCCGCGCAGCACCTTGGACAGGTTGTTCAATGCCTCGGCCAGGCCCCCACCTGCCTTCTGCTGAATGGCAACCACGATGGCAAAGAAGTTGGCTTCGGCCAGAGGAACACGTTCGGGCAACTTGCCAACCGCTTCGGCAAGCGAAATCCCCATGATCTGGGTCTCGGTGATCTTGCGAAACTCGGTCGCGACAGGTTCGCGGGATTCACGGGCAACCACCTTGATGCAGTCGCTGAGTGGCAGACCGGACTTGACGCCGCGCACGATGATGTCGACGCCGTTCGGCAACTCCTCGAGAAATGCGTTGAAGCGGCGCTTGCGCTTGCTGGAAACGTACCAGCGGGGGAAGCCCAGAGTGCCAGCAAAACCGAAGGCTGCCGCAATGAGCAGATTTCCGCTGAAGATCAATCCAAGGATCAGAAAGACCAGACCGGCAACGATACTGAAGATGACGAAATGACGGGTCTCCCAGTCCAGACCGGCCTGCTCGATCTTGACCTTCAGCGAGACCTTCTGCTGCTTGTCCTGCTTGGCTTTCTGCCGTACCTCGAATTCCTTCAGCTGATCCTGGATCGACCGCTTGCGCCGATCGACATCGCGAAGGGCCTTGCGCTGATTTTCGCTCTGGGGCCGCGCTGCGACCGCGTTCACGCGCTGATCACGCCGCTTCGAGCCGGACAGAGCAGGCTGAAACAGGCTGAAGATGATGCCGCCAACGGCAAGCATCACCAGGGCGGCGACGGCCAGGCCGGTGATTTCAGGCGTGAGAAACTCTTCAAGTCCGGACATGGGGTCCTCAATCAGCTACATATTCAGGCATCTCGGCAGCATCCAATGCCTGTGCCAGACGGGCTTCTTCGCCGAAGTATCTCGCCCGCTCCCAGAATTTCGGACGACCGATTCCGGTGGAGCGGTGGCGGCCGATGATCTTGCCGTTCGGGTCTTCGCCGACAATGTCGTAGAGGAAGACATCCTGGGTGGTGATGATGTCGCCTTCCATGCCCATTACTTCCGTCACATGGGTGATGCGGCGGGAACCGTCGCGAAGACGCGCCGCCTGAACCACCACGTCGATGGACGAAACGATCATCTCGCGCAGGGTTCTGGACGGAAGGGAGAAACCGCCCATGGTGATCATGGATTCCAGACGGGACAGGGCTTCACGCGGGGAGTTGGCGTGCAGGGTTCCCATGGAGCCGTCGTGACCTGTGTTCATGGCCTGCAGGAGGTCGAATGCCTCCGGGCCACGCACTTCGCCCACGATGATCCGCTCAGGACGCATACGCAGACAGTTCTTGACGAGATCGCGCATGGTGATCTCGCCTTCCCCTTCCAGGTTGGGCGGACGCGTCTCCAGGCGCACCACATGCGGCTGCTGCAGCTGCAGTTCGGCCGAATCTTCGCAGGTAATGATGCGTTCGGTGCTCTCGATATAGGCAGTCAGACAGTTGAGCAGTGTCGTCTTGCCCGAACCGGTACCGCCGGAAATCAGCACGTTACAGCGTGAACGGCCGATGATCTGCAGGATCGTCGCCCCTTCCGGCGTGATCGAGCCGAACTTGGTCAACTGGTCAAGAGTCAGCTTGTCGCGTTTGAACTTACGAATGGTGAGGGCCGGGCCATCGATGGCGAGCGGTGGCGCGATAACGTTGACACGGGAACCGTCGGGAAGACGGGCGTCACAGATCGGGCTGCTGTCATCAACGCGGCGGCCGACCTGGCTCACGATGCGCTGGCAGATGTTCATCAACTGCGCGTTGTCGCGGAATGTCACACCGGTCTGCTCAACCTTACCGGAGGTTTCGATATAGACCGTGTGCGCGCCATTGACCATGATGTCGGCGATGTCGTCACGAGCCAGCAGAGGCTCAAGCGGACCATAACCAAGTACGTCGTTGCAGATGTCTTCCAGCAGGTCTTCCTGCTCTGAAATGGACATCACCACGTTCTTAAGCGCGATGATGTCATTCACGACATCGCGGATCTCGTCACGAGCATCTTCGGCATCGAGACGAGCCAGCTGTGACAGGTCGATCGCCTCGACCAGCGCATTGAAGATCTGGGCCTTGGTCTCGTAATATTCGCTGTTCTTCTTGCGCGCTACAGGGGCAGCCGGCTGGGGCTCGGGCGGCGGAGGCGGTGGCGGAGGTGTCGGTGCGGTCGCCGGCTGGGAAGGCTCGGTCTGGATCTTCTGCGGCGCCGGTTGTTCCGGCTGTTTAGCCTGTTCCGCCGGCGCAGGTGTGTCCTGCAACCCGGGTATGCCACCTGGCCGAAGGGTCTGGGTTCCAGACGATGAGCTGCCACGTCTACCAAACATAACGAACTATCTGCTCCGCTCTCAGGCCGGCCTAGCCGGCCTTCCGCTTCAGTTTCGAAAGCAAACCACCGAGGCTCGACCTGGACGCCCTGACGGGCTGGGCCTTACCGGAGACGGCGTGTGCCAGATCATCAAACGCGCGCGCAATTGCGTGTTTGCCGTCAATCTCACCAATCATCTGTCCGTTGTTGGCTGCCGTTCCAAACAGTTGCGGCTCAAACGGGATTATCGCGTGAACCGACAGGCCGAGTGCTCCGGCAAATTCTTCCGGCTTGATTTCGGGGCGTTTGGGAACGTTGACCTTGTTCATGATGAGATGCGGCGGGCGGTCGTTCGGCCGCAGCTGCTTCAACATGTCTACAACGTTCTTGGCATTGCGCAGGTTGGCAAGGTCCGGCTCCGCGACAAGCACGATCTCGTCGACGCCAAGCAACGTGTTCTTGACCCAGGCATTCCAGGAATGCGGCACGTCCAGAACAACACTTGGGACCCCAGCGCGCAATGTGTCAACCAGCAGGTCGAAGGACTTCTCGCTGTAGTCGTAGGTGCGTTCGAGCGTTGCCGGTGCGGCCAGCAAACTCAGATGCTCATTGCACTTGGACAGGATGCGATCGAGATACGTTTCGTCCAGCCGCTCCGGAGAAGACACGGCCTCGAAAACGCCCTGGAGTGGATCCTGATTGTAATCCAGCCCGGCAGTGCCGAATGGCAGATCCAGATCTGCCACCACGACCTCACTTTGGAACACGCGGCCAAGTGCCCAGGCCCCGTTGTGAGCGATAGTCGAAGCACCGCAGCCCCCCTTTACGCCAAAGAACGCGATGGTCCGGCCAAGCGGCTCAGCCTCGGGATCGGCATAAAGGTTGGCAATTGAGCCGATCAGCTGGAACACGCTGACAGGCGTGATCAAATACTCGCTGACGCCGCGGGAAATCAGATCGCGATACAGCATGACATCGTTGACATCGCCGATGACGATCACCTTTGTACCGGCGTCACAATATTCAGCCAGATGATCGAGGCTCGACAGAAGGTCTTCCCGCCTGCCGGACGTCTCAACGATGATCAGGTTCGGTGTCGGAGCCTGTTCGAAGGTGTCGATCGCCGCCGGGATACCGCCCATATCCAGCTTCAGGTGCGCCTTTGCCATGCGCCGGTCTTCCATGGCTGCCTCGGCCACCCGCATGGTGGCGTCGGTCAGGCAGAAGCCGTGCACCGTGATGCGCGGGATGGAGCCGATATGGAGACCATCGTCGCTGCCCGCATAGTTGTTATCCGCAGGCTCGGAAATGGGATCCATGTAGGCGGACATATCTTTCAAGTCTGGGTTGGCACTCATAGCTATCCCCTAGTCCTCGGCAACTTCGGCGCCGACACCTTCGGTGAAGTCACCCGCGGTGACTTCGCCCTTCCGGTATTTTTCTATGACCACAGCTCGCCGGCCCTGATCAGACGGGTCGGATGCTCTCGGCGTGATCAGGTCGGACGGATTGTCGACCATTGCCGCCAGGTTCGCCTGACTGGCACATCCGAAGTTCTCGTAGTTGAAGTTTTCGCCGAAGCCGCCGCCGATGTTTTTCGGCCAGGCCCCACACTCGCCCGCAGTGGCCTGCATGCGCGCATAGGACAGGCGGATCGGTGCATCCGCGCCGGGATCACCCACCGAGTAGGTTCGAGTGCTGATCCTGTTCCTTGAAACGCCCCCGCGCTGCAATGCCTGACGGATCTTCGGCGTGATGGAATGAACCGCTGCCTCGTTGGCCCCACCAGACGGCACCAGGATCTCGACGGATCCGTCGCCCTTTTGCCGGGACTGTTGGCCAAAGGCGGCAATGGTGCTTTCGATCGGCCCGTTGATGTTACGCGTGTTGCGTCCAACAGGGAGATCCAGCGTTTCCGGCTCTTCGGTGATCACGATCGGATGCATCAGCCTGTAGTCGTGAGATGCCAGAAGCTGGCTCTGCGACTGGTTCTGGCAGCTGGCTGCGATCAGGCACCCAAAGACCACAAGTGCGGTTTGCGAGAGCGTCTTGCTGCGGACCGTGTTTGACATGTTCATCCGTCCGTTCTCACTTGTAGATAAAGCCAACCTGACCGTGATAGATGCCTTCGGCGGCGGCTCCGGTCGGGTTGTAGATCTTGTTAAGCCGGTTCAGGAAAATCGTCTCGGCATCCGACGGCGCCATCAGGTTCTTGTCCGGGCGCTGCAGCTTGCTGACTGCAACCGGTTGAACCACGTAGGGCGTCACGAAGACCGCCAGTTCCGTCTGCTCACGCAGGAAGTCGCGGCTCTTGAACAGCGCGCCCAGGATCGGGATCTGCATCAGACCCGGGACACCTTCGATCGCCTGCTGATAGGATTCCTGCAGAAGGCCGGCCATCACCAGCGTGCCGCCGGACGGCAGTTCCATGGTTGATTCCGCACGGCGTACCTTCAGGGCGGAAATGGTGATCCCACCTGCGGAGACCGCGCCATCATTGCTCAGTTCGCTGACCTCGGTCTTCACACGTAGACTGATCCGACCTTCGGACAGAACCACGGGCGTAAAGTCGAGACCGACACCGAACTTCTTGAACTCGACGCTGATCTCGCCGTCCTGCTGGGAAATCGGGATCGGGAATTCGCCACCTGCGAGGAAACTTGCGTTTTCGCCGGAAATCGCGGTCAGGGTCGGCTCAGCCAGTGTGCGGATGACCCCCTCACGCTGCAGGGCCTCCACCTGTGCGGTGATGCTCGTCGCTCCCGCAGACAGCTGCGTACCGCCAACTGCCTGGTTCACGATGGAAGGGTTCACGGTGAAGTTCGGCAGGCTGGACATGAAGGGCGTGAAATTGCCAACGCCGATAGTGCCCTGGAACTGGACTCCGAGCTGCTTGATGATCGAACGCTCGACTTCTGCGACCGTGACCTTCAGGTGAACCTGATCCTTGCCAGCGACGGAAATCAGGTTGATGACTTCGCTTGCGCCCTTGGCACCTTGAAACTTCGCCGCGATATCCGCTGCCTGCTGGGCTTCCAGCGTGCTTTTGGTCGTCCCGCTGAGCACAACACTGCCGTTGATCGATTCTGCGGAAATGTTGGAACCGGGAATAAGCTTCCGGATGATCCGGGTAATATCGGATGTATCCTTTTCGACACGGACGTCGAAGCTTGCCAACTCCCTGCCGCTGCGACTGAAAAGAACCAGTCGAGACTGACCCGCGGTGTTGCCGATCACGAAGATGCGGCGCGGTGTTCTGAGGACGGCATCCGCGATTTCCGGGTTGGACACCAGCACATCGGCTGCGTCTTCCGCGAGATTGACCACCACCGACCGGCCGACGCCAACGTTCAGGATGCGCCCCGTTGCCCGTTCGCCGGCGGCGATATGGACCTGGCTCGGGAAGTTGCCTTCCGCCTGCGCTGCCGGAGCCGACACGCCCATCAACCCTCCGAGCAAAACAGCCGAAGCAGCCAGCTTGTGAAGATAGTTTTTCATCGCGCCCCTCTTGCTGGACGTTCTGTTTTCAACCGGGCTCATTGCGCACCTGCCTGGCTCGTCACGCCATATTTCACGTAGCTGACACCTCGGCGGCGACCGCCCTCATCGTCCGCGTCATCGGCGGAATCCTGGGCACTGCGCAAGGCAAGCGCGATCGTGCCGATCTGCTGCGACTGAGCGACCACCTCGGACTGAGGCAGGGTCAGTTCCAGCGTGGCCGTGCGCTTTGGTGACAGGTTCTTCTGGTCCTGCTCGCCTGCGGTCGTGCTATCGATTGCCAGGACGCGGATGTTTTCCAGGATCGTTTCGCTGAGAGCGCCCGTATCCGACTTGCGGGTCAGGATCAGGTCGACCTTGTCGCCCGGCAGAATGAAACCGCCTGCCGTTGTTTCCGCTTCCACGCTGACGGCGATAGCGCGTTTGCCTTTGGGCAGGATCGCCGCCATGAAGCCCTTGTCGGTATTAATAAGACGCTCGGGGCGAACGGGCTCACCTGCAAAAATCGGTGCCCGGGCGATTCGGCCTTCATATTCCTCGTTGGCCAGAGGCGAGGCTTCTTTCGTCACGGCTCCGAAGGGAACGGCATCTTCAGGCCATTTCGCCCAGCTCATGTCGTCCGCCGTGAGTTTGGCACCGAGCGGAATATCCCTTTGGGCAACCAAAACCTGCGTTTTGGTCTGCTCGGCGGCAGGTGCCTGTACGATCTGAGGCTCTGCTGGCTTGTTGCCCGACATCATGACCATGCGGAAGGCGATGATGCCTGCCGCTACAGCAATTGCCAGGACGAAAATTCGCGCGATTTTCATGACCAAAACCCAATATTCCAATGCGCACATGCGCTGTTCCCGACTAGGATGAGGGGTAATTGGTCAAAACATGGTTAATCAGATATGGATGTTTTCGGTTAATATTCGTTAACTTTACTGAACACTTTATTAAATTGATGCATTCTGCAACGAATACTGCGCTACAACACCGTCTCACAGCTTCAAAGACAGTGTTTTTGCTTGTCAGAAACGCCGGCAAACAAATTGGATATCGCGCCCTGAAGCAGAAAAATCCGTTCGCCGGCTAGCATTTGCCAACCAGGGGTAAGTGACTCACCTCAAAGTGATGATCCATAACGGTAGTCGAACACCAACAGGTCTTCGGCCAGGCGCGATTCGACCCGGCAGCCAAAGCCCATCAGGACAAGACCTCAACGAATGAGGTCGAACCAATAAGTAGAGGAATAGACCTGAAGACCGGCAATCGCGATTGCGATGCCATAGGGAATGCCGCTTTTGCTGTCATGCAGACGAGCGAACCATTCCTGCCTATAAAGCACGGACGGCACCACCGCATTCTGCCGTAAGGCCAAAAGCCCCAACGTCAGAAACATGCCGTAGACAGCAACAAAGAGAACGAACATCAGCAGTTCTTGCGAAAAACCAATCCAGAGCGCGATGGCACTGATGAACTTGACATCGCCTCCGCCCATCCATCCGAAGGCGAAGAACAGGAAACAGGGGGCAAAGACGACCGCAAAGGCGAGTGCATGCATTCCCCAGGCTTGCAATGGCAAGCCTGTCGCGACTGCCAGGATGGCAAACCCTGCGATCAGCAGCAGGGAAACCCGGTTCTGGATAGTCATTGTCAGCAGATCAGATGCGCCGCCAAAGGCGACCAGCATCGGAAAAATGACAAGAATTGCGGCCTCTATCATTGGACCCTCAATCAAACTCAAACACAGAGCATTTCATTACCAGTAGAGAGTTAACACTTCGCAGCTAACTGACTAAAAAACGAAAAAACGGGCAGTAAACTGCCCGTTTTCTCATTCAGGTCATCAACCTGGCGAATTGCTTAAGCGCGTTAGATTAGCTGCCAGCAGCAGAAGTCAGGCGCGTCTGAATGTTGGTGAACACCGCAGTCAACGAAGTACCAGTTGCTGCGAGTGCGCCGATGATGACGATGGACAGCAGGCCAGCGATGAGGCCGTATTCGATTGCAGTTGCGCCAGATTCGTCTTTTACGAAACGGTTGATAAGAGATTTCATGTGTTTTGCTCCAAGTACCACTGAATTGACAGCTTCAAGTCCGTCGGATCTTTTGTGTCCGATTGGACATAGGCTCACCCTAGGACAGAGAGCTTTCCAAGCAGTTAAATTTACCATCCCAACCAAAAAGAATGCTGGCAATTATTACTATAGTTAACAAGACGTATAGATAAAAATCAGTTAATACGATCAAAAAACTTTAATATAAACGCGCATAATTCAATAAAATACAGAATTATATAGATACTCACGCGATTTATCCAGTTTGTTTCTTAGATTTTATTTTGGGACTGATCGGCCTTATACGCTAATTCCCCGAACTTCTATTTTTCTTCCCGCCTCTGAAATTTTACCGAGGGAGAAGAATATCCACGCATCCACGAATAAAGACAAAACAAACGTAGAATCGTTCCTGAAAAAGCAAAAGAAAATCCATTTACACTTCCTTCGCCGGGTCGTTAGCAGATCGTTCACCACGTTTGACGCATGATCTTCTATGGAAATGCACAATTGGAGTATCCATAGGCATGTTTGCGCAGCTAATCAGATGGACAAGCCTTTTCGCCGTTGCCTTTGGCGCGACCGTTGCGGTCGCACAGGATGGTCCTGTGCTTGTTACGGTCGATCGCGCCAAGGTCTTTCGGATCGAGGACGGCGCCGCAGCGGTTATTGTCGGCAATCCCTTTATCGCGGATGTCGCGATGTTCGATCAGAACACCGTTGTCATTACCGGCAAGAGCTACGGCACAACGAACCTCGTGATCCTTGATGGCGACAACAAGCCGATCGTTGATGAAGTCATCACGGTGAAGGCTTCGGATGATGACGTCGTCTCCGTATACAGGAAGGCTTCGCGGGAATCGCTGTCCTGCAATCCGGCATGCGAACCGGTCCTGCGACTCGGAGACTCGATTGAGGCCTTCAAGGAAACCGCAGATCAGGCAAGCGCACGCAACGATTTGGCGACTAAAGCAGCCGGCGGGCTGTAGTATCGCATTCCCAACGGAGTAATCACCGAATGCGCTTGTTGAAACGGCTGATCGTCTCGCGACGGAGAAGAGGTTTTACCTCGTTTGGCAAGGACAACAGCGGGGCGACAGCCGTCGAATTCGCAATGATTGCATTGCCATTCTTTACCGTTATTTTCGGGATCATTGAAGTCGGACTGTCCCATTTCGCGAACCGAATGGTTGACAATGCTGTAATCACGGCTGCACGTGAAATCCGTACGGGTCAGGCCCACGAAGGCGGATATGACTCAAATACGTTCAAGACGCGAATCTGCAGCAACCTGCCAGACTTTCTCTGTTCCCTGGATCGACTGGTAGTCGACGTCGACAAGGTAGAAAGCTTTGCCTTGGCCAAGTCCGCAGGCGAAAGTCTTTACGATGAAGACGGCAATCTGAAGGAAGAGTCCAACTACGAAGACGCCGGTGCGGGCGAGATCGTCGTGGTCAACGTCATCTACAGGTGGCCGATGATCACGTCGCTTCTGTCGCTCAACCTCGCCGATCATGGCAGCGAACGCTATCTCACCTCTACATTGGTGTTTCGAAATGAACCCTGGAGCTAAGATGCGTCTTCATTTCAAAAAGGTCAGGCACCGGCTAGGCAGATTCAGAGCTTTCAGCGCTGACAAACGGGCCATCTCCACCATAGAATTTGCTATGATCCTCCCGTTCTTGCTGGTGCTTTTGATCGGCATGGAGGAAGTCTCTGGCACCCTGAACCATGACCGTAAGGTCAGCCGTATTGCCAACTCGGTCGCCGATCTTGTGGCCCAGGCGCAGACAATTACCCCTGCCGACCTGAGCGCCATGATGGCTCTGGGCGGCAAGATCCTGGATCCTTATCCGGACACCAACCTGGAAACGATCGTCGCCAGTGTAACCTTTGACGAAGACGGTGATCCTGCTGTCGACTGGAGCTACTCGTCCAAAGGCGGCAGCCCGTGGGCGGAAGGGTCCACACCACCGATTGAACTACCAGAAACAGTGGCCGTCCCGAACTCCTCCATCGTCGTGACGCAGGCCAACCTGAACTATGTGCCGACGTTCTCCGGCCTTTTTACCGAGTATTTTTCCCGGGCATCCTCGATCGACCTGAGCGACACCTATTATCTGCGCCCGCGATTGACCGATACCGTCAAGTGTCCGGCCTGCTGAAGATAAACGCCCAAGGTCTTGGAAACGGGCTTTGCAGCGCCAGAACGTGTCTGTTTCACGTTACCTGATCCCGTTTCAATCGGTCGGACACGCGCCTACGCTAACTCCCGTATTTGTAACGTCGCACATTCCGGCTAATCTGCTCCGGAATGCTGCGTCGCAATATGCACTTTTAAGTATGGGATTTTTGAACCGATGGCGACAAACAAGACTTACGATCAGATCAAGGTCGGCGATACCGCAGAAATCGTCCGCGAATGCTCCTCCAACGACCTTCTGGTTTTCGCGCACGCTTCCGGCAATCACAATCCGATACATCTTCCCGACACGGACTGGACCGGCGATGGCCTGGTCGACAAACCGGTTGCACCGGCCATGTGGGTCGGGGGGCTTGCCTCCGCGGTGCTCGGCAACATCCTTCCTGGACCCGGCACGATCTACAAGGCGCAGTCGTTCCGCTTTCTGAGCGGAGCTGCGGTCGGCGACAAACTGCATGTCAGGGTCACGGCAACCGAAAAACGTCCGGACAACATTGTCCTGTTCGACATGTCGGTAACACGGGGAGACGGTACCCGCCTTGTTGAAGGCGTTGCCGAAGTCGCCGCGCCGACAGAGCTTATCGAATTCGATTCCAGCGACATTCCGGCGATCCTGGTGCAGCGCCACCGGCACTTCAACCGGATGATCGAACTGGCAAAGACACTGCCTGCCTTGCCGACCGCGGTGGCAGCGCCAGACGATCCCAACTCGCTGGAAGGTGCCTTGATGGCCGCCCGCGAGGGGTTGATCATGCCGATTCTGATTGGCGCGAAGAGCCGGATTGAAGCTGCAGCCAAAGAACTTGATGAAGATCTCGGTCCGTATGAGCTGATCGATATCGAAGATGAAATGGAAGCAGCCGGCCGTGCCGTTGCGCTGGTCCATGAAGGCCGGGTCAAGGCCGTGATGAAGGGCCACCTTCACACCGACCATCTTCTGCACCACGTGGTCAAACGCGATGGCGGGCTCAGAACCAAGCGGCGTATCAGCCATGTCTTCGTGATGGACATCCCGGGCCGCAAGACCCCGGTCCTGATTTCGGATGCTGCAATCAACATCACGCCCGACCTCAACACCAAGGTCGACATCACCCAGAACGCCATTGACGCCGCCCTGTCTCTCGGCCTGGAAATGCCGCGTGTCGGAGTCCTGTCCGCCATCGAAACCGTAAACCCGGCGATCCCGTCCAGTCTCGATGCGGCGGTTCTTTCCAAGATGGCCGAACGTGGACAGATCACCGGTGCGATCGTCGACGGTCCCCTGGCAATGGACAATGCGGTCGATGTGCAGGCAGCCCGGACCAAGGGCATCACCTCGCTGGTTGCCGGACATGCAGAGGTCCTGATCGTACCGAACCTGGAATCGGGCAACATGCTCGCGAAGGAATTGACCTTTATCGCCCATGCGGAAGCGGCCGGGCTGGTGATCGGAGCGAAGGTCCCCATCATGCTGACGAGCAGAGCCGACGACAGCCGGGCCCGCCTCGCCTCCTGTGCCCTCGCCCTGCTCTACATGCACTGGCAGGCAACCGGCAATCCGGCAGGTATCCTCGACCGGGACGGCGAGTGACCATGGACCCGGTCATTCTTGTCCTTAATTCGGGCTCATCCTCGATCAAGTTCACCCTCTATTCCGGTGACACCGTTCAACTCAAGGGGCAGATTTCCGGACTGGGTGCCCAGCCGCATATCTCCCTTGCCTCAAGGGTTTCCGACACAAGGGTGGACCGGCAACTGTCCGCGGACGAGGGCAGAAGCCACGGGGCTTCGCTTGCAGCGCTCCTGCCGGTTCTGGAACAGGAGCTTGGTGGACGCAGTGTCGATGCAGTAGGTCATCGGGTCGTCCACGGCGGTGTCACCCACACCGAACCGGTTCGCCTGACGGCTGAGATCCTTGAGGACCTAAAGGCGCTCGAACCGCTTGCGCCCCTGCATCAGCCGCATAATCTGGCAGGGATCACCGCAGCCAGGGAAGCCTTTCCAGAGGCCATGCAGGTCGCCTGCTTCGATACCGCCTTCCATCGCAGCCACCCTTGGGTCAACGATACCTTCGCCCTGCCCCGGCCTCTCTATGACGAAGGTGTACGCCGCTACGGCTTTCACGGCCTGTCCTACGAGTACATATGCTCCTATCTGAAGCAGGCTCATCCTGAACTCTATAAAGGCCGGTTAGTCGTCGCTCACCTCGGCAACGGCGCCTCCATGTGCGCTATTCGAGAAGGCCAGAGCATCGGGTCGACGATGGGCTTCACCGCGCTTGACGGCTTGCCGATGGGCACGCGCTGCGGCCAGCTCGATCCGGGCGTGGTGCTGTATCTGCTGACGACAAAGGGCATGAGCCCCGATGCGGTCTCCGACCTGCTGTACAAGCAGTCCGGGCTCAAGGGGCTTTCCGGCATCAGCCAGGACATGCGCACCTTGACGCAGAGCGACGATCCGAAAGCCGCCGAAGCCATCGATTATTTCGTCTTCCGCATCCGGCGGGAACTCGGAGGCATGGCCGCCGTTCTGAGCGGCCTCGACACCGTGGTCTTTACCGGTGGGATCGGCGAGAACGCTGCCCTGGTCCGTGAGAAGGTCTGTGCCGGTCAGGAATGGCTCGGTCTTGAAATCGACCCGGTCAGGAACGAGGCAGGAGTGGAAATGATCTCCACCGAGACCTCCAGTATCAATGTACTGGTCATTCCGACCGACGAAGAAGCAATGATCCGGCGCCACACCGAACGGCTTCTGGGCAGCGTCGCCGCTGGTGCCTGATGTTCGTTCAACCGGTGCAGGGTCTCTTCAGCGGCCTGCTGGATCCAGCAGCGTGGCGTAATCGTCCTCGTAAGTGCGCAGCACCGGACGGTAGTCGGCATGCACCACAGGCTCGAAACCGCCCGGCAGGTCTGGTTCTATGGCCAGATAGGCGTCGGGTGCTTCCCGGCGCATGTCCATCAACCCGGCCCTGAGACGCCGTTTCAACGCGTCAGGCAAATCCTTGCGCACACTGTGAGCGGAATAGGGGATCGGCGGCGAGCGCCAGACGATTTCCAGATCCTTGAAACCGCGTTCTCCCGAAACATAAAAATCATTGAGTGTTCCGGCCGTATAGCCATTCTTTGCCTCCCCCGCCAATGACGACCAGCCAAGGGTCGCATCGACCCGGCCGTCCAGAACGGCGCGGAGGCCCTCAACAGGGTCCTTCACCTCAACAAGAGCGCTGAAATGCGCGCGCGCGTCGACACCGTCAGCCGCCAGATTGGCGAGCGGAACACGATAACCGGTCACGGAGTCGGTACCACCGACAGCAAGGCGCTTCCCCTTGAGGTCCGCCAGGGTTCCCTGCTCTGCGCCGCGCTTCGCGATCAGAAGGGCATAAAAGCGCGCCGGAAAATCATCCGGAGCGGCGGTGACCAACGGCTCAACGCAACTGCAGAGCTGATGCACGGCAGCATAAGCGGATGGTGAAAGGCGAGCATAGTCGATCTTTCCGGAAGCAAGCGCCTCAACAGCATCGGCCATGGTATCCATCAGAAAGAGGTCAACCGGCAGGTCGGCAATTTCCTCAAGCGCAAGGCGGAAAGGCTCCACCCGGTCGCGGGCCCCTTCATCTGCCGCCACGACAACACCGAGGCGCAGCCGATCGGGCATGGTCTCCGGGTCCTGTGCACTGGCGGTGGTAGCGGTGAGAAAGACTGCCGCGAGAATGGGGGCCAGCCAGCGGAACAGGAGATTTACAAGTGCCATATTGCCGACATAACCTTCTGATGAAACTTGCAAAATTTTATCTCGCCTTTTGAACAACTTCCGCCAGAAAACCGGATCGACCACATGAACGATGCTATCACGACCGTCGTCTTCGATATAGGGAATGTCCTGATCGAATGGAATCCCGAATATCTCTATCGCGAGCTCATTCCCGATGACGATGCACGCGAAGACTTCCTGACGACGGTCTGCACAATGGAGTGGAACCTGCAGCAGGATCTTGGCCGACCCTGGGCGGACGCCGTCGATGTTCTGTCCCGCCAGCATCCGGACAAGGCCGAGCTTATTGCCGCCTACAGCGAACGTTGGCACGACATGGTGCCCGGCGAAATTCCCGGTACGCCTGACATGCTTGCAGAGCTCAAGGCTCAGGGGACGCCCCTTTATGCAATTACCAATTTTTCAGAAGACAAGTTTGTCCAGGCCCAGGAACGTTTTCCGTTTTTGAAGACCAGCTTCCGCGACATCGTCGTCTCCGGCGCTGAAAAGGAGATCAAGCCCGGCCTGCGCATCTACGAAATCCTGCTGGAGCGAAACGGACTGACTGCCGCGCAATGCCTCTTCATCGATGACAGCGAGCGCAATGTCGAGGCTGCCAGAGAAGCCGGCATGTCAGCCCATCACTTCAAGGGGGCTGAGGGTCTGCGCGCGGAACTGAAACAGCTTGGTCTGCTGAACGGGTAATTGCCACGAGGAAGCGGCCAATATCAGGGAGGCGGCAAGGCCGCCTCTCGGGATCCGTCGCACTCAAGTCCGGGCGAAGAGGTCTTACCCCTCGAAGCCTTCAAGCACATTGACGCAATTGGTGCCCAGTGCGTCGACCGCATAGCCGCCTTCCATCAGGAAGATGGTCGGAACGCCGACCTTGGCGAGCCTCTGGCCAAGCCGGATGTAGTCTTCACTCTTGAACTTGAAGCCGGAGATCGGATCGTTCTCGTAGCAATCCATGCCAAGTGAGACGATCAACGCTTCTGGCTTGTAAACCAGCAGCCAACGGCAGGCTTCCTCGAGTGCCGGTGTGTAGCTGTCCCAATCGGTGCCGAGCGGCAAAGGCCAGTTACGGGTGAACCCGGTACCGGCATGTTCGCCGGTCTCGTCAGCAAACCCGAGAAAATAGGGATATTCGTGTTTAGGGTCGGCATGGATCGACAGGAACAGGATGTCCGGCCGGTCATAGAACAGCGCCTGGGTGCCATTGCCATGGTGGTAGTCGACATCCAGGATTGCGATGCGATGCAGTCCGTAGTCCCGAAGATACTGCGCCGCGACAGCAGCGTTGTTGAAAAAGCAGTATCCACCGAAGAAGTCATAGCCCGCGTGGTGTCCCGGTGGCCGGCAAAGCGCGAAAGCCGATTTCTCGCCATCGAGAAGCAGGCGGGCCGCAGTCAGGGCCGTGTCGGCTGACGCCCGAGCCGCCTTGTAGGTGTTTTCGCCGAGCGGCGTACCGGCATCCATCGAGTACCGTCCGAGCAGGCCGTCGATATGTTCGACCTGAACATCCTGACGCAGGCTGCGGATAGGCCAGACGAAGGGAAAGGCTTCCCGCGACCGCCCTGCGGCTGTCCATTTTTCCCAGAAGCTCTCCAGAAACGAAACGTATTCGGGGGCGTGCACCCGGTGCAGCGGACGGACGGGAAATTCCTCCGGCGCAACGATTTCACCGACATTGCGCTCCCGCACGGTCTTGAGCACGATTTCAGCGCGGCTCGGGATCTCGACAGCAGGCTTCAGTTCGCCGTCTGATATTTCCTGCGCCGGTGCATGCGCGAGCTGGGTGTTTGAAAAAACCGTCTTCACGAGTTGCCCCCAAGTCCCCTGTTGTCTCACACAGCAGCGCTAATGTAACCCATTTCAGGAAAAACGGAATTCCGTAACATGAGTATAAGTCTCTGAGGGCTGTAACAAAACCGGTGTGAACCCGTCGTGATTGACGCTGTCCGGCCATCGCTGCGCTTCAAGGCAAAGCCCGGCATGGGCCCCATAGTGCCTGCCGTCCAGCCCGGGAACCGTCACCGAGATCCGCTGCGCATCATAAAGCTGCAGGCCGGGTTCACTCGTCCAGACTTCCATGCGGCGATTGCCGGAACTGTCTTCAAGGGCAGCAGCGAATTCCACGCCCTCGCGTGGTGCATCCGCAAGGCAGAAGTTGTGATCGAAGACCACGTTCTCCTCACCCGCCTTGCGCCGCAGTTTGCGCCCGTCGCGGAAGTCGTATGGCGTCCAGGCCACGTTGCGGATCTCACCGGTCGGGATCAGCGCCTCGTCCACGGGCAGATAGGTCTCCGCTGCGATTTCCAGCGTATGGTCCAGAATATTGCTGCTGCCATCCAGATTGAAATAGGCGTGCTGGGTCAGATTGACCGGCGTCGTCTTGTCGGTGGTTGCGGTGATTTTCAGACGCAGCGCACCGGTGCCGGTCAACGTATAGCGGGCAAGCACTTCCACCCGGCCCGGATACCCCATATCGCCGTCTTCGGAGACAAACTTCAGCAGGACACTGGCCTTGTCGTGCTGCTCTACCTGCCAGACCCTGCTGGAGAAGCCGAGCGAACCACCGTGAAGGTGGTTGATACCCCGTTCGTTCTGGTCGAGTTGATAGGTGACCCCGTCTATCGTCATCCGGCCACCGCCGATCCGGTTGGCGCAGCGCCCGGCAATCACGCCGAAATAGGGCGAATGATCCAGATAGCTCTGGAGATCGTCAAAGCCCAGCACCACCGTCTCACCATCGACCTTGAGGTCGCGGATAATCGCTCCAAGGGTGAGAATGGAGGCAGCCAGAGACCCTTTTGCCAGCGTAATTTCCTGGACAACGGTCCCGTCTGGCAGAACCCCAAATTCCTTGATCATGAAAGTCTCCGGCGAGAAGGCGGCAGGATGCGCAAAAGGCGGCGGAACTATCCGCCGCCTTTCGTCAATCGGTCAAGTGGTCAGAGCGTCTGGTTGTAGTCGCCCACTTCCGAGTTCTCGCGCAGAACGCCGTCAACAGCCTTGAACATGGCGTGGAGCCGGTCCTCCGAAACCGGGCTCTCGACCACGACCACCAGCTCCGGCTTGTTGGAGGAGGCACGCACAAGACCCCAGGTTCCGTCTTCACTGACGACGCGAACGCCGTTGACGGTGATCAGGTCGGTGATCGACTGTCCGGCAACCGTTTCGCCCTTGGCTTTCATATCCTGGAAACGGGCGACAACCCGGTCGACGACGTCGTACTTGATTTCGTCGTCGCACTTGGGAGCCATGGTTGGCGACCCCCAGGTCTTGGGAAGATCCCGGCGCAGGTCTGCCATCGTCTTGTCCGGGTTACGGTCAAGCATGTCGAGGATGGCAATGGCCGAAACGAGCCCGTCATCATAACCGCGGCCAATCGGTTTGTTGAAGAAATAGTGGCCGGATTTCTCGAACCCGACCATGGCATTCAGCTCGGTGACACGGCGCTTGATGTAGGAGTGGCCGGTCTTGAAGTAGTCGGTCTTGGCACCGTTGGCCTTCAGCACGGGATCCGTGTGGAACAGGCCGGTGGATTTCACATCGACCACGAACTGGGCACCGGGATGAAGCGCGGAGATATCGCGCGCCAGCATCACGCCGACCTTGTCGGCGAAGATCTCTTCACCTTCGTTGTCGACGACACCGCAACGGTCGCCATCGCCATCGAAGCCGAGGCCGACATCCGCACCGACTTCCAGCACCTTGTCACGAAGCGCGTGAAGCATCTTCATGTCTTCCGGGTTCGGATTATAGCGCGGGAAGGTGTGATCCAGCTCGGCGTCGAGCGGAATGACTTCGGCGCCGAGCGCTTCCAGGATCTTCGGCGCGAAGGCACCGGCAGTGCCGTTGCCGCATGCCGCAACCACCTTGATCGGGCGCTTCAGCTTGGCCCGGTCGGTGAGATCCTTGAAATAGACATCCGGGAAACCGTCGACGAAGCGGTAGCTGCCGCCGCCCTTCAGGTCGAAGGCCGCTTCCAGAACGATGTCCTTCAGCCGGCCCATTTCATCGGGACCAAAGGTCAGCGGACGGTCGATGCCCATCTTGACGCCGGTCCAGCCGTTGTCGTTGTGCGATGCCGTAAT
The DNA here is from genome assembly GCF_017743835.1 of Labrenzia sp. R5_0. Taxonomy (NCBI): domain Bacteria; kingdom Pseudomonadati; phylum Pseudomonadota; class Alphaproteobacteria; order Hyphomicrobiales; family Stappiaceae; genus Labrenzia; species Labrenzia sp. R5_0. Next base: position 665,555 of record NZ_JAGHRK010000003.1, on the reverse strand, counting down.
CATGGCGACCGCCGGAACATCGAGCGCGAACTGCGCAAAATAGGCCATCGGCGACAAGGCCAGGCCAATGTCGTGCACGTTGATGCCGGCTGCCAGAAGGCCGTTGATCACCGCCATCTTGATGGAGGAGGAATAACCCCGGAAATCATGACCCACCACGATGTCCGGGCGCACGCCACGTTCGTGAATGAGCGTGCCGATGCCCATACCGAGCGCCTGCATGCCCATCAGATTGATTTCCTTTTCGAAAAGCCAACGCGCATCGTATTCACGGAAACCCGTGGGCTTCACCATTGGAAAGGATTCATATTCAAAAGTGTTCGGAACCAATTTCGGACGCGGTTTCGGAAACATCAATGCCTCTCAAAGCAAGGAAGAAGAACGGAACTGGGTAATTACCTAAACACGGTATGACAATTCACTGCACCAGTACAAGCGTGCCATCGGAGATGTCAAACCGCTTCATTTGGTTGAGAACGGACATGCCGAGCAGGGGTTCCCCGAGGCTTTGATCTTTCAACACAAGTGTGTCGACATTGCGTAGCCGGATCTTTCCAATGCGCAAATTGTCAATGGTCGCCCTAGCGCCACGAACTGTGCCGTTTGCCGTCTGGATCGCGTATTTGTAGTCGGCCGAATTCAGGAAGATGCCAATGCTCTCGGCAAGCGATTCCGGCAAAACGGTGACGGTTGCACCGGTGTCGACCAGCATGTCCACCGCACGGCCGTTCAGATAGGCATCCGCAACGAAATGCCCCTGCCTGTTGGCCGATATTCGGTGGCTTCGCTCGCCGGCCTCGTCCACGTCCTGATCTTCGGCAACCGGGTCGCTGCTCACCAGCACTTCAAGCCTGCTTTCCAGCAGATACGCCGCAAGCGGAACGATTGCCATGCAGGCCAGAAAGATGATGACAAAGCGCGACATGCAGGGTCTCGACGTTGCGTGAACCCCCTGATTATCACGGTTTCCTTAGCGGCCTGTAAAACAGCATCAGGCAATCGTGTCGGCCAGCCGGGCAATGTCCTCCAGATGCGGTGCACTGGACTGGGCCCCTGTCACGGTGCAGGCAAGCGCACCGGCGGCGGCACCTTCCTTCAAGGCACGTTCGAAGGACGTCTTGCGATCGAGAGCGGCAGCCAGGGCGCCGCAAAAGGCATCGCCCGCACCGGTCGTATCCACCGCGTTGACGGCAGGAGAAGCGAAGCGATAGCGGGCGGTTGGCGTGCGAGCGAGAACACCGTCCGCACCAAGGGTGACGATGACGTTCCGGCCACCTTCCGCCAGCTTCAGCGCGAATGTTTCCGTGTCACCGGCAATGCCGAGACGACCTCCGATCTCTGCCGCCTCGCTCACATTGACCACAATCGTACCGGCAACATCCAGACAGGCACTCAGGTCGCCCTCAGGCACAGGAGCCGGGTTCCAGATGACCGTGCCTGCCGCATCCCGGGCAAGCCTGGCACCTTCGATCACCTCAACCAGAGGCACCTCTCCCTGAACGAGCAGTGTCTGACCAGGCCCAAAACCGCCTTCCAGCCAGGAGGCTTCGACACGCGCATTGGTGCCGCTGGCGACGATGATCTGGTTTTCCCCTGCCGGATCGATGCCGATCAGGGCAAGGCCGGTCGACCCGGCCATGGTGCGAACGCCTGAAAGATCGACGCCGGCTTCGCGCAGATTAAGCAGCGCGAGTTCGGCAAAGCTGTCCTGTCCAACCGCGCCGATGAAACGAACCTCGGCCCCTGCCCGCCTGGCAGCCAATGCCTGGTTGGCGCCTTTCCCACCTGGAAATGTCTGGTGATCGCGACCGCTCACCGTTTCGCCGGCAGTCGGCAAGCGGGGCACGGCAACGACCAGATCCAGATTGATGGAACCAAAGACCGTAATCATGTCGCCTCCCCCTTTTTTTACAAAAGGTTAGACACCGCACGCCCAAGCGCAACAAAAAAGCGCGGAAGTTTCCCTCCGCGCTTTCAGCCGTCTGTTCTGTCGGCCGGTTACTTCGTGCCGTACATACGGTCGCCGGCGTCGCCAAGGCCCGGAACGATATAGCCCTTCTCGTTCAGCTTCTCGTCGATGGAGGCGGTGTAGACCGGCACGTCCGGGTGGTTCTCGGTGAAATTCTTGACGCCCTCAGGTGCCGCGAGCAGGCAGAGGAAGCGGATGTTGTTGGCTCCGCGCTCCTTGAGCTTCTGAACCGCTGCAATCGCCGAGTTGGCGGTAGCCAGCATCGGATCGACCACGATCACCAGACGCTCGTTCAGGTCTTCCGGAGCCTTGAAGTAATACTCCACCGGCTGAAGGGTCTGCGGATCGCGGTAAAGCCCGATGTGCGCCACGCGCGCCGACGGAACCAGATCCAGCATGCCTTCCAGAAGTCCGTTGCCCGCGCGCAGAACGGAAGCGAATACCAGCTTCTTGCCGGCCAGGGTCGGCGCCTGCATTTCGGCAAGCGGCGTCTCGATGGTCTGGTAGACGAGCGGCAGGTCGCGGGTGACCTCATAGCAGAGCAGCGTGGAGATTTCCCGCAGCAAGCGCCGGAACCCCTGGGTGGACGTTCCCTTGTCGCGCATGATGCTCAGTTTGTGCTGAACCAGCGGGTGGCTGATGACAGTGGCTCCGGACATATCTGCCTCTCTTCTCAATGGGGCCATAACACCGGCCCGGTCTCATGATTTTTTATGTTCGGGACCTATGCCCCGAACGGCAACCAAAAAACAGACCCCGGGTTCATGAAGTGCCCGAGTTTTTTCGCTTCCTGCGGGTGTCCTTGCAAATAAATGCCGCCAGCCCGGCTGGTTCCGCCTTCCAGGATGCAGGTGAGCGGCAACTGATCCTGATGAACCTTGAGCTCGTGCCGCAGCAGTTCGGCCAGCCTGTCGGTCAGGGCAAGCGCCACAGCGCGGATTTCGACCATCCGGTCGCGTTCGGCCTCTGCTGACAGCACCGTGTCCGGTTCGAGAATTTTCAGGACACCGGCGTCGAGGAACAGGGCCGCGTGGGCAGGATCGGCCGGCGGCGTCAGCGCCTCCAGTCCGGAGACTTCAAACCCGGCCCAGGCAAGAGGTTCGATCAGTGAATAGACCATCTCCTGGGCAGCCTGATGGAACGGCACAACAGTTCTCTCGGAAACCGCGCCCCGCTGGTAATGCTCGAAGCTGTCGCCATAGACCATGCTTCCTTCGCTGGCACCACCGTCCCAGAGCGGACAAAGCGATTCCAGCACGCGGTCAAGCAGATCCCTTGCCGAAACCACGCCATCGCTTTCCTTTGCCATCCGAACTGCAAGACGGCCTGGACGGGTCTCGTCCCCTTCCCCGAAAAGATCCGGCCGCAGGGCAAGCGCTTCACCGAAGCGTTTCAAATGGCGCTGCATCGCCTCAAGCAGGTCGTCATCCTCCCTTGCGTCCCACTGCAGGCCTTCGGAGAGTTCCATCCGGTCCATCTGCACGAGCGTCTGCGCGTCGACGCGGTAGGGATCGGTCATTTCGCCGGAAAAGGAACCTGCCGCGAACATGTGAAAGGCGGCCAGTGCCGAAGCCTCCTGACCGGTCGCCTCGGTCTCAGTCATCCTGTCCTCGAAAACCCAGCCCTCGGGGTGACGGGTTTTCATGTAGGTACCCAGGATGGCAAGGTCGGCTGCAGCGGCAAGCATTTCTTCGGCGGTTTCAAACCCGCGCGCATTTGCCAGCGCACCCCAGCGGTCGATGCCGCCGGCCTCGTAATTCCGCCAGATGCCGTAGGGTGGAATGTGAAAATCCGGATAATTTTCCCGAGTTGTTTCAAGCACCTTGGCCAGGGCTGTTTCGAGCAGGTCCGGAACCGCTTCGACATGGGCGAGTTTGCCATCTGTGGCAAGCTTCAAAAGCTCATAGGCTTTTTCCCGAACATGCTGCGGCCGGAACAGGGACAAGGCTGGTTGGGTATCGGTCATGGAAATCGCCGGATCTGGAAAGGATTGTGTGAAAAGACGCTGCCCTCGCCTATCTGCCCACCATAACCTTGTCAAACCGGTTCGTCATTGGTCATCATCTGTGTGATTTGAACCCAAGCCTTTCAACCACCCCACACCGGAAGTTTCATGTCTGCCGTTGTCTCAATCGCCGCCCTTCTCGTCGGATCCGGACTGCTTTTGCTCGCCGGCGGCCTTCACGGCCTCCTGTTGCCGCTCGCCGGTCTCGCCAACGGCTTTTCCGATGCCTCGCTCGGTCTGCTCGGCACCGGCTGGGCAGTCGGATATGTCAGCGGCTGTCTGGCCGTGCCGGTCATCGTGAAGCGTGTGGGCCATGTACGGGCCTTCGGGGCGCTTGCCTCGCTGGCGGGCATCTCGGTTCTCCTGAACCTCCTGTTCATGGATGCCGCTGTCTGGATCGTGCTGCGGGCGATCACAGGCTTCTGCTTTTCCGGCGCTGCCATGATCGTGGAAAGCTGGCTGAACGAACGCTCGACCAGCGAAACGCGCGGGCGGATCTTCGGCATCTACACGATGATCAACCTGGGGGCGACGACCGCCGGACAGATGTTGCTGACGCTTGGCGATCCGACCGGCTTCTTCTTCTTCGTTCTCGGTTCGATCATCTACTCGCTGTCGCTGCTGCCGACAGCGTTGTCCACCGCCGCATCGCCCCAGCCCCTGACACAGGCGCGGCTGGATCCGAAAAAACTCTGGCGCAATTCACCGATCGCAGTCGTAGCGGTTTTCATGGTCGGCATTTCAAACGGGTCCTTCGGCACCTTGGGTGCGGTTTATGGACTTCGCATCGGACTGGACGTACCGGAGATTGCCATCATGATGAGTTTGGCGCTTTTGGCCGGCGCAGTGGTGCAGATCCCGGTCGGCATGCTGTCCGACAGGCTCGACCGGCGCCTCGTGCTGGTCGGTCTCGCCGTAACCGCCATGAGTTTCGGGTCCAGCCTGTCGTTCTTCGGCGGCACCGATCCGACCCTCACGGTTCTTCTGATCGCAGGTTTCGGCGGCGTGGTCTATTCCATGTATCCGGTGATCGTCGCCCACGCGAGCGACCACGCAGAGCCGGGTGACTTTCTCAGGATCAGCGGCGGTCTTCTGCTTATCTTCGGGGCTGGTACAATGCTTGGACCGTTGCTCGCTTCGGGCTTGATGACCTTCACTTATCCGGGCGCACTCTTCCAGGTGACGGCGGCAGCGCATCTTTCCATGATGCTCTTTGCCCTCTGGCGCATGCGTCAGCGTGCTTCGCTTCCGCAGGAAGACAAGTCCGATTTCGTGATGGCGGTCTCGACCGCGCAGATTACCACCCCGGAAACGGTAAGCCTCGATCCGCGCACGGAAGTGGACGAGACCGGCGGGGAAATCTGAGGGGGCTTGAAGCCATTACCTTCGGCATTCATCGCCCTTCTCCCCTCATTCTGAGGAGCCGCTTCAGCGGCGTCTTGCAGGATGGGCCGCTTGTTCCGGAGTATGCCGCCCATCCTTCGAGACGGACCTGTCGGTCCTCCTCAGGATGAGGTTTGGGGGATGAGAGGGCGAGAGGCGAGAAAGCTCACTAGAGTTCTTGCTGAACCAAGCCAATGCAAAGCAGCCGCGCCTATGACCGGCGTCATACCGGACAAGCACTGCCAAGCTGTGCGCCGGTCCGGAAACCAGACATCAGCGTGAGCGAAGCGACCTCGCCTGAAAAAATCTGGCGTGCACTCAGCGTGCAGCGCATCCGGCATGTTGCAGAAGACCTGCCTCAACCCGTCGGCGCCTGCTTTGCGCTTTCCAGTCGTACAAGGAGCCTTTTGCGTGTGGGCTCATCACAGAAGGCGGCTTCGATGGCCGTGCGGGTGACTTCCATCTGATCATCGAAACTCCATCCGAAGGTTTCGGTGACCGATGAATATTCCTTGCCGAGCGTGGTGCCGAAAAAGGGCGGGTCGTCGGAGTTGAGCGTGATCTTCACGCCCTCCTTGCGCAGCATGTTGACCGGGTGGAAGCGCAGGTGAGTGTAGACGCCCAGAGCGATGTTCGACCCGGGGCAGACCTCCAGCACGATCTCCTCGTCGACAAGGCGCTTGACCAGATCCTTGTCCTCGATCGCCCGCACGCCGTGGCCAAGACGTTTCACACGCAGGAATTCGAGTGCCGCGGTCACACTGTCCGGACCGCCGAACTCGCCCGCATGAGCCGTCGTGCCCAGCCCCGCATCCGCCGCCATGCGGAAGGCCTTCGCGAAATTGGCCGGGTGGCCGGAGCGTTCATCCCCGGCCAGGCCGAAGCCCGTGACCAGAGGATGCGGATTGCCGATCACTTCCTTGATGACCCGTTCGACGGAGGCCGAACCGAAATGGCGTACGCCGATCGCGATCATCCGGCCTTCGATGGCAGTGTCTGTCTTGGCACGCTCGATCCCGGCGGCCAGTCCCTCGACATAGGAGCGGTAGGACAGGCCGGCGGCCTGAGCGTGGTCTGGCGAGATGAAGATCTCGCCGTAAATTGCCCCTTCCGCCGCCAGCATGCGGAAATAGGTTTCCGCAAGCAGGGCATAGTCCGCCGGTGTCCGGAACACCGAACTTGCAACGTCATAGGCTTTCAGGAAGGTGGTGAAGTCGGACCAGATGTATTTGCCGTTACCGTCGAGGACGGCCGAAACATCCTCGCCGCGCTTGTCGGCAAGGCGCTTGACCAAGGTCGGTGGCGCGGCACCTTCGATATGACAATGCAATTCCGCCTTCGGTACCGTGATGGCGTCGCTCATGTCCCGCGGGTCCTCATTCGAGTGTGTGGCGGGCCGGTTTTCCGTCTTTCCGCAGAAAGGACGGACGAGTGGCCCGCGGTTATTGTGCCCGATTCACCGGATTGCCGGAATGCGGATGCGGTTACAGAAAACTCGTGCCGTTCGGACCGACCGCGATGCCCAGATGATCGGCGATACTTTCACCGATATCGGCATAGGTCTTGCGACCACCGACGCTTCTGCCTTCGAGACCCGGACCGGTTGCGATCACCGGGACATGTTCGCGGGTGTGGTCCGTGCCACGCCAGGTCGGATCGCAGCCGTGATCGGCCGTGAGGATCAGGAGATCACCGTCCTTCATCCTGGCAATCATTTCCGGTAAGCGGCGGTCGAAATGCTCCAGTGCGGCTGCATATCCCGGAACATCCCGGCGGTGACCGTAGAGGGAGTCGAAATCGATGAAATTGGCGAAGATCAGGTCGCCATCGGCAGCCTGGTCCATGGCCTCCAGCGTCTTGTCGAACAGCTGGTCATTGCCTGCGCCCTTCAGTACCCTGGCAACGCCCTGATGCGCGAAGATGTCGGATATCTTGCCGACGCCATAGACCGTGCGTCCTGCCTCTGTCAGACGGTCGAGCAAGGTCGGCTCCGGCGGTAGCACCGAATAGTCACGCCGGTTGGCGGTGCGCTGGAAAGTGTCCGAAGTTTCGCCGACGAAGGGCCGCGCGATGACCCGGCCGATGTTGTAGGGATCGGCAAATTCACGCGCGATCTCGCAAAGTTCGTACAGCTTCTCCAAACCATAGTGTTCTTCGTGGGCGGCGATCTGGATGACGGAATCCGCCGACGTATAGAAAATCGGCTTGCCCGTGCGAATGTGCTCTTCGCCAAGTTCGGCAATGATCACCGTGCCGGAGGCGTGTTTGTCACCCAGGATGCCGTTGAGGCCTGCCTTCTTGCTGATCTTTGCAATCAGCTCTTCCGGGAAGGTCGGGATCGTTTCCGGAAAATAGCCCCAGTCGAAGCGCACAGGTACACCGGCGATTTCCCAATGGCCGGACGGCGTGTCCTTGCCGTTGGAAACTTCGGCAGCATAGCCCCACAGGCCTTCCGGCTCGCCATCGAAATCCAGGCCCGGCACGTCCTTGCCGGTGGACAGACGCCCTGCCGCGCCCAGGCCGAGCCGGTCCATGTTGGGAACGTTCAAGGGGCCGGAGCGCAGACCGTCCTTGTCGCCCTCACCGGCTGCACAACGCGCCGCGATGTGGCCCAAAGTGTCGGCCCCGGCATCACCAAAGGCTTCCGCATCCGCGGCACCGCCGATACCGAAACTGTCCAGAACGCACAGAATTGCACGAGGCATGGACATCTCCTCAAATTTATCATTGCCGGCCGGTTCGGCCGGAGAGGTTCCGGGCGACCATTCGCCCGGCACGCATTTTCCCGGTCAGGGCGCGATGCGCTCGACGACGCTCGGCCTGTCGATGACATCGGCTGCGGAGCCGATGGTGTAGGCTTTGCGCACCGCGACGGCTGCTTCTTCGGCCTCTGCCTCGGTTCTGGCATGGACAATCGCCAAGGGCGCATCCGCGTCCACCGTGTTGCCGACACCGGCAAGGCTGGTCAGGCCGACGGACGGATCGATCACGTCTGCCGCCGCCCGGCGTCCACCGCCAAGCGCGACGACCGCAACGCCCACTGCCCGGGCATCCACACCCGTAACGACGCCGTCTTGTTCGGCGTAGACCGGCGCTTCCACCGGCGCCTTGGCGAGATAAAGTTCCGCCTTTTCCATGAAGTCGGCAGGTCCGCCAAGCGCATGAACCATCTGGGCGAACTTCTCTGCCGCCTTGCCGCTCTGAAACGCTTCACGCATCATGCCGGCACCGGCCTCTGCATCAGCGGCAATGCCACCCGAGGCAAGCAGTTCGCCGCCTTGTGCCACGGTGACATCCCAAAGGCGGTTGTCGATTGCCGTGCCTTTCAGAAAGTCGACAGCGTTCTGCATTTCAACCGCGTTGCCGGCGGCAGACGCCAGCGGCTCGTTCATGTCGGTCAGGAGAGCCGTCGTTTTCAAACCCGCCCCGTTCGCGACCAGCACCAGGCTTTCGGCAAGCGCACGAGCATCTTCAAGTGTTGCCATGAAAGCGCCCGTGCCCCACTTCACGTCCAGCACCAGTCCCTGCAGACCGGCTGCCAGCTTCTTGGACAGGATCGACGCGGTGATCAGGTCGATGCTCTCCACCGTGCCGGTCACATCGCGGATGGCATAAAAGCGCTTGTCGGCCGGGGCCAGGTTTCCGGTCTGGCCGATGACGGCACACCCGATCTCCTTGACCACCTTCTTGAACAGCAGATTGTCCGGTTGCGTCTGATAACCCGGGATGCTGTCGAACTTGTCGAGCGTGCCGCCCGTGTGACCCAGGCCACGACCGGAGATCATCGGTACTGCAGCGCCACAGGCGGCAAGCGCCGGCGCCAGCATCAAGGAGACGTTGTCGCCAACACCGCCGGTGGAATGCTTGTCCAGGATCGGCGCGTCGATGCCCGACCAGTCCATGACATCGCCACTGTCGCGCATGGCGAGCGTCAGAGCCACCCGTTCATCGACGGTCAGCCCCTTGAAGAAGACAGCCATGGCGAGCGCAGCCACCTGGCCTTCCGTGACCGAGCCGTCTGCCAGGCCCTTGACGAAGAACTGGATCTCCGCCGCGTCCAGCGTTCCACCGTCGCGCTTCTTTCTGATGAGTTCTTGCGGCAGCATTTGTTGTCCTTCTTGAAGCCGTCTCAATAGCCGTGGTGGGAATGGTCCACGATTTCCTGGCCCTCGATCGTCGAGATCAGGGCATCCAGAAGACCACTGGCACCAAAGCGGAACGTGTGTGCCGATACCCAGTTCTGGCCCATGATCTTGTCGGCAAGCGCCAGGTAGGCAGCCGCATCCTCGGCGGTGCGGATACCACCGGCCGGCTTGAAGCCGATCACACGCTCGGCGTTGTCGCGGCGGGCCTCCTCGATCGCGGTCAGCATGATTTCGGCTGCTTCCAGCGTTGCATTGACGGCAACCTTGCCGGTCGAAGTCTTGATGAAGTCCGCACCTGCCCCAATGGCAATGTTGGAGGCTGCGTGGATCAGCAACGGATCCTTGATTTCACCCGTTTCCAGGATGACCTTGAGCAATGCCGGTTCCGGAATGGCAGCCTTCACGCGGATGATCTGCTCTTCCGCAAAACCCTTGCGGCCAGCGGAGAAAGCCTTGTAGGGCATCACCAGATCGATCTCGTCGGCTCCATCGGCAAGTGCCTGTTTCGTCTCGGCCAGGACAGCTTCCGTATCTTCGCCACCTTCAGGGAAGTTGACCACGGTCGCCACCTTCACGCCCGTGCCGGTCAGTTCCTGCGCGGCCTGCGCCACGAACCGCGGCCAGACACAGACAGCCGCAACCGACCCGTGATCCGTCACGGTCCGTCCGGTCAGCTTGGAAATATCCGCCGCCGTGCAGTCGTCGTTGAGGTTGGTCAGGTCAACGAGCCCGAGGGCCCGTTTGGCGTGTTCGATCATGTCAGTCATTGGCCAATCTCCTTCACGAATGCCCGCACCAGCTGTTTCATGCGTTCCATGCCCTGCAAGGCAACGGACTTGGTTTCGTCGTGAGACAGCGCGTGCGTCTGCATGCCTGCGCCGTAATTGGTGATAATCGACATGGCCGCGACGCGCATGCCCAGGAATCTGGCCATGATGACTTCCGGCACGGTTGACATGCCAACCGCATCCGCACCCAGTGACTTGGCCATGCGGATTTCGGCGGGCGTCTCGAAAGACGGGCCGGAGAACCACATGTAAACGCCCTCGGCGACCGGATCGCCGGTTTCCTCGGCAACCTTCTTCATCGCCGCACGCAGGTCCGCATCATAGGCGGTGCTCATGTCGAGGAAGCGCTTTTCGTCCTCTTCACCGATCAGCGGGTTCATGCCCGACCAGTTGATGTGGTCGGAAATCAGCATGGGCGAGCCGGGAGCAACTTCCTGGCGCAGGGAACCAGCCGCATTGGTTGCCAGCAGGATCTCGCAGCCGAGCTCCTTCAGCGTTTCCACCGGCGTGCGCATGACCGTCGGATCACCGCCCTCGTAATAATGGGCCCGGCCCGACAGGATCACCACCGGCACCCCGGAGAGCGTGCCGGCAACCAGCTCGCTGGAATGGGACGTGACGGTGGAGACCGGAAATTCGGTCAGGTGCGAATAGGGAATGCGAACAGCGTCCTCGACTTCCTCGGCGAGCGCGCCGAGGCCGGAGCCGAGGATCATGCCAATCTTGTACGAGCCCTCCCGGGCTGCGCGGACGATCTCCGCGCATTCACGGCCGAAACCACTCATTGTGGGTCAGTCCTTCTTATTTTGACGTGTATTCCAGTTCGAAGGCGGCAGGCAGCAGCTCATCCATCGTGAAGCTGCGCCGGATACCGTCGAGATCCGCGACATGGACGACCAGATCGTCCGTGCCGAATTCCTTCAGACGCTGGCGGCACATGCCGCACGGCGTGCACAAGGCCGCATCGCCAATGACGACGGCTTCCGCAATTTCGCGGTAACCGGCGGCAATCATGGCACTGACCGCCCCACCTTCTGCACAAACGCTCACCGGGTAGGAAGCGTTCTCCACATTGCAGCCGATGAAAACAGTGCCGTCCGGTGCGCGCAAGGCCGCGCCGACCAGGAAGTTTGAATAGGGTGCATATGCGTTTTCACGAACCGCTTTTGCGGCCTCGAACAACGCGTCCAGATCGCTCATGAACGCTCCTTGAGATACGGAATGCCAGCCGCCTTCGGCGGGATTGCCTTGCCGATGAAACCTGCAAGCAGGATCACGGTCAGAATATAGGGCAGTGCCTGGAAGAACTGCACCGGAATTTCGCCGATACCGGGTAATTTCTGACCCTGCATCCGGATGGCGACAGCATCGAGGAAGCCGAACAACAGGCAGGCCAACATGGCGTTGGCCGGTTTCCACTTGGCGAAAATCAGGGCTGCCAGCGCGATGAAGCCCTTGCCCGCCGTCATGTCCTTGATGAAGCCGGAGGACTGGGCGATGGAAAGATATGCTCCGGCAACACCGCACAGGGCACCGCAGGCGATGACCGCCCGGTAGCGCAGCCAGGTGACGGAGATGCCGGCCGTGTCAACGGCCGCCGGGTTTTCCCCGACCGCACGCAGGCGCAGCCCGAAACGGGTGCGGAACAGCACCCACCAGGTCAGCGGCACAGCCACGAAAGCCGCATAGACCAGGATGTTGTGGCCTGAGAGCAGTTCGCTGTAGATGCCGCCAATGATCGGAACATCGCGCAGTTCTTCCGCGTAGGGCCAGACGATGTCCCTAAACCGTCCGCCTTCCGGCAGTGAGGGTGTACGACCGCCCTGGCGGAACCATGTCTGCCCGAGCAGCGCGGTCAGGCCCGCTGCCAGGAAATTGATGGCGACGCCGGAAACGATCTGGTTGCCGCGGTTGGTAATGGAGGCAAAGCCGTGGATCAGCGCCAGGCCGATCGAAACCGCCATGCCCGCCAGAAGGCCGATCCAGGCGTTTCCGGTCATGTAGGCGACCGCACCCGCCCCAAAGGCAGCGCCGAGCATCTTCCCTTCCAGGCCGATATCGACCACGCCGGAGCGTTCAGAGTAAAGCCCCGCCAGACAGGCCAGCAGAAGCGGTGTCGACAGGCGGACTGTGGAATCAAGTGTCAGGATCACGATCTCGAACATGATCACGCCTCCTTCTCGGCAAGAGCCCGGGAGGGCGTGAACAGCTTGATGATGGTCGGGCGGAACATGTGCTCAAGCGCACCGGCAAACAGGATCACAAGGCCCTGGATGACGATGATCATGTCTCGCGTGATGTTGGGCATTTCGAACGAAAGTTCCGCGCCGCCCTGATAGAGCATGCCGAACAGGATCGATGCCAGAACGATGCCGACCGGATGCGCCCGCCCCATGAGGGCAACCGCGATACCGACGAAGCCGTAGCCGGTCACGAAATCGATCAGCAGACGGTGCTGTGACCCCATGATCTCGTTGATCGCCATCATGCCTGCAAGACCACCGGATATGAGCATGGTGATGACGATGGTGCGCACCGGCGAGATGCCGGCATAGACCGCGGCTGTGGCGTTGGCACCGAAGGACCGGATCTCGAAACCGAGCTTTGTGCGCCAGATCAGGAACCAGACCAGAACACAAGCCGCCAGCGCCACGAAGAGCGACAGGTTGACCGGCGCATAGCCGAAGCCGAAGGACGGGAATATGTCGTTCAGGAACGGCAGACGGCCACCATCTTCGAAGGTTCGCGTTTCCGGCTGCATCGAGCCTGGCTTCTTCAACGCGTTGTTGAGCAGATAGACCATCAGCGACGAGGCGATGAAGTTGAACATGATGGTGGTGATCACCACGTGGCTGCCGCGGGTGGCCTGCAGCCAGGCCGGAATGAACGCCCAGGCGGCCCCCATCAGCGCCGAGCCGATGATGGCAAAAGGCAAGGTGATGTACCACGGCACGATGTGGTCCAGCGCCAGACAGGCTATGGCGACCCCGAGACCACCGATATAGGCCTGGCCCTCACCGCCGATGTTGAACAACCCGGCATGAAAGGCAACGGCCACGGCCAGGCCGGTGAAGATGAAGTTGGTGGCATAGAACAGCGTGAAGCCGATGCCTTCGCCATAGCCAATGGAGCCCCAGACCAGGAGCTGCACAGCGTCCAGCGGGTTTTCCCCGATCAGGACAACGACGAGGCCGGACACCAGGAAGGCGGCGGCCAGGTTCAGGAACGGGATCAGGCCGTAATCGACCCAGCGCGGGAGCTGACCGGCACTCATCGGGCGCCTCCTTCAACAGCCATATTGTTGTTATCTTCCACACCGGCCATCAGCAGGCCAAGTTCGCCTTCTTCCGCATCGCCGCCGCGTTCACCGACGATCTTGCCGTCGAACATCACCAGCACCCGGTCGGACAACGCCCGGATTTCGTCGAGTTCCACCGACACCAGCAAAATGCCCTTGCCGGCATCGCGCATTTCCACGATCCGGCGGTGGATGAACTCGATGGCGCCGATATCGACGCCGCGCGTCGGCTGACCGACCAGAAGCACTTCCGGATCGCGCTCGATCTCGCGCGCCAGCACGATCTTCTGCTGGTTGCCGCCCGAGAAATTGGCGGTCTTCAGCATCGGGTTGGGCGGGCGGATGTCGTATTTCTCGATCTCGGCCACGGCGTTTTTCTTGATGGCGGCAAGATCCATCAGAAGGCCCCGGGAGTAGGCCGGGTCGCGGTGGTAGCCAAGGATCGAATTCTCGTATTCGGAGAAGGAATTGATCAGGCCCATCCGGTGCCGGTCTTCCGGCACGTGGCCCATGTTCTTGGTGCGCATGTCGGCAGCGTCGAGCGTGCTCGTTCCCAGATCGATCGTCTCGCCGTTGATCTTCAGCGTACCTCTGGTGGCGCGGCGAATGCCTGCGAGCGTTTCCAGCAGTTCCGACTGGCCGTTGCCGGAGACACCGGCGATGCCGACAATCTCTCCCGCACGCACATTGAAGGAAACGTCCTTGACCACCTGCACGCCGCGGCTGTCTGTCACCGTGAGGTTCTCGACCTCCATCACCGGAGCCTTGGGTTGCGCCGGTTTCTTGTCGACACGCAGCAGCACGCTGCGGCCGACCATAAGCTCGGCGAGTTCTTCCATCGAGGTGTTCGCGGTTTCGCGCGTCGCCACCATCTCGCCGCGGCGCATCACCGAAACGGTATCGGTCGCGGCCATGATCTCGCGCAGCTTGTGCGTGATCAGGAGAACCGTCTTGCCTTCGTTCTTCAGAACTTCGAGGATCTTGAACAGGTGATCGGCTTCGGCCGGCGTCAGAACACCTGTCGGCTCGTCAAGGATCAGAACCTCCGCGCTGCGGTAGAGCGCCTTCAGGATCTCCACCCGCTGCTGCAGACCGACCGGCAGATCCTGGATCAGGGCGTCCGGATCGACTCGCAGTTCGTATTCTTCTTCCAGCCGCTTGAGTTCTGTCTTGGCGCGATTGATGCCGCCGGACAGGAGCGCGCTGTCCTCGGCGCCCAGAACCACGTTCTCCAGAACCGAGAAATTGTCGACCAGCATGAAATGCTGATGCACCATGCCGATGCCCATGCCGATGGCGGCTTTCGAGTCCGAAATCGTGACCTTCTTGCCGTCCACCAGGATGTCGCCGTCATCGGCCTGATAGAAACCGTAGAGAATGGACATGAGCGTCGACTTGCCCGCCCCGTTCTCTCCGATGATACCGTGGATGGAGCCCTTCTTCACCACAAGGTCAATGTCCTTGTTGGCGTGAACCGGGCCAAAGCGCTTGTTGATCTTGCGCAGTTCGATTGCCGGCGTATCGCTCATGCGTTCCCCCAGGCCTGACTGTTTTTCTTTGTCATTGTTATTGCCCCTCGCCGCTGCCTCGCGGTGTCCCGATCAGAAAGGACATGCTCCGTCGGTGACGACGTCATGAACCTTGACTGTGCCGTCGGAGATGGCCGCAACGGCGGCATCTGCCGCCGCTTTCATGTCCGGCGTGATCAGGTCCTTGTTGTTTTCGTCCAGCACCCAGTCCATGCCGCCGTCCGCGACGCCCAGCACCTTGATGCCGGGTTCGAAGGTGCCGTCCTTCGCCGCCTGAAAGCTGTCGTAGACGGCGTTGTCCACGCGCTTGCGGATAGAGGTCAAGACCTTGCCCGGGTGCAGGCCGTTCTGGTTGCTGTCGGTGCCCATGCCGAGCACGCCCTTGTCGGCAGCTGCCTGCAGCACACCAATGCCGGTTCCGCCCGCTGCCTGAATGATCACATCGGCGCCCTGATTGATCTGGCCGATGGCAAGTTCTCCGCCGCGAACAGGATCCGCGAAAGCCGCCGGCGTATCGCCCGTCATGTTGGACAGAACCCTGATATCCGCCCTTGCGGCCTGGCCGCCCTGCTTGTAGCCGCACAGAAACCGCTGGATGATCGGGATATCCATGCCGCCGACAAAACCGATGGTGCCGCTCTTGGAGGCCATGCCGGCCAGCAGACCGCCGATATAGGCACCCTCGTGTTCCTTGAAGACATAGGAGCGCACGTTCGGCTGATCGACCACCATGTCGACGATGGCAAAATCCGTCTTTGGAAAATTGGGAGCCACCTGGCCAAGCGCGTTGGCCTGGTTGAAACCGATTGCGACAACGGGGGACGCGCCCCGGCTGGCAAAGTTCCGCAGTGCCTGCAGGCTTTGCGCATCACGCTCCAACTCGAATTCCCTGACGTCGCCGCCCTGGTCCTGAAACCGTTTCACGCCGGCAAAGGCGCTTTCGTTGAAAGACCCGTCGAACTTGCCGCCGACGGAATAAACGATGGCCGGTTCGGCCAGAGTTGCGGTTGTTGTCATGAAGACAGCGCAGGCCGCAGCAATGACGCCTGATGTGAGACGGAGCATCCTGTCCTCCGAAAAAACGGGTTGGGCACGCTAGAAATACAGGTGGACCTCCGCACGGTATCGCGCGGAGGTCCAAAACGACTGCCTTACATCGGGCAGGACTGATCGGCCATGTAGTCGTGAACTTCGATCTCGCCGGAGATGATCTTCTGGGTCGCTTCTTCGACCTTTGCTTTCATCTCGTCGTTGACGAGTTCGGCGTTGTTGTCGTCCAGCGCCCAGTCGACGCCGCCTTCCTTGAGGCCGAGGACTTCGAAGCCGGAAGACCAGCTGTCGTTGGCCGCATCTTCGAACGCCTGGTAGACGGCAATGTCGACGCGCTTCAGCATGGAGGTCAGGACGGAACCCGGATGCAGGTTGTTCTGGTTGCTGTCGACGCCAATGCCGAGCTTGCCGGCGTCAGCAGCAGCCTGCAGAACACCGATGCCGGTGCCGCCGGCAGCGTGATAGACAACGTCAGCGCCACGGTCGAACTGGGATTTGGCGAGTTCGCCACCCTTGACCGGATCGTTCCAGGCCGCACCGGTGGTGCCGGTCATGTTCTCGAAGACTTCCGCCTTCGGGTTTGCAGCCATCACGCCCTGCTTGTAACCACAGGAGAACTTGCGGATAAGCGGAATGTCCATGC
This sequence comes from Labrenzia sp. R5_0, assembly GCF_017743835.1. NCBI lineage: Bacteria > Pseudomonadati > Pseudomonadota > Alphaproteobacteria > Hyphomicrobiales > Stappiaceae > Labrenzia > Labrenzia sp. R5_0. Next base: position 648,745 of record NZ_JAGHRK010000003.1, on the reverse strand, counting down.
CGCCGACAAAGCCGACCTTGCCGGTTTCGGACGCCATCGCAGCCAGCATGCCGACGATGTAGGAGCCTTCCTGCTCCTTGAACAGGATGGAGCGCACGTTCGGCAGGTCGACGACCATGTCAACGATCGCGAACTGCGTATCCGGGAATTCCTTGGCAACCTTTTCCACGGCGTTGGCCTGGGAGAAGCCGATAGCGACGATCGGGTTCATGCCGCGCTTGGCAAAGTTGCGCAGAGCCTGCTCGCGCTGGCTGTCGTTCTGGATTTCGAAATCGCGGTATTCGACGCCGGTGTCTTCCTTGAACTTTTCAGCACCGTTGTATGCGCCTTCGTTGAACGACTTGTCGAAACGGCCGCCCAGATCGTAAAGCACTGCCGGCTTGATATCGGCTGCCAATGCGCCCACGGCGGTAAAGGCCAGGCCGGCAAGCGCGGTGCCGATGGTAAGAAGCTTTTTCACTTATATGTCCTCCGACATGCGGGGGCCTGCCTTTTGGCCGGCCCGTTTCCCCTCGTGACCCAGCCGCATCATGCGGACTGTGCCAGCTGCAATCCGGCCCGTGCCGTCAGAGCCCTCGCAAGGGTCTCGTCTGCCACAAGGTCGGTAATGACACCGGTACGCAGGGCCGCGAGCGTGGCATCCACCTTGCTCTCCCCACCTACCAGCGCAATCACGCGGCGCCCGCGCACTTCGTCGAAATGCAGACCCACGGCACAATCGCCGAGCGGATCCGGGGCCAATTTTCCCTCGATCGTCAGAAAGCGCCCCATCAAATCACAGACGGCGCCGCCCGACAGCAAATCTTCCTGTTCTTTTTTGGAAATCATGCCGCGCTGGACAAGATGGCCCTCGTTCTCGACCGAACCGATGCCGATGAGAAAGGCATCCGACTGGCGCGCGCGATCCATCAGGTCCTGCACGCTGCGCTGGGTCAGGAACATCGCCTTTTCGTCCTGGTTTTCGGCAAAATAGGGAACCGGCAGATAATAGCCGATGCCGCCTGTGCGTTCCTGCATCTTCTGGACGATGTCGTAGGGGTTGGCAGCAAGCGTGCGCGTCAGCGATCCGCAGATCGACATGATTTCGAGATCGGTTCTTGCCACTTTCGGCAACGCTTCGACAGCCGCGGTCAGCGTGCGGCCCATGCCAACGCCCAGACGCGTGACGTTTGACCCACCAAGCATCCCGGACAGGAATTGTGCCGCGGACACCGCGACGGCCCTGAGGGCGCTGTCGTCGTCGCCGCCACCAAGATCGGGAGCAATGATGCAGTTCGTCAGGCCGAAATGCTCCGTCAGCTCCTTTTCAAGCTGGAGGCATTCCATCGGGCGACCATCGACCTGGAATTTGACGAAACCGGCTTTCTGCGCATGAGCGATCAGGCGATGCACCTTGGCAGGCGAAACGCCGAGCTGCGAGGCGATTTCGCCCTGCGTACGGCCTCCAACAAAGGACAGCCAGGCCGCCCGGATGGCCATATATGATGTCCAGTCGTCGTCGCGTGTCTGCATTCCGCGTCGAAACCTTCCCCTCCAGAGCCCTTGCGCACGCCTTCCGGCGGACAGGATACTCAACCACTCTCAAAACGCCCGGCTTGATGGAATTGCATCCCGCAAGATGAAACACCCGCCTGTCCAGCCATGCGAAGCGGTTGACCGCAACGGTCCGGCTATGCCCTGCTCTCTTCGGAGCTTTTGTTTTCCGGGGCCGCGAAGGCCGGCCGAAAAATTCTTCACCAAGTGAGAATTTCTTCAGATCATGACCAGCCTTGCCTTTGCCGTCAACTAAAAAAACTGCCAATTTTCTGGCTGATTGCTGCATTTCTGGGCAGCAATCAGCGCCGAGTACCACTTCTGAACGGCGGCAAATTCTGCCCAAAGCTGCCGATTTTCAGAAACAACCCGGCAAAATTTGCCTAGCTGCACGGCAATAATTGCCGGTGGATTTGTCCCCCACTTTGAAAACCTGCGTCTTTCCGACCGAAAAACAGCTAATCGGAACGCGCATGTCAGGCGCTTCAGAAGTTGCTGAAACGTCGGCTGTTTTGGGTCTCAAACAGGTTCTCTCGCCCGAGTTTCTCACAGTTTCGCGCAAAAATGTGACCGATAAGGCGGATTGAAATAACTCAAGAAATCACCACCTTACCTATACGTAAAGCCCAACGCGTATCCACGGATGAAAAATTTGCCTAGCAAATCCGGAAGATATCCCGCGCCTGTGGATAGAACATGCACTCCGTGCACATTACTTTTGCCAGCCAAGGAATATTACGCTACGTTTGGCATGTAGCTTGCTAAGTAAATTTCCAAGCTCATCCAAGGCATTCAGCCAATGCCTTGTTAGGAATCACGAGAAACGGAAAGATAAGGAATTCAACGACAAAATAAACAGGGGAGACGTGGCCACCCAGCCGCAAGGCTGAAGTAAGGAGAAAAACCATGCGTCTCGACATAACCAAAACAGACTGTGCACTGACGGTTACAAGTTTACTGTCACTTATTTGTGCGGCACTTCTTTTCGCCGCCCCAGCCGCAGCCCGAGACTACCGTCCGGCTCTGATGGCTTCTTCACAATACAGCTATGATCCGGCCAACGAAGTGGACGTCGAACTTGTCCTGGCCGTCGACATCTCCCAATCCATGGATACAGAAGAACAGGAAGTGCAGCGCGCCGGGTATGTTGCCGCTCTCACCTCCAGGGAATTTCTTGACGCCATTCAGGTCGGTCCGATCGGCCGCGTTGCCGTGACCTACATGGAATGGGGCGGGGTTGATGAGCATTTCATCGTCGCCGACTGGACGGTGATCCAGGATGCAAGCTCGGCAGCACACTTCGCTTCCAAGATTGCCGAGGCCCCGCTTCGGCAGGTCCAGCGCACCTCCATCGCCTCGGCGCTCGAAAAGTCGGTCTTTCTGGTTCAGAACAACCAGTATGAAGGCCTGCGCCGCGTAATCGACATTTCCGGTGACGGCCCGAACAACCAGGGCGGCTCCGTAACTGCCATGCGTGATCGCATGGTTGCCTCTGGCGTGACCATCAACGGCTTGCCTCTGATGATGAAGTCGAACAAGAACACCTGGCAGGCGATGCTCAACCTCGACCACTATTACGAGGATTGTGTGATCGGCGGCCCGGGCTCCTTCGCCATCCCCGTTCGCAGTCAGGAAGGCTTTGCAGACGCGATCCGCATGAAGCTGGTGATGGAGATCGCCGGGCTGCATCTGCCGGAACCCGATCCCTACTTCCAGCGCGTTGCCGGCCGCGAACCGATCCGCTGCAATCTGTTCGACTGATCGCCACGTCTCCATTCTCCTTATTGCCTGCCGCGTTCCGGGCCGGGACGCGGCATTTTCTTTTGCTCCCTGCCGATGATCTGCCAACCGGGAACAGGTTCTGCGCCCGCCCGTTCATCTTCCTTTGCCTAAAGCGCTTTGAACGGCTAAACACTTCCCCGCCGCTGTCGCTTCCTGCCAGGGTGCCTTTTCGTCCGGTTCCCTCCGGGGACGAACTGGTCTCCCGGGACTTTGGTTTCGATCAGCTTTCGGCTATTCAATCGATCCGGATTGCATAGACCCCAGAGGACCGCTGATGCCTGCCACGCCCACTCTTGCGCTTGTCGCGCATGACGCCAAAAAAGACGCCATGGTCGAGTTCGCCAGACGGCACCAGGACAAACTCGCGGTTTTCGAACTTGTCAGCACAGGCACCACGGGCGGCCGCATTCTGGAAGCCTGTCCGGATCTCAAGGTCACAAGGCTGAAAAGCGGCCCGCTGGGCGGCGACCAGCAGATCGGCGCGATGATTGCCGAAGGCAAGCTCCAGGGCCTGTTCTTCTTCGTCGATCCGCTGTCGCCCATGCCGCATGATGTTGATGTGAAAGCCCTGATGCGCCTTGCAGTGGTCTATGACATGCCGATGGCGCTCAATCCGTCGACCGCGGATATCCTGCTGCGCTCCGCCCGCCTGCAGGGCCTCAAGACCACATCCGCGACACCTGAAGTTGGCTCCCTGTCCTCATGAGTTTTTCCAAGAACACCAAATCCTTTGCCTATCCGGTTCTGGTTGCCGATATCGGCGGCACCAACGCCCGTTTCGCTCTGGTTGACGACGCTGAGGCGCCCACCCGCATGTGCGGCAAGACGGCGACCGCGGATCATCCCGACATTTCTTCCGCGATCCGCGAAGTGGTGCTGCCGGAAACCGATCCGAAACCACGCACGGCAATCATCGCGGTTGCCGGTCCCGTCACCGGTGACAGGATCCCCCTCACCAACGCGGCCTGGGTGATCGAGCCGCTGAAGATGATCGCCGACCTCGGTCTGGACGAAGTCATCGTGCTCAACGATTTCGAAGCGCAGGCCCTGGCCTTGCCAGGATATAGCGGCAGCGATATCGAACAGGTCGGCTCCGGCACGATCCGCGAAGAGAGCGCCAAGTTCGTCCTCGGTCCGGGCACGGGCCTCGGCGCCGCCGCGATGATCTATGCCGCCCAGACCTGGGTTCCCGTTCCGGGCGAAGGTGGCCATGTGGAACTCGGGCCGGTAACCCCGGAAGACGTTGCCATCTGGCCGCATATCGAACTCGTCGGTGGACGGCTTGGCGCCGAACAGATCCTTAGCGGCACCGGCTTGCCCCGCCTTGCCCGCGGTGTTGCCGCCTATATGGGCGCTGACCGCGACTTCACAACGGCGGCAAGCATCACAACGGCCGCAGAGGAAAACGATCCGGTAGCGGTGAAGACGCTGGAGGTCTTTGCCAGGGCCCTTGGCCGTGTGGCCGGTGATTTTGCCCTCGCGGTTCTGGCACGGGGCGGCGTCTATCTGACTGGCGGTGTCACGTCGCGGATCACACGCTTCCTCACGGACGGCGGCTTCCGCGCCGCCTTTGAGGCCAAGGCGCCCCACGAGGCCCTGATGGCCAAGATACCGACCTTCATCGTCCGGCATCCCGATCCGGCCCTGGAAGGCCTTGCCTCCTTCGCACGCGCGCCGGAAGCCTTTGCCGTCGACATGCAAGGACGGCAATGGACCGCAGGCGCCGCATCGGGCGCGAGCTGACCCGGGCCCGTCATGTCCTCTGCCCCAGCCTTCGCGGCACCACTGCCGATCGACGGTGTCCTGCCGGAGCTTCTGGCAACGCTTGATACAGGGCTGAACGCGGTTCTTGTTGCCGAACCGGGCGCGGGCAAGACGACCCGCGTGCCGCTGGCTCTTCTGAACGCGACCTGGCGCGGCGACGGCAAGATCCTGGTGCTGGAACCGAGGCGTCTAGCTGCCCGTGCCGCTGCACGCCGGATGGCAGCCGAACTTGGCGAAAAGCCCGGCGAGACCGTCGGCTACCGTGTGCGCATGGAAACGAAAGTCAGCGCCCGTACCCGGATCGAGGTCATAACGGAAGGTGTTTTCACCCGGCTGATCCTGGACGATCCGGAACTGACGGGCGTTGCCGCCATTCTCTTTGACGAATTTCACGAACGCTCGCTTGACGGCGATCTCGGGCTGGCGCTGGCGCTGGATGTGCAGGCAGCACTGCGCGACGACCTGCGTCTGCTGCCGATGTCCGCAACGCTCGATGCTGCCGGAATTTCACGCCTGCTTGGCGACGCGCCCGTCATCGAAAGCACGGGGCGCAGCTACCCGGTCGAAACGCGTTACCTGGGGCGAACACCCAAAGAGCGCGTGGAGCCGCAGATGGTGAGGGCAATCCGGCAAGCCCTCGTGGAAGAAAGAGGTTCCATTCTGGTGTTTCTGCCAGGCCAGGGCGAAATCCGCCGCACCGCTGAGATGCTGGAGGGCAAGCTCCCGGCAGGCTGCCAGGTGGAACCACTTTACGGCGGACTGGACGCCAAAGCGCAGGACGCAGCCATCCGGCCGGCCGATGCCGGCAGCCGCAAGATCGTGCTGGCCAGTGCCATCGCCCAGACCTCGCTGACCATCGAAGGTGTGCGTGTCGTTATCGACAGCGGTCTGGCACGGGTGCCGAAATATGAACCGCAGACCGGACTGACCCGGCTGGAAACCGTGCGCGTCTCCCGCGCTTCCGCTGATCAACGGCGAGGCCGCGCCGGACGTACCGAGCCCGGTGTCTGCTACAGGCTCTGGGACGAAGCCCAGACCGTGGCCCTGCCACAGGCAGAGGCTCCGGAAATCCTGGAAGCGGATCTCACCGGCCTGGTGCTGGACCTGGCGGCTTGGGGGACGCTCGATCCGGCAGCCCTCGCCTTTGCCGACCAGCCCCCACTTGCGGCCTGGCGCGAAGCAAAGGCTCTGCTTCAGGATCTGCACGCTCTGGATGACCACGGACGTCTGACCAATGACGGCAAGGCACTGGCGAAGCTCCCGCTGCATCCGCGCCTCGCGCATATGGTGATCGAAGGCGTTGCCCGCGATCTCGGCTTTACCGCCGCGATGATCGCGCTGGTGCTGTCCGAACCGGGTCTTGGCGGCCGGGATCCCGACCTGCGTGCGCGTTTGCAGGCTTTGCGCCACGACAAGAGCCAACGTGTAAAAGACGGCCGCCAACTTGCCGAGCGCTGGCTGAAGCAGGCAGGCGGCACAGGCAGGGAGATAGATCCGGAAAGCGCCGGACTTCTGCTCGCCCTTGCCTATCCTGACCGGGTGGCCCAGCAGCGCGGGCAGACAGGACGCTTCCGCCTTGCGAACGGCCGTGGCGCGGAGTTGGAGGCGGAACATGCCCTTTCCCGGCACGCCTTCCTGACTGTTGCCGATATTCAGGGCAAGGCGGCAAGCGGGCGCATTCAGCTTTGCGCGCCAATTTCCAAGGCCGATATCGAAGACCTGTTTGCTGCAGACATCGTCGAGCAGGATGAAGTCCAGTTGACAGGAGATGGTGCGCTGAAGGCGCGGCGTGTCACCCGCTACAAGGCGGTTGAACTGAAGTCCGTCCAGATCCAGTCAGCAGATCCGGCAGCTGTCGAACGGGCCCTGATTGCCGAGATCCGCCGGCGCGGCGTCTCCCGCCTGCCCTGGAGCAAGGATCAGGAACGTCTGAAGAAACGTGTCGCCTATGCCCGGGAGAACGGCGCGCAGGATCAGCCGGACCTTTCCGACGGCACCTTGACGGAAACCCTGGAAACCTGGCTGCAGCCCTATCTCGCCGGCTGCACGAGCCTTGCCGCAATCGATACCGCCGTGCTGGGCAACGCGCTTGCGGCGCTCCTGCCCTATGATGCATCTGCACGGCTGGACAACCTTGCCCCCTCGCACTTCACCGCGCCGACAGGCAGCAAGGTGCCGATCGACTATGGTGCGGCCGCAGGTCCGACGCTTTCCATTCGCGTGCAGGAACTCTTCGGCCTCAAGGATCATCCGAGTGTCTGTGACGGCAGACTGCCGCTGATCCTGGAACTTCTCTCCCCGGCACAGCGCCCGATCCAGATCACGAAGGATCTCCCCGGCTTCTGGCAGGGTTCCTGGGCGGATGTGAAAGCCGACATGAAGGGCCGCTATCCGCGGCATCCGTGGCCGGACGATCCGATCGAAGCGGAGGCGACGAGAAGGGCAAAACCGCGAGGGAGCTGATTCTCCCGTAAATCACATTCGAATTCAGATAAGCTCTTGACTTGAGCCTGCCATATGCGTTTCCAAGAAGGGCTTAAACACGAAATTTAAAAGAAATCCGATGAAACTGATCTTTCTCTTTTTTGTTTTTATTTTTAGCCATGTCTGCGCCGCCAGTAGTTCTACTCCACTGAGCGACAAAGACGCCGAAAGAATCACTTCCGAAATGATGTTGCAACTTGAGCAACTTCATGAACGCTTGATGGAGATTCTCGAACTGCAAGACCCAACAGAGCGTCAACCAGAGTTGGAGAGGATCAGAGAAGAACTCGAAGAAATTCAAGTTCCGTATCAGACAGCACTGCAGAGTATCGAAACTCAACCACAGGAAAGCTCATCTTTTACGAGAAGGTCGCATCTGAAAGACCTCTGGAAGTGTCAGAAAGCCGTCGCGGTCCTAGTTACTTTCTCGGACATTGTCGTCCAACCTGAAGTTCGTTTTCGTTCCCCTACCCGGGTTCAGAAAACCTACTTCGATTTCTTGAGCAAAAGTGAAGACTGTCGCTATCAGCTCGGCAAAGAACCATCTGCAGAGCTCGACACACCTGCGAAAGTATTTCAGGCTTATCTGCGAGTTATGGAGCGTACTCTCCGCGAGATGAAAGATCTGGACGACCCTGGCTTTCTAGCGGAAACAAGAGGGGATCAGTACGAATGGTTCAGGTTCAAGGAAAAGATTTATTGGCGTCTTTACTCGGAAAATAGTTGGGAGCTTTATAGCCTATACGCCATCACATCTGGGTTAAGCTTGCGTTCGGAAGAATACCGGAACGAGGTGCGCGCGTTTGGCGCGTGCCGAACAATGCAGGGATCATTTATGCAACTTGTTGATAAATACTCCTTTTTTTTGGCACGCGATATTCCCGGCCTCCTACACGACAGGTCATTGAACCGCTTGGTCACGAAGTTCGCGGAATGCGAAGCGGCATTGTCCGATAAGTAAAACGAACTCTTGTATATCAATCTCCGGAAATGGCTCCCTTCAAACGCGAGGCGGTAAGGGAGCCATCTCTCAGACCACGAGTTGGCTAATCAATCGTCCGATGCAGCCACCAGGCTTGCGTTGCCACCGGCGGCCGCGGTGTTGATGGACACCACCTGTTCCAGGGCAAACCGGGTCAGGTAGGCCGGGCCACCGGCCTTGGGGCCGGTGCCGGACAGGCCGGAGCCGCCGAAGGGCTGGGTGCCGACGACTGCACCGATGGTGTTGCGGTTGACATAGACGTTGCCGACGGACAACCGGTCGACAACCTTCTTCACCGTTGCATCGATACGGCTGTGAACACCGAGCGTCAGGCCGTAGCCGGTGCCTGCGATCTGGTCCAGCACCTTGTCCAGGTCGCCAGCCTTGTAGCGGACCACGTGCAGCACCGGTCCGAAGACTTCCCGCGTCAGGGCCTCAGCCTTGTCCAACTCGATGATGTGCGGGGCCACCCAGGAGCCGTTGGCCAGCTTGCCGTGCGGTGTCTTGCCTGCATAGCGCAGTTTCTGACTCTCCTTCATGTCATCGACATGGGAGAGAATGTTGTCGCGCGCTTCCTCATCGATAACCGGGCCGATATCGGTGGATGGCAGCCGGGGGTCACCCAGGCTGAGTTCCCTGGCAGCGCCTTCCAGCATCTCCAATAGATGATCGGCGACGTCTTCCTGCACATAAAGCAAACGCAGTGCCGAGCAGCGCTGACCGGCGGAGCGGAAGGCGGACATCATAACGTCATCGCAGACCTGTTCCGGCAGGGCCGTCGCATCTACGATCATCGCGTTGATGCCGCCCGTTTCGGCAACGAGCGGAACGATCGGGCCGCGTTTTGCGGCCAGCGTGCCGTTGATCAGCCAGGCGGTTTCGGTCGATCCGGTAAAGGCCACCCCGGCAACAGCCGGATGGGACGTCAGCGCCGCACCGACATCGCCTTCTCCCGGGAGCAGGTAGAAGACATCTTCCGGGACACCGGCCTGATACATCAGCCTGGCTGTTTCATAAGCGATCAGCGGTGTCTGTTCCGCGGGCTTGGCGACGACGGCGTTGCCCGCCATCAAAGCTGCGCTGATCTGACCGAGGAAGATCGCCAGCGGGAAGTTCCAGGGAGAAATGCAGACGAAGACGCCGCGGCCACGATAGCGGTAGCGGTTTTCCTCGCCTGTCGGTCCGGGCATCAGCTTGCCTTCACCGAAAAGGTTTCTGGCTTCGGCCGCGTAGTAGCGGCAGAAGTCGACTGCCTCGCGGATTTCGGCAATGCCATCGGTCAGGCACTTGCCGGCTTCCAATGAGAGGATCGTCATCAGACGGTCCCGGTTGGCCTCCAGCAGATCGCCTACCTTGTCGATGGCAGCCGCCCGCTCTTCAACCGGTCTGCGCGACCATTTCTCGAACCCCTTCTGGGCATTTTCGACAGCAAGGCGGGCCGTTTCGCTGTCCGCGAAGCGCACCGTGCCGACCTTGGTCGAGCCGTCCATCGGGGCAAACACCGGATTGGCGTCGCCCGACGGTTTCAGCCCCGCTCCAAGCGGGGCGGCCTCGGTGAACGGTGCTGTGGTTTTCGCCATGCCGGACGTCAGCAGGTTGCGTTCTGCCGCACAGCCGAATTCCACGCCGTCGGAATTTTGCCGGCTATCACCGTAAAGGTCCTTCGGCAGCGGGATCGACCGGTTGATGGAATGGTGGCCGCTATCCAGCAGTTCCTTCGGCCGCTTGAGCATCTTTTCAACCGGCACGGAGGCATCGCCCACGATGGTGACGAAGGAGGAGTTGGCACCGTTTTCCAGAAGGCGGCGGACGAGATAGGCCAAGAGGTCCTTGTGACCACCGACCGGGGCATAGATCCGGCACGGGAAGCCGTCGCGCTCGACAACGGATTTGTAAAGGCTTTCGCCCATGCCATGCAGGCGCTGGAACTCGTACCCTTCCGCCTTGCCACCGGAGAGTTCGATGATCTGGGCAACTGTCAGTGCGTTGTGGGTGGCGAACTGCGGGTAGAGCACATCCCGTGCCGCCAGCATCCGCTTGGCGCAGCACAGATAGGACAGATCCGTCGCCGCCTTGCGCGAGAACACCGGATAGCCTTCCGCCCCGCCTTCCTGAGCGTGCTTGATTTCCGTATCCCAATAGGCGCCCTTTACGAGACGCACCATCAGTTTGCGGTTGGTCTTGCGGGCTGCGTTGACAAGCCAGTCGATCACGTGAATTCCGCGCTTCTGATAGGCCTGAACCGCCAGTCCAAAGCCATCCCAGCCCTCGGTGACCGGATCGGTCAGCATGGCCGCGATGATATCCAGAGAGATCTCCAGCCGGTCGGCTTCTTCAGCGTCGACGGTGAAGTTGAGGTTGTGGTCCTTGGCCAGCTGCGCCAGTTCGCGCAGCTTCGGCAGGAGTTCGTCGCGCACACGTTCGCCGTTGACGGCCTGATAGCGCGGATGCAGCGCGGAAAGCTTCACCGAAATACCCGGACGGTCCGGCAGCTGCTTGTCACCGGCAGCCTTGCCAATGGCGGCAATCGCCTTGGCATAGGACTGGAAGTAACGCTCTGCATCCTTCTGGGTGCGCGCTCCCTCGCCCAGCATGTCATAGGAATAGCGATAGCCCTTCGCTTCCTGGGTCCTGGCGCGTTCCAGAGCCTTCTGGATGGTTTCACCAAGCACGAACTGATGACCGAGCAGGCGCATTGCCTTGCGGGTTGCCATGCGCACGGTCGGCATGCCCATGCGCTTGACGAGGCTCGACAGGATCGACTGGGGCGTGTCGCCCGGATGCAGCAGACGAGAGGTGACGCCCAGCGCCCAGGAAGAGGCGGAGACAAGCCATGTGTCGGATTTCGGGCCTGAGGGATCATCGAAGCGGGCTGCCGCCAGCTTGTCTTCGATCAGCTTGTCCGCGGTCTTTGCGTCCGGAACGCGCAGCAGAGCTTCCGCCAGCACCATCATGGCCAGACCTTCACGGGTGGTCAGACCAAATTCGCGCATGAAGTCTTCCACGCCGCCGAGACCGACCTGGACCGAGCGCATGTCCTGAATATAACCGCGGGCGCGCTGGTCGATCAGTTTCTCCACCACGGGGTCGGTGTTGGCTTCCTTCAGAAGCGCTTCGACAAGCGTCTTGTCATCGGGGGCGTACGCCGGGCGAAACGGCTCGAGTTCGGTCGAATTGATTGTCTTCATGGCTGCAACAGTTGCGGTCATGAGAGCCTCCCAAAGGGGCCCCGCGGGGCCAGGTCACTAGATGCCTCCAAAATATCTTGAATCGAAGTCCGCTTTTCGCTGTTTTTGAAGCCAATCTCCGTGTATTTCTCTGCAAATTTCTTTTTTCTAGGGAAATTCGCCATGCTTGATGCAACAGACCGGAGGATTCTGAAGGTTCTCCAACAGGACGGCCGCATTACCAATACGGACCTTGCCGAACGGGTGCATCTTTCGGCAACCGCGACCGCCGAACGCATGAAGCGGCTGGTACGCGAAGGGTACATCGAGCACTTCTCCGCCAGCCTCAATCCGAAGATGGTGGACCGGGGCTTGCTGGTCTTCGTCGAAATCCGGCTTGACCGCACCTCACCGGAAATTTTCGACGCCTTCAAGATTGCCGTCGAACGCTCGACCGACATCATGGAATGTCACATGGTGGCAGGCGGCTTCGACTACCTCATGAAAAGCCGCGTCAAGGACATGGAAGCCTATCGGGCCTTCCTGTCTGATGTGGTTTTGGCGCTGCCGGGCGTGCGTGAAACACATACTTACGCCGTCATGGAAGAGATCAAGGACACCCATATCCTGCCGGTCTGATTTGCGCGGAGATCAAACGGGCACGAACACTCATCGTTCACAAAGCCTTGTCTTGACCGTGCCATGCGCCTTGCGCGAGGGAACGAGGACCGGACACGATCCGCAACAGGGGAAATTCTGATGAAACGCATGCTTGCCGCAACGCTTGGTCTTCTCGGATCACTGATGGCACCGGTGGCTGCTTCTGCACAGGAGGCGGCCAATGATCCGGCGTGGCAGGCAGTGCTGGATGAGGCCAGAGGCGAGACCGTTTATTTCCACGCCTGGGGCGGCGAGCCGCGCATCAACGCCTATATCGCCTGGGCTGCCCGGGAAGTGGCAAATGAATTTGCCGTTCGCGTGCTTCAGGTGAAGGTGAGCGATACGGCATCTGTGGTCTCACAGGTGCTTGCCGAAAAATCGGTTGGCAAGGTCTCTGGCGGCGCGGTCGATCTGGTCTGGATCAACGGCGAAAATTTCGCGGCCATGAAGGAACAGGGCTTGCTGGCAGCACCTGGATGGGCGCAGACGTTGCCGAACTGGGATTACGTCGACGTGGAAAACAAGCCGACGGTCGCCCAGGATTTCACCGTGCCTACGGATGGCCAGGAAAGCCCGTGGGGGATGGCCAAGCTCGTGTTCATGTATGACAGTGCCCGCCTCGACACCCCACCCGCGACACTCGATGCGCTACTGAGCTACGCCAAGGCGAACCCGGGCCGATTTGCCTATCCGCAACCGCCCAATTTCTATGGCACGACCTTTCTGAAACAGGTTCTCGTCAGCACGGTTCCGGACAAGGCCGCTCTGACGAAACCGGTGGATGAAGCCCGCTTCGAAGAAATGACCGCACCGTTGTTTGCCTATCTGGACGCATTGAACGGTTCGCTCTGGCGCCAGGGCCGCGCTTTCCCGAAGGATGCAGCGCATATGCGCCAGCTGCTTGCCGACGGAGAACTGGATATTGCATTTTCCTTCAATCCGTCCGATGCCTCGAGCGCAATTGCCAACGGCGAACTGCCGCCCAGCGTGCGCACCTTCGTTCTGGATGGCGGCACCATCGGCAACACCCACTTCGTTGCAATTCCGTTCAACAGTTCCAGCCAGGCAGGCGCCAAGGTCTTCGCCAACTTCCTGTTGTCACCCGCGGCACAGGCTCGCAAGCAGGATCCCGGTATCTGGGGCGACCCGACGGTTCTGAACGTTGCCGGACTGCCTGAAACCGAAAAGGTTCTCTTCGATACGCTCGACCTTGGGCCTGCGACCTTGACGCCCGAACAGCTCGGCCCGGTCCTGCCGGAACCGCATCCGAGCTGGGTCAGTGCGCTTGAAGAGGCCTGGACCACCCGCTACGGCGCCGAGTGAGCCGGAGTACGTGGCAACCCAGCCGAAAGCCGTTCCGGCCATTCCGATCATCCTTGTGTCGGTTCTTCTGGCCGGGCCGGTTCTTGCTGGCCTGGCGGGTACGATCCTGCCTGCCTTCGGTTACCTGCCCGCGCTGGGCCAAACCAGCTTCACCCTTGAACCTGTCCGGCACCTGTTCCAACAACCCGGTCTGCTGACTTCCGTTTGGCTTAGTGTTGCCACCGGCCTGACGGCCTCCGTCGCGTCGCTGGCGATCGTGCTCCTGTTCGTGGCAGGCTGGTCCGGAACGGCGGCGTTCCGGCGCCTGACCCGGTTTCTGTCGCCACTGCTTTCGGTACCACACGCGGCGGCGGCCATCGGTCTTGCTTTTCTGATTGCGCCGTCGGGCTTTCTGGTTCGCCTCGTTTCGCCCTGGGCGACTGGCTGGACCAGGCCACCCGACGTTCTGATCCTCAACGATCCGTTCGGCATCGCCATGACGGTTGGTCTTGTCGCCAAGGAAGTGCCTTTTCTGTTCCTGATGACGCTCGCCGCGCTAAACCGCCCTCACGTTCAGGAGTATTTCAAGGCAGGTGCCAGCCTTGGCTATGGCCGTGTCGCAACCTTCTTCAAGATCGTTCTGCCGCAGATCTACCCGCTCATCCGCCTGCCGGTGCTGGCAGTGGTCGCCTATGCCACATCCGTCGTTGATGTCGCCGCCATCCTTGGGCCAACGACACCGGCTCCGCTCGCCCCGCGTCTCGTCAGCTGGATGAACGACCCGGATCTGACCAAACGTCTGATGGCATCTGCCGGGGCGTTGCTGCAACTTGCCGTCAGCACGACTGCTCTGGCCACCTATCTGGCAGGCGAACGGCTGGTCGCCTCGGCCTCCAGGCGCCGTCTCGTCACCGGGCATCGTCACTTGCGCGAGCGAGCGGCAAGGTATGGCGGACTTCTGGTGATGGTAATCATCATCGTCGCCATGATCCTCTCGCTGCTTCTGCTCGGGATCTGGTCTGCCGCCCGCTCGTGGTGGTTTCCCTCCGTTCTGCCGCAGGCCTGGAATGTCATGCAAATGACCGACACCCTCGGCATGAGCCTCGGGCTACTCAGAACAACTGTCGCTCTGGCCTGTGCCTCCGCGTTTGTTGCAACAGCCCTGACACTTTGGGTTCTGGAAGCGCGCGATCACCGCAAGTCGACCTCTTCGCGCCGTCTCAAGACACTCGTCTTCCTGCCGCTGCTGCTGCCGCAGATCAGCTTTCTGTTCGGTCTGCAGCTGCTTTTCCTGTCAGCGGATTTCAGCGGCACATTCTCCGCTGTTTTGCTGGCCCACCTGGTTTTCGTCCTGCCCTACGCCTTCCTGGCCTTGAGCGATCCCTGGGCCCGGCTCGATCCGCGCTTTGCCAAGGCCGCAGCCTCCATCGGTGCGTCGCGTGCCCGCATCTTCTGGCAGATCCGTTTGCCATTGCTGCTGCGGCCAGTTCTGGTAACGCTTGCCGTGGCAGCCGCGGTTTCCGTCGGCCAGTATCTGCCGACCTTGATGATCGGTGCTGGACGGATCGCCACGGTCACGACCGAGAGTGTCGCCTTGGCCAGCGGAGGCAGCCGGCAGGCAACTGCGCTGTTGGCCCTGTTGCAACTTGGCATACCACTGGCCGGATTTACGCTGGCCGCACTGTTACCGGCGTTGCTTCATCGCAACCGGGCCGCCATGCGGCTGGAAAGGTGAGGCAAGCAATGCAAATCCCAAACGAGCCATTGGGCCTGGTTCTTCAGGACGTCACCCTCCTCCTGGACGGAGTGCCCCTGCTTGGGATCGACTGCCGGATAGAACCGGGAACAGTACTCACCGTGATGGGCGAAAGCGGCAGCGGCAAATCCAGCCTGCTCGACTTCATTGCCGGTTTCCTCCGGCCGGATTTCAAGGCGAGCGGCACGGTGATGCTTGATGGCAAGGATCTCACACCTCTGCCCGCACAGGAGCGCCATATCGGCCTGATGTTCCAGACGCCGCTGTTGTTCCCGCATATGTCCGTGCTGCAGAACCTGATGTTCGCCATTCCCGCTGCAATCCGCAAAAGATCCCTCCGGCGGGACATGGCTCAACAGGCCCTCGCCGATGTCGGGCTTTCCGGCTTCGGCAGCCGGGACCCTGCGACGCTGTCCGGTGGTCAGCAGACCCGCGTCGCCTTGATGCGAACGCTTCTTGCCGAGCCGCATGCGCTGCTACTGGACGAACCTTTCTCAAGTCTCGACAAGGCCCGGCGAGCTGACATCCGGGCATTGGTCTTCGACGCAGCCAGACAAAAGGGCTTGCCCGTCCTGCTTGTCACGCACGACGAGGAAGACGCTGTGGCAGCCGGTGGCAAGGTACATTTTCTTGATGAAAGCGGATCAGGCAACGGCTGCGCCTGAGAAGGAGGTCACATAGGGGCAATTGTCGGCGAACAGGGCGTACGGCCAAAACGTTCGGAAGAACTGAGCCGCCTAAATAGTCTTCTGATAGCAGACAGAAGATGTCTGCCGTTGCCGGGTTCGCTCCGACGACGGCAGACGGAAATCAGGTTTGTGAACCCTGGTGCTTATTCGGCGGTGTCCGCAGACTTGGCCTGCAGCAGGGAGTAGTTGTCGATGCCGATCCGTTCGATCAGTTCAAGCTGCGTTTCGAGGAAATCGATGTGGCTTTCCTCGTCGCTCAGAAGCTGTTCAAACAGCGCCATGGAAACATAGTCGCCGAGCTCGCGGCAGACTTCGCGGGCTTCGTGGTAAAGGGCCCGCGCGACGTATTCCGCTGCAAGGTCGCCTTCAAGGCATTCCTTGACCGACTGGCCGATCCGCAGCGGGTCCAGGGTCTGAAGATTGGGCAGACCTTCCAGGAAGATGATCCGGTCCATCAGATCCTGTGCATGCTGACGCTCTTCGTCAGCTTCCGCCAGTTCCTTGTCGGCCAGCTTGCCGAAGCCCCAGTCGGCCAGCAGCCGGGCATGGACCCAATACTGGTTCACTGCCGTCAACTCGTGCCGCAGGGCCTTGTTGAGATACTCGATTACGCGCGCTTCGCCCTTCATGACCCTCTCCCTGCGAGATCCCTCCGGGGTGCTCTGTCACTTGGACATGTGCCCGGATGTAGATCGAAATCCATGTTCCGGACCAAGCCATTTCTCTGGCAGGGGCCGGTAAGTCCTAGCGGTTTGAAGCCTGCTTCAATTCTGCAGGCGACTCTTCCGACTTTGGTTGCTCTTCAGAACTTTTTTCGTGAATGATGTCAATGACCGACGGAAAACAGCTTCCGCAACGCGGCCTGCACCCCAGATGACGGAACACCGCTCCGGGCGTTGGCACCTTGCCATTCGGGTCTGCACGCATTTCTTCCGCGGCTTCGCGAAGTTGCTTGTCAGACAGTACGTTACAGGAGCAAATGATCATTGTAGGATCCGGCGCGCGTCCTCATATGCGAACATATTGGCATTGACGAATTCCAGCGCAATAACGAAACTCGACTGCAAGAGTCAACTTTTTCCACGACTTTTGCACGCCAGCAGGGAAATAACATGACCGGCAAGGGTATCCCCGACGAGCGTCCGACACTCGTGCTGACAGGCGCGAGCCGCGGCATCGGACATGCCACCGTCAAGCGGTTTTCCGCGGAAGGCTGGCGGGTGATCACCTGCTCCCGGCAGGCGTTTTCGGACAAGTGTCCATGGCCGATGGGGCCTGAGGACCATATCCAGGTGGATCTTTCCGATCCGGAAAACCTCGGGTTTGCCACCCAGGAAATCCGCAAGCGTCTGGAGCCCAACGGTTCGCGCCTTCATGCGCTGGTCAACAATGCGGGGATCAGCCCCAAGGGCCCCGACGGGGAACGACTGGATTCGCTGACAACGGCCATGCACGAATGGCGAACCGTTTTTCAGGTCAACTTCTTTGCCCCCATCCTGCTCGGTCGGGGCCTTTTCAAGGAACTGAAGAATGCCAAGGGTTCGGTCGTCAACGTGACGTCGATCGCCGGCATGAAGGTGCATCCCTTCGCCGGTACCGCCTATTCCACCTCGAAGGCGGCCCTCGCATCGCTTACGCGGGAGATGGCAGCCGACTTCGGTCCGCACGGCATTCGCGTCAATGCAATCGCACCGGGCGAAATCGATACATCCATCCTGTCACCTGGCACCGAAAAGATGATCGAAGACATTCCGCTCCGCCGCCTTGGCCTGCCGAATGAAGTTGCCGACACGATCTATTACTTGTGCTCCGAGAAGTCTTCCTACGTCAGTGGAGCAGAAATTCACATCAACGGCGGCCAGCATGTATAAATCAATTATACAACCCGAACTTCTTCTAGCTTGCCGATATATTTGCGGCACCTAAACCAGACTTTCAAAATGACGCATTTCTTCTTCAGCTAAATATTACCTGAAGCTAAAAATGCGTGATTTACCTAATGTTCATTGCGCTCCGCAATACTGACAGAACGACAATGCAGTTGTTCCGGCTGTGCGGGGATAAAATGAAACGAATATTGAAAGTTCTGACCGACTTGAAATTTGGCTTCAAGGTCGGCGGCGGTTTTCTGGCTGTCTTGCTGCTGACGGCAGTCGTAGGTGGCGTGGGATTTCTGGCCATCCATGGTCTGTCCGCGCGGTTCGTCGTTGCCGATCAGGCGGCCAAGGTTGCCGGACAGGTCCAGGCAACGTCCCTGCTTCGTGAAGACTATCTCAACAATCCTTCGGCAGACCTTCGCAATTCCGTGCTTGAAGGTGTGGCGACGCTGCAAGGCGAACTGGACCTCCTGACCAACGAGATTGCGGGCGACACCGCCTCTGAAGCTCAGGTTGCGGGGGCCAAGGACGCGGTCTCCAGTTTCTCGACCACTTTCGATCAGGTCGCCGAGCAGACGGTGCAGCAGGCCGAGCGTATCGCGACACTTCAGAAAAGCACCAATGATCTGGAAGCACTGGCGACCAACATCAGTGACGCCGTTCTG
This sequence comes from Labrenzia sp. R5_0, assembly GCF_017743835.1. Classification (NCBI taxonomy): domain Bacteria; kingdom Pseudomonadati; phylum Pseudomonadota; class Alphaproteobacteria; order Hyphomicrobiales; family Stappiaceae; genus Labrenzia; species Labrenzia sp. R5_0. The sequence goes on along the minus strand of NZ_JAGHRK010000003.1, from coordinate 630,084 downwards.
ACGGAAGAAAAACGCATCAGCGCCGAAGCTTTCGCGGCGAACAGCCAGCTGGACGATGCCAACCAGCTTCAGAGAACCGTGTTCGAACTGAAAGACGAAGTCGTCAAGGTTCACATGCTTTACCTGAAGGGCAGCGGCAACATTGACGGTGAAGATCTTACCTCAGCCATCGACACCGCACGCAACCTCGTCTCTTCCACGAAGCAGATGAAGTACAAGCAGATCGACGGTATCGACCGCAAGACCGTGAGCAAGCTGGCCTCGCAGGCGAACAAGCTCAACGCGGCTCTGGAGAACCTCACCAAGGATCTCGGCTTTTCCGAAGCCTATGAAGCACGCCAGGCCGTCGGCAATGCCATCGACGGGATGAACGGCTTTACAGAAGAAATTCTCGGGCAAGTCCACCCGGTCGTTTCCAAGGCAAAAACCGACGCACTGACCGCCTCCACCCGCCTTGCAACGGTACGCTCCATTGCCGAGAAAGCGACCAGCCTGAATGAGATGGCGCTGGCCGCCCGTGCGGAAACACTCTACCTCTTCGGCGCTTTTGGTGTCAGCGACCAGTCGGCCGTGGAAGAACAGATTGCCAATCTGCAGGGCCTGGAAAAGGACATGGTCAAATACGCCATGATCCTTCCCTCCGCCGCAGACGCAATCAACGCCATCCCTGAATCCGTTGCAACGCTCGACAAGTCTTTCCGCGAGATGCTTGTCACCAAGGCTGATCTGGCCGCCAAACGAGTGGACCTTGACGATCTGACCCGCAAGGTCAGCGCCGACATCACGTCCATCTCCGCTGCACAGTCGCAGGCCGCCAATTCCGCCGCCACGGCTGCAAAGGTCCAGATTGCCGTCACGATCCTGCTCGCCATCCTGGGCGGCATCGGTCTTGCCTTCATTCTCAACCTGGCCATCACGCGTCCGATCCGCACGATCACCGGCGTCATGGACCGCCTGGCAAACGGCAACAATGAAGTTGTGATCCCGGGCATCGATCGCGGCGACGAGATCGGCGACATGAGCCGCACCGTGCAGGTGTTCCGCGACAACGCTGTCGAACGCGCTCAGCTGCAGGAGCAGAATGCCCGCGAGGAAGCCTCCCGTCAGGAACGCCAGGCCCGTATCGACAGTCTGATCCATTCTTTCCGCACCAAGGCGGAAGAAGCGCTCGGCTCCGTGGAAACCACCGCGGGCGGCCTCGACAACACCGCACAGGCCCTGACGGAAATCGCCCGGGATAGCGCAGGCTACGCCAGCGAAACCCAGGCATCGTCCAACGAGACCACCAACAACGTTCAGACCGTGGCAAGCGCCGCCGAAGAACTGGCGGCTTCGATCGGCGAGATCTCCCGCCAGGTTGCCCAGACAACAGAAATCGTCGACCGGGCCACCACCGGAACACGGATCACCAACCAGAAGGTCGAAGGGCTGGCGGAAGCCGCCACAAAGATCGGCGAAGTGGTGACCCTCATCCAGGCGATTGCCGAACAGACCAACCTTCTGGCCCTCAACGCCACCATCGAAGCGGCACGCGCCGGAGAAGCCGGAAGAGGTTTCGCGGTTGTTGCTGCCGAGGTGAAGGAGCTGGCCACCCAGACCTCCAAGGCAACAGAGGAGATCTCCAGCCAGATCACCGAGATCCAGAACGCGACCAAGGAATCCGTCGTTGCCATTGGCGAGATCGCGGAGACCATGACCGAGGTGAACACCTACACCACGGCCATCGCATCGGCCGTCGAACAGCAGGGCGCCGCCACCGCGGAGATTTCGCAGAACGTGCAGCGCGCGGCGGAAGGAACCGGTGCCGTGTCCTCTTCCATGTCGCAGCTTTCGCAGGCCGTTGACCAGACCTCCTCGTCTGCGGACATGGTGCTGTCGGCTTCCGGAGAACTGACCCAGAAGACCCACGAACTGAAGCGTGAAGTCGAGCAGTTCCTCTCCGAGGTTGCCGCGGCCTGATCGCACACATCTAACCGAAGAGGGCGGGTGAGCTTCGGCTCCCCGCCCTTTTCTTTTGCACTCGACAGGATCGCCGACGACAGCAGGAAATTGCCTTTGCGGTGCTGTTGTGGCCGGTCACGAAACCTCCGGAGCGGAGGGGTTCAAAAGCCGGCCAGGAAACCTTTTCGACCACAAAGGAACGTCTAATCTACTTTCAAAAGAAGGCAGGATGTTCTATGGCGGAACAACTTCAAACCTGACAGAAAACGAGTGAGACCCGTGGCGGATCAGACCAGTGCCTCCACCTATTCCCCGTCCGGCGAGCCTGCACACCAGAGCTGGCCGGTGATCCTGGAAACCAAGGGCTGGAAGGACTATCGGCTTCTGGACATGGGCCAGGGCGAGAAGCTGGAGCGTTATGGCCGTTTCACCATCGTGCGTCCGGAACCGCAGGCCATGGGGGCCCGGCGGCAGAAGGAAAGTGTCTGGAACCGTGCCGATGCCGTCTTTTCCGGCGACACGGAAGAAGAAGGCCCGGGCCGCTGGAAGTTTTCCGGAAGCGTGCCGGAAACCTGGCCGATGTCATACGGCCCTGTTCGCTACAACGGTCGCTTCATGTCGTTCCGCCACGTCGGCGTCTTCCCCGAACAGGCCGCCCATTGGGACTGGGTCAACGGCAAGATCCGCGCTGAACGCGAGCGCGCACCGGAAAAGCCGCTGAAGATCCTGAACCTTTTCGGCTATACCGGCCTTGCCTCGTTACTGCCGGCGACGGAAGGGGCGCAGGTGACCCATGTGGACGCCTCCAAGAAGGCGATCGGTTATGCCCGCGAGAACCAGGAGATGTCAGGTCTCGAAGATCTGCCGATCCGATGGATCTGCGAGGACGCTTCGAAATTTGTTGCCCGCGAAGTGCGGCGCGGCAACACCTATGACGGCATCATTCTCGACCCACCGAAATACGGCCGCGGCCCGAAGGGCGAGGTCTGGGACATCTACACCAGCCTGCCCGGCATGCTCGCGGATCTGAAGCAGCTTCTGGACAAGGACGCATTGTTCATGATCCTGACCGCCTATGCGATCCGCTCCAGTTTCGTGTCCATTCACGAACTCATGGCAGAAACCCTGGACACCGAAGGCGGCCTGCTGGAATCCGGCGAACTGGTCATCCGCGAGGAGGACGGCAAGCGCGCACTGTCCACGTCGCTCTTTTCACGCTGGAGCAGCAGATGATCGAAAAACGCCAGGGGGCGGTGAAACAGATCACCAGCCATTCCAACCCGATCGTCAAGGAAATCAAGGGGCTCGTCGCGCAGCGCAAGCACCGCAGCCAGTCGGGCCTGTTCGTGGCCGAAGGCCTGAAGCTGGCCACCGATGCGCTGGAAGCCGGCTGGGGCGTGCGTTATCTCGCGCTCGGGCCTGAAGCGCGGGACAATCCTGTCGCGCAGAAGGCCGCTGCTGCCGCGAAGGCACGCGGCGCCCTGATCCTGGAAGCATCGACCGCCGTCATGTCCGCCATGACGCGCAAGGACAATCCGCAGATGGTTGTCGGTGTTTACGAGCAGAAGCTTCTGGGAGCCCGCGACATTGATCCCGCCGGCACCACGCTCTGGGTCGCACTCGACCGGGTGCGCGATCCGGGCAACCTCGGCACGATCATCCGCACGGTCGATGCGGTCGGTGGCGCAGGTGTCATGCTGGTCGGCGATTGCACGGATCCCTTCGCGGTTGAAGCGGTGCGCGCCACCATGGGCTCGCTGTTTCATGTGCCGCTGGCCAAACTCGGCAAGGACGAATTCAAGTCACTGGCCGAAAGATGGCCCGGCACCGTCGCGGCCACTCACCTGAAGGGATCGGTCGACTATCGCACGCCCGACTATGCCGAGCCGGTTCTGCTGGTCATGGGCAACGAGCAGAAGGGCCTGGAAGACGACATGGCAGCCGCCTGCCGTACCTTGATCCGCATTCCGCAAGTCGGACAGGCCGACAGCCTGAACCTGGCCGTTGCCACGGGCGTTGCGCTTTATGAAATCCGCCGCCAGCATCTGGAGCTTTAGAACCTATGCGTCTGTTTATCTTTGGCACCGGGTTTTCCTCCAAGGCGTTCGTGGAAGAAGTGCGTGACCAGTTCGACTGGATCGGCGGCACAACGCGTTCTTCGGACAAGATGGAGGCGCTCCGGACACTGGGTGTCGAACCGTTTCTCTTCGACGGTAGTTCCCAAGGCGACGGCGTTGCCGAGGCACTGAAGCAAGCGACGCATATACTGGTCTCGATTGCTCCGAATGAAGCCGGCGACCCGGTGCTGAACCAGTACGCCAATGAGATTGCCGGCGCGAAACCGCGCTGGATAGGATACCTCTCCACAGTCGGTGTCTACGGCAATCACGACGGTGCCTGGGTCGATGAGGACACTCCGCTCCACCCCGTTTCCAAACGCTCCGTCCAGCGTGTCGCGGCAGAAGAGGCCTGGTTGGCATTTGCCGAACAGAATGACCTGCCGGTGCAGATTTTCCGCCTTTCGGGCATTTATGGCCCGGGCCGGAATGCATTCGAGAATTTCAGGAAGGGCACGGCGCGGCGGCTGGTGAAGCCGGGTCAGGTCTTCAACCGCATTCACGTTGCCGATATTGCGGGCGCATTGAAGGCTGCCATGGCAAAGCCATCGACGCGGGTTTTCAACGTCACGGACGATGAACCGGCCCCTCCGCAAGATGTGGTGGCCTTTGCCGCGGAGCTGCTCGGCGTCGAAGCCCCGCCCGAGATCCCGTTCGAAACCGCGGATCTCACACCGATGGCCAGGTCCTTCTACGGCGAAAACAAGCGGGTTTCCAACCAGCGCCTCAAGGACGAGCTTGGGTTTACATTCCGCTATCCGGACTACCGTGTTGCCCTGAAGGCCTTGTTGGAGACGGTGTGATCCCGTCGCAGGTCCCTGCCCTGACCAGACCCTGACACGGCGGCGCCTTTTTTCATGCGCCGCCAGCCGTTTCATCCATTCATTTCAGCCGTTATTTGGGCTGCGGCACGACGCGCAGATAAGGCTTCAGGGTCTTCCAGCCTTCAGGGAATTTCTCCTTCGCCTCTTCATCGCTCACCGCCGGGACGATGATGACATCCTCACCGGACACCCAGTTGGCCGGGGTGGCGACCTTGTGGGCGGAGGTGAGCTGCAGACTGTCGATCACGCGGATGACTTCATCGAAGTTTCTGCCCGTGGAGGCCGGGTATTCGATCTTGAGCTTGATCTTCTTGTCCGGGCCGATAACGAACAGCGACCGCACGGTCAGCGTGTCATTGGCATTGGGATGAATCATGCCGTATGCGGTGGCCACTTTACGATCCGGATCGGCAATCAGCGGGAAGTTCAGGGCAACGCCTTGCGTATCGGCGATGTCACCAACCCAGGCATGGTGATCCTCGATGGGATCGACCGAAACGCCGAAAACCTTGACGCCACGGGCTGCGAACTTGTCCTTGAGCTTGGCGGTCATTCCCAGTTCGGTGGTGCAGACCGGCGTGAAATCCTTGGGGTGGGAAAACAGAACCGCCCAGGACCCTTCGATCGCCTCATGAAAACGGATCGGACCATCCGTGCTGTCGGCTTCGAAATCCGGTGCCTCGTCTCCGAGCAAAAGTGCAGACATGAATGAGCTCCTTAAAATTACGGACCGCAATCTCAGTTTTGCGGCGGTTTACCCTTCAGTTTTTGCGCAGACTTGTCGAGTCTCCCGGCCCCTTCCACCAAGGGGCAAATGAACGCAGGGGTTGACGTTGCCTGGTTCAGCCCCCAGTTTCGGATCACAACAAGGCGGGGATTTTCGCCACATAATTCAAAAGCTTGCATGGGAGAACCTTATGACCACCTGGCGCGTCTACTTATCCGGCGAAATCCATACCGACTGGCGTGACAGGATCATGGAAGGCACATCCGCACTCAAGTTGCCGGTGGAATTTTCCTCTCCCGTAACGGATCACGATGCCAGCGACGATTGCGGCGCGACCATCCTGGGTGGTGAGGACAACAAGTTCTGGTACGACCACAAGGGCGCAAAGGTGAACGCGATCCGCACACGGACGCTGCTGGAAAAAGCCGACATCGTCGTGGTCCGCTTCGGCGATAAATACAAGCAATGGAACGCAGCCTTCGATGCCGGCTATGCTGCCGCGCTCGGCAAGTCTCTGATTGTCGTTCATGACCCGTCGCTGACCCACCCGCTCAAGGAAGTTGACGCAGCTGCTCTTGCGGTCGCCGAGACCTCCGAACAAGTCGTCGATATCCTCAAATATGTTATACTTGGGAAGCTCGATCGGTGAGCAGGTCTTGAAATTAACAATTTCATTACCATACTAATAGACACTATGGAAAAGCCCGGGTGTTTTTACCGGGCAACCAGACCTCCGCCAAATGGAACGGCTTCTTGAAGTGAGGCAGTCGCGAAAAGACTGCGCACGTCGATGTCCAGTTCCGAGCAGGGTCTGAAAAGTACTTTAGTATTATCATCAACACTGTCATCAAGGCGTTGAAAAAGGCAGCTATGGAAGCCGTCGTATGCCAAGATGCCAAGAATTGGAAAGAAGACTCCATGCTACATGGAAACGTGAAATGGTTTGATCAGCGCCGGGGTATCGGCACGATCGAACCGCAGGACGGCGAGGACATCCTTGTCGACATCTCGGCCCTGCGCCGGTCCGGTATTGACACTCTGAAGGAAGGCCAGCTTGTGGCATTCGACCTGGAGTGGCGCCGCGGTCAAATGGTGGCCGAAGACCTGAAAGTCCTGTAAGGTCACTTACAGGTCATTACCGGGTACAAGGGCGGTTCGACCGCCCTTTTTTATTGGATTTTTTTCAGATGCAAATTGACGAGAGATTACAACAGGGCATCTCCGCCCACCGCAGCGGCAATCTGGAAGCCGCCCTCAGCGCCTACAAGGATGTGCTATCAGAAGATCCAGACCATGCGGACGGCCTGCACTTCCTGGGGTTGCTGCATTTCGATGCCGGCAAGGCGGACAATGCGGTTGCGCTTATCCATGCCTCCCTGGAAAGGAACCCGCGCAATTTCTCCGCCTGGAACAACCTCGGCAACATCCTGAAGCTTTCAGGCGACAAGGACGAAGCCTTGAAAGCCTATTTGCGCGCAGTAGAAATTGAAGTCCGCCACGAGGAAGCCTGGAAGAACATCTCGATGATGCTGCAGGAAGCCAGCAACAACGACGAGCTTCTGCCCATGCTGCGAGAAGTCGTGCGCCTCGACCCGAACAATCACAGCGGCTGGCACAACTTCGGCATATCGCTGATGCTTGCCGGCAAAAGAGAGGAAGCGGCAGACGCTTTCGAACGGTGTCTGCAGTTCCCGCCAGACGTCTGGAGCGACAAGGGCTGGCATCCGCGCGTACTGTGCGCGCTTGGACGGGCCGAAGTCGCCACACGGCATATGGAGATGCTTGTCGCAACCTACCCGGACGACCCGGTCATCCGCTATCAGTTTGCTGCGATCCGCGGAGAAGACCTGTCGCTTGCCCCCGCGGACTATGTCCGGGATCATTTCGACAGCTTTTCGGAAAGCTTTGACGACGTCCTGAACGGGCTCGGCTACCAGGCGCCGAAGCTTGTTGCCGAGGAAGTCGCGGAGCTGGCCAGGGAGCGCGACTTGCCGTTTGCCCATGTGGTCGACCTTGGCTGCGGGACCGGCCTTTGCGGACCACTGATCCGCGACCACTGTGCCCGGCTCACCGGCATCGACCTGTCACCGGGCATGCTGCGCAAGGCCGCTGCGCTGAAGGTCTACGACTTCCTGGTCGAGGGTGAGCTCGTTGGATTTCTGTCCTCCGACCTGCCGGCCCAATTCGATCTGGCAGTCTGTGTCGACACGCTGTGTTATCTCGGCGACCTGGAGCCTTTCATGCAGGCGCTTGCAGGAGCCCTTGCCCCGGGCGGTATGCTCGTCGCGAGCGTCGAGCATCTCGATACGTCGGACGGGCCGGACTACCGCGTGGATGCTACGGGGCGCTACGCCCACCGGCCGGAATATCTAAAGCGCTGCGCGGAGGCCGCGGGCCTTCTCTATGCGCGGGAAAAACGGGATATTCTGCGCAAGGAACTCGGCAAGGATGTGAATGGGCTCGTTTTTCACATCCGCAAGCCAGGCGCCAGCCAGACGTGACAGTCTGTCCGCGCGGACGGCAAGTGAATTCGTGCAAGGACATTCAAAGCGGTTGTGCCGGGGCGTAAAGTTGTTACGGTGTCGCCGTTGGGAACGAGTGTCCGTTTGGAGGGACCGTTAATGTCGGAATGCAATGTTCTGCTGGTGTATCCGCGCTTCAATGCCGGATCATTCTGGAACTATGGTGCGACCTGCGAAATGGTCGGCGCCAAATATCCCGCTCCTCCTCTCGGCCTGATCACAGTTGCGGCAATGCTGCCGGAGAACTGGAATGTCCGCCTGATCGACCGCAACACCGGCGCCTTGACGAACGACGATCTTGCCTGGGCCGACATGGTGATGACTGGCGGCATGCTGCCCCAGCAGGCCGATTGCCTCGCCGTCATCCGCCGTTCGCAGGAAAAGAATGTTCCCGTCGTGGTCGGCGGTCCGGATGCAACCTCTTCTCCGGAAGTTTATGAAGCGGCCGACTTCCTGGTCCTTGGAGAAGCCGAAGGCATTCTCACCACCTTTGTCGACGCCTGGAAGGAAGGGGTCCGCAACGGCCGTTTCTCGGCCGAGAAATTCAAGGCTGACGTTTCCTCCAGCCCCGTACCGCGCTTTGACCTTCTGAGATTCGACGATTATGTCCAGATCGGCGTGCAATATTCGCGCGGCTGCCCGTTTACTTGCGAATTCTGCGACATCATCGAGCTGTATGGCCGCGTGCCGCGCACCAAGACCAACGACCAGATGCTGGCCGAACTCGACCGGCTGTACGAACTTGGCTACCGGGGTCACGTCGACTTCGTCGATGACAACCTCATCGGCAACAAGAAGGCCGTGAAGGGCTTCCTTCCCGAACTGGCGAAATGGCAGAAGGAACGCAGCTACCCGTTCGAAATGTCGACCGAGGCTTCCCTCAACCTGGCGGACGACGAAGCCTTGTTGAAGATGATGCAGCAGGCCGGATATTTCTCGGTCTTCATCGGCATCGAAAGCCCGGACCCGGACGTTCTGGTCGCGACACGCAAGAAACAGAACACACGCCGCGACATCGCCAAGAGCGTGCACAAGATCTACGATGCCGGCATCTTCGTGCTGGCCGGCTTCATTGTCGGCTTCGACGAGGAAAGCGACAAGGTGGCGGACGAGATCTCGGCACTGATCGAGGAGGCCGCAATCCCTGTTGCGATGACCGGTCTGCTCTATGCCCTGCCGAACACTCAGCTGACGCGCCGGCTCGCCAAGGAAGGCCGTCTGCATGCGGATTTCGCCACCGATGATCCGGATACGGAACATGGCGATCAGTGCACCGCCGGGCTCAACTTCACCACAGTGCGCCCGCGCGCGCAGATCCTGGAAGACTTCAAGCAGGTCATCGACCGGGTCTATGGTCCGGAAGCCTACTTCGGCCGCGTTCAGAAGGTGGCTTCCATGCTCGACATGAGCGGCGCAAACGGCTCGATCTTCGGCGCCGGGTTCTTCCACGATATCAAGCTGTTCGGCCGTCTTATCCTGGCAATGACCTTCAAGGAAACCACCTATCGCGGGCCCTTCTGGAAAACTCTGATCAAGACCGCCTTCACCAATTTCAGGGCGATCAAGCCGGTCATGATGATGCTTGCGCTCTATGTGCACCTGGGGCCGTTCTCCCGGTTCGTGGTTGCCCAGATCGACAAGCAGATTGCCGATATCGAAAAAGGCAACTGGGAACAGCCGGCGCTGGTGGCCGCCGAGTAATCGGATAAGGTCACCCTCCTTCAGCTGACGGGATTGGCGGGAAAAGAGTTGCGGTCCGGTATCTCCAAACGCAGCGCGCTGGGGTTCATCCTGGTCACGCTGGTTCTCAATTCCATGGGCATCGGCCTGATGATGCCGGTCATGCCCTCGCTCCTGACCGAACTCACCTCGCTGCCTGTGAGCGAAGCCGCCCGCTGGGGCGGTGCACTGAGCGTCGTCTACGCCTTGATGCAGTTCGCCTTCGGTCCGACGCTCGGCAATCTGTCCGACCGCTTTGGCCGCCGTCCGGTGCTGCTGGTGTCCATGTTCGCCATGGCTGTCGACTACCTGATCATGGCCTTCTCCTGGCATCTGGCCGTGCTGTTCATCGGCAGAACCCTGTCGGGTGTTGCCGGAGCAACCTTCTCGGCCGCATCAGCCTTCATTGCCGACGTGTCGTCCAAGGAGGACAGGGCGAAGAACTTCGGTCTTGTCGGGGCCGGATTTGGTGTCGGCTTTGTACTCGGGCCGATGATCGGCGGTTACCTCGGCGAATACGGACCGCGTGCGCCCTTTTATGCTGCCGCAGGCCTTTCCTTCGTCAATTTCCTCTTCGGCTATTTCATGCTGCCGGAAACGCTGAAGGACGAAAACAGAAGAGATTTTGACTGGAAACGGGCCAATCCATTCGGGGCCTTCAAGCAGATCGCCGCCTATCCGGCGGTGCGCACGCTGCTTCTGGCCATCTTCCTGTTCGACATCGCCCATTACGTCTACCCGTCCGTCTGGAGCTACTATGCGGAGGAGGTCTTCGCCTGGAGCCCCGGAGACATCGGTCTGTCACTTGCGGCCGTCGGTGTCGGATTTGCCTTCGTTCAGGGATACCTGATCCGTGTCCTGGAACCGAAACTCGGGCCCGGCCGGACACTCTTCATCGGGCTGGCCGCCAATCTCGTGGCCTTTGCCGGTCTCGCCGTCGCCGATACCGGCTGGATGGCCTATCTGCTGATCTCGTTCGCGGCGCTTGGTGCGATGGCGACGCCTGCCTTCACCGGTCTGATGTCGGTCCGTGTCCCGGACAATGCGCAAGGCGAATTGCAGGGCCTGATTGCCAGTGCCGCCGGCCTTTCCATGGTGGTGAGCCCGCTGGTGATGACCCAGGTCTTTGCCACGTTTTCAGGTCCTGAGGCGGCGATTTCCTTTCCCGGCGCGCCGTTTGCCCTGGCAGGCGTGCTGATCCTCGCCGCCATGCTGATCGCCCTTCCCTTCATGCGTCTTCAGGAAAGACTGCCGTCACCTTCCGAGGCGGCAGACCGGAAGACACCAGCCGAATAATCGGGTTTCCCCAAAAGTGACAGGCACCTTTCCTCCTCTTCTCGACGGTCCACGTCTTGCACCGGCCTCCGGCAAACCCGCTCGTCAGCTGGTTGTGATCCTGCATGGCTACGGCGCGGATGGCCTTGACCTGATCGACCTCGGGCGCGCCTGGCAGGGACAGCTTCCCGATGCGGCTTTTGTTGCGCCGAACGCTCCTGAACCCCTTCCCTTCGAAGCGCTCGGCGGACGGCAATGGTTTGCGCTCCAGGAGCGCGATCCCAATGAATACCGCCTCGGCGCGCAGGCCGCCCAACCGGTGCTCGACCGGTTTCTGGACGACGAACTGGCCCGCCATTCGCTGGATGGCAGCGCGTTGGCACTGGTCGGCTTCAGCCAGGGAGCCATGATGACCTTTCAATGCGGCCTGCGCCGCCCGTCTCCGCCAGCGGCCCTGATCGGTTTTTCCGGACTGTTGCCGGGAGCCGGCCAGCTGGGTCCGGTCAACACGCAAAGCCCGGTGCTGATTGTTCATGGCGAGGAAGACGATGTCGTTGCCAGCTATCATGCCCAGGCAGCACAAAAGGCGCTTGACGATGCCGGGGTTTCCTCAAGCCTGCACCTTTTGGCCGGCCTCGGCCATTCGATTGACGAGCGCGGCATGGTGCTGGGCGGGCGGTTTCTGGAAAAGGCATTTGGCCCGGCAATGCCGGTCTGAAGACGGCCTTGCATTGGTTAATAGCCTGTTAACGGTTTTGCAGGATGCTTTCTGCAACTGTGCCGGACCAGAAAGGGCCGGACAAGCCGGGATCCGAAGCCATGCAGATTTCCATCGAAACCACCACGCAAAGCGCGAGCCTTTTTACGGCTTCCTTTTCGAATGGCGGCGCTGAAGGCCAGAAGAACGATCCCAAGGGCAACGCCTACGGCCACGAGATCGGCCAGCGGAATGGCCACGACAAGTCCCCCGCCGTCAATGCTCTGGAAGCAGCCAGCAAACAGGCCGAGGAAGACGCGGTCGTGATCGCCGCCCTTCAGGATGCGGTCGAAAAAGGCAAAGGCAAGGACGACGACAAGGAAAAGGACGGCGCGCTGGCGACCGTCGAGGACTATCAGAAGACCGCCGGCAAACTGAAGGTGGCTCTTGGTGAAGAGGAAAGCGGCGCTTCGGCGAATGTCGCCTATGAAAGCGCGACGATTTCAACGACCACTATTGAAGCCGAAATCGGTGGTGAAACCGTTTCCGCGCAGTTCGTATCCTTCGAGCGGGTGTCCTACGACAGCGAAACCGGGCTGTCCGTCCGCTCCGCAAACGCCTCTTCCATCGAAGGCAACTTCGACAACGGCTCCTTCAGCTACCAGAGCGCTGCCGTCAGCGAGCTTTATGCAGGCACCGGCGACCAGGTCTCGAACCTCCTCGGCCTGGTAGCCTGAGCAGGCAGCCCTTCCGCGTACGCTCCGGTTGGGACGTGGGCTGGACCGGACTGCCGGATCAAGTCCGGCAATGAAGCAGGTAGAAAAAGCCAGATCTGACACCTGACTTAAAAAGGGGAGCCGAAGCTCCCCTTTTCCATGCCTTACGCCTTTTTCAGGTAGGCGACGATGATGTCCAGAGCCGCCTGAAGGTCACCCTTGTCGATCATTTCAGTGACCGTGTGGATGTAGCGGGTGCCGACGACGATGCCGATTGCCTTGGCACCGGCAGCCGCCTGCTGGGCAGCCGCGCCGTCCTGGCCACCAGCCGCCAGCATGGTGCGCTGGAACGGGATCTTTTCCTTGACCGCAATGGCTTCGATTTCCTTCACCAGATCGCGGTCCGCGATGAAGCTGGAATCCTTGACGTGCAGACCGAAGCCTTCGCCCTGCACCGTGGTGCGGTCCTGCTCGGGAACGCCCGGCGTGTCGCAGGCAAGCGTGGTATCGATGCCAAGCCCGATGTCCGGCGCAATGGCAAAGGACGCGGTGCGCGCGCCGCGCAGGCCGACTTCTTCCTGGCAGGTGAAGGCGACATGAATTTCGCAATCATGCTTGGCCTTGCCCAGACCCCTGATCGCCTCGATGCCGAGCCAGCAGGCGATGCGGTTGTCGAGTGCCTTGGAGACGACCTTGTCGCCGATCTCGATCAGCGGCTCGTCCATGGTCACCATGTCGCCGACCTTGACGATCTCCTTGGTCTTTTCGCCAAGGCCCATGTCGATGACGAATTCCTTGGGCTCAGGCACCTTCTTGCGCTCTTCCGGAGAAGAGATGTGGATCGGCTTGCCGCCCGGGTTCATCACCCCCTTGAAGTCGCCTTCATCGGTAGACACCAGCACGCGGCGGGAGAACAGGTTGCGGGCATCGAAGCCACCAACGGGCTGCACGTGAACGAAGCCCTTGTCCGTGACATGTGAGACCAGGAAGCCGATCTCATCCATGTGGCACAGAAGCATGACCTTCTTCGGGGTTCCCTTCTTGGAAGCCTTGCGGCTGTCGCGGCGGCAAAGCAGCGAACCCATCGGATCGACGGTAACCTCGTCGAACAAGCCCTTGATTTCCGCCTGAATCAGGTCGCGGACCCGGTGTTCGTGACCCGGTACACCCGGCGTTTCGCAAAGTCGGCGAAGCAGATCGATATTCATGGAACTTCCTGTGAAGGTTGGAAAATCGGCACGATCCTAGTCCGAAAGACCGCGCGGGATAAAGAGCCAAGACAGATTAGTTCGAAAAGAGAGGCTTGTTGCAGGTGCATGGCCTGCGATAAGCCTCGGCAGGAAACCGCATCCCCCATGCGAATCCTGACAGACCGTTCCGCCGTTTTCCGGCACAGCCCTTCAATGCGAATGGAAAGGTTTTCTTCTTTGACCACTCTCTTGTCCGGCACCGTCCATGTCGAAACGCGCGCCGTCACGGTCGGCAACTCCACCGTTCACGTTCGCTGCTGGACACCTGAAGATCGTTTGCCCGGCAAGGTGCCGGTGCTCCTGTTTCACGACTCGCTTGGCTGTATAGCCCTCTGGCGTGATTTTCCCGAACGCCTTGCCGTTGCCAGCGGACGGGCCGTGATTGCTTATGACAGGCCCGGCTTCGGCCAGTCGTCGGTGCGCGAAGACATCCTGCCCGCAAGCTTCATCGCGGATGAAGGCAGAACGGTTGTGCCCGCGCTGTGCGAGCAGCTGAACCTCACGCGATTTGTTGCCTGTGGGCACAGCGTCGGTGGCGGCATGGCGGTGCATACCGCCGCACAGCATCCCGACAAGGTCACGGCCCTGGTCACGATTGCCGCTCAGGCGCTTATCGAGGACCGCACCCTGGAAGGTGTCCGCGAAGCCCGCACCGCGTTTGCCGATCCCGGCGCCTTCGACAGACTTGCGCTCTATCACGGCGACAAGGCGCGCTGGGTGCTGGATGCCTGGACGGAATCATGGCTTTCGCCCGCCTTCGCCCATTGGTCCCTTGACGATGCCCTTGCCGGTGTCCGCTGCAGCACCCTTGCGATCCACGGCGCACTGGACGAATACGGATCAATCCACCACCCGGAACACATCGCCAATAGCACCGGCGGACAGAAGGTCATCCTGGAAGGAAGAGGGCACACGCCTCACAGGGAATGCCCGGACCTGCTGGTTGAAACCATTTCCAGTTTCCTGGTGAATGTTTCGTGATCCGGCACCCGGGCAGGCTGCTGGCCGTCGCAAGAAAAGGAAAACTGCGGTCGGTCTTCGCAGATTAGCGAAGTCGGTTTAACTTCTTGCTCGCCAATTTCGAAAAATCGTCCACCTGTTTTTCGCTTTGCCATTGCAGTGTCGCAATTGATGACAACATTCTAAAGGTAAGCAAAAAGCGTCTCCCGTCTTCTCGGAGAGATGTAGCGCCTTCCATTGCGACGATCCCGGGGAATCCCATGACCCAGAAAAAACGTTTTATTCTTTCCATTGACGGCGGCGGCATTCGTGGCCTCATTCCGCTTCGGCTGCTTGAGACACTTGAAAGCCGATTGAGCCAGCGCGGCGTTAGCGAGCCGCTGCACCAGGTTTTCGATCTGATGGCCGGTTCTTCTACAGGCGGCCTGATTGCTGCAGGCCTATCCGCACCACGCCCAGGCGGCACCGCCGGCGCACCTGCCGCGACCATTGATGAGCTGCGCAGTTTCTTCGAACGCGACGCGCGGGAAATCTTCAAATCATCAATCTCGGCACGACTGGCCAGAACCGTCACCAGTTCGCTTGGCCTGTTCGACGAAACCTACGATCCGCGGCCGCTGGAAAAGCTGCTGAAGGAACGCTTCGGCTGGACCTCCATGGCCAGCGGCCTGACCCACCTTGTCCTGACCGCCTACGATTTGGAACAGCGCAAGCCTGTGTTCCTGACAAACGGCCTTGAAGCCAGCAGCGGTCGGCCGGACGACTATTACTTCTGGCAAGCTGTGCGTGCGACCACCGCCACTCCCTCGTATTTCGAACCGGCACGCGTTGAAAATCTCAGCCGCCGGCGCGAGGAAGCCCTGATCGATGGAACGGTCTTCATGAAAGACCCGACAGTGGCAGCGTATCTGGAAGCCCGCAATCTTGGCTGGGGCGACGACGAGATCGTCATCCTTTCGCTTGGCACCGGCAGGGCACCGGCACGGTCGTTCCTTTACAAGGACGCCGTTGGTTGGGGTGCCCTCGGCTGGCTGCAGCCCTCCAAGGGCGCGCCGCTGATGTCGATCCTGGCCGACGCGCAAAGCCAGACGACCTCCGATCAGGCACGGCAGCTCTTTGCAGAACTGCCGAACGTGACCTATCACAGGCTCGACGCCGATCTTCCACCGGAAGCCGAAGACATCGACAACGCCCGTCCCGGCAACATCATCACGCTGAATGGTGCTGCAGACAGGGTGATCCGCGACAACACGGTTTTCCTCGACGCGTTCGCCGACATGATCGCGGCGCATGTGGATAATAGCGAATCGGATGCGGAAGCACCCGATTTGGTGCATGCTGCCTGACGAGTGAGGTGATCGTCGCGGCGGGAGCAACGACGGCGGAACACCCAGACTGGCGCACGAGGTTTCGACGTGAGAACGGGGAAAACAGGCAAGCGAAATCGCTGGGCACCTTCGGTGTCCGGCTTCATGGCATTTGCAGCCGCGTTCCAGGTATCCTGTCTCGTTGCGTCAGCCGCGCCGGTACCGACAGCCAAACCGGCCGATCCTGTCTCCGAGGACTATTCGCCGACCGTCGAACTGGTGGCCGGTGTGCCTGTCCCGGTAAAGAAACGCGATGTGCCGGAAGGCTATGTCGCGAACAAGCCCAAGCTGGTGCTTTATGGGGACCAGCCAGCACGAGACTATTTCGGCGCCGCCACCGGACCAGCTCAACTGAAAGCCCGCTCGATCGGATCCTACGCCAAGGGTTGCCTCGCAGGCGGAGCGGAACTGCCGACGGACGGCCCCACCTGGCAGGCAATGCGCCTGTCGCGCAATCGCAATTGGGGCCATCCTGTCCTGATCGACTATCTCAAGGATCTGGCCAGCGATGCCCCCAAGGTCGGCTGGAACGGTCTGCTTGTCGGCGATATCGCGCAGCCGCGCGGCGGGCCGATGACATCCGGCCATGCCAGCCATCAGATTGGCCTCGATGCCGATATCTGGCTGACGGAAATGCCGAACCGGCGCCTGACCGCTCAGGAACGCGAAGACATCTCCGCTATTTCGATGCTGATCGGTCCGATGGACGTCAAGGGTGCAGACCGGCGTGTCGACCCCAGGAAATGGTCAGATGACCATGCTCGGCTGATCCGGCGCGCCGCATCCGACCAGCGTGTTGCACGCATCTTCGTCAGCCCGACGATCAAGAAGGCTCTGTGCGATTTCGAGAAGGGCGGCAACCGCGCCTGGTTGCGCAAGGTACGACCGTGGTGGGGACATCACTATCACTTCCACGTACGCCTTTCCTGCCCTGCAGGCAGTGCCGGCTGCAAGAACCAGAACCCGCCGCCCCCGGGCGATGGCTGTGGCGCGGACCTTGCCTATTGGCTGTCCGACGAACCCTGGGTTCCCAAAAATCCCCCCAAGCCCGGAGAACCTCCGAAAGTGGTCAAGAAACGGCCCATGGCCCTGGCAGCCCTGCCGAATGACTGCCGGTCGGTGCTGACGGCCAATTGAGACCGGCTGGGTGACGCCTAGGCGTTCGGCGATTGCATCGGCCCCAGAACCCTGGCAACGAAGACCAGATCCAGCCAGCGGCCGAACTTGGTGCCGGCTTCCGGCAGACGGCCGGCAACATGAAAACCAAGTTTCTCGTGAAGGGCGATGGAGGCAGAATTGTCCCCGTCGATGACGCCGACCAGCACATGTAATTTCATGTCGGCGGCAATGTCGACCAACCGCTCCAGAAGCGCCTTCCCAATGCCGCGCCGCTGTGCCGCCGGTTCGACATAGACGGAATGTTCCGCCGTCAGACGATACCCTTCGCGAGGCCGGAACGGCCCGAAGCTGGCGAACCCGAGAACAGTATCTGCATCGTCCACGGCCACCAGAACCGGCAGCCCCTGCTTCACCCGGCCTTCGTACCAGGTCAGCCTGTCGTCCAGCGTTTCCTCACGATTTGTCCAGGCGGCCGTCGTCTCGCGCACAGCCTGGTTATAAAGCGCCAGGATCGACGGGACATCCTTCGGTTCTGCATTACGGATCAACATCATGCTCTCTTGTCAGGCTGCTCGACACATCAGTGCCGATGCAATCTAGATCACACTTTGAGGTTGATTTGCCACGACAAATGTCACCTGCGGGCTACGTCATTTGCCGGAGGCGCCATATCCCTGTCGGAGCGGTGAAACCCGGCATTCGCCCGAGGGTGCAAAAAAGCACCGGAATTCAACGCCCGAAGGCTTCAATCTACTAGGCGAAATCGAATTGCAATGGTAAAGGGGCGGCCATGACGACGAAGAAGCTTTCCAACATCCGCAACTTTTCCATCGTGGCTCATATCGATCACGGCAAGTCGACCCTGGCCGACCGCCTGATCCAGATGACCGGCACGCTGACCGACCGCGAAATGACCGAGCAGGTGCTCGATTCGATGGACATCGAACGCGAGCGCGGCATCACGATCAAGGCGCAAACAGTGCGACTGATCTACAATGCCAAGGACGGCGAACAATATACGCTGAACCTGATCGACACGCCGGGCCACGTGGACTTTGCCTATGAAGTGTCCCGCTCGCTGGCAGCCTGTGAAGGCTCGCTGCTGGTGGTCGACGCCTCTCAGGGTGTGGAAGCCCAGACGCTCGCCAACGTCTATCAGGCCATCGACAACGATCATGAGATCGTGACCGTCCTCAACAAGATCGACCTGCCTGCGGCCGAACCGGACCGCATCAAGGAACAGATCGAGGACGTGATCGGCATCGATGCATCCGAAGCCTGCATGATCTCCGCCAAGACCGGTCTTGGTGTCGACGACGTGCTGGAAGCGATCGTTTCCAAGCTGCCGCCTCCGGAAGGTGACCCCGAAGCGACACTGAAGGCGATGCTGGTCGACAGCTGGTACGACACCTATCTCGGCGTGATGGTGCTCGTCCGTGTCATCGACGGCTCCCTGAAGCGGGGCCAGAAGATCAAGATGATGGGTACGGGCGCGGCCTATGATGTCGACCGCGTCGGCGTCATGACCCCGAAATTCCTTCAAGTGGACGAGCTGAAGGCCGGCGAGATCGGCGTCATCACCGGGTCCATCAAGGAAGTGGCCGACACCCGTGTCGGTGATACCATCACCCTGGAAAAGAAACCCTGCACGGAAGCCCTTCCGGGCTTCAAGCCGGCTCAGCCGGTCGTGTTCTGCGGTCTCTTCCCGGTCGACGCGAACGACTTCGAGGATCTGCGCGCTGCCATGGGCAAGCTGCGCCTCAACGATGCCTCGTTCTCGTTTGAAATGGAAACATCCGCAGCTCTCGGCTTCGGCTTCCGCTGCGGCTTCCTCGGTCTGCTGCACCTGGAAATCATCCAGGAACGGCTCTACCGCGAATTCGACCTCGACCTGATCGCGACCGCGCCGTCGGTGGTCTACCAGATGTCCCTGACGGACGGTGCGGAAGTCGAACTTCACAACCCGGCTGACATGCCGGATGTGGTGAAGATTTCCGAAATCCGCGAGCCCTGGATCCGCGCAACCATCATGACGCCGGACGAGTATCTGGGCGGCATCCTGAAACTGTGCCAGGAACGGCGCGGTCTTCAGATCGACCTGTCTTATGTCGGCTCCCGCGCGATGGTAACCTACGACCTGCCGCTCAATGAAGTCGTGTTCGACTTCTACGATCGCCTGAAATCGATCTCCAAGGGCTACGCATCGTTCGACTATCAGATTTCGGACTACCGGGCCGGCGATCTGGTCAGGATGTCGATCCTGGTCAACGAAGAGCCGGTGGATGCGCTTTCCGTGCTCGTGCACCGCAGCCAGGCGGAACGCCGTGGCCGCGCCATGTGCGAAAAGCTGAAAGAGCTGATCCCGCGGCACATGTTCAAGATTCCGATCCAGGCAGCCATCGGCGGCCGCGTGATCGCCCGCGAGACCATCTCCGCCCTGCGCAAGGACGTGACTGCCAAGTGTTACGGCGGCGACGCCACCCGTAAGCGCAAGCTGCTTGAGAAGCAGAAGGCCGGCAAGAAGAAGATGCGTCAGTTCGGCAAGGTCGAGATCCCGCAGGAAGCCTTTATCCAGGCCCTGAAGATGGACGAGTGAGAAACCGATTGGCGCGCCACGCCAATCCCAGCAAGGCCTTGCCATGAGTATTGAACAGACCCTTTCCGACCGCGCCGGCAACGTTTGCGAGTTCTGCGGCGCTACCGAAGCGCTGCGGCCGCTGGATGTCGGCCCCGATACGGATGGCACAGCGGATATGGCGGTTCTGGCTTGCGCCACATGTGCCGACCAGATTTCAGGTGCCGCCGATATCGACCCGAAGCATTGGCTCTGCCTCAACGAAGCCGCCTGGAGCCAGGTTCCCCCGGTTCAAGTTGTCGCCTACCGCATGCTTTCCAGAATGCGGGACGAGAGCTGGGCGCGCGATCTTCTGGACATGCTGTATCTGGACGACGAAACGCTTGCCTGGGCCAAGGCCGGCCTTGGCGGCAGCGCGGGCGAAGGTGACGACGGCGTGGTCCACAAGGATACGCACGGCGCTGTTCTTGCCGCTGGCGACACGGTGACATTGATCAAGGATCTCAAGGTCAAGGGCGCCAACTTCACCGCCAAGCGCGGCACCGCCGTGCGCAACATCTCCCTTGTTGCGGACAATGCCTCCCAGATCGAAGGCCGCGTGAACGATCAGCGGATCGTCATCCTGACGGAGTTCGTGAAGAAGGCCTGATCAGCTCGTTTCCAAGCTGATCAACACGCCCCGGAAGAGCGCTTACGCCGCCTCCCGGAAGACCTGAAGGATAGCCGAAACAATTGTCGGGTCTTCCCGGCAGAAGAGCGTCATCCTTGTTTTCGGCAATTCGGGCAGCCGATAGAGTTCCCCGACTTCGCGGCATCCCTCCGGAATATTTCGCCGGTCGAGACAGGCAATGCCGAGCCCTGCGCTGACCGCCCCCTGTATGGCGCCGACACCGGTGCCGGTGAAGGCGTCTTCAAAAGCGATCCCCGCATCCTTGAGCGTGCCAGTTGCCAGGCGCCGGAGGGCGCAGGTTTCCGAAAGCGCCACCAAGGGGAAGGGGGTACCGGTTTCCCAGGTGAAATCCCTGGCGGCTGTCCAGACGAGATTTTCCTCGAAAGCCACGTGACCCGTGCCCTCGACGTCCTCGGAGCGCACCATGATCGCGCTGAACAGACCTGCCTTGAAGTCGTTGTACAGCGTATCGGAATAACCGACCGCAACATGGAGACGATGTTCCGGCAAGGCCTTGCTGAGGGAGGCGATAATCTCCGGGAGGCGGCCGCCCGCTGCGTGATCGCTGATCCCGCACCGAAGCCGCTTTTGAACGGAAGGACCTGAAACGCGGGCCGTTACCCTGTCATGCAGGTCGATCAGACTGCGGGCGTCACTTAAAAAACGAGCACCGAAGCTCGTCAACCGGACGGACCGGGGCGATCGGCTGAGCAAGGCGCTGCCGAGACGGACTTCCAGTTTCTTGATCTTGACGCTGACAGCAGACTGGCTTGCCCCCGTCATCTGCCCTGCCCGGGTAAAGCTGCCTGTTTCGGCAACTCGAACAAAAGCGCGCAAGAGATCCATGTCGAGATCGGTCATGCAATCATTCTAATTTATCATTTTTGAAATATCAAAGATTTGTTTCTGTTATCTTTGTTGCCGCAATAAGGTTGGCCGTATCACCGAATGACGGAGGACAAGATGCCGCTTACCAATGTTTCCCTGCTGAAAGGCTCCAGGACCGCTGCGCAGAAATCAGCAATCCTGGACGAGATCTATCAGGCAATGCGCGAGACCTTCGGCGTGCCGCAGGACGACAAGTTCATGATGATCACCGAACATCCACGCGAAGATTTCCTGTTCGGCCGCCACTTCATGAATATCGACCGGTCGGACGACCTGATCATCATCCAGCTGACGGTCAGCGATACCCGCAGCATCGACCAGAAGAAAGCGCTGTTTGCCCGGATCGCAAAGGGCCTGGCCCGCGAAGTCGGCATCCGTTCCGAAGACATCTTCATCAACCTGGTCGAGACAAGGCTCGAGAACTGGTCGTTCGGCCATGGCGTCGCGCAATATGCCGACAGGCAACCGGTCGCCGTTTGATCCGAACCGGACAGGAAGCCGGTCGACCTGATCACCAGGCAAAATAGCGAACGCACTAAAATGCGGGATTGCCTCCCAAAGACAGAAACGGCGCCGGGCTTGCCGCCCAGGCGCCGTTTTCTGGTTTGGAAGTCTTGTCCAACCGGCCTGTCCTTGCGGAGGGTCGATCGGAAGGTTTGGGGACCGGCCTTTCAGCCGGTCTTCAGCCTTAGCGCCGGTTGAGCGGAAGGTCGGCCAGTTCACGCTGGGACATGCGCACGATTGCCGGATGGGACATCGGGTCGGTGCGGTCATATGCGGAAGCCGGACGAGCCGTCAGGTGTCGGCGCATAAACAGTTTCATCATGAGTTTCATTCTCCTTATTATTGTTTTTTGCATGGCCAAATTCCTTCTTTGAATTTAGCTATGCTCCTTATATAGACGCCACTACTCGCTAAAAAAAATCGACTTATTCTGGTTTTCAGTTTAGCTTTTCTAAAATGAAAAACCTCAATCGCTTTCACCTCTCCGGCCTTCGTGCCGTGGAAGCCGTCGCCCGGCTGGGCTCTGTCAAGGCGGCCGCGGACGAACTTGGCGTTACTGTCGGCGCCGTCAGCCAGCAGGTTCACAAGACCGAGGCCCAGCTTGGCGTGCAACTGTTCGAGCGGCAGAACCGTTTGCTGTTGCCAACCGCTCATGTGCTTGCAATGCAACCACATCTGACCAGCGCCATGTCCTCGCTTTCGACCGCGATCGCCACCACCCAGCGCGGACGGGAAGATGCGTTGACGATTTCGGTTGCCCCGGTCTTCGCCGGAAAATGGCTGGTTTGGCATCTCAAGAACTTCAACAAGATGCATCCAGGTATCCGGGTTCGGGTGGAAGCGACGGTGGACCTGGTCGATCCGGACATGAGCGATGTCGATTTGTGTATCCGTGTCGGCAAGGGACCCTATCCGGGCGTCAAGGCAGAGCAGTTGCTGCACCAGCGGGTGTTTCCCGTCTGCAGCCCGGCGCTGGCCAGACAGATCAAGGAGCCGAAGGACATCGGCAAGCTGCCGATCATCCGTGACCCCGGACAAATGTTTACCTGGAAAACCTGGCTTGATCTCTTCGGCCTCGATGAGAGCATCCTGCAGGATGGCCCGACCTTTTCAGACGGTTCGCTGTGCCTGGATGCGGCAATCGCCGGCCACGGGGTGTTTCTGGCCTGGGAAACGCTTGCGGTTTATGCAGTGAAGTCCGGCCAGGTGATTGCCCCCTTCCCCGAGCGCCCCGCCACGGGCAGCGCCTATTGGCTGGTCAGCGGTAAAAACGCCCCTCAGACAAAGGCCAAGAAGGCTTTCGGCGACTGGCTGCGGGAGGAGCTGCAAGGCTCCATCGGCAGACCGAAAGGAGCCGATATGGTGGAAGCGTGAGCGTTTTTCGCTCGTCGCGCACCTCTACTCAGCACCTGCAATGGATTTTCCCAGTATGTCGGCCTTCACGGCACCACGTGTGCCCATTGGCCGGTCCGGACCAACGGTGCTGTCGCGGCGGGTCTGCGCTTCCATCTCGCCATTCAATTCGGCCCCGAGCAAGATGATATACGCCGAAATCCAGAGCCACATCAGCAGGATGATGACGCCGGCAAGGCTGCCGAACGTTTTGTTGTAGCTGGCAAAGTTCGCCACATAGACCGAGAATCCGTAGGACGCGGCAAGCCACAGGAGGCAGGCGATGACCGCACCGGGCGTGATCCATTTCCATTTGGCATCGGTTCGAGACGGCCCAAACCTGTAAACGAAGGAAAGACCGGTGACGGTCAGAAATCCCAGAATGATCCAGCGGGCCGATGACAGGACCTTCTCCAACCAGTCCGGCAAGGCGAGATAACTGAAGACAACCGGCAGCAGAAGCGCGGACACCAACCCCAGCACCAGAGCGAAAACAAGCAGGATCGTCATCACGAAGGTTCGGGCTTTCAGTGCAATAAAGCCCCGCTTCTCAACCTCGTCATAGGCAATGTTAAGTCCTTCCATGAGGCTGGCCATGCCCTTGGAGGTGGAATAGAGCGCGATGCCCAGACCGATGACGAAGGCAAATCCGAGCCCCGCATTCTCGCTGCCTGCTACATCTGCGGCCTGCGCCAGAATGATTTGCGACGCTTCCTTCGGCAGAAAGTTCTCGATCATTTCAAGCTGACGGCTGACCTCGACAGGTTCAACCACAAGCCCTGACAGCGCCGTGAACGCAGTTATGGTCGGGAAGATCGCAAGAAGACCGTAGAAGGCAACGCCGGCGGCGATCAGGTCGATGTGGTCGCGCTGGACCGCGTTCCACACCCGGTAGCTGATATCCAACCAGCCCATTGGCGGGATCTTTTCCGGACTGCCCGCATCTCTTCCACGTGCCATGTTACCCCCTCAGTTGCCTACCCACGCCCTTCTGTCCACGGACGTTGGCAAACAGCAGGGAGTTCTAAGGTAAACGCCCGGGTGGCGATTGAGTTCCTGTGCCTGGGGCTCGCCGCTACGCGTTGGCCAGATTGAGGCGCAAGGCTGCCTCTCCTTTTCCGCTTGCCAACGCCTCGCCTTTCGCTACATTGACGCCCCATGAGCGACCTTACCGCACATATCCGCCGTTCCGGCCTTTGCAGTGGCTCTCAGCCTCTTTCCGGGATCGACGTGCGCCTCATCGAGCTGCAGGGCCCCGCCTGCGGTCGATTTACGCGCTAACGCGCTTTAATTCCGGCGCTTTTCTTCTCTTCGGGAACTCACGCAATAATGCGCATGAGGCCGTGGCAATCACCGCCATTATTCGCTAAAAGACCCCGACTTTCTGTTTCGACACCTCCGCGCGCACCGCGCGAACCGACGACCGAGTACGCATGTCCAACCTCGACACACTTGAATCCGATCTTCTGGCCGCCATCGAAGGCGCCGGGACCGAAGCCGCCCTGGAAGACATCCGCGTTGCCGCCCTTGGCAAGAAGGGCTCAATTTCCGAGCAGATGAAAACGCTCGGCAAGATGACGCCTGAAGAGCGCCAGGTGATGGGCCCTGCCCTCAACGGCCTCAAGGCGAAGGTCACCGACGCCATCGCCGCCCGCAAGGATGTGCTGGCGGAAGCGGCCCTGGAAGCACGGCTGGCCAGCGAGAAGGTGGATATCACCCTGCCGCTGCGCGCAACACCGGCGGAGACCGGCCGTATTCACCCGGTCAGCCAGGTCATCGACGAACTGACGGCGATTTTCGCCGACATGGGCTTTTCCATTGCGGAAGGCCCGGACATCGAGACCGACGAGCTGAACTTCACCGCGCTGAACTTTCCTGAAGGCCACCCGGCGCGCGAGATGCACGACACGTTTTTCTTCAATCCCAAGGAAGACGGCGAACGGTTGCTGCTGCGCACGCACACCTCGCCGGTGCAGATCCGGACCATGCGCAATCAGGAACCACCGATCCGCGTCATCATTCCGGGCCGGACCTATCGTTGCGACAGTGACCAGACCCACACGCCGATGTTCCACCAGGTGGAAGGCCTCGTGATCGACAAGGACAGCCATTTCGGTCATCTGAAATGGGTGTTGCGGGAATTCTGCAAGTCCTTCTTCGAAGTCGACGACATCAAGATGCGCTTCCGCCCGAGCTTCTTCCCGTTCACCGAACCGTCCATGGAAGTCGACATCCAGTGTGACCGGTCCGGCGGCGAAGTGAAGATCGGCCAGGGCGAAGACTGGCTGGAAATTCTCGGCTGCGGCATGGTTCATCCGAACGTCATCCGCAACTGCGGCCTCGACCCGGATGTCTACCAGGGTTTTGCCTGGGGCATGGGGATCGACCGCATCGCGATGCTGAAATACGGCATGCCGGACCTGCGCGCCTTCTTCGACGCCGACGTCCGCTGGATCCAGCATTACGGCTTCCGCCCACTCGACCTGCCGACACTGTTCGGCGGTCTGTCCAGTTAACCGCCTGAATTTGGGGGCGCCATCATGTCATTGCTGATCCGCATCGTTCTTGCCGCCATGCTGACCGTTGCCGCCCTGTTGCCGGCAGCCGCGCAGACCAGCGACCAGGAAACACGCGTCGCGACACCGACCTCGTTCCTCGAGGCCTGCGCGGACAAGATCGAGAACCGGGGCCGGCTGCGGTTCTGCGACACCTATTTCCGGGAGAAGCTGGGCACCGAAGCCGACGCGCTGCTTTACCTCCGTGACCGGATCACGCGTCTGCGTGCCGGCCACGAGGCAAGCTCGGCCGAGAAGTACCAGAGCTTCCTGCAGGCAATCTATATCGTGGCGTTCCTGACCATTGCTTCGATCGTGCTGATCGCCAGCGACCGGCGGATCGGCGGTACCGCCAAGTGGGCCGGCTTGACCAGCACCGCGGCCCTTCTGGTGATGGTGCTGATTGTCGCCATGGGCTGGCTCGGCAAGTACCGGGCCGAATATGCGGCCCAGGTCGAACTCGGCATCCTGCGGGACCGGATCGAGACGGAAGCTGCCCAGGCGATTGCCACCAAACAGCAGATCACGCCGGAGATCGTGCGCGGCTGGACCCGCGACTTTTCCGACATCGGCCGCCGCTTTGCCGAAAACTACGGCGCTGCGACCATCATTCCCGAAGTGGACCGGCTCGGCAACTGAAGCCTCCACGTCCCGTTTCGCGGTCCTGAGACCGCACCAAGTTTGAAGAGATCGAAAGATGAAATTCACCCTTTCCTGGCTCAAGGAGCATCTGGAAACCGACGCCAGCCTGGAAGAGATCGTTGAACGTCTCACCCTGATCGGACTGGAAGTCGAGGAAGTCACCAACCGCGCCGACCGCCTGAAGCCGTTCAGAATCGCAAAGGTTCTGGAAGCCGAACAGCACCCGAATGCCGACCGGCTGCGCGTCCTGAAGGTTGACACCGGCGAGGGCGACCCGGTGCAGGTTGTGTGCGGTGCGCCGAATGCCCGCGCCGGCCTTGTCGGCGTACTCGGCAAGCCGGGCGACTATGTTCCCGGCCTTGATGTCACGCTTTCCGTCGGCAAGATCCGCGACGTGGAAAGCTTCGGCATGATGTGCTCGGAGCGCGAGCTGGAACTTTCCAACGAACATGACGGCATCATCGATCTGCCGGCGGATGCGCCGGTTGGCATGGCCTATGCCGAATGGGCCGGCCTGGATGAGCCGGTCATCGAAATCGGCCTGACGCCGAACCGCCCGGACTGCACCGGCGTATACGGCATTGCCCGTGATCTTGCCGCAGCCGGCCTCGGCAAGCTGAAGGAACGCAGCAACGAACAGGTTCGCGGCAGCTTCCCCTGCCCGGTCGATGTGACGCTCGATTTCGGCGACACCAAGCCGATGTGCAAGGCCTTCGGCCTGCGTCTGGTCAAGGGCGTGAAGAACGGCCCCTCGCCGAAATGGCTGCAGGACCGCCTGACCGCCATCGGCTTGCGCCCGATCAACGCCCTCGTCGACATGACCAACTACATCACCTTCGATCAGGGCCGGCCGCTGCACGTGTTCGACGCCGACAAGGTTCACGGCAATCTGGTTGTCCGCCGCGGCAAGCAGGGCGAGAAGATCGACGGCCTCAACGGCAAGAGCTACGAGCTCGATGACACGATCTGCGTCATTTCCGACGACAACGGCGTTGAAAGTCTCGGCGGCATCCTGGGTGGCGAGCCTTCCGGCTGCACGGAAGAGACTGTCAACGTGCTGATCGAATCCGCCCTTTGGGACGAGGACGACATTGCCGCCACCGGGCGCAAGCTCGGCGTCAATACGGACGCACGCTATCGTTTCGAACGTGGTGTCGATCCCAACTACATGATGCCGGGTCTGGAATATGCCACGCGCATGGTCATGGACCTGTGCGGCGGCGAGCCGTCCGAAACGGTGCAGGCCGGTTCCGTACCGGATACCAGCAACATCATCGATTTCCCCTATTCGGAAATCAGGCGCCTGTCTGGCGTCGATGTTCTGCCCGCTGAAGCAAACGTCACCCTGAAGTCGCTCGGTTTCTGGATCTCCGGCGCCGGTGACACGGTCAAGGTGGCCGCGCCCAGCTGGCGGCCGGACATCGAAGGCAAGGCCGACCTCGTGGAAGAGGTGGTGCGCATCATCGGTCTGGAGCGTGTTCCGTTCACACCACTGCCGCGCACCGGCACCGTCGGCCAGAAGGTGCTGACCACCGGACAGATCCGCCGCAACAAGGCGCGCCGGGCACTGGCCGCCCGTGGCTTCAATGAAGCGGTTACCTGGTCGTTCATTGCCAAGGATCACGCTGAACTCTTCGGTGGCGGCAGCGCTGCGCTTGCGCTGGCCAATCCGATTTCCAGCGAGATGTCCGACATGCGCCCGAGCCTGCTTCCGGGCCTTTTGCTGGCGGCACAGCGCAATGCAGACCGGGGCTATGGCAACGTCGCCCTGTTCGAAGTCGGTCAGGTGTTCGAGAACGATACTCCGGAAGGCCAGAAGATGGTCGCAACCGGCGTGCGCCGCGGGTCTGCGAAGCTTCAGGGTTCCGGCCGGCACTGGTCGGGTGTTTCCCAGGCCGTTGACGTGTTCGACGCCAAGGCGGACGCCGAAGCAGCGCTGGCGGCCATCGGCGCACCGGTAGACAAACTGATGGTGTCTGCAGATGCCCCGGCAACGTTCCACCCGGGCCGGTCCGGCTGTCTCAAGCTTGGCCCGAAAAACGTTCTGGCGGTGTTCGGCGAAGTTCATCCGCGCACGCTGCAGCTGCTCGACATCGAAGGACCGCTGGTCGCATTCGAGATCTTCCTCGATGCGCTGCCCGAACCCAAGGGCAAGGGTGGCCGTTCGAAGGGTGCCCTCAATGTCAGTGGCCTCATGCCGGTTCAACGCGACTTCGCGTTCCTTGTCGGCAAGGACATTTCGGCCGAGGCATTGCTCAAAGCGGCTCGTGGCGCGGAAAAGACGCTGATCAGCGATGTCACGCTATTCGACATTTACGAAGGTCAGGGTGTGCCGGAAGGCCAGAAGTCAGTCGCCATCGACGTGACACTGCAGCCGCGTCAGAAGACCCTTACGGACGAGGAAATCGACGCCGTGGCAAAGAAGATCATTGCCAATGTCGAGAAGGCCACCGGTGGCACGCTGAGAGGCTGAACCGGCGTTTCGCAAGACTGGAAAAAGGGGCTGCGCGAACACCATCGCGCGGCCTTTTTACTGGCGGGCCTGCCCCATCTCTGCACAGACAAGGACGGAACATTTCGGGTTGTCCTTGGTCGGCACGAATGTCGGCCGCACCGTCTGGCCCGAGAAACACTGGTTCCGGCCGACGACGAACCGGTCGAACTTGTAAGGGCCTGATTTCAGATTGATGCCCCCGAATCTCTTGATCAGGTCCTGCGTCTGGTCACAAGTCAGTTGCGTGGTATCGGGCTGACGCCTGGTTTGCGCTTCCGCCTGCAGCACAGGGACAAGAGCCGCACACATAAACAGGCCTGCCTGAAGTGCGGACTTCGCAATTAACAGTTGTTTTCTTGTATTATTCTCGTTCATCGCAAGGCCTTTCCTGAGTATTCAGGCGAAGTCATGTATTAAATGGCTATGATTTCCAGCAGTAGGTAATCCGTATTTCATATTTGTGAAACGGTTTCCAAATGCAACACAGCGCTGCCCCGTCCGCGCATGAAATAGCAAGAAAAGCCTGCAAGGCGGTTAAGACTTGTGCCTCTTTATCCTGTTTTTGCAGAAGGATCCCGTTTACCGCTGCGTCCGGTTCTGGAAACACCTGTAGCCGACGGAGCACTGCGGATTGTCTCGCGTGGGAGCAAATTTCGCACGGACCTGCCCCGTTTGCGGCCGGCAATAGCTGCCGTTTGCAACGAAGCGGTCAAAGGTCGACTGGCCGGTCGTCAGGACGATGCTGCCACTTTTCCTGACCAGTTCCTGAGCCTGGGCACATGTCATCGAACGCGTGTCCGGACGCCCGGCCTGGGCCATGGCCGGTTCTACGGCGGCAGTGCCCCCGAGCCAGGTAAACGCCAGGAAGCCGAAACATGCGTTTCTGGAAAGTCGGTTCACATGACGTCTCCTGTTGAAGTCCGGGAGGGCAACCGCCCCGGATACGGCTCAGTCATACCGCCAGGGTTGGGGATTGATACAGCGAAGCACGTAGCATTTCGCATTGTCCTTCGTTGGAATGTAGTCCCGGCGCGTGACCTCGCCATGCTGGCAGTAGCTCCGGTTGGCCACATACCGGTCGAACGTATAGCGCCCGGTGCTGAGCACGACGGCCCCACGCTGATTGATCATGGACTGGACCTGCCCGCAGGACATGGCGGTGGAATTCGGCCGTCCGGATTGGGCCGCGGATGGCAGAGCGGTGACAAGCACCGCCCCGCAAGCAGCCAGTGCGGCAATCATTTGTGTGCGTGGCAAGAGGTACATCGGCAATTCCTGAAAAAACCAAACGTCTCCGAAGGAGATGGCGCCTACCTGCTTCATGTCAAGTCGGTGCCCCTCATCCGGTAGCGCGCGTATCTGCGGAGGACACATTCGCGTGCATGGTCCTCATCATGCACGGCTCGCGATACGTTGAGAATCGGATAGGTTGCCCCTTCGCGAAAAGAGGATCCGGAAATGACCGCCGATTTGCAGATGGATGTACGCGACGCAAGGCTGGGCGATCCCTATGCCGCCAGTGAGGAGACGCGGCTGGCAGGTCTTGAGCAGATCCTCAGGACCGTGCCTCATGTAATGGAAATCCTGACCACCGTCCGCAACCTTGCCCTTCCTGATGCCTGGCTGGTGTCGGGCGGTATCTACCAGACTGTCTGGAACGTCCTCACCAACCGCCCCCTGCTGCACGGCATCAAGGATTTCGACATCATCTATTTCGACGGAACCGATCTATCCTATGAGGCTGAGGACGATGTTATCGGCAAGGTCAACCAGGCCCTGCCCGACTTGGCGAGCCTTCTGGAAGTAAGAAATCAGGCTCGTGTCCACCTGTGGTACGAGAGCCGTTTCGGCAGGCCCTACCGCCCTCTCGACTGTGCCATGGATTCGCTGACGACCTATGCCTCGCGCACCCATTCGGTGGCGGCACGGCTCGAAGAGGACGGGCGCATGGTGTTGCATGCGCCTTTCGGCCTTGCCAATCTGTTCGGCATGCGGCTGGTGCCCAATTACACACAGCCGAACCCGGAAACCTATGCGGAAAAGGCGGCGCGGATGAAGGCCCTCTGGCCGGAGCTGACAGTCATTCCCTGGGACAATGCCTGAGATGTCAGCGCTGCTCTCTTAGCGTAACGGTTATCACCCTGCCTTGCGGGTGGCTTCTTTGTGTTGCCCGGCTTCCATGTGCCACGAACCACTCGCTTGTTCCGAAAGCAGGCGAGCGCGTATCAGACCGCGCACGGAATTGCCGACGTAGACTTCCTCGGCCTCTTGCAGATCCTGAAGCGCAAGGTCTGCCTCGCTTGCGAGACCACGCTCCAGAAGCCCCGCCCGGAAGATGCCGGGGAGAAGCCCGTGACGAAGCGCAGGCGTCAGCAAGCTGCCGTTCCGTTTCACGAAAAGAGTGGTGTAGCTGCCCTCGGTGAGATAGCCGTTCTCGTTCAGGAACAGCACCTCCTGGCAACCGGTTTCCGCCTGATACCGTTGGCGCGTGTCATCGTAGAAGGCCCGGTTGGTGGTCTTGTGGAACAGGAATCTGTCGGTTGACCACGTGGTTTCTTGCGCAATCACCAGATTGAAAACGGCCTCCTGACCGGCCGGCGGAAGATCCGTCGACGTGACCGAAATGCCGCCATCCGCCGACAGCAACAGCCGCACACGCCTTGAACCGGCAAAGATGCGAACATGCTGCAGAAGCTCCTCACGCACGTCTTCTTCGCGGTAAGGAAAGCCGAAATAGGCAGATGAGGCCTGCAGGCGCTGCATGTGCCGTTCCAGAAGCAGGTAGCCGTCGCCCGGGTGATAAGCCAGCGTCTCGATCAGATCGAAGCCGGGCGTGTCTTCACTCATGAACCTCAGTTTCAAGGCGCATTCGTCGTATTCGGGAGACGCGCCACTGTCGAAGATCACGCCGGACCCGCTTCCGGCTTCGCCGCTGCCGTCGTTTCGCAGCACCAGCGTCCGGATGGCGACATTCAGCCGGAAATCGCCTCCAGGCGCGAGATAGCCGATCGAACCGGTGTAGACGCCACGCGGGCCGGTTTCCAGATCCTGGGCAATCTGCATGGCGCTGAGTTTCGGCGCTCCCGTGATCGAACCGCAGGGGAAGAGATGTTCGGCGATGCGTGCAAAGCCGACGTCATCAGGAACTTCAGCTTCGACCGTCGAGGTCATCTGGTGAAGGCTTTGGTAGCGCTCCACCTCGCACAGCCTGGTCACCTTGACCGTGCCGGTGTCGGCGATGCGCGACAGGTCATTGCGCATCAGATCGACGATCATGGTGTTTTCGGACCGCTGCTTGGGATCGCTTGAGAGCGTGCGTGCAATCGTGGCGTCCTCGGAAGCGTAACGCCCTCGGGGCGCGGTGCCCTTCATGGGTTTGGTCCGCAGGCAGGTGCCCCGGCGCTCCAGGAAGAGTTCCGGCGAGAGAGACAGGATCGTCCGGTCTTCAAGGCGCAGGAAAGCGGCAAATTCCACCGGCTGGCGACGCAGAAGGGTCTGGAAGATCCGTTCAGGAGCCCCCTGGTGCCGGAACCGCGCGCGCATGGTCAGGTTGACCTGATAGATGTCGCCCTTCGCCAGATGGTCGCGGACGCGGGCAAAGGCCGTATCGTAAGCGGCCCTGTCCATATCGAACTCCGGCTTGCCGATGGCAGCCTCGCCGTCGCCAGCCACGCTTTCCAGCATAGCTTTGGCTTCGTCGAGACCCAGTTCCTCCGGCGCGCCATACAGCCCGAACCAGAGCAACGGCTCTTCTGTTTGATGAAACCGTTGCCGCAGCTTTTCCTCGAAGGCAAAACCCAGTTCATAGGCAAGGTAGCCTGCCGCATGGCGCCCGTCCGCCTGGGCGGCCTCAAGCTGTTCGAGGCAGCCCTGAACCTCCTCGAGCCGGGAGCAGGTGATCACCTCATCCGGCGCCTGAAACAACAGCGCAGACCGCTGCTTCAACAGGTCCAGCAGCAGGACCGTTCCAGGCGCGAAGGAGGATGCAGGCATCGTTTGGCGTCAGTGTCCGCAAGGGTGAAGAATGCTGCCAGCGTGGCACGTTTTCATTCGCTACGCTGGTTCGTTAGGGGCGGCTCATGGCATTCAAGCGACATCAGGTCAAGCATGCAGGACAGGAGAGCACCCCAAGAACGAAAAAACCGGCGGACTGGCCGCCGGTTTCAGAAGATCACGATCTGTTGCGGCCGTACTCTCAGGCCGCGACATCCTTCAGGAAGGCGGTGATTGCACGGCGCATGTCCTGGGTCTCCAGATCGAGGGTCTCGGCCGCCTCGACCATGGAACCGACCGAGTGGCTGGTGCGTTCGACAGATTCCCGCACACCGTCGATGTTGTTGGCAACCCGTCCCGTGCCGTCCGCGGCTTCCGCCACATTGCGCGAGATTTCCTGGGTCGCCGCGCCTTGTTCACCAACAGCGGCAGCAATGGCGGCCGTATAGCTGTTGACCTCGTCCATCGTCGTCGCAATCACTCCGATGGATTCCACCGCGTCCTTGGTTTCCGCCTGGATCGCCGCGATCTGGGCGCCGATTTCTTCCGTTGCCTTGGACGTCTGTGTCGCCAGTTCCTTCACTTCGGCAGCAACAACCGCAAAGCCCCTGCCAGCTTCGCCCGCGCGGGCCGCCTCTATGGTGGCGTTGAGAGCCAGAAGGTTGGTCTGTTCGGCAATCGCCTGGATCAGCGTGACGACCTCGCCGATCCGATTGGCCGCATTCGCAAGGCCCGCGACCTTGCTGTTGCTGGTTTGCGCATTTTCCGTCGCCCGGTTGACGATGCCGGTGGTCTGTTCGACCTGGCGCGAAATCTCCGCGATCGAGGACGACAGCTCTTCTGCGGCGGAAGCAACCATTTGCACGTTTGAGGACGCCGTTTCGGACGCATCCGATACGGAGCCTGCACGCGACGAGGTGTTTTCGGCAACGGTGCCCAGCTCGGTTGCGGCATCCCGCATTTCGCGCACTTTCAGGCCGACACCGTCCAGCTTGGCAGCGATATCACTTTCAAACGCCATGATGCGTTCGTTGATGACCTTCTGCTTGGCGCGCTCCATCTCGTCATTTTCAGCGGTCCGGTGCTGCAGCACCATTGCCTGGGCGCGAGCGGCCTCGGCCTCCTCGCGTGCCTTGTCGGAAGCGGCGAACGCTCGTGCCAGGCTGTCGGTCATCCACCAGAGTGCGCCGACTTCCGCAACCACGACAAGCGCATGAAAGACCACGCGGCTGAAATCCGCCCCACCGGGGAAAACGGCCCAGGGCATGGCGAAATTCAGGACAAGGTGGTGCACGGCGACGACGGCTGCATAGGCAACCAGCGCCCGCCAGTCGACCCAGCTGGCCAGGATCGCCAGAACGGCGAAGAAATACATATGCGCGTCGAGCTGATAGGTGATCTGGCCATCCGGCGTCGCCAGAGCGGCCACGAACAGGGCAACCAGCCCGGCAAGGGACATGGAGGTGGCAAGACGCGTTTCGACGCCGGCTCCGAACTTGATCCATGTACCGGTGGCCGCAACACCCAGGAGCAAGGCTGCCCCGCAAACCGCCACGAGCGAAACATAGCCTACCCACCAGGCCGTTCCCATGACCAGGAAGACATTCACCCAAATAAAATGGATCAGCATCCGCGCAAACTTCTGCCGGAACTGGTCCAGACCGGAAAGCTGACCCGACATCTGATCCGCTTGAGACATTTCCACACCGTTCATTTCAACTGCTCCAGGGAGACACCGCTCAATCGCGCACAGGCTTGCGCGATGAAGGAAGACGCCACAAAACCGGCGCCTGACCGGTAAAGATTTGCGATGGACTGTTGTTCACCGGCTTCGGTGAGCGCCACCCAGCTTCTGTCCCCGACGAACAGTACCGGGCCACCCGATCTGGCGATGACACTGACCGCGCTTTCACCCCAGGGCCATGCGAATACCGCGACCGGCCCTTCGCGCGCTGGCATCAACGAGCCGACCAGCATCAACAGGCAGCTGGCCAGGAAGTATCCGGTTGCAAAAATTTTTGCCGAACGGCTCACGAAGTCGATCCTTAAACGCCCATGCGTCAGGTCAATCCTCGCAGCGCAAATTTAAAAAAGCCTGAAACTTCCCTAGAGTATTGAAAGATATAAGCTATGTACGAAATTGTACTTATTTAGATCCTGACTTTCTTGACCCGCGCCAGCTGACTTTCAATATGGCCAACCTCGGCAGGGAAACGGTTGAAACACTGCCGGCTTCAGGCGCCGGAGAATGCAAAAAGACGGGGCAGCGCCGTCACTGGCACTGCCCCGTCTTGAATTCAACCGGAACCAAGCTAGCGATCGGACAGCCTTCAGGCGGTCTGGCCCAGCCCGACCGGGCACGAGATGCCCGTGCCGCCGATCCCGCAATAGCCGGCCGGGTTCTTGGCCAGATACTGCTGATGGTAATCCTCGGCGAAATAGAAGGTATCCAGCTCCCGGATTTCCGTCGTGATGGAGCTTGCCACGCCACCGGCCTTCAGGGCAGCCTGATAGGCTTGCCTCGACTGTTCGGCACCGGCAAGGTCGTCGCCTTCGCTCACGTAGACGGCCGAGCGATACTGGGTACCGGTATCATTGCCCTGGCGCATGCCCTGGGTCGGGTCGTGATTTTCCCAGAAGACCTTCAGAAGATCTCCGAGGGAAATCTCTGCCGGGTCATAAACGACCAGGACCACTTCCGTGTGGCCCGTGCGCCCGGTGCAGGTTTCATGGTAGGTCGGGTTAGGCGTATATCCACCCGCGTAGCCGACCGCGGTGACATAGACACCGGGCAGCTGCCAGAACAGGCGTTCAGCGCCCCAGAAGCAGCCCATTCCGACCACAAGGGTTTTCATTTTGTCCGGATAGGGGCCTGCGAGCGGCCGTCCGTTGACGAAATGCGGCTCGGCCGGCCGGATCGCCTCGGAACGCCCCGGCAGGGCCTCGTCCTTGGCCGGCAGCGAAAATTTCTTGGTCAGCATCGTCATGAACGACATGGCTTTCTCCCACACATGCCGACAAGGCCTCTCGAGGTTCCCGAGAAGCAGTCGGCTTATTTCAGGAGCTAATGTGGCGCAGCTGCGCCCGCTTTCCAAGAGGCCCGTCACGCAACGGTGTTCGCGTGTGAGCGGAAACTGCCGTTTTGCGACACCTCGTCTGGTGCTGCAAGAAACCGCGTCAGGCGTAAAGCGCACGCTGGCTGCGGCGCTTGGCTCCCAGCCAAAGCAGCGCCAGGCCGATCGGAGCGAAGACCGCCCAGACCGGCCAGGTCAGGACAGTCTCTTTCAGGGTCTGCCAGACCGTCGGGTCGAAAGACGCCACGATGTGGGCTTCCGCCATTTCGAGAGAGGCAGGCGACAGGTTCTGCCAGACCTGGCCAAGCTGGGCCAGACGGATTTCGGACAGGGCAATGGAAGAACTTGCATCGGAAATGCCGGCAATAATCGCGACGGCGACAAAGCCGTAGCCGAGGATGCGGAATAAAAACTTCAAAACACTGATCATCGCTTTGCTTTCAGCTTTGCCAAAATATTAAACGGAGCGCTCGCTCCAGTCAGGCCTTCAAATATTAGCCGCCGGATGTTGAGCATTCCTTTAGGGTAATATCACCCCGCGCAGGAACAAGATTTGATATTCAACACATTCTTGTGACTTTGGTTCCCGGCTTTCGCAAGTGTTTTCGTTTCAAATGCTTCGAAATAAATTCAGGCAGCGCGTTAGTTGCAGTGCAGCATTTCCCCAATACGCAAGCACAAAGCCGCCTGCTCAGACCTGTGTCACACCGTGGCCGCCTCGTCTCCCCGGCCTATCGCAACGCCGAACCCCAAGCGAGGTTATCTTCCCGCACAGAGACTAATCCGTGCCATGACCTTGCCTGCGAGACGTCTCTCGACCTTCGAAAACACCAGACGCTGATTCTGCGCGGCCATACATGCGCCCGGCCAGCCTCCAGCCGCAGACAAACCGCCTTGGTACTGCCACGACAGGAAAGATTTTTTCGGCCCAGGCATTGCCGGCTGCATGGCACGTTACAGCCGTTTTTTGCAGCTCGTCCGAGCCCCGCAACCCCTCGACAATCCACAGCGGCGAGGCACCGAAAAAAAAACTTGTTCAAGTGCTTGCACTTGATCGCGCCATGGGTATATTGCGCCCCACTCAAGCGGGTGACGCTTGCGACGGACAGGTGGCCGAGTGGTTGAAGGCGCACGCCTGGAACGCGTGTATACGGGCAACCGTATCGAGGGTTCGAATCCCTCTCTGTCCGCCATTTCTCTTTCCAAGACATTGAAATTTTTTGTTTTTAAGGTTGGCCTATCGCTCAACCCATCATTCTGGCCATGGCAGGCCCGGTCATTCCACAATCTGTCCAAATTATGCTCATGCCTCGCTATTTCCGCTGCAACCTGAAGCATCGCTGCTTATCGCTTGAGGCGTAGGTGGCAACCAAGACGCACGCAGCGTGCCGGAGGCCAGGCCCGCGTTGTATGTCAGCGTCTGGCGAGCGAAGAGAACGTCGACTGGAATAAACGTGCTGGCAGCAATCGAGCTCGCCAAAGAACTCGGACCGACCGCGACCGTCGTTACAGTCGCTTGTGACAGCGGCCTCAAATACACGAACGGCGTATTGTTCAATGGTTCGAGGTACAACACTTCCTAAGTGGCTTACCTCTTAAAAGACATCGAATGTTAGCTGCTGGAATTCAAATCAATTCCCGACAGGAGTCGCGCTGCCTATGTCTGCTTCAGGGAAACTTGCATACGGAACTAAACGACCTATGTGGGGCCGCGAAGCCGCCATTGAACCAATCGAAGGTGAATGTCCGGATTCGGCCGTTTGTGTCGACCAGCACCACGAGGTAGGGATAGGCGCGTCACGACGGCGAAAGGCTGCCTGGAGCCCGCTTTGACCAATGCTGCATTTTGCAGCAAAGTCAGCTTTGTAAGAGACTTTTCTTAAACGCACCCATCCAAAATTCGCGTTGGAGAACCCGTGCCCACCATCACCGCATTCAAATCATCTCCCGACAAAGGTGTCGGCCTTGCGCGTGATATGCGTGTCCGTTGGGCGCTTGAGGAAGCCGGCCAGTCCTATGATGTGCGACTGGTGACTTTCAAAGAATTGAAGCAGCCAGCGCACCTCGCCCTCCAGCCCTTCGGTCAGATACCAACCTATGAAGACGGTGACGTGGCTTTGTTCGAATCTGGGGCCATCGTGTTCCACATCGCGGAGCGTCACGCTGGCCTGCTGCCCGGCGATGGAGCAGGACGCGCACGGGCGATAAGCTGGATGTTCGCTGCCCTGAACACGGTTGAGCCTCCGATCGTCGAGCGCGACTACGTCAAGTATTTCGAGGCCGATAAGAGTTGGCAAGCGGAACGGTTCGCCATGGTCGATGACCGCATCCGAACACGGCTGGATCAACTCGCCGCCGCCTTGGGAGAGCCGACCTGGTTGGCCGGACCTTTCAGCGCAGCCGATATCCTTATGGTTCACGCGATCCGCAGGTTAGAGGGATCGGGCATACTGGAAGAGTATCCAATCTTTATGGATTACATCGCGCGTGCGGCAGAGCGACCCGCCTACAAGCGAGCATTCGACGCACAGTACGAGGTGTTCCAGCAAGCCTCGTCGAAGTGAGAAAGCAGACGTTGCCCGCGACAATGTAGATGGCAGCCAAGTCCCCTAAGTGGGCCTTGGAAGTGAGGTAGATAACGCAGCAGTGGATGGGTGGTGTGGCGGGCCGGCGCGCAGCATGCAGTTCCACCGATGAACGGCAGCGGACCGTCGGGTAATGGCCGCAGCGATAAGCGAAGCGGACATTGGTGCGCCACGCAGCCAAGGTCCAGATCGTGTCAGAGAATAGGTTGTCGGGAATTGCGCGCCTTCTCACTGCAACAGAGATGACCCCAGCCAACGGAAAGTCAATTCAGTCCGCTCAAATAACCTGACGCAGAACCGCTTCCGGACATGGAGAAAAAGACGCCATTATCACGCTCAGCGCTGTTTGGCTTCTGCCGAACCCTGTTCCTCAGGGCTTCCGCTGTAATGGATACCCCAACCTCAAGATTTGAATGGTGTTCACCAAGGCTCGGATCAATGAGGCCGTGCTGGTACCGGTCGACAAGCGTTTCTGGGAGGTCAACCAGCCAGAAGTTTTCGTCAGAATGGAAGGACAGAAGGATCGTATAAGGGGCAATCCCATGTTCTTTGATCATCGCCTCAATCAGAAGCATGCCGCCATCAAGCGATAGGCCCACCTCCTCGCGAATGGCCTGGGGTGCTTCTGTGTATCTGTAGGCGGGTGCTGCCCTGCGCGGCATTCGAAAAAACAATGGTGGCTTTTCAAGCAGGCTGGGGCAGAAAGTGCCAATTTTTTCGATGAAGACCTTTCCTATGCCGAACTCATCGCCATGAAAGGCAATCATGTGTTCAACCGACTTGTAGGCAATGTGTTCGTGCCCAACGAATTCGGCTGAATTCGCATCACCAACCAAAACGTCGTTCTGGTAATCGACGTCCAAAAGCGTGAATTCACATCCGGTGATCCCAATACTGAAATTCCATTGGTGCTCAAAAAGACGATTTACGTCTCCGGGATTGCGCACCAGGATCTTGATCCCAATGACACCAAATGGCGCTTCGCGTGAGATCATCTTTTGAACGGCGCCGTCTTGAATATCAAAGACTGTGGAGGTGTTCCGCAAGTCGATGAGATGAGACTGAAATTCAGCGCCTATCCTGTCAATCAGTCTTTCAACGCGGCCCTTACTTGGTGACACATCAGTCTCCGGTCTCTTTCTGGTCGCTCATGCTTCAGACCAATATATGTGATCCGCGCATTGTCGGTAACTCCCTGCCTTTGAAAATAGCGCACCTGGTAAGGTTTAGAAGGTCCTACCCATAGCACCTTCACCCGACGCGAAATGAACGGTCAATCCGTATGCGATGAATGATGGCTTTTGGGAGCAAACGGAAAGCCGACGAACGACCAAAATGGGGACGCATTCCGGACCACCAGCTTCCATAAATACCGACACCGCGTTTCTGGGCGATTCTGGGTGGTGCTGTGGTCCGGAGAGCGCTCAAGGGAGTTTCAGAGACGGTCCCGTCAATAAGAAGCTTGCAGCATCCTGAGATAGTCGTCGGCGGTTGCGTCAATGGGGTTGGTCTTGTGGCTGTGGTCGGCCAAGGCACCCTGAATGATGCGGTCGAAGAGATTTTCGGAAACACCCAGCTCCGACAGGCTGACGGGCAACCCGATGGCCGCCGTCATCTCCTTGATGGCCGCTCCGATATCCGTTCCGGTTGCCAGCCCCATGGCATCGGCCATCCGGGCATACTTGTTCTCGTTGACGGATGTCGGGGCCGCCTTGTTGAATTCCAGAACCGCAGGCATGAACACCGCGTTCAAGGTGCCGTGGTGCAGTTTCGGATTGAGCCCGCCGAGCGCATGACTGAGGCTGTGCACACAGCCCAGCCCTTTTTGGAAGGCCATGGCGCCCATGGTTGCGGCGATTGCCATGTTGGCGCGGGCGTCCTTGTCATCCGGTGTTTCCGTCGCCTTGCGGATATTCGCCCAGGCGCGGCGCAGTCCTTCAAGTGCGATGCCGTCTGCCGGCGGATTGAATGACGGGGCAAGATAGGTCTCGATGCAGTGCGAGATCGCGTCCATTCCAGTGGCTGCAGTCAAAACGGGCGGCAGCGTCATGGTCAATTCCGGATCGACAATCGCAGCTTTCGGAACAAGGAATGGAGACAGCAAGCCGACTTTTCGGCCATCATCCAGTATCACAATCGCCCCGCGTCCAACTTCGCTACCTGTGCCTGACGTTGTCGGAATGGCGATGGTCGGCCAGGTCTTGGCCGTGATTTTTTGCAGGCCACCCTCGATGACCGCATAGGTCTTCAGGGCGCCACCATGTGCGGCGAGGATGGCAACCGCCTTTGCAAGATCGATCGCCGATCCGCCACCAATGGCGATAATTCCGTCGGCTTCAACCTCTTTGAACAAGTCAGTCGCGACACGAACGGCCGCCTCATTCGGATTTCCGGGGGTCTCGTCGTAGACGCCTGCCAGCTCCTTGCCGAGGACGGCTTCAATCTTGTCGAGAAATCCGAGCCCGCGCACGCCCTTGTCCGTCACAACGAGCGGGCGCGAAATTCCGGCGAGCGCCAGTTCCTCTTTCAACGTGGCAAGCTCGCCAAAACCGAACTGGACCCGGGTTACGTAATTGATCAGAGGCATGCCGCTCCCTTTGCTGATATGCCCATTGAAACCGACCCGGATTGAACGCAGGCCATTTGGGCGAATATTTTTGGTTCGCCGCAAGATAAACTCTAAATGTGACCTGTAAATCCACTCTCTTTCAATTTGGGTATAACGAGAAGAGAATTGACGCTTACCGCAATGCCGTTTCTCTCGACAGAGACAGACTTGGTTTGCTTTCTGTCATTTCGGCGATCGATGGCAACGGACGACTGGCAACGGCTCATCCGCCAAGGGTCAGCAGCGAACTGGCGGCTTGCGTGCTTCGATCGGGTTTAGCTGCGCCCACAAGCGCTCTCCATTCCAATGACCTTCATCTTACCTGTCTTCTGACGAGTGCTCTGAAAGGTACTTCAGGACGGCAAGTCTGCGGCCTGCGGGCTCGCCTGGCGGGCGCTGAAATGGTCTGTGTCCCGGCATCGCCGGTGACCTGTTTAAATTCTGAATTAAAAATTCAACTTTTTTAATCCGGACCGGTTCCCTCACCCGCTGCTTTCGGTGTAAAGATCGATTAGCCAGGGCAGCGACGGTCTTGATGATGATCGCGCAGACCGCCTCAGCCTTCAAAAATCTCCAGCAGTTCTGAAAGCCAATCGTGCGTTTCGTGCGTCCCGACAGGACAGCCCTTTTCGCGGATTGATACCCCCATCCGGCTTCGCCGATGCCACCCACGTGCTGCCCTGGAGACAAGTCTTTAACTCGAATGGCGCGCGGCCGAGGTTCTTATCAGGAACCAGGCCGCGAGCCGCTACGGGAGAGCGAAGGGATGAAGAGATCTTTGGTTTCGGCGCCGGTTCGGGCGGTTGCGCTCGCCTTGATGCTGAGCAGTCAGTTTGCTGCCGCAGCCAACGCGCAATCGGCGTCTCAGGCAGCGTCCCAAACCGCCTCCAAGACAAGCGAAGCGATCTCCGTCCAGTTGAACGATGCGGAGACGGTCGACGGGTCCTGCCGGTTGACCTTCGTCATCCGCAACACCTTGCCAACTCCCGTAGACGCCCTTGGCCTCGACCTGGTGATGTTCGACACGTCCGACGGCGTTTCCGGCTATGCGGCTATCGACTTCGGCGATCTCCCCACCGGCAAGACGCGTGTCCGGCAATATGACGTTGCCAAGGGAGACTGTACCGGCATCTCTCGCGTCCTTGTGAACGAGGTGCGCGCCTGTGACCTTCAGGACACCGCCCAACAGGACTGCCTGCCGCTGCTGCGGATCGACTCACGGTCGGAAATCGACCTGATCCTCTGATGAAAACCCAAGCGTGATCAAAATGCCTGATGTCCCTACCGCGGCCCTGCCGCACTTCCTGTCTCCGTTGACCGGCCTCGTCGATCAGGGCGGCCCGGTGGTGTTGTTCCT
This sequence comes from Labrenzia sp. R5_0, assembly GCF_017743835.1. Lineage (NCBI taxonomy): Bacteria > Pseudomonadati > Pseudomonadota > Alphaproteobacteria > Hyphomicrobiales > Stappiaceae > Labrenzia > Labrenzia sp. R5_0. The sequence continues at coordinate 587,513 of NZ_JAGHRK010000003.1, read as the reverse complement.
GCTTGCCCTTTCCCTGGTGGCGGCAGCGCTGATTGCCGCCAAGCTTTTGCAGTTCCTGTATCTGGGTGTCGGGCGTTTCGGTACTGCCCGCAGGGCGCTGGACCTTTGGCTGGACGGCCGGCCTCAGGAAGCGAAAACGATGGCGGCCGGTGGAAAATCCGTGGTTGCCGACATCATGCTGAAGCTCGTGCAGGGCAGCGCTTGCGGCAACACCAGGACCGAGCTTCTGAAAGAGGACGTCGAGCGGATCTGTATCCAGCGGATCAACACGCTGAGGGCATACCTTCGCCCGCTCGACATGATCGCGCAGACAGCACCGCTGATCGGCCTTCTGGGGACCGTACTCGGCATGATCGAGGCCTTTCAGGCCATGCAGGGCGCCGGCGCGGCGGTGGACCCTTCCGTTCTCGCCGGTGGAATCTGGGTAGCCTTGCTGACAACCGCCGTCGGCCTTTCGGTCGCAATACCCGTGTCGGCCATTGTCGGCTGGTTTGACAGCCGTATCGAGGCGGAGCAATCCGAGATGGAAGCGCTGGTCACGGCGTTCTTCACCGGGGCGATCGCCGAACGCGGTGCGGCCCGGATCGTGGCCCTGGAGGCTTCGGAGACGAGGCATGCAGTTTAAAGCAAGAGTGCGGCGCAAGCCCGTCGGCCTGACCTCGCTGATCGACGTCATCTTCCTGCTGCTGCTGTTCTTCATGCTGGCGTCCAGCTTCACACGGTACCAGTCGCTGGACATTTCCAGCGGTGCTGAAGGTGGCGGCGCGGCGCAAAGGCCCGCCTACCTGCGTATTTACACCTCGGAAAAGCTGGACCTGAATGGCCGCCCCCTGATGAAGGCGGACATGGCGGAACTGTTTTCCGCGCTCAAGGAAAACAGTGTCGTCGCGATCTGGTCCGGCCCGGATGCAAACGTCCAGGACGTGGTTGATGTCATGTCCGAGGTTCGCAGAAGCGGGCTGAAGAGCGTTCTGGTGACGGGACAATAGGTGACCTCATGCGCATGAAATCCCCACAGCGCCGCGAACCGCCGGAAAACACCATTCCGCTGATCAACGTCGTTTTCCTGATGCTGATCTTCTTCCTGTTTGCAGGGTCGGTTGCCCGGGACGATGCCAGGAAAATCGAACCGCCGCTGAACATACTGGAAGACGAGACCATCCGGTCCACCGGCGCACTTATTGTTGACCCGCAAGGCCGCACCTTTGCCGGAGAGGCCGAAGTCGGCGTTGCCGACTGGCTTGCGCAGCAGGAAGAGCCAGGCGGCACAGACGGTCCGATCAAGGTGGCTGCGGACGGCACGCTGAAGGCGGACGCCCTGGAAAAGGTGCTACGCGAGCTGAAGGATGCCGGACGCACCGACATCGTGCTCATAACAAGAAGAGGCTCGAAGTGAGTTTCGCGCGTTTCCTGGCTGCCGGGGCCATCCTTTCTCTGGTGCTGCACGGCACCGGCGCTGCCTTTTTCGCGAAAGATCCGAATGAGATCTCCATTGCAGCTTCTGAAGGCGGCGGCGTTTCGGTGATCGGGTCCATCGAGGATCTTGTAGCCGGAGCACAAGTGGATGCCGTAGCCGATCCTCAGCCTGTCGAAGACGTGAAGCCGGACGTAAAGCCAATCGAAGAAGTACAGGTGAACACCGCAAAGCCCGAGGTGCGGTCCAGCACGCCGGTGAAACCGGTAGAAGTGCAGCCAAGCCCGGCCGTCGCCGAGGCAGTGCCTGACACGCCAGCTTCAGAACCTGTTCCGTCCGTTCCGATGGTCGCAGGCGTTACTTCATTGGATCCGGTGAAAGCGCCGGCGACAACGCCGGAGGTGGCGACGGTATCAGAAACGTTGCAGGGCAGTGTCACACCGGAACCGGTCAAGCCGGTCGACCCAGTCGAGCCGGCACCGGAGCAAAAACCTGTCGAAGTTGCACGGGTGGAGCCAGCCGCACCGGTTGAAACAGTTCAGCCGGTGGACACGCAAACCGAAGTGCAACAGCCAGTTGCCGATCCGCTGGCCGAGGTCACGCAGACACCGAACCGCAAGCCCAAGCCGCCAGTGCGAAATGCGGAAGCTCCCAAGGTCGAAGAGCAGGAAAAACCCAAGAAGGTTGTGAAAGCGCAGAGGAAGGGTGCGGAAACCAGCGCCCGAAAGGGTGGTGAACGCGTCACCAGCCAGAGCGCGAAATCCAACACCAATGGCCGGGCGGATGCCCGTACCAAGGATGGCGGCACCAAAGCAACGTCCAATTATCAGGGCAAGGTGGTGGCCAAACTGCGCCGCGCAAAACGTTATCCCCGTGAAGCGAAACGTCAGAGACTGGAGGGAACGGTGAGTGTCGGCTTCACGATTTCATCCAACGGCGCTGTTTCCGGCATTCGCGTGACCCGGTCTTCCGGGCACCCGGTGCTGGACCAGGCCGCGCTCGACATGGTGCGCAGGGCTTCGCCCATGCCAAAGTTTCCGGGTGATATTCGCGTTGCGCGCATGAACATGCAGGTGCCAGTCCGCTTCGACCGCTAACACGCCGAACCAAAACGAGGGCAAGGCAAGCACCGTCAAGCAGCAGGGGTCTGCCGGTAGCTCTGCTCCAGTTCGATCAGGCGTTGCTTGCGCCAGAGCCCCCCACCATACCCGGTGAGGGAGCCGTCCGCCCCGATGACTCGGTGGCACGGCACGACGAGAGCCAGTTGGTTGGCGCCATTGGCCCGGGCAACCGCTCGCACAGCTTCCGGCCTCCCCAGCGCCCTTGCCAGTTCGGAATAGCTGCGTGTCTCGCCAGGCGGAATGGTCAGCAGTTCGCGCCAGACATCCCGCGTGAAGGCAGAACCGTGAAGGGCAAGCCTTGTCTGGAATTGACCGCCGGTTCCGGCAAAGAAACGATCGAGTTCTCCCTGGATCTGGTCGGTGACCTCCGTTCGCCCAAAGCCGATCTCACCCTTGGCGTAGGTCTGCAGCTTCCTGAACTCTGTCGGAAAGGCCTTTCGGTCGAGAAATTCCAACAGATGCAGCTGGGTCCTGTCGGTGACGGCAATCAGCGGACCGAGCGGCGATGCCACCCAGTCGGCGAAAAGCAGGGGCTTGGCGGAAAAGACCCCGGGAGACTGGCCGAGAATCCTGGCGAAGGCTTCGCGAAACGCGCTCGGCGAGTCGAACCCGGCCGTGATCTGCGCATCGATCACCTTGCCGCCGTCGGCTAGCGTCGAGAACCCTTCCTGCAGGCGCCGCTGGCGCGCCATTTCCAGAAAGGTCATGCCGAAATGCCGCTTGAAGGCCCGGCGCACCGTTGAAGGGTCGAACCCCATGCGCACGAGATCCGGTTCACCCCAGCGGTAGGATGGACGCTTTTCCAGTGCCTCGATCAACGGCTTCACCACCGGGTCGGCAGTGGCCTCCGGCGTGGTTGGACGGCAGCGCTTGCAAGGGCGGAAGCCGGCGTCAAAACATTCGGACACGGTGTCATGGAAGGTGCAGTTCTCCCGCTTCGGCTTGCGCGCCGGGCAGGTCAGCCGGCAGAAAATTCCGGTAGAAGCTACACAGACAAAAACACGCCCGTCGTAGGAGGGATCACGGTTCAGAAGCGCTTCGTAGAGCGTGTCGAAACTGGGTCGGGTCATAAGCATGACCCGACCTTACGCCCGGCGAGAATTCATTGCAGCCGGAAATCGGGCGTTAATTTCATTCCATCGGATAGCGCCGGAAAACAAACCTTTCCATCGTCATCCCAGCCAAGTGTCAGCCCGAGCCAGGATCGGAGAGCCACCGGCGGACGACACGGGCACGCGTTCACAAGACAAGGCACGGGCGCCACGATCCCGAATCTCCGTTTCACTGTGACCGGGATGACAAGCCGAGAGGTGAGAAACTGGCCTCTACCGGTAAACCTCGCTCTCACCGGGGAAGCTGCGGTCCTTGACCTCTTCCGAATAGGCTTTCACCGCTGCCTCGATCTGGCCACCGAGATTGCCATAGACCTTGACGAATTTCGGGGGCGTCGGATTAAGGCCGAGCATGTCCTCCAGCACCAGGATCTGACCGTCGCACTCCGCGGACGCTCCGATGCCGATGGTCGGTATCGCGATCTGTTTGGTGATCCTCGCCGCCAGCGGCTCGACCATACCTTCCAGAACCAGCGCGAAAGCCCCCGCCTCGGCAACGGCTCTTGCATCTTCCTCGTGGCTGGCCCAGCTGTCCTCGTCGCGCCCTTGCGTCTTGAAACCGCCCATGACGTTGACCGATTGCGGCGTCAGACCGATGTGGGCCATCACCGGAATGCCCCGCTCGCTCAGGAAGCGGATGGTTTCGGCCATGCGGGCGCCGCCTTCAAGCTTTACGGCCCCGCACTGGGTTTCCTTCATCACGCGGGCAGCGTTGCGGAAGGCCACCGATGGGCTTTCCTCATAGGTGCCAAACGGCATATCGACCACTACCAGCGCCCGGCTGGTGCCGCGCACCACGGCCTTGCCATGCATGATCATCAGTTCCAGCGAGACACCGACGGTGGATTCCATGCCGTGCATGACCATGCCGAGGCTGTCGCCCACCAGGATGAAATCGGCGTATTTGTCGACGATGGCCGCCGTATGCGCGTGATAGGAGGTCAGCGAGACGATGGGGTCTCCGCCCTTGCGGCGGGTGATCTGCGGAGCAGTGATGCGGCGAACAGGTTTTTGGGTGCTCATGCGGCGTCCTTTCGATAAGGGGCTTGAGACGGATTATCAGGCGGCGGGTGCAATCACCCGCTGGTCGATCAGGAGAACGGTGCCGAAGCGCACGGCCAGCAGCACCACGGCCGGGCGGTCAAGCATGCCGGATAGCTCTTCAAGGGTTTCCGCATCGCGAATGTCGACGCTTTCCACCTTTCCCGAGGGCGCTTCCCCAAGGCTTTTGCGGACAGCAGCTTCCAGCACCGAAATTGCCGGGGCCGATTTCGCGAGTTCCTCCGCAACGCTGAGCGACCGGCTGAGTTGAACAGCGTCGGCCCGGTGCGCCGCCGTCAGGCGAACGTTGCGTGACGACATCGCGAGCCCATCTGCCTCACGCACCGTCTTGTGCGGCACGATTTCCAGCGGCATGTCGAGATCACGGACCATCTGCCGGATCAAGGTGAGCTGCTGATAGTCCTTCTCGCCGAAAACGGCGAAATCCGGCGTGACAATGTTGAAGAGCTTGGTGACGACCGTAGAGACACCCCGGAAATGACCGGGCCTGAGAGCGCCCTGCAAAATGGCGGAGAGGCCCGGAACCTCGACGAAGGTATCTCCGCCGGCGCCGTACATTTCCTCAACGCTCGGCAGAAACACGGCGTCGGTGCCTTCCGCCTCCAGAAGCGCCAGATCACGCGCTTCATCACGCGGATAGGTCGACAGATCCTCATTGGCGCCAAACTGGGTGGGGTTGACGAAAATGGTGGCAACCACGCGGTCTGCCTTTTGCCGCGCCATGCGCACGAGGCCGAGATGGCCCTCATGCAGATAGCCCATTGTCGGCACCACCCCGACGGTTTCACCCGCGCGTTTCCAGCCTCGCACGGCTTCGCGCATCTCCGCCTTCGTCCGGCAGATGATCATCTGTTTCATCCTCCCGCGACCCCGTTTCCCGCCCGGGGTTTCTTTTCGCAGGTGCAGCATAATGACGGCGAAACGAAAGTCCAGTGGGCAAAGAGGGGAACAGACCTTGCCAGGTGCCGCCTCCATGTCGTTTGGTGCATGCTGGATCCGCAGGCTGGGGAAGTCGATGGAGCCTGTCCGAACAAGAATAATAGCCGGCTCGCAAAGACCGGCTAAACGAGCAGTATTGTCAGGAGAGAAAAATAAAGAACCGCCTGAACCGACTGGTGATCTATTTTCCTGGCTATGATTTGCGTCCGGCCCGCTACTGCTTCCCGTTGCTCCGCAAGGAGTTCGAAACCTTCCTGAAGATCCGGAAGGTGAACGGTGCCCTTTCCCAGCTCAGCGAAGGTCTTGATCCTGGCGGCACCACGGCCAGTTGGAGCGGGCATGTCGACTGGCCGGACAGCCGTGTCGAGACAACGTTTGTGCAGCTTGGCTGGCGGGACGTCATCAAGGCCGATTTTCGACGCTCCTGGCCACGCACGATTGCAGATGCCATCCGGTCCTTCATGATGATCGCCCAGGCGGGCGGATATCGGGCTGCATTGAAAAGCAACTGGGCACATGGGGTCTTCTGTCTTTATCCCCCCGTTGGACTTCTTCTCTATTTCCTTGCCAGCCTGCTGCCACCCATTCTTCTGGCACCGGTCATTCTGCGCAATGTGGGCGCGGCGGTTCGGCAAGGCCATGCCGAAGAAATCGCCTGGTCCGTGTTGCTGGGAGGCAGCGCGGCGTGGATGCTCGCGGTTTACCTCCTCATGACCTGGCTGGAACCCAAGTCCTACTTCCGGTACCTGGTCAACAGCTGGCACTTCATGGCCCGGCTTGCCCGGAACAACCACCCCGAAATGCTCGCCCGTATCGAAGAAAGCGCCGACCTCATCGTTGCCGCGGCCGCAGAAGCGGACGAAGATACCGACCTGGTGTTCGTGTCGCACAGCTGTGGAACGTTCGTGGCGATCTACATTCTTGCAGCTGTCCTGCGCCGGCAGCCGGACATCGTTCGACGCCCAGGCGGCTTCTCTTTTGTCACGATGGGACCGGCGTTCGATTGCCTCGGCGGGTTCGGGGCGCAAGACGGCTTTGGTGATGCCATGACGGCGGTGGCACGGTCCGGTGTCGACTGGACAGATCTTTACGGTCCGCATGACCCGCTCTGCGGTGGCCGCACCACGCCCGTGGCGCGTTATGCGCAGCAGAACAAATCGGGCGAGACATTGCCGGAACCCAGAAGGTACAGCGTGTGCATTCCAGACCGAATGACCGCAAAGAGGTTCCGCTACCTGCGCTTTCGCTTCTTTGCGCTTCACTTCAATTACTTTTTCGCCTCGGTGCGTCCGGGTCTTTTCGACTTCTACCGCTTGACCCTTGGCCCCAAACGGGCCGTAGACCAGCTCAAGGCCTGGGACAAGGGGCGGGATTAACAGGCCTCGACGCGCGCGCCTAGCCCGGGACCCAGGTTCCGTGCAGGCCCTGCGGCACCCGTTGTGGCAAACGCAGTCGGACGACCGGTTCATCGCCGACCCCGTCAGCGTCCAGGAGCACGAATTCACTCGTCTGCGTTTCGGGATCATAGAGATAGGTTGCCAGCCAGCCGGCGGTTTCGGCCTCACCACGCGGAATGAACACAGCTTCACCGGCAATGCGGTTGCCGAAGTCATGAGCGCTGACGTCCCCGGTTTCCGTATCGATCCGCAACAGGCAGTTGAATGTCGCTGATGCGCCGTTTCCGCCGGTTAACGTGTCGGTCAGGGTCGGGGAATAGACATAGCGTGCAGCAAGCGCATTCCTGCGGTCATCGATCCTCGGGAACTCCGCCACCTTGTCGAACCAGGCCTGCTCACGCACCCGGCCCGTTCCCGTGTCCAGCACCAGGCGCTGAAGTGTCGGCGGCTGGGTGTTGGGTTCGCCATACCCAAGATAGAGTTTCTGGTGACGCACATAGTCGATGACGATGTCGCTGCCGCGCTCGAAACCGTTGGCAAAGTGGAAGACGAAAAACGGCTCGGCCTCGTACCAGGTCACAGCACCACCATCCAGCGGTTGCACGGCAATGCGCGTTCCCATCTCCGGCTTCCATTGCAGCATGGATCCGCCGGACATCATCGCTTCCATGTCGAAAACCAGCGGGCCGATCAGCAGCACCAGATGGCGCTCGGTCAGCACGAAGTCGTGGATCATGCTCGGTGCTGCCAGGGTAATGTCGAAGCTTCGGCGCAGCTTGCCGTCGCGGCCAACGTGATGCAGCGTGACCGTGGGCGAGGCGAAGTCGTAACTGAGGGCATAGAGATCGCCGGTAACCGGATGAACCCTGTTGTGTGCCCCCATAAGGATCGGCGCATCGGTGCCTGCCGTCCAGGGGCCGCGCGTTTCCAGATCCGGGCCGATCTCCCAGGCCGGTTCGCACTCGCCAAGGGCGAGCAACTGGCCGCCGTGCTGCATCACGCCAATGAAGGCGGACGCCTTGAAAGGATTGTCCGGATCGTCCTCCGGCCCCAGCAAGGCAGGATCAACAGGGCGCGGCGTCATCACGCCGCCGAAGACCGCGTGACCTGCCTGATGCTCGATCTCGAAACCGCGGGTGCGCACATAGCGATTGCGGTAGCTCGCCTTTCCGCCTTCAAAGCGGATCGCGTGCAACATGCCGTCGCCTTCCAGCGGATAATTGTAGGAGACGGGCTCATAGCGAGGGTTGGGGCCGTTGCGGATATATGTTCCCAGCAGATCTTCCGGAATGCGCCCGGAGATCACTTCCAGCCCCTCCGCATCGATCTCGCTGCCGATTGGCGCAAAATTGCCGGTCAGATGCGGATCGGCCGACTGCCAGGCGATTGTTTCCGTGATGCGTTCCCGGCTCATGCACATCTCCCCCTCACCGCAGCGAAAATCCCCGCGTCAGGATGAAGGATTGCCGGAACCATCATGGGGGTCAACTGCGGCGGACCCGCTGTCCACACGCGCGGGGCAAAATGCTGTCGTGGAAATTTCTGATTTTCCCTAGGCCGGCTGGTCGCCAGGGAAGCGGACCGGCTGCAAGAGTTCGATGATCTCGCCAGCCGGCCCTTCAAAGATTGCGTTGCGAACCCGCACTTCGGGTTGGCCCAGTGTCAGTGCTTCCGGACCGTACAGATGCCTCGCACCGGCTTCGACAATCCGCACGCAAGCCTGATCAAGATCCGTCACGCTCAAGCAGAGGTGTGCGAGCGCACCTGTCGAAACCTTTTGCCCCTGTTGCGCACCAACACCTTGCATCGGGATCTCGGCCTTCAGGTCGAACAATTCGATCCAGCTTTTCCTGTCGGGTGCCTGCATCATTATCGCGCGATCGATGCCATAGCTCGGCAGTCTCCAGTCGTGCACCTGATGGAAACCGATTTCCTCATAAAAGGAAACGGAACGCTGAAGGTCCGGGGAGCGGATCGCAGAGTGATGAAATCCGGTGAAAACTTGTACTGACATCGCGTGGTCTCCATGTTTCGGGAGACACCTATCGGAGTTTCCCGCGCATGGACCAGTCTGACAATTTTGACACAGCCCGCCGGACCTGGTCGACGATCCAGGAGCGAAACCGAGGGAACCTCCACGGATGGTGTGATCTTGCAGCCGGCCTCCAGACCGTGAGCGGACAGTGGAAAGCGTCGATCCTGATTGTGCTGTCCGAGAAGGATAGCGGCCTACCGGACATTCAGCGCCGCCTTGAATTTGCAAGCCGTCGTGTGCTCGTTCGAGCGATGCGCGAACTTGAAAAAGATGGGTTGGTGTCCCGATCGGCACATGTTGCAACCGGCTATTCATTGACACGCGATGGCCTCGCCCTGGTGCCAATCCTGCGGCACCTTGCGGATTGGAACGCCGCACGGGCGGGCTGATTACAAGAAGTCGATACTCAATGAATTGACGCTTGAACTGCCCTGCGTCTTAAACCGCTGCAATTGCCAGAAAACCTGTGAAGTCAGGTCGGCTTGAAGGATCTGCGAAACTGTCCTTCGGGATCAGGACGCGCCTCGCCCCTGCGCCACGGGATGCAGGAGTGCTTCGATTTCCCTCCCTCCACAACCTTTGATCGAATTCGCCTAAGTCTCCTTGTCGATTGAATAGATTGGCATTCTTTCCACAGGCCCGGGATATTAACTAATGCAAAGAAGCTCCCTTTACACGCTTCACGCGATACGGGAGTTTGCGCTGGGGGCATTCATTCTCGACAGACTCATTTGAGAGGTCAGATGCGGATTCTGAGATTGTTGCTTGCAGGCCTGGTCATCGTCGCCGCCGGGTTTGTGATTGCAGGGGAGCAGTTGTCAGGCACCAGCGCAGATGCGGTTATCAATGCAAGGCTCACAACGGTACGGGCGCCGACAGCCGGACAACTGACGCTGGAGCACCGGCTGCTCGGATCGTCTGTTGCAGAGGGCGAACAACTGGGGTCGATCGATGATCCCCTTGTCGACAACATCTACCTCAACGACATGATCCGCGAAAAGGCGTTTGCTTCAGCCGAGGTCGACCGACTGTCGAGCGTGATAGCCGCGATCGAACAGTCCGTCAGCGATTTGCAGGCGAGATCGGAGCGCTATCAGCAGCAGCGGATCCTGCAGCTTCAAGCGGAGCTGCGTGCCTTGACCTTCGAAATCGGTGCCGCCGAAGCCAGGGGGGATGAGGCGGAGGCAGCTTTCCAGCGCTCCAAACAGCTGACAGATCGCGGCCTGGAGGCTTCGGCCTCCTTCGAACGGATCAGAGCGACGCAAAGGGTTGCAGCGCAGGATCTGGAAAGTGCGCGCCAGCGGGCGGCCGTTGTCGAGATCGAACTGCAGGCGGCTCAAGACGGAACGTTTCTGGGCGATGGTTACAATGATGCCCCTTACTCCGAACAACGCATTTCGGAACTGACACTGGACCAGTCCGAAAACCAGGCCTTGCTCAATGCGGAAAAGGAAAAGGCAAAGGCGTTGGACAATCGCATCAATGTCGAGCGGCTGAGAGTGAACCGGCTAGCCTCCTCGAAACTCATTTCGAACGTCGACGGAACCGTTTGGGAAGTGCTGACGGCAAACGGCGAGACGGTTGAACGAGGCGAGCCATTGATGCGCCTGGTGAATTGCACCTCCACGATCATCACCTTGAGTGTCGCGGAATCCGTCTATAACCGCCTCAAGATCGGAGACCTTGCCAAGTTTCGCGTGAGCAACGACCAGAAGGTTCTGGAGGGTACGATCACGCGTCTGGCCGGTTCCGGGGCAGAGACGATTTACCGAAACCTTGCCGTTGCGCCCAGCGAAAGACACCTGCAGCGCTTCGACGTGACGCTTGTCGTACCCGCAATCCGCGAAGATCCGGCACTCGCCTGTGCGATCGGGAGAACGGGCCGGGTTTTCTTCGAAGCAAGACCTCTCGATTTCCTGCGCACGCTCTGGCTCTGAGATGTTTCCGGTCCTTTACCTAAGCGACACCGTTTCCAGTATCGTGCAGCTCAACCTGGTGCTGGCGCTTGGAATGCTTGTTCCTTTGCTTCTGTCCCGGGAAAAAACCTGGCACAGAGCCCTGCTCTTTACAGTCTGCGCCGTACTGACAGCGCGATATCTGTATTGGCGCGCCGCCTACACGCTTGCACCGCTGGATCTGACCTTCGACTGCCTCGCAAGCTGGTCCTTCTTCGCGATCGAATGCGCAGCGTGCCTGTCTTCGCTGAGTGCGTTTCTCATCCTGTCGAGGCACCGCGACCGCAAGCAGGAGGCGGACCGACAGCAAGACTGGTGGGAACCGGAGCCCGCTCCAAAGGTGGCGGTTCTCATTCCCACCTACAACGAAGAGCGGGACGTTCTGGAACGGACGATCGTTGGAGCACTTGCCCTCGATTATCCGGACTTCAGCGTCCATGTGCTTGATGACAGCAGGCGCGACTGGCTGAAGGACTACTGTGTTACGCAAGGGGTTACATATGTCAGCCGGCCCGAAAACACGGGGGCCAAGGCAGGCAACATGAACCATGCGCTTCGCCAAATGGCCGAAGAAGATACAGCGCCCAGCTTCATTGCCGTCCTCGATGCAGACTTCGTTCCACACAGCAATTTCCTGAAAAGAACGGTCGCTCTTCTCAAGGATGAAAAGGTTGGACTGGTTCAAACGCCGCAACATTTCTTCAACTCGGATCCGATCCAGCACAATCTCGGCCTCAGCCGGTCCTATCCGGACGAACAGCGCTTTTTCTTCGACTACCTGCAGCCGTCGCGCGATGCCTGGGGCATTGCCTTTTGTTGCGGAACCTCTTCCGTCATCCGCTGGACCGCGCTTCAGAAGATCGGATGGTTTTCGACGGAAAGCATCACCGAAGATTTCCTTCTGACGCTTTGCCTGAAGGACGCCGGTTATAACACGGTCTACCTGAATGAAGCTCTTTCCGAAGGCCTCGCACCGGAAGGTCTCAAGGAATACATCAGCCAGCGCGCCAGATGGTGTCTCGGCATGATGCAGATCGCCCGCAGCCGGTTCGGCCCCTTTTCCGACAATCGCTTGGGGCTTGCCGACCGATGGAGCGTGATCGACAGCGTGCTTTACTGGACGACGAACTTTCCGTTCCGGATCGCAATCCTCGTCTACCCGCTGCTCTACTGGTACTTCAACATCATGGTCGTCGATGCGACCTTGCAGGAAGTGCTGCGCTATTTCGGCACCTATTACCTCTGGATCCTGATCACCTTGAACTTTGTGTCCGGAGGCCTGGTCGTTCCGATCGTCAACGACATCAGCCAGCTGCTCGGCGCAGTGCCGATTACCAGGGCCGCCTTCACGGGACTGTTCTTTCCGAAGGGACATCCCTTCTCGGTGACCGCAAAAGGCGGCGACAGAAGCCGGGTGGTCGTTCAGTGGCGCTTGATTGCCCTCTTCGGTGCATTCTTCCTGCTGACCATTATCGGCTTGCTGCTCGGCATCATCTCCGACCACTTTGCGTATAATGACGCGGGCGATGGCAAGCTCGTGATCATGTTCTGGACGTTCTACAACCTGATTGTCCTCGGCGTGACGATGATAGTCTGCGTGGAACTTCCCAGGCGCGAGATCCATTTCCAGGACAAACCCGAACGAGCCATTCTTCATTCAGACACTGGCAGAACCCGGGTCTGGATCGTGGGATTGACGCAGAACTCCGTGAGGATCCGAGGTGCGGCCATACACGACGATACCCCGGTCCGGATCGAAATCGACGGTGTTGGCATCGTCAATGCCATTGTGACGATGCCGGACGACGACGGCGCCCGCCTCCTGCTGGAGCCGCAACCGGAACAGCATGAAGCCCTGCTACGCCGCTTCTACACCACGGGAGAAGCCCCTGGCGTAACCAAAACGCGTTACCGCGCGTTGCTTGGCGACCTTGCACAAAGACTGTCAGCGCCACAACGCTGACAGCACAAGATCTTACGGCTGCATCTTGTTTTGTAACCGCGCAACAGCCGCGCTCAGGACGCTCGCTTCCGCCGTGGTCCTTGCTTCATAGGGATAGATGTCCTCACCGCGCATGACTGCCCTGGCGGTTTTTGCCAGTTTGCGAAAAGGTCGAACGAAAATCAGGATGAACAAGGCCGTAAGAGCGGCAAGGACGATGCCGAGGGTCACGAAGTAGACGATGAAAAGGCTCGTAAATTCGCCGATGGGGTGCGCAGTGTTGTTGATGCGCGCGATCATGCTCCAGCCGAATGCGGGCAGGTCCGCATAGCCGAGCACCGGGATCACTGTCGTGAAGTAAGTTGCGCCATCCGGCCATTTCTCCACCCCGGTTTGCCGGGCACCGGTCATTGCGGACCGAAAACTCTGCAGCTTGTCGATCGGCTCGGAAAGGCCATCTGTTCGTGCAACAATGTTCCCTGTCCGGTCGATCACATAGACATCCAGCCCCATGGAATGGGCGGTTTCAGACAGATACTGCTCGACCCAGTGGTGATTGATATGGAAGGCCAACACCCCTTCGACCGACCCGAATTCATCCGTTACAGGCGTTGCCATATCGAGAAAGCGCCTCGGCTCGTTTCCAATGGGTGGCAGCAGCTCCGCCAGAAGAACGGCTGGATGAACATCCCCGGCGAAATCTCCTCCAAGTCCATTCGTGAACCAGGGGCGCGAGGAAACATCAGCCCCTTCCAGCATGCCGGATGAGGCCGTCAGGACCTTTCCATCGACCGACGCAAGACCGGCCCAGGAGATACGCTCCTTTTCGGCGACGATCAGATCCAATGCTGTTCTGACGGCAGGCTCGCCGCGCCCTGTCATCTCAACCGCAACAAGCCGAAGATTGCGCCAATCCTGGTGAAGTTCCCGGGCAAAATCCAGCCCTACACCCCTGGCCCTGACCGAGACGGCTTCCGCAAGTGCAGCGTCGCGGCTTTCCTTCAGCCGCTGGCCGACGAAAGACCAGGCACTGAGGACCGCGATCACACCTCCAAGTGCAACAAAACCACATATGGCCACCACCAAAGAGGGGTAGCCAGTTCTGGCACGCTTCTCCGTCATCAATCACTCCTCATCCCACAGAAAGTGAATCAGACACAGCGAATAGGGGAAATTGTGTGACACCCACGACCACCGATAGTGGGTAACAATGCTTGGCAGGCGGTTTCAGGCTCGATGGTTAAGGGTTTCTTGCCAGACTGATTAAAATTCAAAACGTCTTGAAGGCTGGCGAACTAGGTAATAATGGCAGCGTCGCTACACATGGATGCATCAGGCAGTCATTCCGCCAATGCCTTCCACCACAAGACGCACAATCTTGCGAATGTCTGCCTCTGGAACCACGCCAGCCTGCAAACCGTTCAGCATGGCTTGTCCATAGACACCCAGCACGATCAGGGCCATGAATTCCGGTCCTTCATCCTTGCGGATCAACCCCTGGGCCTGGCCGAGAGCCAGGATGTCCCGCACGAGCCCCTGAAACGAGGGGCGGTCTGACGGTGGCTCGAGGGAAGGTCTTTGAACCGGCACCAGTGCAAGCCGCGCCACTGCGGGGTTGGCCATGCACCAATGGGCACTGTCTATCAACACCGCTTCGAGCAACGTTACCGCATGCTGCCCCTCGGCCATGCGGTCACGATAGTCTGTGTCTCGGGCTTCCACCCGCGCTATGAGGCTGAGAGCAATGTCTTCCTTCGACCCGAAGAGATTATAGACGGTCTTGCGCGTCAGCCCTGCGCGCTCGGCAATCACATGAACCGTAGCCCCTTCGAACCCAAGTTCGCGAAACGCGATTTCCGCAGCATCGAGAATGAGTGCGCGCGAGCGCTCGGTGCGTTTCAGACTTGTCATTTTTATACTCTAGTGTAATTTTATACTCGTGTAAATAATGGAGCCAGGCGATGCTCGAGGAATTCGGACCGGAAATCTGGATTGCGGAAGGCCCGACAGTGAGAGCCGCTGCCGGATTTCACTATCCCACGCGCATGGCGATCATCCGCCTTTCCAGCGAAGGGTTAGTCGTCTGGTCGCCCGTTGCCTTTTCTCCGGAGCTCGGTTCTGCCGTCGATGCGCTCGGCACGGTCCGCTATATCGTTCCGCCGAACAGTCTGCATGACACCTTCCTTGCCGAATGGCAGCAGGCCTATCCCGACGCCGAAATTCTCGCACCACCGGGTCTGCGAAAAAAGCGACCTGATCTTGTCTTCGCTGGCGAGCTCGCCGGCATCACGGTGCCCGGCTGGCAGGCGGAGATTGATGTCGTGGTGGTTCCAGGAAACCGGATTACCTGCGAAGCCGTACTGTTCCACCGGGCCAGCGGCACGGCTATCTTCGCGGATCTGCTGCAGCAGTTTTCACCGGGCTGGTTCAAGGGATGGCGTGCCCTGGTAGCCCGCCTCGACCTGATGACAAGGCAAACGCCTTCCGTTCCCCGGAAATTCCGGCTCGCTTTCACGAACCGGGATGCCGCCCGGTTTGCCGTGCGGCAAATTCTGGACTGGCCCAGCAAGAAGGTTCTGATTGCGCACGGCACCCCGGTGTCCGAAAACGGCCAGGCCTTTCTCCGGGATGCCTTCCGCTGGCTGATCAAATCGTGACGTCCAGAGACATTGCGCAAAACTCAGCTGGGTCTAGCCCTCTCTAAAACGTCCCATCATATGCCCGCCGCTCAATCCGGCAGGCCAGCAGGGTGAAACCTTCGCGGGTGAGCGCGTCCTCAGCCTCACGGTGCAAAGTTTCTGCATCCTCCACCCACACCCCGTGGCCGCCATAGGCCCTGGCGACGGCCGGGAAGTCGGTTTCGCCGAAATCGACCCCCACATTCGGGCGTTGGCTGGAGCGCTGCTTGAGTTCGATCAGCGACAGGCTTGTGTCGACCAGCACACAGATGATGACGGGGATCTTGAGGTCACGCAGGGTGGAAAGTTCACCCAGGCACATTTCCAGACCTGCGTCGCCAACAAAGGCAATTACCGGGGATGCCCCTTCAACCACGCGGTGGCCCATGGCCAGCGGCACGGCGCAGCCCATGGTGCAGAGCGCGGAAGACTGCAGCATCTGGCGAGGCATCGGACAGCGCCAGATCTGGCTGACAAGAATGCGGTGAGCACCGCTGTCGGCAGTTGCCACCGTGTCGGCCGGCAAGGCCGCGCGCAGCGTGTGGAAGACCGTGCCCGGGCCCCAGCCGGACGCTTCCGGTGCGAAGGCCTTGTCCAGCTCGGCCCGGACGGCGGCGGGCTCTCCTTCCGGCCAGGAGGGCTTTGCCGGCTGGCGCGCGGCGCCCAATAGATCAAGCGCCGGCTGCACTGCGCTGCGCAGCGTTGACCGTACACTGTGCATGCCATGGGTGCGCAGCACCGGGGTGATGTCGACCACAGGCGCGTCGGCATCCCACGGATTGCGCCAGTTGATGCGCATCTCGATGGGGTCGTAGCCGAGCAGCAAAATGCAGTCGCTCTTGTTGATGAGCGGCAGCAGCAGGCCATCGGCCTTGGGTGAGAGGCCGGCTCCGCCAAGGGCAAGCGGATTGTTTTCGTCAAGCAGGCCCTTGCCCTTGTAGCTGGTGACAAGGGGGATTTGAAACGCTTCGCAGAATTCGGAAATTGCAGCCGAAGCTGCCTCGTTGACGGCATCGACACCGGCGATCGCAATCGGCCGTTCGGCCTTTCTGAAAAGGTCCAGCGCAGTGTCGAGATCCGGGCCGGGCACCGGTGCGGTTGCGACCGGTGAAGACTGGAACACACGGCTCCAGGCTTCCTGTGTGTGCCCCTCGGCAACACGGATCGGTACGTCGATGTGCACCGGGCCAGGCTGGCCGTCGAGCGCAATGGCCAGTGCCTTTTCCATCATCACGTCCAGCGCCCCCAGGCGAGCAGAGAAGCTGGCCTTGACGATGGGGCGCAGCAACTGTTGATGATCGAACACCTGGTGGGTGTAGCTTTCCGCCTCTCCGTGGTCGACACACCCGGTGAGGAAGATCAGCGGCACCCGGTCCTGCCAGGCATTGGCAACGACGTTGACCGCATTGGCCGCTCCCGGCCCGAGCGTTGCCAGAAGCACGCCTGGCGCGCCGTCGGCATGCCAGCCGCCTTCGGCCATGAAGCCACCCGCGTTCTCGTGCTTCACCAGCACGAAGTTGAGGCCTGCCTCGTCCAGCGCCTGCATGAGGGCAAGCACCTCGCCGCCCGGAATGCCGAAGGCGTGACGGCAGCCTGCCGCGTGAAGTTTGCCTGCAATGATATCCGCACCGGTGGTCATTTGCTGCTGTGTCCTTCAGTCGCCGTGTCTGGCGGGGTTGGGCCGAGGTCGAGAATGCCTCTGCCGGCAAGATCGGAAAGGGTGTCTGTACCAAGTCCGAGCAGCCGGGTCAGAACATCCGCAGTATCCGCTCCCACAAGCGGTGGCGCGCTGCGGTAGGCAACCGGCGTCTTTTCCAGGTTGATGGGCGAGCCGATCAGGTCGACTTCGCCGCCAAGTGGATGCGGCAGGGTGATCCGCATCTGGCGTGCCAGCACCTGCGGGTCGGCAAAAACCTGTTCCAGATCGTTCACCGGGCCGCAGGGAACGCCTTCAGCTTCAAGCTCGGCTATCCACTCTGCCGCGGCCTTCTCGATTGTCAGACGCCGGATCTTCGGGACCAGCTCCGCACGGTTGCGCACCCGGTCGGCATTTCTGGCATAACGCGGATCTTCGGCCAGTTCCGGCGCACCGGCAACCTTGCAGAACTTGCCGAACTGGCTGTCATTGCCAACCGCCAGAATGAAGGACTGGTCGCTTGCCGGAAACGTCTCGTAGGGAACGATGGTGGGATGGCCGTTGCCGAGGCGGCCCGGCACCTTGCCGGAGGTAAGATAGGCCACACCCTGGTTGATCAGCCAGGAGACCTGAGCATCCAGCAGCGAGATATCGATGGACTGACCTTCTCCGGTGCTGTTGCGGTGGTTGAGTGCAGCGAGGATGGAGACGGTCGCATACATCCCGCACATGACGTCGGCGATGCCGACGCCGCATTTGGTTTCCGTGCCGCCGTCCTCATCCGCAAAGCCCGTCAGCGACATGATCCCGCCCATGCCCTGGATCAGGAAATCATATCCTGCCCGCTGCGCGTAGGGGCCGGTTTGTCCGAAGCCGGTTATGGAACAGTATATCAGGCGCGGGTTGCGGACCTTCAGCGTGTCATAGTCAAGCCCACGTCGCTTCAGGTCACCGACCTTGAAGTTCTCCACCAGGATGTCGGCCTTTGCCGCCAGATCGGCAATCAGCTGCTGCCCTTCGGGGCTGGCGAGATCAATGGCGACGGACGCCTTGTTGCGATTGGAGGAAAGGTAGTAGGCGCTTTCGCCGGTCTCCCTGCCCTCACCATCTTTCAGGAAGGGCGGTCCCCAACCGCGCGTGTCGTCCCCCCGGCCCGGCCGTTCGATCTTGATCACCTCCGCACCGAGATCGCCCAGGATCTGGGTGCAGGTCGGTCCGGCGAGAATGCGGGAAAGGTCGAGGACAACAAGGCCGGACAAGGCGCCGGATGCGGCAGGAGACGGCTGGGACAAGGCTCACCTTCAAAATGACGTTTCCCGGTAAAGGCCACAGGCTGATGGGCGCCGTCAACAAGCCAGCATCAGCCCCCCGGACAAGCCGCCTCACTTTCTCGTTAGAAAACGGGAAGGAGGGGCGTTCGGAAAAGAACGTCTGGCAGGCAGAGGAATGGCCCAGACCGGGCAAAGGGAGTGTCGGGATCAACGCACCTAAGTGCCAGGAGAAGCGGTTGCGAGACAATTGATGTCTTGGAAACGAGTAGGCCCCGGGACTCGCGGTGCTCGCCCGGGAGGACGACGGAGAGGGTTTTCTTGCGGCAGGTCAGTTTCCAACTCTATGAATATCCAACCATCTTTGGTGCCCTCATCCACATCGTCATGCCTTGAAATCCAACTGGGCTCAGCGCACGCCTCGTTCTTGCCTAGGTCGTCCAGCCCTTCATCTCGGCAAGCTCGTTCCAGGCGCGTTTGATCCAGCTGGCGCTCACGCTGTGGCCACCGTCGTGGAGGCAGAGCTCCAGGAAGCCGTGTTTCGGCTGCCAGGTTTCACAGGTGAGGTTGCCTTCGGTATGGGTCTTCGGCGCGGTTTCAGAGAGACCGTCCTTGCGGCGCCAGACGTCGAAACTCTTGAAAACGTCCCCCTGTTTCCACTTGCCCCCGCCAAGCCAGCGTCCCTCGAGCGGCACAACGGTGTCTGAGGTGCCATGCACGTGGAAGAGATAGGGGGTCTCCGTCACGCAGGACTGCGGCAAAGGTTCCCAGAAGGCGCCCGCGATCGGCGCATATCCTGCAAACATGCCGGAATCCTCGCAGGCCATGTACCAGGTCATGAAACCGCCGGAGGAAAAGCCGGACAGCATGGTGCGGCTTCGGTCGATGCCGAAGCGGTCGGACAGATCCTGAAGGACGCTGTCGAAGAACGCCGGTTCGTTCCGCAGGTTGCGCGGCGCTGTCGGGAAAGACCAGGTGCCGTTCATGCCCTGAACCGCAACGAAGGCAACACCCAGATCGTCCGCCATCTTGCGGAAGCTCTGGTTGCGGATTTCGTTGATCGCCTTGCCGCGATGGCCATGCAGGAAGAAGATTGCACCCAGAGGCTTGTCGGCCGGCCGGTTCTCCGGCAGGTGGATGAAATATTCGCCGTTCGTGACGTCGCAGGGTTTTTCCTCGCCGCAGGCCGCGGTGCCTGCCGCCTGCGATGGTGCGCCGAACGCGCCCAGAGCCAGAACCACGATGCCCGCCAGCAGGCCGAAGCGTCTGGAAAAACCGGTAACTGTCGCCAATGACATGAAGTGCTCCTTGCACGGTAAAAACCATTGCCCCGCTCCGCCGGTAAGGATGGCTTCCGGACGGCTTTTGTCCAGCGGTTCGTCTTCACAAATCGGCGAGAGGGCTTCAGGCCTGCAAGGTGGCTAGTCCCATGTGCCTTCAGTCGGAATATTGAGAACCCGGCCACAATGCTTGCAGTGCACCGCATCCGGATCGTGCCTGTTGAGACCGCAATCGGGGCACGACAGATTGACCTTTGCCGGGCGGAAGATCGTCTGCACCAGTCGCAGGAACAGGGCGACGCCGAAGATCATGATCACCACCGTCATCAGCCGGCCGACGCTGTCGGTCATGGTGATGTCGCCGAAGCCGGTTGTCGTCAGCGTGGTTACGGTGAAATAGAGCGCGTCGAGATAATTGTTGATGTTGGCGTTGCGGTCGTTCTCGACCACGAAGACGAGGGCCGTCACGACAAAAATGAAGACGATCAGGTTGATGCCCGACTGAAAAATCTCCTCGTTGCGGCGGAACCATTTCGACGCCTGACGCAGCTCCTTCAGCAGGTGATAGGAGCGCATCAGCCGCAGCATGCGCACAACGCGCAGGAAGGCGAAATTCTCGAAGAAGGCCGGAGCGACCAGAGAGACGATCACCACAAGATCAGCAAGCGATGTGAAGCTGAAGAGGTATTTGGTCCGCCGTCTTTCGGCGATCAGACGCGCAACATAGTCGAGCGCAAGAACCGCGGCGATCGCATAATCCAGCTCATGATGGATGCGGTCCTTGTCGATCATCGACGAGACGATGAAATAGCCGATGGTGACCAGGTCGAACAGCAAAAGCGCATACCGGAACGCCCGCGACCCGACCGTGTCGCCAAAATAGAGCTGGCGCAGGATCGTCTGCAAACTCCGCTTCGTGTCCGCCATCGGCTTCCCCTGTTTCCTTGCGAACTGACCGGCATACGCTGTGCGCGCTGGCTGGATCATTCGTGCAGATGCCGCACGATGCTGTTGCAAACAAGCTGTTTATTCTCACGGCCGACCGCACTAATGTCCGCTGTCGATCAACCAGAGCCTCCTGAATTCCGCTGAATGCAGGACGCTCGAACATTTGTCAGAACCCGCCCGCATTCCGACGTTTGTGCAAACGTCCGCGAATACCGGCAGGTCCAGAGGCCGTAAAGGCCCATCCAGAACGGGAACGTTACATGTTTGATTTGTCGGGACAAGTTGCCCTGGTGACGGGCGCGAGCCGAGGCATTGGAGAAGCTGCCGCCCGCAGCCTGGCGAAATATGGTGCCAAGGTCCTTCTGGCGGCACGCTCGGGCACAGATATCGAACGCATTGCCGGCGAAATCCGCGCGGAAGGCCGCGATGCGACGGCAGTCGTTTGCGACGTCGCGGATTATGACGAGGTGGTCAAGGCAGTACAGACGGCCATCGACACCTATGGTGGCCTCGACATCCTGGTGAACAATGCCGGCGTGATCGAACCGATTTCCCGGATCGAGGACAGCGATCCGGCGGAGTGGGGCAAGGTCATCGATATCAATGTGAAGGGCGTCTACTACGGCCTGCGTGCCGTGGCGCCGCATATGTTGGCCAAGGGCGCCGGTACCGTTGTCAACATCAGCTCGGGAGCTGCGGTCAGTGCGCTGGAAGGCTGGAGCCATTACTGTGCTTCCAAGGCGGCTGCGCTTTCCCTCACCCGCTGTGCGGACAAGGAATTCGGTGACAAGGGCCTGCGCATCGTCGGCCTCAGCCCGGGCACGGTCGCAACGCAGATGCAGGTCGATATCAAGGCCTCCGGACTGAACCCGGTCAGCCAGCTGGATCCGTCGGTGCATATTCCGGCCAGTTGGGTCGGTGAAGCCATTTGCTGGCTGTGCACGCCCGCGGGCGATGCCTACCGTGGTGTGGATTGCTCGCTGCGCGACGAGGATGTACGCAAGTCTGTCGGCCTGATCTGAGTTCCGTCAGCACGCTGGTCGGCTGTCCAGCCCCCAAGATCCCGGATCTCCGCTGCGCTGCGTCCAGGATGACCGTCTGAAATATGGAACGAGGTAGGCCCTCAACAGGCCAACGAGGCTTCAAAAACAAAAGAGGGCCGCGCTAGCGGCCCTCCCATGAGATCGACGTGACACAAGTCCCGGATCAGATCCCAGCGAAATCTCTCACTACCAGAGGCTGCTCCAGCACCGTTCGATTCCGCCCAGACACTTGGGCCACGCACCGATACTCATTAGACATGGGCACACCTCCTTTCAGTTGTTGAACACACTAAGAGTGTGGGGTCGCCCAGACAGTTTCACAAGCCCAAAAACAAGGCGTGGTTGCCAATCGATTACGCAATTCACAGGACTGTCACTGTGCGGCAACAGCCTTGTCGGCGATAGAGGTGAAGACCTGATCGAGTTCCCTTGCAAGTTCTTGCAAGGCCGAGCCGCCCTCGTCCATGTAGGGTGCGAAGACAAAACCGGGCGTTTTCCAGGAAAGCGTTGCGGTGCCATCGGGGTTTTCGGTAACATAGAACCGGATCGGTGCTTCGATACCCGCGGCAACGGAAGCTTCCAGCATCCGGACGGCATAATCATTGCGATAGACGCCAATGATGCGGTTGCCGGGAATGGTAATTCCCCTGCCCTTCGCACCGTCCGAGGCACTGGCCTGGGTCACCAGCAGCATGCCTTCTCCCTCGATCGCACTTTTGAGATCATCAACCAGCGCAGGGTAACTTTTGGTCGTGGGCAGGACCTGCCAGCCTTCGCGATCGGTCAGGCTGTCCGCTCTGGCCAATCCGACGGCAAACAGGCTTGTGACGACAACCAGGGCAAACAGACGCATTTTCTTTCTCCCGCAGGCGATGTTGCAATGCCGCGCACTCTAGCGGGGCCTGCCTCACGAACGCGTCACAATGCGGTGTGCTTCAGGACGTCTTCAGTCCATGCCAAGCCGCAAGCGCACGCGGGTTCCGGCAAGACTGCCGAGGAAGCCAAAGACCAGCCATAGCCAGCCGTGCAGCGAGCCCGACGCCAGCCCCCCCAGGTAAGCACCGATATTGCAGCCATACGCCAGGCGGGCGCCGTAGCCCATCATCAGCCCGCCCGCGATCGCCGTCAGCACGTCGCGGCGGTTCAGACGCCAGACCGGAGCAAAGCGTCCGGCGAGGCCCGCTGCCGCCATTGCACCCAGAATGATGCCGAAGTCCATGACGGAGGTCGTGTCGCGCAGCACGGGGTTTTCCAAAGCTCCGCGCTGCCAGGTCCAGTAGGGCCAGCTGTCCACCGGCACGCCTGCCGCGTGAAAAAGCTTACCGCCCCAAAGCGCAAAGGCAGAGGTGATGCCCCAGGGACGTCCGATCACCACGAATGTGGCAATGCCGACGATCGCCAGCATCACCGCACCCATCATGGGAGACCACGGACCGCTGAGAAACGAAACTGTCGGCTTCGGTTGGGCAATCGAGCCATGAGCGCGCCGCTCTATGATGATGGTTGCAATTGCCAACAGGCCGAGGATGAGCGCGGTCAGAAGAAAAGCGCCATGCGGGCCGAATTCCCGGATGAGGGACATCGGCGGCAATTTGGGCAAGCGGCCCCAGAGATGCAGATGCGCCGTGGCAGCCACTGACCCGAGGACAAAGCACGCCAGGGTAATCATCATGCGGGTGGAACCGCCACCGGCGGTAAACAGCGTGCCGGATCCGCAGCCGCCGCCCAGTTGCATGCCGAGACCGAACAGGAAGGCACCGAAGGCAGCCGCCACCCCGAAGGGAAAGACGAAGCCGCCCGTGGGCCAGCCAAGCGCATGCCCCCAGGCAATCAGGGGAAAGGAAACCGCACTGGTCAGAAGAATGAGAACGAATTGCGCCCTGAGCCCCCCGCCGCGTTTTTCGGTCACGATCCGTCGCCAGGCGGCCGTGAAACCAAAGCTTGCATGATAGAGCGACAGGCCTGCGAGACCGCCGATCAGGACCGCCACTGCCTGGCGCGGTCCGGCTTCGCCATAGGCCCCCAGTGCGACCATGGCCAGAAGGCCGCCCGCAATGGCGACGACGGCTGCTTGAGTTTTCCCGATGGCCAAGGCCATGTGTTCCTGCTCCCGCGCAGATCCGACTTTAAAACCCCGATACGAAGACTTGCACTTCCCGCCTTAATTTCGCAACGAAGGTATCTTTTCTTCACCTACACATTGCCAACACCTTTTTGTGTTTTGCAGTTCAAGTGCCGCCTGCGGATTTTGGATAGGAATATTCAGCCATCCGGCCATTTACAGCCGCAGTTGGCGGGACCCGGTTTCAGAGGACCGGAATGAGAAACAAAAAGGCCTGTTATGCGTCTAACTGATCAATTCGGATATGAGCTTACCCTGTCGGACAAGGAAGCCTTGACCGCCTGGAACGAGACCGTGAAAGCCTTTCTGGCGCATGGCAGGACTACTCCCCAACATCTCGAGACATGCCTCGCCCTGGCGCCGGACTTTGCGCTTGGGCATGCAGCACGCGGGATTTTCTGCCTGCTGCTTGGCCGAAAGGAACTGACCGCGACGGCACAGGAATGCCTGGCGATTGCCAGAACCTCGGTCCAACATACGCCGGTCACGGCACGCGAACTTGCCGTGGTCGACGCCCTCGGGTCCTGGTTGCAGGGATATCCCACAAGATCTGCCGACCTTCTAGATACCGTGCTGGTAACGGTTCCCGAAGATGCCCTGATCATGAAACTGGTTCACGCGATCCGCTTCGTGCTGGGCGATGCCACGGGCATGCGCCAGTCGATCGAGCGGGTGCATGCGGCCTATGGCGAAACCCACCCGGCCTATGGCTACATGCTTGGCTGCCGGGCGTTTTCTCTGGAAGAAACCGGCGACTACCGCCTGGCAGAAGCTGCCGGCCGCAAAGGGCTGGAATTTGCCCGCGATGATGCCTGGGGCCTTCACGCCGTCGCCCATGTGCACGACATGACCGGTCGCTCCGAAGAAGGGGCCGGCTGGCTGGAAACACAGCCGGAAGGCTGGGCCCACTGCAACAACTTCGGCTATCACGTTTGGTGGCACCTGGCGTTGATGTATCTGGACCAGGGCCAGGCCGACAAGGCACTAGCGCTCTATGACACCGACATCCGCAAGGACAAGACCGACGACTACCGGGACATTTCCAATGCGGCCTCGCTGCTTGTTCGCCTGGAGCTTGAAGGGGTCGATACCGGCCCTCGCTGGGACGAGCTGGCGCTTTTGTCCGACAAGCGCGCCGAAGACGGCTGCAATGTCTTCGCCGACCTGCATTACCTGCTGGCCCTATTGAACGGTGGCCGCCGCATGGGTGCCGAGCGGTTGCTGACCGGACTGAAGGAACGGGCGCAAACCGAAACGGATCTTGGCCGGATCACCACGGAAACCGGACTGCCGACCGGCCTCGGCCTGGAACAGTACCGGAAGGGCAATTATGCCTCCGCGTTTGCCCTGCTGGACTCGGCGAGAGACAATCTATACATGGTCGGCGGCTCGCACGCTCAGCGCGATGTCTTCGAGCGAATCACAATCGATGCAGCCCTGCGGGCAGGCATGCCGGAAGATGCGGAACGGCTGCTCAACAGCCGGACGCACAAACGCGGTGCGCTGGACAGATTCGCCGAACAACGTCTTGAAATATGCGACAAAATGCACCGCGCCCACCGAGTGATGGAAGACCAAAAACTCAGGGCTACCGGCTCGGTCTGACCCACTGCCGGCACTCGACTGACCAATTATCTCTGGACCCAACGTGAACGCTCACACACAAACGAAACGCCCACGCGATCCGCGGCTAGATTTCTTCCGCGGCCTTGGAATGTTCATTATCTACGTTGCCCACCTGCCCTGGAACTGGTGGACGCTCTGGATTCCCGCCCGGTTCGGGTTTTCCGATGCGACTGAAATCTTCGTCTTCTGTTCGGGCATGGCCTCCGCGCTCGCCTTCGGCAAGATCTTCGACGTTCATGGCTGGGGCATGGGGGCAGCACGCATCCTGCACCGCATGTGGCAGGTGTACTGGGCGCATATCGGCCAGTTCCTGGTCCTCGCCGTCGGCCTTGTCATGCTTCAGAACAGCGGTTACCTGGCTGAGTGCTGCGGCCTGGAAGAAAATTATGTCGCCTCGCTCAACCTCCTGCATCTCTATGACAACGCCGAAATGGCCCTGCCCGGCTTGCTGACGATGACCTGGGTGCCCAACTACTTCGACATTCTGCCGATGTATGTGGTGATCCTGTCGCTGATCCCGGCGATCATGCTTGTCGCCCGCTACTCGGTGCCGGGCGCTTTCGCATTGTCGATCGGCCTGTGGCTGGCTGCCCAGTTCGACCTTCTGAGCCTGCCGGCCGAGCCCTGGTCGGACCGGGAATGGTTCTTCAATCCCTTTGCCTGGCAGATGCTGTTCTTCACCGGCTTTGCGTTCATGCGCGGCTGGATACCGGCACCTCCCGTCAGCAAGACCTTGATCGTGCTTTGCGCGGTGGTGCTTGTTGCCACGGTTCCCTTCGCCTACTTCCGCGCCTATCAGGAAAATCACCTGAACCTGGTCTGGGCCCGCGAAATCCGCGAGATCATCAAGCCGCTCTGGATCAAGACGGAATTCGGCCTGTTCCGCTACCTGCACTTCCTTGCCCTTGCCTATCTGGCCTGGGTTGCCGCGGGCGAGCACGGCAGACGCCTGCTCGGACATGGCGAGATCTGGGGCCGCTTCGTGCGCGTTGTCCAGAAGGTCGGACAGCAGTCACTGCCCGTGTTCATGGCAAGCCTGGTCATTGCCCAGGCTGCGGGCATCCTGCGCGACATGGTCTGGGGCCGCGGCGAATGGCTTCCGCAGATCCTGTCGAACCTGCTCGGTTTCGTGGCACTGATTGCCGTTGCCTATGTGGCTGGCTGGTACAAGAGCCAGCCCTGGCGCAAACCGCCTGCGACCTCCTCCACCGGACCGTCCGAACGACCGAAGACACCTCCGGCAGATGGCGGTGAACCCGCAGCCAAGGCAAAGGCCGAAACCCGGGAACCGGCCCTCACCTGATCAGGCCGGCCTCCTGCCCGACACAAGAGCGCCCGCAGAAGTCCTGCTTCTGCGGGCGTTTCTTTTGTGGGAAATACCTTCATTCGATAACCAAAGGCCCCGAGCTTCACCATTTGGAAGCACTCACCTGTGAAGCAATGAGACCCGGCCCAGCTCAATACAGGGCCGCAAAAACAAAAACACCGGCCAGATGGCCGGTGTCGCATTCGTTTTGCAGTCTTGTCAGTTGACGTCAGTGCAGTGACGCCATTTCCAGTTCTGCTTCAAAGGCATTGGCAACGGCAGCTTCGCGGCTGTCTGCCAGCAGGATCGGCGTACCGTCCGCGTTGAGAAGCGCGTAAAGCGTCATGTTGTCGTGCAGCGGCGGGACATCCGGAAACATTTCCTTCAGATCCCGAGCCTTGATCGGCTTGATATAGGCGACATCTCCGGTGCCCAGTTCGGTCAGTTCATCGACCGACATGAATTCGGAAAGTAGCGTGCGGTCTGCCCATGACGGGCTATTGGGGTTTTGCATCAGTCATTCTCCATATGTTGGCCGACGAGCGTTCATTCGCCGCTGGAGATTTCTATTTTTCTGATAACACGCTCCGGTTCCGGGCGTGCCAGGTCGATGGACAGGAGCCCATCTTTCAAGTCGGCTCCGAGGATCTCGATCCCCTCGGCCAGGACAAAGGCCCGCTGGAACTGACGGGCGGCAATGCCGCGATGCAGATACTGCCGGGTCTTGTCGTCTACCTGACGACCCCGGATGACCAGCTGACTCTCTTCTACCGAGACTTCAAGCTGCTCTCGTGTGAACCCTGCCACCGCCAGGGTGATCCGAATGACATCGCCTTGATCTTCTGTTTTCGGAAGTCTCTCGATGTTATAGGGCGGATAACCGTCGTTGGCGGCCTTGGAGACGCGATCGAGCACGCGCTCGATATCGTCGAACCCGAGCATGAACGGGCTAGAAAACGCTGACATGCGTGACATCCTCAAAGTCCTTGTCGAAGCGACCTTGCGCCCGGACCCTTTCAAGGCATCCGGACCGGAACCAACCGGTTCCTTTCATGATTAAATATGGAGCTTCGTTAAAATTGATTCAAGGAGCCAGGCTTTCACCCATTTTTGCTTTCACTGTTCTGTGAATTATTCAGGAGAACGAAGACAAAATCGGGTTTTGTTTCAAGAACTTCGTCAGAGCGGATACGGCCTGGCGAACTGTTGGTTCATGACGCTCGTCCTGATGCATGACCAGCCACCGCTCGGTTTCCATGGTGTCGAACGGGCCTTCGATGCGCATCAGATCGGGATAGGCATCGCCGACAAAGGTCGGCAACAGCATGCGGGCATTGCCTTTTCGTACGAGTGAAAGAGCAAGCGAGGCCTTGTTGACGGTGATTACCGCATCAGTGCCATGGTTCTCCTTCAACCAGAGGCCCGTCGGCGAATGGGCATCGTCTTCCACCAGCCCGACCCAACCAAGCTCCGCACCCTTTGCAACCTTTGCAGCCTGATAGGCGGCATATTGGACCTTTCCAACCTTCTGTCCTGCCAACCAGGCCTGTTTGGGCCGGCTGTTGCGGATACCGATATCGATCTGCCGGCGGGCTATGTCCCGGTTTCTGAGATCCGCAAGGATTTCCGGCAGCCAGCCGGCGTCAGGGGTCCAGAAGGACGACAGGTTGTCGATGAGCAGCCGCGCGGTCCAGTCACCCGCCGATATCCGGATCCTCCGGCGCAGGCCTTCTCCTTCTTTCCACGCATCGATGCTGCGGGCAGTCTGGTCCATGTCTTCCAGGTAGCGTAGGAGATCATGTGCGGCAGCGGTCAGCTGGTAACCTCGCGCCTCGCGCTCCACGAGGCGAACGTCGAGGCTTTTCTCCAGAGCGGCAACCCGGCGACCGAGCGTTGCGGAACTGACGCCGGTCTTGTCAGCCGCTCCGGCAAGGCCGCCTGCTTTCGCGACAGCCAGGAACAGTCGAAGATCTTCCCAATCGATATTTCGTTTCATTTTTGAAATCTCGTTTTCAATTAGAAAACATGGGAATAGGCGCGTCTCGTGAGACTATCTGCAAATACCTCTTCAACAAAATCAAAATTGAAGGGAGCAGCAGATGCTCATTCCCTATTCCTTGCCATTGCGAAAAAAACACTGCGTGAGCCGCCTGCCCGCCTGGGACGATCCAGTCAGATCACTCTATCCGCATCATGCGGAATTCTGGCCGCAGCAGATCCCGGAACATGTCCGGCTGCTCAAACTCGGAAAGAGGCTGGCCCGTAAACGACGCCGGCTGGCCGTGATGAGATTCCTGAGGATGTGCCTTGGTCATCCCCACAAACGGAAGAGGCCCCGGAGTATCTCCGAGGCCCCTTGCGGCGACCCGCCTGGCAAGCGCGCAACAGATCGCGGTTGCGCAGGCCAGGCCCGTGTCACCGTTTCTCCGGCAGTACCGGCTACCTGACGCGGCTCAGTTCGCGACCGGGATCAGGCGGCTGCCATAAGGATTGTCGATCACCATCTTCCAGCTGCCATCGGGCTGCCGCCGCAACACGGCGATGGAAAGGCCTTCGCCGGCCACCGGTTTTCCTTCCGGATCGGTGCCGGTCATCGTCCAGGGCGCAATGTGGACAGCAAGATCGCCTTCCACGATCACTTCGTGGCCGGAATAGGTGAATTTCGGCGAAACGGAGCGGAACTGGTGAAACAGTTCGCGCGCCAGGGTGCTGTCGGACACCGGGTTTCCGGGCTCGAACGCAATGCTCTGGCTTGGTTCATAGGTCTGCATCACCGTATCGATGTCTCCCTTTTCAAAGGAGGTCGTCATTTTTTCGATAAGGGTGATGACGTTCTGTTGTTCCGGGCTCATGTCTTTCGTTCCTTCTGCGAGGCTGGGTTGGGAAAAGGTGACGACGGCAACGGTGGCTGCCATGGCTGCGAGGTGTTTCAACTGGGTCACGGAGGTCTTCCTTTCGATCGGCAAGGCGGTGCCAGTCCCGCCCGTTGCCGGGCTGGTTGATGCATTTTGCGATTACTGGCGGGTCTGGTTGCGTCAGTGGCCGGGGGACAGGATCTCGGTCAGCTGAACGCGGATGTCTTCAGGGCAACGTTGCCGGGGAACCGCATTCTGAAGTTCAAAGGCCTTCAGACCTTCGATCACCGATCCGACCTGCCGCCGGGCGTCGTGATAGGTTTGCGCCCCTCCGGCGGAATTGGGATAGGATCCGGGTTGAATTCGGCCGGAAGCGACGGCTGCAGGAAGCCGCTTCGGACAAATGCATTTCGCCTTTGCCGAAACGATGCCGCAGTGGCGCGAGGTAAACGCCATCACTTCTTCCCGCGCCCGCGACAACCGCTTGCGGTAGGCCGCAGGAGCAATTTCCAGAATGCTGGAAGCTTCGCCGTGTTCCAGTTCCAGGATATCGCCCAGCACATAGGCCAGTCTCAGGTCCATGGTCAGACAAAGCAGCATGGCCATGGTGCAGGAAATCCTGAGTTCATTCAGCAGAAGCACATCGTCCGGCGCCTTGGGCGGCTCTGACACCAGGCCGTCTTCCAGATCGGCGGCAAAGGCATCGAATGTCAGTCCGAGATCCCGGTCGCGAACCTTCTTGGCGCTCACCAGGTAGCGAACGGCCACGCGGTAAACCCAGGTCGAAAACCGGCTCTCGCCCTTGAAGGTTGAAAGTTTGGTCAGGATCAGGATGAGAATTTCCTGCGTCGCCTCGCGCGCATCTTCCGGATTGACCAGAATGCGGCGGGCCAGATGATGGATCTGGTCCTGTACGCCCTCCAGAACCCGTTCCAGAGCAATCCTGTCACCTTCCTGGGCCGCCTGGACCGTTTCCGTTTTTACGCTGATTGCCGTCATGTCGTGTTCCGTCTCTTGGTGTCTCGTAATGTTAGAGAGCGCGGGGCTGGAATGTGTGACACGTTTTTTTCATTGCGATGCAGCTTGCGTGATTCAGCTGGAAAAGCCACTCTGCCGCTCCTGCCGACGGACCCCGTTTCCGGTCCCACGACTTTACGAGCACGCCAATGACCCGCGACGACTTTGACGCCTTCTGCAAAAAGCTTCCGGCAACCACGCATGTTATCCAATGGGGCAATGCATCGGTCTGGAAGGTTGGCGGCAAGATCTTCGCCATCTGCTCTGGTTGGGGGGAAGGCGATTTTCCACGGTTCAGCTTCAAATGCTCCGATATTTCCTATTCCCTGCTCACTCAGCAGGAAGGAATGATCCCCGCGCCTTATCTTGCCCGTGCCAAATGGGTGCAGATGGAAGAAGAAGGCGCGCTGTCCGATGCGGACCTGAAGGCCTATATCGAAGCCGCGCACAAGATCATCGCGGCCAAGCTGACCAGGAAGCAGCAGAAGGAACTGGGTCTTGCCGGGTGAGATGGCGGGCAAATGGCGATCACTCGGCCTGCTGATGCTGGCGGAGATCGCCGCCATGAGCCTGTGGTTCATGTCCGCAGCGATCCTGCCCGATCTGACCCGTGAATTTCCCATATCCGACTTTGCCCAGGCCGCTCTCTCCAGCGCCGTCCAAATTGGCTTCGTGTTCGGCGCCGTCGCGTCGGCCTTTCTTGGCCTCGCCGACAGGATCGACCCTCGGCGGTTCTTCGCTTTCAGCGCGATCACCGCTGCCCTGTTCAACGCAAGCCTGCTGGTGGTCGAGCCGGGTGGGCTGACCTCTATCCTTGCGCGTTTTGCAACCGGCGTCCTGCTGGCTGGCGTCTATCCGGTCGGCATGAAGATCGCCGTCGGCTGGGGCCAGAAGGATCGCGGGTTTCTGGTCGGTACGCTTGTCGGCGCGCTCACCTTCGGGTCCGCCGCCCCTCATCTTCTGGCCTTGCTTGGTGGCACCGACTGGCGCTGGAGCCTGAGCGTTGCCTCACTTGCGTCCGCTGCAGGTGGCGTGCTGTGCCTTTTTGCCGGCCTCGGGCCGTTTCATGCCAAGGCGCCCCGCATGAAGATGAAGGCCATCTTCACCGCGTGGACAAACCCAAAGATCCGCTATGCCTATGCAGGCTATCTCGGCCACATGTGGGAGCTTTACGCCATGTGGGCCTGGATCGGCGTTGCCCTTGCCGTTTCCTTCTCGGCCCATATGCCTGCAGAAACCGCGATCCCGCTGTCTCGCCTGATCGCGTTTCTGACCATTGCAGCGGGTGGTGCTGCCTGCGTTGTCGCGGGGATCATGGCCGACCGCATCGGCAAGGCGAACATCGCGATTGCCGCCATGGTCATCAGTGGCACCGCCGCGCTCGCCTCGGCCCTCACCTTCGGCGGCCCCGTCTGGCTGACAATCCTGTGCGTCCTCATCTGGGGTGCCTCCATCCTGCCGGATTCGGCCCAGTTCTCTGCCCTTGTCGCCGACTACGCTCCGCCCGACCAGGCCGGCAGCCTGATGAGCTTCCAGACCGCCCTCGGCTTCGCGCTGACTTTCTTCACGGTGCAACTGACACCGCTTGGCGCTGAGCTGATCGGCTGGCCCGGCGTGTTTGTCCTGATGGCCATCGGCCCGGCGCTCGGAATTTTGGGGATGCTCAGGCTTAAGCGGCTTTCCTGAACCGCGATCAGTTCATTGCCGTCGGAATTTCCAGCTCGAACTCGGAAAATCCGAAATCCTGACCGTTGATCCTGAGGCTGACCGCCTGTGTGCCTCCGTAATAGACCCGCGTTGTGATCGGCCGGATGGCGTGGCTGCGGGACAGGGTCAGCCGTTCCCCCGGAGCCAGTGTCAGCTTGGTCCATTTGAACACCTTGGGCGCCAGCGTGCCGTTGGCCTTCTTGAAATGGATCAGGTAGTCGATCACCAGATCCTGCGTTTTACTGCTGGTCGAAACCAGCTCGATGTTGAAGCCGACGGCGTCTCCATAAGCAACCTCGGCCGTCAGGACCTGCGGGCCTTCGACCCGGATCTCCGGCGGATTGAGCCCGAAGGCTTCCAGTGTTGCCGTGTGGCCCTGCTTGATCAGCGACCGGCAGGCGTGACGTACGAGTTTTTCACGGTTCCTGTCCGCCCCCTTCAGCCAACGTTTCGCGATATCGGCCACCAGTTCAGGATGGTCCTTGGCGATATCATTGAGGTGATTGGCTACGGACCGGCGAACATAGTCCTCCGGGTCGTCCTTCAGGGCTTCCAGAAGCGGCAGAGTGGGTGTGGGGTCTGCAACCAGAGCCTGGAGCCGCATGCCCCACGGCAGGCGCGGCCGGGTTCCTTCGGAAACCAGCCGGCGGACATGGACGCTTTCGTCCTTCACCCAGGGCGCCATGATGGCGAGTGCCTGGTCCTGGTCCCTGGCCAGGAAGGGGCGCACGTCGAATTCGGCCGTCGCCCGCTTGGTCATTTCCTTCAGCAGCACGAACGAAGCCTCGAAATCCTCCAGGCCACTTGCCGCGACGACCATGCCGAGCGGCATCATGCCCCAACCTCGGATACCCTGCTCGTCGCTGCCCCTGTCGAAGGCGACCTCCGTCATCGGATGGAGCATGGCCTGCAGGATGGAAAAGCGGGCAGGCAGCTCCCGTGGCAGATGATGATCCAGATGCCTCGCGATCAGGGCGGCACGCTGCTTGAGTTCCAGGCGGTCCAGCTCTTCCAGGATATCCGCTTCAAAGCCCAACCGGTCAAAACCGGCATGATGTTGCGCGACATGGCCGCCGATGCAGCGCACCAGATCCGGTGAAATGTTGTTCTTGAAGGGTTCCAAAGGTTTCTCCCTGAAGCGGTTTTCGAGGTGTTTGCCAGAGCTTCCGAAGGAGTTCCAGACATCTCCTGCCGCTCTCCTGACAAGCACCGTCAGGAGGATGTTCGAATGGCCAAAAACAAAAAAGCCACCCCGGTTGCCCGGGGTGGCTCTGTCCTGGTCCGGCGGCCCTCGTTAAACCGCCTCGCCTGACGTTTCCTGATCAGTCGATCCGCCGTCCGGTTTCAGCGTCGAAGTAGTGAACGTTTTCCGGAGCCGCCCGCAGATAAAGCTTCTCGCCCGGCTCATGACGGGCATGGCTCGACACGCGAACCAGGATCTCGTCGCCGCCATCGGCAAAGCTCGAATAGAGATAGCTTTCCGCGCCGACCGGCTCGAGCACGTTGACGCTGGCTTCCAGATGAAGGCCTTCGCCTTCACCGGGTGCAGTCACCACTTCGAGATGCTCCGGCCGAATACCGATGGTGTAGGCATCACGGCCCTTTGCATTGGCCCCCTTGAGGCCGGTGCCGGTTGCAAGAGCAAGACCGTTCCCATCCGCCTTGACCTTCAGCAGGTTCATGGCCGGCGAACCGATGAAGCTGGCCACAAAAGTGGAGGCCGGCTTGTCGTAGACATCGATCGGCGCACCGATCTGCTCAATGTTGCCGCCGTTCAGAACCACGAGCCGGTCTGCCAGTGTCATCGCTTCCAGCTGGTCGTGGGTGACGTAGACGCTGGTGGTGCCGAGCGAGCGCTGCAGGCGCTTGATCTCGACGCGCATCTGCACACGCAGCTTGGCATCAAGGTTGGACAGCGGTTCATCGAAGAGAAAGGCCGCCGGTTCGCGCACGATGGCTCGGCCCATGGCAACGCGCTGGCGCTGGCCGCCGGAAAGTGCGCGCGGCTTGCGCTCCAGGTAGTCGCCGATTTCCAGGATGCGCGCGGCTTCCTTGACCCGGCGATCGATCTCGTCCTTGGCCATGCCGCGGTTTTTGAGGCCGTAGGCAAGGTTGTTGTAGACCGACATGTGCGGATAGAGCGCGTAGTTCTGGAACACCATCGCGATGTCGCGATCCGCCGGATCGACGTTGTTGACGACGCGGTCGCCGATCTTGATGTCGCCGGTGGTGATTTCCTCAAGGCCTGCCATCATGCGCAGCAGTGTGGACTTGCCGCAGCCGGACGGACCGACCAGGACGATGAATTCACCGTCCGCGATGTCGATGGAAACGCCTTTGACCGCTTCCACACTGCCGCCGTAGACCTTGCGGACCTTGTCGAGAGTTATCGTTGCCATTTATCTAAAAACCTCACTTGTCGCTCTCGACGAGCCCTTTGACGAACCAGCTCTGGAAAATCACCACGATGAGCACCGGCGGCACGATGGCGAGGATCGCCAGTGCCATGGCCTCGTTGAAGTCCGGGATCTGGGCTCCGACCCAGACCTGCAGGATCTGCTTGATGCCGCGAACCAGGGTAAACAGGCTCTCGTCGGTGGTGATCAGCGTCGGCCAGAGGTACTGGTTCCAGCCATAGACGAACATGATGATGAAGATTGCCGCGATCATGGTCTGCGACAGCGGTACCAGGATGTCCTTGAAGAACTTCCAGGGACCGGCCCCGTCGATGCGGGCGGCTTCCAGAAGTTCGTCCGGTACCGACATGAAGAACTGCCGGAAGAAGAAGGTGCCGGTTGCCGAAGCGATGAGCGGCACGATCAAGCCTGAATAGGTGTTCACCATGCCGAGGGACTGGACGATTTCGTAAGACGGCAAAATGCGCACTTCCAGCGGCAGCAGGAGCGTTGCGAAGATCACCCAGAAGCAGAGAGTTGCCATCGGAAAGCGGAAATAGACGATGGCATAGGCCGCAAGCATGGAGATGACGATCTTGCCGATGGCAAAGCCAAGGCCGAGGATCATCGAGTTCTTAAGCATGACGAAGCCGTCGACTTCCTTGGTGAAGCCACCGGCCTCGAACAGGACCGTCTGATAGTTCTCGAAGAACTTGCCACCCGGCGTGAACTGGATGCCTTCCTTGTAGATGGTAATCGCATCATGGGTGCTGGTCAGAAACGCCAGCACGACCGGAGTGACCATGAAGAAGACGCCGAGAAGAAGAATGACGTGATCCGAGATCTGCAGTTTTTTCATCGTCGCCTCCCTTATGTGTAGTGCACGCGCCGCTCGATCAGGCGGAACTGGATGATTGTCAGGATGAACACCATCAGCATCAGGATCACGGACTGGGCCGAGGACCCGCCGAGGTCGTTGCCGCGGAAGCCGTCAAGGTAGACCTTGTAAACCAGGGTCACCGGGTTGTTGCCGGGCTCGTTCTTCACGATGACGTCGATGATGCCGAACGTGTCGAAGAAGGCGTAGGTGATGTTGATGATCAGCAGGAAGAAGCCGGTGGGTGCCAGCAGCGGGAAGGTAACGGTCCAGAAACGCCGGAACCCGGACCGGCAGTCGATGCTGGCGGCTTCCTGAACGGATTTGGAAATGCCCTGCAGTCCGGACAGGAAGAAGATGAAATTCACCGGGATCTGCTTCCAGACGGCAGTGACGATCATGGCGAAGCTGGTGTCGAAATAGCTTACGCCGATCTGCATCTTCCAGCCGAACAGGGCGAACAAGTCAACGATGGGGCCGACATGCTGGTCGAACAGAAGCACGCCGATCAGGCCGGCGACGGGCGGCGCAACCGCATAGACCCACATCAGCAGGGTCTTGTAGGAAGACGCACCGCGCAGAACCTTGTCTGCCTTGACCGCCAGCAGAAGAGCAAGCCCGAGCGACAGGAACGTTACGAAGAAGGTGAAGACCGCCGTGAACCGCGCCACCCGGCCGTAGTCGGTCGAGGTGATCATGTCCTTGAAATTATCGAGCCCGACGTAGGTCGAGCCGAAACCGAACGGATCTTCGAGATAGAAGGAGGACTGGATCGCTTGCGCGGCCGGCCACAGGAAGAAAACCGTCACGATGCCGAGCTGCGGCAGAAGCAGCAGGTAAGGCAGCCACGGAGACTGAAACTGGACTTTTTTCATTATTTCGTTTCTCGACCACCGGGAACGATTGGCGCCGGCCTCCCCTTGTGGGACGACCTGCCCGAAACATCAGGCATTGGATCTAATGCCGGAGGCTTCATTCATTTCGCTGCGGATCGACAT
Source organism: Labrenzia sp. R5_0 (assembly GCF_017743835.1). Taxonomy (NCBI): domain Bacteria; kingdom Pseudomonadati; phylum Pseudomonadota; class Alphaproteobacteria; order Hyphomicrobiales; family Stappiaceae; genus Labrenzia; species Labrenzia sp. R5_0. Next base: position 550,779 of record NZ_JAGHRK010000003.1, on the reverse strand, counting down.
CCGACCACCCAGACCCCTCTGGCTGAATGTCGGTCGATCCGGGCCATAAACGCATGATATTCGGCTGAATTGGTATGCGTATACAGCCACGCTCAAAGGTCGATAGGGGCGCAAGGCGCCCCTATCGGTCTGGCGACTAAGTCGAGCTTAGTTGCTGGTGGTCTTGGCGAAACGCTCAAGGAGCTTGTCGCCGTCGGCCTTGATGGTCGCGAATGCGTCGTCGACGCTGGTCTCACCGGAGAAAACCTTGCCGAGTTCGCGGTTCATGACGTCGCGGATCTGGACGTAGAAGCCCATGCGGTAGCCCTTGGTCCACTCGCCGCCTTCCAGGGAAAGCTGCTGGATGCCGACTTCAGCTGCCGGAGTGCGCTCGTAGTGGCCGTCCTTCTTGGCCAGCTCATAGGCAGCTTCGGTGACCGGCACGTAACCGGTTTCCTTGTGCCACATGTACTGGACTTCCGGAGAGGTCAGGTATTCGAAGAACGATGCAACGCAGTTGTTTTCTTCGGCCGGCTTGCCGGACATTGCAAACAGAGCCGCGCCACCGATGAAGGAAGCCTTGTTGGCGCCTTCAACTGCTTCCCAGTAAGGCAGGTAGGTTGCGGAGAACGGGAAGTCGACCGTGTCGGCGATGCCGCCGAAGGACCCGGAAGAACCGATCCACAGAGCCACTTTGCCTTCGTTGAACGGGGTCTGGTTGTCACCCCAGCCGGTGCCGTAGTAGCCGAACAGACCTTCGTCGAGCCACTTCTTGGCAGCCTTGAAGTGGTTCTTGATCGGCTCGCCGAAGACCAGCTCGGTGCCTTCTGCGCCGTCGTAACCGTTGTTGTTGGTTGCGAACTGCAGGTTATGACGGGACTTGAAGTTCTCGACGAATTCCCACGGCAGGTGCGACTGAACGAGCGGCACGTAACCGGCTTCCTTCAGCTTCGGAGCAATTGCTTCGAACTCTTCGTAGGTCTTCGGAGCTTCGACACCGGCCTTCTTCATCGCATCGTCGTTGATGTAGAGGATCGGAGCGGAGGAGTTGAACGGCATGCCGATCATCTTGCCGTTGCTGTCGGCATAGAAATAACGGACACCGGCGATGTAATCTTCGATGTTGAACTCGGCACCGCTCTCGTTGAGCAGGTCTTCAACCGGAACGACAGCACCCTTGGCACCGATGATGGTGGCGGCGCCAGCGTCGAACACCTGCAGGATGTTCGGCTGTTCGCCAGCGCGGAACGCTGCGATACCGGCGGTCAGGGTTTCTTCGTAGGTGCCCTTGAATACCGGCGTGATCTGGCAGGCGTCCTGGGATCCGTTGTAGCCGTTGGAAATTTCGACAACCACTTCGCCGAGCTTGCCGCCCATGGCGTGCCACCAGGTGATGTCAGTGGCCGCATAAGAAGCGGAGGACGTGCCCAGGAGGGCGGCCGCAGCCACGAGGCTGGCGACGGTCTTGCGATAAGCCATGTTCATTTGCTCCCATCTAGCAGGGCGTCTTTGCCCCGGTCAGCAGTTGGTTCTCTCTCGGTGCCGAAATGGCTTCATCGGCACCCGAAACGATAACGCCTGCGTTTCGTATTGTTTTCATATGAACGTTATATGACGCTCATATGAACATTAAAAGACGCCTTGACCGCGTCCGCAAGAGGGAACGCAGGAAATTTGAAGAATCCCGACCCTTGATGGGATCCAGGGCTGCATTTCCGGCGGAAGCCAAGTTCTCGTCCGACAGTAAAAGCGTGCCTCCGGAGACGGCTCCACCCTTGCCGCAATCCCGGCTAATGCTGGACTTTTTGCAGAATTTAGTTGGCTCATATGAAACTGTTCAGTCGTTCATATGAACTCTTGGTGACATTCACCGGCCTGTGGAAAGTGCAGATTTTTTCAATCGCCTGCAGGCCCGAAGCCGGAGCTGCGGACCCGGCAAGGCACTTTGCGGGTGCTTGTCAGATACCTTTATGATGCTTTTGGCGCCTCAGGCGTCCTGTCCGAAGATCCGGCGTTTCGTGCTTTCGGAAGAATGCAGGATCTTGTTGTGGAGATAATGCTTGGCCCGCTTCTCCAGAAACCGGACGGCGTATTCCAGCTTGCCCTTGAGGCTCCGCCGGGGCTTCGGCCCTGGTGTCAGGTGTTTGTGGATCCGCCCCTCGTCGCAGAGCTGCTGGACCCACTGCTTTTCCGCATCCCAGTCGTGGGTGTGCTGCTTGCCCTGATGGGTGAAGCCGAAGAGGTGAATTTCGGCGTCCGGCAGAACATCCAGGAATTCGGCGATGATGGACGCACCCGATGTCGGGTTGCTGCGGTCGAACGGATCGAATCTCTTCAGGTGTTCCCGCGCCTTGTTCGTTGGGCCGAACCCGAGATAACGCGGCTTGCATTCGCGCGCGAACAGCCAGTCGACCTCGCCGTTCTCCTTTATGTCGTTCACCCAGACTTCCGGCGCGCGTTCCAGGGCAAGCGGGTTGATCCGCTTCGACATATAGACCCGGGCCCGGTTGAGCATCAGAACGTCGATCCGCTGGCCCGCAACCCCGAGGGCCGGCGCACTGTTGAAGCGCAGCACCAGGTCCGCCTTGTCGATTTCCGGCGCATCGGCCTCGGAAATCGGTCCGTTGCCGACGATGGAAATCGTCCTGATCTTCCGGCCGTCCAGAAGGCTGCTGGTCATTGGTGCTTTCCTGCCTGTTGTGCCGGGCGTATAGCAACCCGGCTCGTGCCCGGCAACGGCTGTTTGGAATGGATACTGACCGTATCCGGTTCCGCAAACAGCTTCCATGAGTTAGGCTTTGCTCAACCGATTGCTACAGACGATCCTTGCATGTCCTTGAAATTCTCCTCCGTCTTTCCGTTGAAACACGCCCGCGCGCACGAAGTGTGCGGCGACAGCGCGTTGAGCTTTGCCGCGATCGCCGCCGGAATGGCCAAGGGGGCCGTCGTGTGGATTTCGGAAGACTGGCGCCCGACGGTGAACCCGGAAGGCCTTGCGGCCTACTGCGATCCGGGCCGGCTGCTTCTGACCCGCGCCGGCAACCAGCTGACTGCTCTGGCAAGTGCGGAAACCGCGCTCAGGTCCGGCGCGGCCGGGCTGGTGGTGGCTGAACTTTCCGGCACCGTCGGACTGACGGAAGGCCGCCGGCTGCAGCTGGCGGCCGAGGCCGGACGCACCACGGCCATCCTGCTGATCCCGGAAGGCGCGGGCAGCAATGCGGCCGAAACCCGCTGGCGCAGCACCTGTCTTCCGGCTCAATCCGGCCCGTCTTCCGGTCTTGCACCGGAGCCTCGTCAAAATGGTCACGACTCGACTCATTGGCGCTGGTCGCTTATAAAGAACAAAATAGGAACATTATCGGAATGGGTAGTACGTTGGGATGCAGCGGCGCATCGTGTCATTGTGGTTTCCGAGGCTGGCGGCTGAGCGCTCCCTGCGTGCCCGGCCCGTCGACGCACCCTTTGCGCTGAGCCTCTTCGACCGCAATTCCGAACGCCTTTACGACCTGTGCCCGCGTGCCGAAAGCTTCGGTCTCAACCGCGGCATGACGCTGGTTCACGCGCGCAGCTTCTGCCCCGGTCTGCTGACCCGCCCGGCGGACCCGGCCGCCGACCAGCGTTTCCTGAGGCTGCTGGCCCGGTGGGCGACCCGTTACTGCCCATGGGTCGGCCTTGACGGGCGCAACGGCCTCTTTCTCGATATCACCGGCTCGGCTCACCTGCTTGGCGGCGAGGAACCGCTGCTGGACGATATCCGCGCCCGGCTGGCCCGGGCGGGGCTGACCGCCCGGCTCGGCCTTGCCGATACCCCGGGAACGGCCTGGGCGCTGTCCCGGTTTGCCGAAGGCATTGCCGGGACCGGCGAGACCCTTGCCCGCATCGGCCCGCTGCCCTTGTCGGCCCTGCGGCTGTCCGACCAGACCTGCACCAGTCTGGAACGGCTCGGCATCGCCACGGTTTCGCAGCTCTACAATCTGCCGCGCGCCACTGTTGCCCGGCGGTACGAGCCCGACGTGCTGCGCCGCCTCGACCAGGCGCTGGGGGCACTGCCCGAGCAGATTTCCCCCCTTGGCGAGGAGCCGGGCTTTGCCGTGCGCATGACCCTGCCCGACCCGATCGGCCTTCTGGACGATGTCATGGCCGCCGCACGCCGGCTGACCGCGCATCTGTGCCAGCGGCTCGACACCGCGCAGAAGGGCGCCCGCAGCCTGAAGCTGACCTTTCGCCGGGTCGATCAGGAAAACCAGGCGGTGGAACTGAAGCTCGCCCGGCCGATGCGCGATCCGGAACGGGTCCTGGCCCTGTTCGAGCGCGGGGTCAGCGCGGTCGATGCGGGCTATGGCATCGACATGATCCGCCTGGAGGCAACCGAGGTGGAACCGCTCGGCATGCGCCAGCTGGACCGCACCGAGGGCCTGGAGAAAGACGGGTTAGATGATCTCATCACCCAGCTCGGCAACCGGGTGGGCCTCGACAACATCCTGCGGTTCCAGCCGGTCGACAGCCACATTCCCGAGCGCAGCTTCAAGCTGGTGCCGGCCGCCTACAGCCGTCCGGCGCAAGCCTGGCCCGCCAACCGGCCGCGGCCGATCCGCCTGTTCGCGCCCGAGCCGATTTCCGGCACCGGCTTCGAACCGCCCCGGCGCTTCCGCTGGCGCGGCCGGGCCCTGACCGTGTTCGAGGCCGAGGGGCCGGAACGGATCACCCCCGCCTGGTGGGACCTGGACGACAGCTGGGCCAAGGGCCTGCGCGACTACTGGCGCATCGCCACCCACCAGGGCCAGCGCCTGTGGCTGTTCCACACGCCCCAGCACCCGGCCTGGTTCGTGCAAGGGGAGTTCGGCTGATGGGCTTCCGCAGTTTGCGCCCCGCCTCTATCGCCTTTCCGGTCCTGGGCTCCCCGATCCTGGGCTCGCAGATCCTGGGCTCCCCGGTCCCGGATCTCCGCTGCGCTGCGTCCGGGATGACGGCGGAGAGGACGGTTGTTGTTCCGGCTCTCCCCGCCCCTTGCCCGGTGCCCTCCCGGACGGGCATCGCGAGATCCGGGGTGCACTCATTTGTAGAGCGGTGCCGTCAGGGACTTCCGGTGCCAGCAAGGCAAGCGGACCGGCGGTTGAGACCCGGCTTTGCGCTTTTGCTTCGCCAGGACGGCACGCGGGGACACGGGGATCCCGCGCATCTGTCCTGCAAGGACAGCTTTGGAAAGAACAGGGAGGCCTGCCGGTGAGCGTGCTTCCGTCGCCTGACGATTTCCGGCCCGAGCCGGTCCGCTATGCGGAGCTGGCCGTGACGTCGAATTTTTCGTTCCTGCGGGGGGCCTCCCATCCGGAGGAGCTGGTGACCCGTGCCGCGATGCTCAATCTCGATGCGGTTGCCATTACCGACCGCAATTCGCTGGCCGGGGTTGTCCGGGCCTATTCGGCGCTGAAGGAGATCAAGCGGGCGGCGGCCGAGGAAGGCGTTCAGATCCGCTCGCATTCGCAGATCGACACCTCCTCCCGCAAGGAGACGAACACGAGCCCGCCCCTGCCTGCCCCGCAGACGCTGAAGCTGCCGCGGCTGATCGTCGGCGCGCGGCTTTGCCTGCAGGACAGCCCGCTGCACTGGGTGGCGCTGCCGACCGACCGCGCCGCCTATGAGCGGCTGAGCCAGTTGCTTACCCTCGGCAAGCGGCGTGCGGAAAAGGGCGAGTGTCACCTGAATTTCACCGACCTGATGAACGCCTGCAAGGGCATGATCCTGATTGCCCTGCCGCAGCCGGAGATGGCGCGCGAGACAATTTGTGAGACGGCTAAGGATCACATTCGCCGCCTGCGCCAGGAAGCGCCGGGGCATGTCTTTCTGGGCGCGGCACCCCGCTATGACGGCACCGACCAGGCCTGGTTCCGCACCTGCGCCCGCGCGGCGCATTCGCTTGCCGCGCCGATGGTCGCCGTCGGCGATGTGATGATGCACCATGCCGGCCGGCGCCGGCTGGCCGATGTGCTGACGTGCCTGCGCGAAGGCTGCACCATCGACGATATCGGCACACGGGCCCTGCCCAATGGCGAACGCCGGCTGAAGGCGCCGGAGGACATGGCCAGGCTGTTCCGCCACCATCCGGCAGCCCTGCGCCGGACGCTTGAGATCGCCACCCGCTGCAGCTTCGATCTTTCCGAACTCTCCTACCAATATCCGGACGAGATCACGGGCAACGAACCGCCCCAGGAGCGGCTGGAACGGCTGACCTACGAGGGGCTGGAGAGGCGGTATCCCGCGGGCGTGCCGGACCATGCGCTGGCGCTGGCGGAAAAGGAACTGAAGCTGATCCGCAAACTTGCCTTCGCCGCCTATTTCCTGACCGTGCATGACATCATCCGCTTTGCCCGCAGCAAGAACATCCTGTGCCAGGGGCGCGGCTCGGCGGCCAATTCCATTATCTGCTATGCGCTCGGCATCACCGATGTGGGGCCGGAAACCATCACCATGGTGTCGGAGCGCTTCATCTCCGAGCACCGGGGCGAGCCGCCGGACATCGACGTCGATTTCGAGCATGAGCGCCGCGAGGAGGTGATCCAGTATGTCTATGAAAAATACGGCCGCCACCGCGCCGGGCTCTGCGCCACGGTGATCCACTTCCGCACCCGCGCGGCGATCCGCGAGGTCGGCAAGGTGATGGGCCTGAATGCGGATGTGACCGCCGCGCTGGCCGGGCAGATCTGGGGCAGTTCCAGCAAGGGGCCGGAAGAAACGCGGATGAAGGAGATCGGGCTTGATCTCGACAATCCGCGCGTCCGCCAGACCATCGAGCTGATCCGCGAAATCATCGGCTTTCCGCGCCATCTCAGTCAGCATGTCGGCGGGTTCGTGATCACGCAGGGGCGGCTCGACGCGCTCTGCCCGATCGAGAACGCGGCCATGGAAAACCGCACGGTGATCGAATGGGACAAGGACGATATCGACGCGCTCGGCATCCTGAAGGTGGATCTGCTGAGCCTCGGCATGCTGACCTGCATCCGCAAGTGCTTCGAGCTGATCGACACCCATCATGGCCAGGAACTGACACTCGGCACCGTGCCCCAGGCCGACAGGAAGACCTATGACATGCTGTGCGTGGCCGATGCCATCGGCGTCTTTCAGGTGGAAAGCCGGGCGCAGATGAACTTCCTGCCGCGCATGCGCCCGCGCCAGTTCTACGACCTCGTCATCGAGGTGGCGATCGTGCGCCCCGGCCCGATCCAGGGCGGCATGGTGCACCCTTACATCAACCGCCGCCAGGGCCGGGAGAAGGTCACCTTCCCCTCAAAGGCGCTGGAGGAGGTGCTGGGCAAGACGCTTGGCGTGCCGCTGTTCCAGGAACAGGCGATGCAGATTGCCGTGGTCGCCGCCGGGTTCACACCGTCGGAAGCCGACAAGCTGCGCCGCTCCATGGCCACCTTCCGGCGCATGGGCACCATCGGGCAGCTGAAGGACAAGTTCATCTCCGGCATGCTGGAGCGCGGCTACGAGCTGGAATTCGCCCAGAACTGCTTCGGCCAGATCGAGGGGTTCGGCGAATACGGCTTTCCGGAAAGCCATGCCGCCGCCTTTGCCATGCTGGCCTATGTCTCGGCCTATCTGAAATGCCACTTCCCGGCCGAGTTCGCCTGCGCGCTGCTGAACGCCCAGCCGATGGGCTTTTATGCCCCGGCGCAGATCGTGCGCGATGCCCGCGAACACCAGGTGGAGGTGCGCCCCGTGTGCGTCAACACCAGCCTGTGGGACAACACCCTGGAGCGGCGCAGCGACGGCGCGCTGGCACTGCGCCTGGGGTTTCGCCAGATCAAGGGTCTGCGCGAGGAGGACGCGGCCTGGATCGTCGCGGCCCGCGGCAACGGCTATCCGGACACGGAAACCCTGTGGCTGCGCACCGGCGTCATGCCGGCCACGCTGGAGCGGCTGGCCGAAGCCGATGCCTTTGCCGGCATGGGGCTGAGCCGCCGGGCGGCGCTGTGGCAGGTGAAGACCATCCGCAGCCCCAAACCGCTGCCGCTCTTCAACGACCCCATCGACGGCGAGGCGATCTTCGAGCCGGATGTCCTCCTGCCCACCATGCATCTGGGGCAGGAAGTGGTGGAGGATTACCTGTCCACCCGGCTGACCTTGCGCGCCCACCCGATGGAGCTGCTGCGCCCGCATATCCCGCATCTGACCCCGCATGACCGGCTGGCAGCGCTGACCCCGCGCGAGGCGCGCCGCGTTTCCGTCTGCGGACTGGTAATCACCCGCCAGCGCCCGGGCACGGCCTCGGGCGTGATCTTCCTGACGCTGGAGGACGAGACCGGCGTTTCCAACGTGGTCGTCTGGCCGAAGATGTACGAAAAATTCCGGCCCGCCGTTCTCGGCGGACGGCTGCTGAAGGTCACCGGCCGGCTGGAGCGCGAAGGCATGGTCGTTCACCTGATCGCCGACCACATCGAAGACCGCTCCCGCGACCTGTCGCTTCTCGGCCACCCCAACGACGACGTTCTGGGCCAGACGACCACCAAGACCGACGACGTGCCGGTGCATCTGAAATCAGACGCACAACGCACCCGGGCCATGCACCCGCGCGAACAGGCCAAGCGCCTGTTCCCGAGCCGGGATTTTCATTGAGGGGTGGTGCGTGAGATGGGTGGGGAGTGGACATTTGCTGCGCTTTGAACTGGCAGTAGCAGAGCGGAGGAAACTGCCATTAGCTATGCTAGCTTCAACGGCTGCTTTTAGATGTGGGGCCAAAACAGTCGTTGACGCACAAAATCATGCTAAAATTACGGTCGACCATGACACAAAAAGAAACATGTTCGCTCTTTCGAGCCCAAGTTAGAACAACTTCAAGAACTCCAAGATGGCCTTGGCCCATTTGTTCGCGCTGTCGGAAACCTTCAGCCAGTCAACACGCCTAATACTGTTTTCTGTTTCGTCTCTAATAGATTGAGGAATCGCGTCGGGTCTGTTGCTACCGTCTAGGTCGATGAACTCTTGAAACGCGTCAATGTATGCTCGTACTGCCCTCACGTCGGCTGTGGCCATGTTCGGATCATTAATGGATCGAATGTGGCTTGAAAGCTTGGTGGTAACGGATTTGAGTTCACGAAGTTGATCGTAGAAATCTCCGTCACTTTCATCAAGCGCCGGGTTAGGGATTTGCTTTTTTGCGCTTTGCGAGAGCTCTCTTATTGCGGAGTTGAGCGGATCGAAGTGATCCGTTCGAGACACCGATCCCTTCTCAAAGCTGTCACGTCGATAGAAATGAAAATCAATTGGGGGGCCGACAGCGAGATTGTTAGCCGCAGTCAACTCCATGGACTTGATTAAAAGGTCATATGCTTCCGCTTCGTTCAAACTCTTTTCATAACGCGCAGTAATGATCGGCTTGCCATACTTGTGCTCACCGATAGCTAAGTACGGATTATGTTCGGACGCTTCGATGAAATTTCCTTCAGGGTAGATCAAAAATATTCTTGGCGGTCCACCTTGAACTTGACCGCCAAGTATTGCGGACACGAAGAAGGTACTACCTGGGTGATCTTCCTGTTCTGCTCGCTCCTTGATCGTTAATTTTATAATTTTACCGAGCGAATTTGCCACTCTAAACATCGACTGATGTTCGTCTGAGAAATTTTCTGTTGCAACGAGTTCGGAAAATCGCTCACGTACTTCTTGATGTGTGGCTAAGTTCCCTGCAGCCATGAGCGTCAGACAATAACTATCTGCTTCCTCCCAAACGTGCATTTTGCCGTGGATTGAGATGTTATCGATCCCCGCACTTGTGCGAGTATCGGACATGAAAGCTATGCCTTCGTCTACCACCATTCCTATTGCATAGGTCAAGAAAGCTCACCTTCATTTCAGCGCGGGTAGAAAAGAGTTATGCATATTTTTGTGGAGATAAAGTGCAACAATTCATCGATTTAACTTTGATTGATCTATCCGCTGCTGAGCAAGCGCCGCGCACTTATGGAGTGTAGCATCGCCTCTTGATAGGGGCAAAAGCGATGGTTTTTTGGCGCAAGCGAGGCATCGGTTGAAAGTTAGTTTGGTTGAAGCCACTTTTCAGTCACTTCCGAAACCGCTTGAACTAGTTCTGCTCGTTGAGCTTCACCATTTTCTTTAAGATCGTCTGTAAATCGCTTGACAGTGATTTGGAATAATTCCGGATTGGATACCCAAAGATATGACATGGAGTTCAAAAAATCCAATACACTACTTCTTACTTCATTGTCGTATGTGGATTTCAATTCATCTTCGCTGTTAATATTTTCTCTGGGAAGTAGTAATGCTGGGCTAGGGCTTAACTTTTCAATTTCGTTAACTTGTACTGGGTCATTTCTAGTGTAGTATTTTTCATGGCAATATTGCACTGAAAAATATTTTTTGCTTGGCGTAATTTTAAATTCAAATTTTCCATTTGCTCTTGATGTAGTATTAGCCAAGCGCTCATCATAATCTGGGCAACTCAGATTATTCGGGAGTTTATCCATTTTCCCCCAAGCTGAGACAACAACATTTTGAATGGAAGCTTTCGTCTGTGCGTCTCCGACCTCGCCGGAATGCAATGTTTCGGTTGACTGTGCCTTTGAAGCTTCAACAACGAAAGGCGATGGGCCAAGCACTAGCGCCAAAATCGCGATACAAGAAAAGCGGTGGAACCGAGCCATAGTAAAACTCCTATCAGAAAGCTTGCGGTTTTATAGGTCGAGGTCGTTTCGTTAGAAGCGATATGTATTCCGCTAGGATCCGTATGAATCTGTCGATATGAGACGAATGACGACTGACACTTAACTACAGCAATTTGAGGCCAGACAAATCGCGCTAACCGTATTTTGCCTTTTGCTGTGCTCCATGCATGTTGGTCGAATTGCAGAGATGGAAGTGAGTTCTTGTTCCCATCCTCGAAAATGCAGCCTTTCTGGTCTGCATTGGGAGCGTCAATTTGAACACTATTCACTAATTTAATGGGCGCGCGATAAATTACTTTGCTAATCTCTCCATTACTTATGGTAGGCGTTACTTCAAGCACATACCGATCGATATTCCATCGAGCAAGTCCATTAAACAACACAATCAAGGCTGCTAAGCAAAATATAGAACAGACCATTCGGAATTTACCGATGTAAGTCCTCGCGGGCTGAGTTGGAGGTCTTGCGGGAATGCGAACTTCTATCCAGCGCGCAAAGAATCTGGTCAATTCATAGACTAACAAAGCTCCCGCGATTGCGATAATTATAAAACGAATACCTAACGGAGCATTGGTGTAGTTCTCAAAGGAACCAGCTAATGCGGTGAGACTAGTCACAACCGTTAGTGCAATCAGGAATTTATCTACCATTAAAAAATGATAATCGAAATTTCAAGTTGTACAAAGGCATTTGCTCTCGGTTGCTTTAGCTAGGCTTCGGCGGGCTACACCACAGCAGCGTATCAGTGAGTGAATGCCCACTCTGGGCCGTTTGTGTCCACCAAGCACCAGCTAAAGGCAGCATTAGGCCGCCGCGCCGCCACCCGGTTCATTACGGAGCACATGGTTTGCTTCCGGGAATTGGGCCGAGCGCAATTTCTCCTGTCTGGGACACTTCGAATTCTAGTGCCATTGTCTGAGGGCTATTGCCGACGACGACGACGGTGTAGTCACCTTTTTCGAAGTTACTGCTGTCAAGTCCGGAAGCTGAAATCATGGCTTCCAAATCCGACAAAGACTTATCACGCAGGAATTGCTGTAAAAGCTTCTCGGAACTTTTCAGGGCATCAGCCTCTCGAGCCAGTTGGTCGCACCGGTAGGTGTGCGAAATGCCTTTGTCCAGTTGATCTGACCCTTCCGTGACAAGATACGTTATTCCCCCACCAAGCAGCACGCCCGCCAACACCAGTCCGAGTGCACGCATCAATCATCATCCTTCGTCTTCGAACTCAAACGCATTATCTCCACTGGAGATGCTTATCTGTCGCGCGTTGCAGTCACTCAACCGTCTTTAATTCTGCATCCTGCATAATTGGCCGCTTCGGTGAAAGCTGCGCAAAACAGGCGCTTTTCAGGTTGGTCCGGAAGTCGGCTCCGAACCAAAAGCAGAAGGCTGCCCTCTAAGTCCTCGCCGCGCCTAACCAGAAAACCAACACCCACTGAGCTGCCACTTCCACCCTTTCAGCGCCCGGGACAATGGCTTAAGAAAAGAACTCTTCAGCTTTTCCAGCGCATAGAGGGGACACATGGAACAACGCAGATTGGGCGCCAACGGGCCGGAAGTGGGTGCCATCGGCTATGGGGCGATGTCCTTCTCCGACATGTACGGGCCGACGAACGAAGCGGAAAGCCACGCCATTCTGAATGCCTGCCGCGATCTGGGTGTCACGCATCTGGACACGGCCAATGTCTACGGCATGGGCAAATCGGAAAGCGCCCTCGGCAGCTATCTGAAAGCCAATCCGGGTGCGCGGGACGAATTCGTGATCGCGACAAAGGCCACGATCACCACCGATGCGGACGGCAACCGCAGCTTCGACAATTCCGCGGAGCACCTTGAAGCCGAGCTGGACAAGTCTCTGCAGCGGCTTGGCGTGGAGTGCGTGGACCTGTTCTACGCCCATCGCCGCGACCCGCGCTTCACGCCGGAAGAAACGGCGGCCAATCTCGGCCGGCTGGTTGAAAAGGGCAAGACCCGCGCCATCGGCCTGTCGGAAATTGCACCGTCGACCCTGCGGCGGGCCATGAAGGTGTTTCCTGTCGCGGCCGTTCAATCGGAATATTCGCTTTCCACGCGCGCGCCAGACCTCGGGCTGGTGCAGGCCTGCGCCGAGCTTGGTGTTGCCATGGTGGCCTTTTCGCCCGTCGGCCGGTCACTGCTGACGGACCATCCGATCCCGCGCGAGCGGATCGCCGAGCTGCCGTTCCTCAGCACCAACCCGCGGTTCATGGAGCCGAACCTGACGGAGAACCTGCGCATCATGGAAGGCTTCCGCAAGCTTGCGGCGGAGATGGGCACGACGGCGGCGGGGCTGGCGAATGCCTGGCTGCTGACCCGCGGACCGCATGTGATCCCGATCCCGGGAACGCGCTCCGTGGAGCACCTGCGGGAATGCGTCTCGGGCGCGGCGCTAAACCTGACGGCAGCGGATCTGGAGCGTATTGAGGCTGTGCTGCCTGTCGGCTGGGCCCACGGCGACCGCTACTCGGACGTGCAAAGCATCGGGCCGGAGCGGTTTTGCTGAGATGAGCAGGCTGTTTGAAGAACTGGACTACGCGCCGACACCGATCGGCGCGATTTCCCTGCGCCGCCGGCATATCCTGGCGCTGAAGACCGACGTCTTCGAAATCCTCCTTGGCGAGGAACACCTGATGTCGAGTCTTTTTACCGCGTCGGAAATCGCGCTGGCGGACAAGGGGCTTGCGGCCCTCGACGGTGACAAGCTGGACGTGCTGGTGGGCGGACTTGGGCTTGGCTATACCGCGCAGGCCGTCCTGGCGCATGAGAGCGTTGCCGACCTTATCGTGGTTGACCTCCTGGCACCTGTCATTCGCTGGCATGAGGAAGGTCTCGTGCCGATGAAAACCGAGCTTGCCGACAACCCGCGCTGCCGGCTGGTGCAGGGCGATTTCTTCGCCATGGCGGCCTCGGAAGACGGTTTTGATAGAGACCAGCCCGGCCGCCAGTATGACGCTCTGCTGATCGACATCGACCACACGCCGGAACGGCTGTTGCATGGCGGGTCAAAAGGCTTTTACACGCCCGAGGGCCTGCGCGCCGTGCAGCGTTTCGTGAAGCCCGGCGGGATCGTCGGGCTGTGGTCGGATGAAGCCCCGGACGAGGCCATCACGGCCTTGCTTGGCCAGGCATTTGACGCGGCCTGGGCCGAACCGGTGGTGTTCGCAAATCCCTTACAGGACGGGCGCGAGGTGACCCAGGCCGTCTATCTGGGGCGCAAGGGGTGAGTTGCTTGCGCTCAGGCGCGCGGGAAATAGCTTTCCCGCTCGGCATCCATGGCTTTCCGCCAGCGGTCCTTTAAAGAGCCGCGGCTTTCCGGATAGCGTTGATCCAGCTCTTCGGCAAAGGTCATGCGGTCGGTTCGGAAATAGCGGAAGCCCTGGCGCAGCTCGCACCAGGCCGCAAGGATGCGGCCTTCGTCCCGGTAGCCCAGCAACACGGGCCAGACCACGCGCTTACTCTCCTTGCCATCGCCGTCGCGGTAGCCCAGCGACACCTTCCTGCCTTCCAGAATGGCCTGCCGCAGCATGGCCGCATCGACCTTGTCCTCTGATGCCGGGCTGACAGGCCGCACGCTCATCGCGGCTGCCGCAATGTGGCGGCGCAAGGGCCCGGGCGTGATGGCCTCTATCTTGGCGATCAGGTTCTCCGCAGCCCTGGCGAGCTCCGGCTCGGCGCGGGTGGAAACCCACAAGGCGCCCAGAACCGCGGCATCGATTTCCTCGGCCGTCAGCATCAGGGGCGGCATGTCGAAGCCCTCTTCCAGAACATAGCCGACACCGGCCTCGCCCCGGATCGGCACGCGCTGTGCCGTCAAGGTGGCGATGTCGCGATAGACCGAGCGCTTGGAAACCTCCAGCTCGTCCGCGATCGTCTGCGCCGACACCGGCTGGCGCACCCGGCGCAGGATCTGGATGATTTCAAACAGTCTGTCCGCGCGCCGCATGGCCCGTCTCCCCGGCACGATGCTGCCAACACGGTGTCAGCAGGGGGGCTTTATAGGACCCTGACACCAGAGTTGGAAGTGTCCGGAGACCATGACCCGAAACCTGACAAAACACCTTTTGACGATCCTTGCGATCCTTTTTCTGACAAGCGGAACCGCGCTTCACGCGCAGGAGACAGACATGACAAATTCACAAGCACCAGCCTTTCAACGACTTGGCGTCTATGTGCTGTCCAGCGACCTGAAACGCTCCAGGGAGTTCTATGGAGCCATCTTCGGCACAGCGCCAAAAGTGGAGACGGATGTCTTCATGGGCTTCGATGTGGCGGGGGGCCTCTTCGCCGTCATTTCAAAACAGACCTTCGCGCCGGATGCCAAGCTTGGCGGCAACGCTGTGCCCTATCTGAAGGTCGACGATATTGAGGCGGCCTTGCAGCATGTCGAGACAATCGCCCCCGATGCGCTAAAAGCGCCCGGCCTGATCAGCGAAGGGCCGATCAGCCTGTTCAAGTTCACCGATCCGGATGGCAACATCCTCGAGTATTATGCGCTTAACACGCCGATCGACGGGCTTTAGAACAGCTATCCGGCGGCTTCGTCCGGCGTGCGCAGAGACGCTGCCCCCTTGGGCGTCAGGGCATAGATGCCTCTTTCCACCCGCTCGAACCAGCCGTAGTGATCGTCGGCCATCATGCGGGTTGCGGTGGCAACGCCGGTTGCCCTGGCGACATCCGCACCGCGGCTGGGGCCGTTGGTGGAAAGATGTTCTGCGCAGCGGATCGCGTCCTGCCGATAGGCCGTCACGAGCGTGGTGCGCGTCGAACCGCCGGTGTTCGGGTCACCGACACGGCGGGCGAACTCCCGCAGGAGCCGGTCCTTGCGCGCCCTGGACTTGCGCGGGGTGAAAGGCGCCGGGTCCAGGTGCACCTCGACAACGCCATCCGGCAGCCTGACCGTGATCACGCCAAGGCCCAGCCTTCGGGCAAGCTGCAGGTTCTTCTTCAGGGACTGGAGGAACTGCCGGCCCTTGCCCCGGACGACCGCGACATAGACTGCGTCGGTCACCGACTGGCGCACGACTGCCTGATGAAACAGGCTCAAGGTGAACCCTGTCTTGAGTTCGACAATCACCGGCTCCGCACCCTCGCGGCACGCGACGATATCGGCCGAACCGACTTCGGCCTTCACCTCGTATCCCTGCTCAACAAGAAAAGCTTTGACCGGCGGATAGAGCTCGGTTTCCAGAATGCGCCCCATGCCCGTATCCTACGTGCGATGCCATGGGCGGGCAATCTTCCGGCCGGGGCTGCCGGCCGAAATCCAAGGAATAGATCCACTGTGGCGCTTTAGGGACGGAGCCGGAAGCCGACACTTTCAAAAAAGACCGGACCACATTGCGTGACCCGGTCCGATCCATCCTTTAGCGTTCCAGATGAGAACGCAGGCAGCCATGGTTACTGCGCCGTCTGAGGTTCGCCCACTGCGGGGGCATTCAGCTGCTCGGCCTCCTGCCGTGCCTTTGCAGCTTCTTCCGCCTGGCGTATCTGCAGAGACGTCAGAAACGCAGGAGCTGCATCAACCTCGTCCAGAGAGGCCTTGATCACCAGCTTCTGGTCACCCGGCTCCACCTTGCTGTGCTCGACCGCATCATAGGGAACGCCGATCAGCTTGGTGCCGAGACCCAGAAAGCCTCCTGCCTCGATCACGACACCAACGACCTTGCCTTCGCCATCGATTTCAAGCGCGGCCACCTCGCCAATCGTGTCACCAGCCGGATTGGTGACTTCCTGCCCGATCAGGTTGCTGGAAAGCCAATGGCCGGATTCCTGCTGGGCAAGAAACGGGGTCACGCCTTCGAACGTGATCTCAGGCGCATCGCCCTCGGGCATAGTTTCCTGGATCATCGGGTCAGCTTCGCGGGGTTGAGAGGTCTCCTGCGCCAGCGCGGGACTGAGCGACAGCGCCAGGGCGGCGATTGTGGCCGGAACGATGTTGCACTTCATGATTCACTCCCTTGTTGCCGCGCCGGCAGAGCAGACAACCCGTTCGCCCTCACCGATGCGTAGACAAACAGATAGGAAGCAAAATTGGCCTTTTCGGGCAAAGGCCTGATAAAATTAGTTATTAAATATCAGCAGGTTACCCATTGACGCGTGACGGGACATACCCGCAAAACGTGTCAATTTGATGATCGATTCAATCTATACGGGCACCGTATAGCCACCGCACTCCCTCGATATCGCTCGGCTGCAGACCCTCGAAGGTTTCCCGGTACTTGAAGTGCATGATCGAGCTCTTGCGAAGGTAGTGATCGAGGCCGATCGCATGACCGATTTCATGGGCAAAGGTGTACTGCAAATCGTAGGTCTTCAAATCGCCGTCGAAGCCGATCTTCCATTTGTGGACCGGATTGAGACAAACGGCAGACCGGGTGATGCGGGCAAGCTTGGCTGCCGCCGTGGCACCTGACCGTGCTTCCGGTTGCCGGCCGGGTTTTCCGAGACCCCGGTCCGAAACGTCGGTCACATTCGACTTCGGACGATCTGCAAAGTCGGACTGAAACCTGACGTTGGTGAACGCAAATCCCCTTGGAATGGACTGCACGCCCAGCAGAATATCTGCCGCGTTCACGTCCGCGATCTCTTCGAAGGTGAGCCCGCTGACATTTTGCCAAAGCTGGAAAGCGAGCGACGCCTGGCGCCGCACGTCCTCAAGGCCCAGGGAACTCAAGCGCGCAAGGCGCGCAAGGCTGTCCATCGCCCCGCAATTTCGTGCTTTCTCCTGCACGATGGGCTGCTGCACGAAAGCATAGGTGACGTGAGCCGGCGTGCCGAGCTCCGTCTTTCCCCATTTCACGAGATGTCCTTCCAGCTTGAGCGGGGCAAAACCTGCGGCGTTGCCTGCCAGTGAAGGAACCAATGAACAAAAAGTCACAATTGCAGCGATGAGGAAAATGAAGCCGGTCTTCAATGTCTCACTCTTTGGTCGTTCAAGGGTCGGGTAAGACTGCTGACCGTAACGCCAAGGCCGCGTCCTGGATCAGTTTACAATGCGGCAGTTTTACCGCGCCTTGCGAAGGCCCTCAGGCCTGCATCCAAGAGCCAACACCAAGGCAACTCTCGGCTTCTTGCATCTGCGCCGAACGTTACGTCACATTGCCGGCGAAGAAAATCCGGAAAAATCCCTTGCAGACGCGAAATCCCGAGAAAATTTCAAGCGATTGAAAAATTGCAACAGTCCAACCGCCCGAAAGCGATGCCGTTTGCTCACGCAGGTGTGAGCACGATCGGCCGAATGAAACGTCCCGATGCCTCGGAAATGCCCGGAAACACCCTATACTTGAACATCGGACGCGCCCGGGCCCACAAGGAGCCGGGCCCAAACGCCCGACAGGAGATTACTCATGACATCCGGTCTCATTACCCGCCGAAACCTGCTTGTCACCGGAACCGCCCTGCTGGTGTCGGGTGCATCCGGGTTGAGTGTTCCCGCACAGGCCAAAGGCGTGGCGCCGACTGCGTCGATGCGGGGCGGGTCCAACAACTATCGACCCGGTGCACCCATTGTCGACAGGATCGGCGGTGGCGGTTTCTGGATGAGCGGAACCGTGCGACGCGCAGGTGACGGTGCCCCTCTGGAAGGCCAGCGCATTCAGATCTGGGCACATACGACCGAGGGGAACGAACGCGACCAGCGCAGCCATGGCGCGACGCTCACCGATGCCAATGGCGTCTTCCGCCTGGAAATGCCGCAGATCGTTCCGGCCTTCGGCCAGCCCCACGGGCATCTGGCTTATGACAGCGGAGAGTTCGAAACCGTCTTTCTGCGACCGGTGATGAGAAGCTCGGCCGACACCAGCCTGGAAGCACATTTCGTGCTGCAGCCTGCTTGACCCGGACTTGCCCGACGGCATGAACCGCCTTCGCGCTCTTCTGATATGGGCCATCCTGGCAACGATCCTTGCTGTGCCGATGCTTGCGGCTGCGGCAAGCCCGCTGCTGCAATGGCGCCAACCGGTCTATATCGCGGCAGGCTTTGCCGGCATTACAGCGATGGCGCTGCTCTTGTTGCAGCCCTTGCTGGCCGGAGGCTATCTCCCTGGCGCTGAAGGCTTCCGGGGCAGGCGCCTGCACCGCTGGAGCGGTTCGTTGCTGGTGCTGGCAATCATCCTTCATGTCGGCGGGCTCTGGATCACCAGTCCGCCGGATGTCATCGACGCCCTTCTCTTCAGATCACCGACACCCTTTTCCGTCTGGGGCGTGCTTGCCATGTGGGCCGTATTCGCTGCGGCATTGCTCGCCGCGGTCCGACGGCGCCTGCCAATCCCCCCGCGTCTTTGGCGCCGCCTCCACACCCTGCTTGCCATGATGATCGTTATCGGCAGCGCCGCCCATGCGCTGTTGATCGAAGGCACGATGGAGACACTGTCCAAGGCCGCGCTCTGTGCTTTGGCAGTGGCCGCGACGGTGAAAGTGCTCATCGACCTGAAAATCTGGACGATGAGACCGCGCCAGAAAAAGACCGACTCCTGATCGCCCTGCAGGGCTTCAAGCAGTCGCCGCACAGAACTGCCTTAAAAGGACAGGTTTCATATCTTGCGATGTGAGCGCGGAAGAACCCATGCTATGGTTTTCCCGATTTCTGTTCACGCCAAATGGCAGCACACCTATTGCCTCCACCGCGGAATTTTCCAGTTTTTGACTGTTCGGGAAATGCGAACTTCTCTCCTGGTGGCAGGTGTAGCCTGGTGACATTTCGAAAGCTTGATTTGCCATGCCCTTCCGTTTTCCTGCCCGGCCCTTTTTCTTTCTTGCCACGCTGCTGCTGAGCACTCAGAACGCCTCATCCGCTGAGTTGACACTTGTCTCCTTCCGCTACAGCAATGCTGCGCCGGTGGTGCATCTGCGGCTGGAAGGGGAAATACGGGCGGAGGACGGTGAGCGCGTGGAGGAGGCCTTCGCGCAGCTGGCGCGCTGCTCAGGTGCGGCCTGCAACAACGATTTTGGCGGGCCGCGTGCCGTCGTCTCGCTGTCGAGCCCCGGCGGGTCCTATTCAGCCGGGGTAAAGCTGGCGGATTTCTTCAGAAACAACACCATCGCAACAGTGGTCGAAGCCGGAGACAGCTGCGTTTCGGCCTGTGCCATGGCGTTTCTGGGCGGCTCGTCCTTCTGGCCGACCGGCGGCATCGGCACCTTCATCGACCGCACCATCGAACCGGGCGCAAGGGTCGGTTTCCACTCGCCCTATTTTACCGAAGAGACTGCGGTTGCCGCCGTCCGCAGCGGTCAATTGGGTCAGTTGCTCGAGCTGACCCGGCTTGCGATTGCCGACATCGTCAAGAACCTGACACGCTACTCGGTCAGTCAACATGTGCTGGACCGGATCATCAGCATGGGCCCGGAAGGATTTTATGAAGTCGATACACCCGCCGCGCTCTTTGCGATCAGGGCGCAACTGCCCAGCTTCGACCCGGCCCTTTTGAACATCCCGTTCGAGAACCAGATCCTGAACGTGTGCAGCCGTCTGGCCGCGCTGCACTACGAGCAACCCCTGGGCCTGCTCGATGCGTCGCTGCTGGAAGATACCAACGACGGCCGCACACCGGAGGGCGACAGGATCAGGCTCTACGACCTTGCCGACCGGCCGCTCAACGTTGCTGGCTGCGGCGTTCCGCGTGACAAGCAGTCCGGCACCATCGATACCATGTCTCTCTACCGGCTGGTCAGCGACGGCGAAATCTTCGAGCCGCTATTATCGTTTCACAATTCGAAAGACGGCGGCTGGTCGTCGCTTGGTTATCGGGGAGGACGGGCAACGGACGCTTTCATCAAGCTGGGGCCGCTCAACCATGTGCTGATGGCTCCGGACGAAAAGCTGGACGACCTGCCACGCGCGGTTTGGGAAGAAATAGAAGCCGCCAAAGGCCGGGTCGCCAACCCGCACCTGCCGAGCCACAGCCGCCCCTGGCCCGTGGAAACCCTGGCTGCCACACAATGGTCGCGCAGCTACCTTGGCGAAGGACTGACGATTGTCGAACAGACCGGCCCGGCAAGGCTCTTTGAAGAGCTGGCCGAGCAGGCGGAAGGAACCAGCATTCTCTATAGCCAGGACAAGCCGGACACTCTGGTACGGTCCGGCGAGGACACCGAAACCGGCACCTCCTACTACTGGCTCGCCCTTCGCTCCGGCAACCGGGCCGCCACCATTCGCGTTGAAGCGCCCGTTCCGGCAGCAGGCCTCACCAACGCCCAGAAATCCCTTATGAGCCTGGTGGCCTGCTCAAGCGATTTCGAAGGCGTTCATCTGGGGTGTTTCAAGTAAGGCGGTTCGAAAGCCGCGCGTCAGGACACGGCGCCATGTTCGGCGAGAAAGTTCAGGAGCACGCGGACACGAGCCGGCAAAGGGCCGCCCTGGCCGGTGTAGACCGCGTGGAAGGCTTCGCTGTCGTCTGCATAACACTTTTCAAGAACCGGCTTCAGACGTCCCGCGACGATGTCAGCACGGACTGTAAAGGCGGCCAGACGCGCCAGCCCAAGGCCGTTGATCGCCAGCCGGCGGATGGCCTCGCCGTCGCTGGCCTGAACGCGCCCGGGCGGGCAGACTGCTATCGGTTCGTCGTCTCGCAGAAAGCGCCAGGTATCGACTTCCCGCGGATAGTTGAACCCGATTTTCCTGTGCCCCTCCAGATCCGCGACGCAGGCAGGTTCTCCGACACGTTGAAGATAGTCAGGCGAGGCGACGATCAGCATCGGCGTTTCGCCGAGCTTGCGTGCTACCAGGCTGGAGTCCTTGAGCGGCCCTGCCCGCACCACAACATCCGTCCGCTCCGCGAGAAGGTCGATCAAGGCGTCGGTCAGAACGATTTCGAGAGAGATGTCTGGGTACTGCTCGAGGAACACAGGCAGGACGGGCTCAAGAATGTGGGTCGCATAGGAGGCGCTGGTGTTCAGCCGAATGCGGCCGACCGGCTGCTCGCCCAACCCTGCCTGCCGTTCCGCTTCATCGATGCTTGAGAGAATTTCTCGCGCACGCTCGTAAAAGACACATCCTTCAGCCGTCAGATCCAGACGCCGGGTGGACCGGTTGAAGAGCCGTGCACCAAGCCGTGTCTCGAGCCGGGAAATAAGCTTGCTGACTGCAGACTGGGTCATCCCCAGGTGCCTGGCTGCGTGGGAAAACCCGCCCAGTTCAACAACCTGAACAAAGACCTCCATCTCACCGCTGCGGTTTATGCTGGCGCGCGACATATGACTTCAATTCACTTATTATATTCATTTCGGGCGTATAGTTCATGATATGAGCACTGCCTAGGTTCCGTCCATCGAAATTTCATGGACCGAATCCAAAATGCCCCTTGCTCTTTATGCACTGGCGGCCGGAGCCTTCGGCATCGGCGTCACAGAATTCGTCATCATGGGCCTTCTGCTAGAGGTCAGCCGCGATCTTGGTGTCTCGGTCGCTGCAGCAGGAATGCTCATCTCCGGCTACGCCCTCGGGGTCGTGGTCGGTGCGCCCATCCTGACCGTCTTCACCGCGACCTGGAACAGGAAGCGCGTGCTGATCGGCCTGATGGTGATCTTCATCATCGGGAACTCCGCTTGCGCACTTGCGCCCAGCTACGACCTGCTGATGGCAGCCCGTATCCTCACGGCCCTCGCTCATGGAACCTACTTCGGTGTCGGCTCGGTCTTCGCCGCCTCCATGGTCGGCAAGGACAAGCAGGCGTCCGCAATTGCCATCATGTTTACAGGGCTGACGCTTGCCAACATCCTCGGCGTGCCGGCCGGAACCTGGCTTGGCCAGCAATTCAGCTGGCGCATGACCTTCTGGGCCGTCACGCTGATCGGCCTGGCCGCATTGGCCGTGCTCATTCTGCTTGTGCCGACGGATCGTTCGCGCGCCGCACAATCCGGCTGGCGGGCCGATCTGAAGGCCGTGTCGCGCGCCTCCGTCCTTCTCGGTTTCCTGACCACGGTCCTGGGGTTTGCAGGCGTTTTCACCCTGTTCACCTACATCGCCCCGTTGCTGACGCAGGTCAGTGGATTTGCCGACACGGCGGTATCCCCGATCCTGTTGATCTTCGGCGGGGGACTGGTTGCCGGAAATCTCCTGGGCGGAAAACTTGCCGACATCAGACTGAAGACCGCGCTCATCGGCAGCATGGCAGCCCTTGCACTCGTGCTGGCAGTCATGTCTGCCGCCTTTGGAAACCAGACCGCGGCCGTGGTGCTGACGGGACTGCTCGGCGTGGCGGGTTTCGCAACGGTTCCTCCGCTTCAGTCCTGGGTTCTGTCGAAGGCCGTTGGCGCCGGAGAAAGCCTTGCGTCCAGCCTGAACATTGCCGCCTTCAATCTCGGCAACGCACTTGGGGCCTGGGCCGGCGGCCTGGCCATCTCCCATGGGCCAGGACTTGAAAACCTGCCTCTGGTCGCCGCGGGCTTTCCCCTCCTCGCCATCGTGGTCGCGCTTGCCTCCTTCGCGATTGAGCGGCGGCGCGTGCCCTCCCCGATCTCCACTCACCAGACTGCCAGCTAGAAAGGACATCACCGACATGGACTACCGCTATCTTGGAAACTCCGGGCTCAAGGTTCCCGCCCTCAGCTTCGGTGCCGGCACATTCGGCGGCTCCGGCTCACTCTTCAGTCATTGGGGCACAACGGACGTCGCAGAAGCGCGCCGCCTTGTCGACATCTGCCTCGAGGCTGGCGTCAACCTGTTCGACACCGCGGACAACTACTCCGAAGGCGCTTCGGAAGAAGTGCTCGGTGAAGCAATCAAGGGCCGCCGCGACGCGGTCCTGCTCTCCACGAAAATGAGCCTCCCCCTGGGGGATGGCCCCAATGAGGCAGGGTCTTCACGCTTCAGGCTGATCAGGGGTGTCGAGGCTGCACTCAAGCGCCTTGGAACGGACCATATCGATCTTCTGCAACTGCACGCATTCGACGCCTTCACCCCGGTGGAAGAGGTGCTGTCCACGCTCGATCAGCTCGTCCGCGACGGGAAAATCCGCTATATCGGCGTTTCCAACTTCTCCGGATGGCAGATCATGAAATCGCTGGCCGTTGCGGAGAAACACGGCTGGCCGCGCTATGTCGCAAACCAGGTTTATTATTCTCTCGTCGGACGGGACTACGAGTGGGACCTGATGCCTCTCGGCGCAGACCAAGGCCTGGGCGCCATGGTGTGGAGCCCGCTTGGCTGGGGTCGGCTGACCGGCAAGATCCGCAGGAACAATCCGATCCCCGAGGGCAGCCGACTGCATGAGACGGCAAGTTTCGGACCTCCCGTGGAGGACGATCTGCTCTATTCGGTCGTCGACGTTCTGGATGCGATTGCCGAAGAAACCGGCAAGACAGTCCCGCAAGTGGCGATCAACTGGCTGCTTCAACGCCCCACTGTCGCGTCGGTCATCATCGGGGCGCGCAACGAAGCGCAACTTCGCGACAATCTGGGAGCAACGGGTTGGGCACTGACGGACGAGCAGATTGCCCGTCTTGATGCTTCGAGCGCGCGGACTGCTCCCTATCCGCATTTTCCCTATCAGAGGCAGGAGGCTTTCGCACAGCTCAACCCATCCCTGGTCTGACGGGCAAGCCTGAACGGCGCGGCAGGTGACAACATGAACCTGTCGCGCCAATGGACCTTGGTGCTCAATACCAGAACCCTTCCCGCCGCCAGATGGTGAAATGGCCACGCACAGGTGGGGCCGGGGTGCCGCCGTCGATCGTGAATTCGCAACCGCCCTTGAGACCCTTGCCACCGGTACGGCGCAGGATCACGTATTCGTTGCATTGCGGACCACCGCTGGAGCTCTGGCACATGTCGATGCGCGCGCGTTTCTCGTCCAGAACTTCCCAGACCCAGTCGATCATCGCCACATGTCCGTTCCAGACCATGAAATCGAGTGGCTTGACCTCGTTGATGTCGTCGATGTTGGTCTTGGCAACATGATCCGGATACCGCCGGGGTGAAACACCGTAATACTTGTCCCACTCACCAGTGAATATGAGGAAATTGGCGATAAAGCCTATGCAGTCCATACCGAAAAAGCGGTCTTGCACCATCTGTTGCAGTGCCGCCTGATCGGACATCTTGTCGAAGTAGAGTTTCTTGATCTTGCCGGTCTGCTCGACATCCTTGGAGCCGTCCTTGTTCGCACGGCCGCAGACCTCAACCTTGTACTTGTCCAAAAGATCCTTGTTCTTCAGCATGAAGTTCCAGATCTTGACGAATGTCTTGTCGTTTCCCTGGCCTTTCAGCGCCAGGTCGATCTCGCGGCCGCCGACATGCTGGTTCAGCGTGATGCCGTGGGGATCCTTGATCCAACGGAAATTCTTGAAAAAACTGGTTGCGCTGTCGTTGCCGCCGTTACCACGGTCCTTGCAAAGATACTGCGTAAGCTTGACCCGGCCAGCGCTGGTCTGCAGGCCAGGATTTGTCAGAACGTCGACGTATTCGTAAGGCAGAAAAAAAGACTCGGCCACATTCACTCTCCCTTGGTTAGGCCCCCTCAATGGCCCCTGAAGCTGTATGCGTAATCGGCGTCTTTCGTAGGCTTGCCGGTGCAGCCAAATAGCCACGTCCCCGGCGAATGCGTCTGTCTTCCACGTCACATTATTTGTCATTGTTGCAATGCGCAGCATCACACCTTTTGAGGGATCTCGACCAGCAAGATGCGATCAAGGCGATGCGCCCTGTGCGAGGCGACTGATGCCCTGACAAACCCGAGACCCCGCACATGAGCTGTTTGACCGGACAACACCTGAAAAGGCGTCTTTCCCTCACGCGATTTCGCCGATGGACAAGCCGCGTCATCACCCTTATGATCAAGTCATCTGATGATTTGGTGACTTCAAATGCAATCTCTGGCAAAAACGAGCCTGGTTGACAGCGCAGCCGAGGCGATCCGGGCGGAAATCGTGGGCAATCGCTGGTCCGTGGGGGAAAAGCTGCCCAACGAGGCTCAGCTCTCGGCGCAGCTTTCCATCAGCCGCGGCACCGTGCGCGAAGCCGTGCGCGTGCTTGTTTCGCAAGGCTACCTGGAAACCCGGCAGGGCTCGGGCACCTATGTGCTGTCGGTCGTCGATGCCATCGGGCCATTGACCATGGCGCGTCGCGCGACCCTGCGTGACCAGTTCGAGGCCAGACTGGCGCTGGATGCGGAGGCCGCCAGGCTGGCCGCTCATCGCCAGACACCAGAGGTGATTTCGGAGCTGCGCCGCTTGCTCACGGAGCGCGGAAACTACGATGGTCACGACAAGGCCGGTTTCGTGGAGCGCGACCTTGCCTTTCACCGGGCTGTTGTCGCGGCCTCGCAAAACTCCGTTCTGGTCAACATGTACGAATTCTTCTCCAGTCTGATCGGCGAGACCATCGAGGCTACGCTTGGAAAAGACCTGCAGGAACCCGATATGGCGGCCCACGCGGCCATTGTCGATGCCATCGAGACAGGCGACCCGGAACTGGCCGAGGCCGCTGTCCGCCGGTTCATGGCCCCTGTCCTGAGAGACCTGGAGCGACTGCTCGGCTCATGACACAGGCATCTGAAATCGATCCCGGCTCGATCGAACTGATCGATGCCGAAGACATTGACGTTTCCGCTGAGCAATCCCAGCCGGCGACGCAGAGCGGACTGGTGCGGTTTCTGCTGGGCGCAAGCCTGGTACTGATCGCCTTCAACCTGCGTCCGGTCTTTTCCAGCGCGTCGGCGCTGCTTCTGGAAATCCGCGAAAATTTTGGCCTGTCGCCAACGGGCGCAAGCCTTCTGACGACATTGCCCGTTGTGTGCCTCGGCCTGTTCTCCCCGCTGGCTCCACGCCTTGCCCGCCGCATCGGCACGGAACGCACATTGCTTGCTGTCGTGGTTTTGCTGGCCATTGGAACGGCAGCACGAGGAACGTCCTCCGTGCCGTTGCTGTTTCTTGGAACAGCGTTGGCGGGTGCCTGTATCGCGGTTGGCAACGTACTGCTGCCGGGGCTCGTCAAGCGCGATTTCCCCGACAAGGCCGCACTGGTGACCGGGTGGTACACCATGGCACTTTGCGCGGGCGCTGCCGCCGGTGCGGGATTGACCATTCCGTTTGAAGCGGCCCTCGGTGGTTCTATCGAGGGCGCACTTGCGATCTGGGCCGTGCCGGCACTCGTGGTGGCCGTCCTGTGGTTTCCGCAGGTCATGGCGACGCGCAAACGTCCCAAGGGCCCGACTTATGTGGTGAAGGGTATGTGGGGTGACAGGCTGGCCTGGCACGTGACCCTGTTCATGGGTCTGCAATCCGCACTTGCCTATTGCGTCTTCGGCTGGCTGGTACCGATCCTCCGCGCCCGCGGGCTGGACGGCGTCACTGCCGGCGCAATCGTGTCGGTGTCGGTGATGGTGCAGGCTGCCGCCTGCCTGATAGCACCGCATCTTGCCGTTCGCGGCAAGGACCAGCGGCTGATCAACGTCGCACTTTGCGCCATAGCGGTTATAGCCCTGCTCGGCCTGCAATTCGCGCCACTGTCCACCGTCTGGATCTGGGCGGTGCTGCAGGGCATCGGCCAGGGCGGACTGATTGCGGTGGCGCTTACGGTCATCGTGTTGCGGACACAGGATTCCCATTCGGCTGCGCAGCTTTCGGGCATGGCCCAATGCGTCGGCTATACGCTTGCCGCCATCGGCCCACTGATCGTCGGCCTCATCCGAAGCTGGACGGGAAGCTTTGCCTGGAGTGCGGTGCTGTTCGTGGCGCTTGGCCTTGGCGCCGCCATCAACGGCTGGTTCGCCGGAAAGGCAAGTCACGTCAATGTGGAGACGGTCAAGCTGTCCGGCTGACCGCGCCAACGGGGCCTGATGTTTCCAGCCGGTATTTCAGGAAACGCGTGCCGTCATAATCGGTCTCGCCGATGAAACGTGCCCCCATCCGACGCAGTGCACCGAGGTTCCGTCGGGACGGCGGCAGCAGGAAGGTGACGAATGGAATGCGCGGGTCTTCACTGGCAAAGGCCAGCGCCTTTCTGGTGATCGGCATGCCGAGGCCAAAGGCTGCCGGGTGAAGCACCAGCCCGAAATCCCACTCCTCGCCTTCTTTCTGAAAACCACCCCAGCCGACATAGCGGCCGTCTGCCAGAAAGGCCCAGTGGCCAAGCCCGTCGCGTTGCCAGCAAGCTTCCTTGGCCGCGACGAACTTCGCAGCCATCTCGAGATCCCATGAGAA
Source organism: Labrenzia sp. R5_0 (assembly GCF_017743835.1). Lineage (NCBI taxonomy): Bacteria > Pseudomonadati > Pseudomonadota > Alphaproteobacteria > Hyphomicrobiales > Stappiaceae > Labrenzia > Labrenzia sp. R5_0. The sequence goes on along the minus strand of NZ_JAGHRK010000003.1, from coordinate 522,964 downwards.
GGTCAGAAGCGGCATGTGGGTGCCGACACGCGGGTCGGACATATGCGCGACCAGCTCTTCCTGCGGAATATCCGGCAAGCGCACAAACTCGATTATCGGCTGACTTGATCTGGGCATGGGCTGGCATCTCCTGAAACTGGCCAGCGCTTCTTGCACCCAAAATGGCCGGCCCGATCAAGACAACTCCTTTGCCCGATGATCAACACTGCGTGTTCAGGCGCTACTGCTGTTTTCCAGGCTGACGGAGACATTCAGCTTGTTACCGTCGAGATCACGCACATAAGCGCCGAAATAATCCGGGTGATAGGAACGAGGGCCGGGTGCGCCTTCATCACGTCCACCGCACCGCAGTGCGGCAGCATGAAACGCCCTGACGGCCTCGGCATCCGGCGCATAGAACATGACCTGCGTACCATTGCCCGATGTGGCCGCCCGCCCGTCAAACGGCAACAAGACAAACAGCGATATACGGCCATCGGCACCTGCATAGCCAAGCTCGCGGGGATCGGAAAAAACCCGCTTCATGCCAATTGTCGCAAGCACTTCGTCGTAAAACAGGCCGGCAGCCGAAAGATCGTTGGCGCCGATACAAACCCCTGACAACATTTTTGAAAATTAACCCGCGCTGAAGGTGTGGCCCGTCTCGGCCAGGCCGTCTGGCCTGCTCATATCACAGTTCCTCCCGCTTGCCAGAGCCGTAACGCAACAGGCGACCCGAAAGCCGCCTGTACGTATGTCATCACTGGTTACGGCTCAAGCTGCGGCGGAGGCCTCATCCTTCGGTTTCATCCTCTTGTACAGGAAAAAATAGAGCCGGATGTATTGACCAACGAAGATCGCGTTGAGGATCGTTCCCTCGCGGATGAACTTGACTTCCCCCAGGAACGCCAATCCGACGAGCGCGGAGGTCAGCAGTAATGTCAGGTCAAAAGCGGTCTTGATGTTACCCCACTTCCATCCAGTGCGCTGGAAGATCGTGTTGACGAACATATCGACCGGCATCAGCACCAGATTGGCGCGGATCATCAGAAACAGTCCGAAGGCAAGAGCGGCATCGCCGAACGCCAGCAGAGCGACCTTCAGGGCATAGTCATCAAGCTGAATGAAGCCGGTCAGCTTTAGATTGAGATCCAGGCACACTGCCAACACGAAGGCAGGAATGAGCGAGGCGAAGTTCCTGAGCTTGAATTCCTTGGGCAACACCAGAAACGTCAGGAAAAGCATGACCAGTTCGAGAATGAAGTTGTAGGTGCCCTGGCTGAGTGGTGGAAACACCAAAGTCATCGTGCGTGTCAGGCTGCTCTGAGGTGAGATCCCGATGCCCGCCCGAATTGCCAGGCTGACCCCGAAGGTCAGGATGTAAATTCCGGCTATGTACATGATCCAGCGCCGGACAAGGCTACCGGTATCGATGATCTCCGCTTCGGCTGCGTTATGCGCCATGCTTTCCTCCAGAAGTGTCGCGCGGGGCCTGGCCTTAACCGGCCTTGCAGCCAACCGCGCTGTCGCATGTGTTCTGCATGGATGTAAAGCCGCTTCCCAACGTCTCTGGTCCATGCCCTCCCCTTGCCGGCAGACATTCACGCCTGCCGGGTCGTCTTCGTCGTGAAGCTTCAGGCCATGAAGCGGAAGCGGTGCAGCGAGATGAACAGGCTCAGCAGCTTGTTCACCACCGGCTCACCTTCGTTGCGGTTGCCAAGATCCTCCAGCGCGGCATCGATTGCACCGGCTGCAGCCGTCAACTCAGCAACGCTCATGTTCGCCATAACGCCATAGATCTCGAGCGGCATTGCAGCCTTTTCCGCACCATTCTCCGTAACGATACAGGCCCCGGCATGGGCATCGACCCGTTTGAGGCAGCCACACATTTCGACGCTGTCCTGGCCGACAGCGACGAAATAGGGTTTTGGTGCTGGCCAGAAGGTCGCAACCGCGCCTCTTTCCAAGTGAACGCCAGTGAACAGGCCGTTGACGATGTGCCGCTCGCCGTTGGCGTAGCGCTGCACAACCGAAAGCCGGCTAAGCCTCTCGCCATCCAGCTCCGGAACAACCTTGCCGTCTTTCAACGGTACCCAGACCTCGCGGTAGAATTTCGCGTGACCCCGGCCGTAAACGTCGAACAGATAGACCTTGGCTTTGGTACCATCTTCGGACACTTCCAGCGGTTCGATGTCGAGTTGATCCGCCGTCAGGTCGTCCAGGCCCGGAACGCCTTTCTTGCACATGAGCGAATAGTCGTTGTCCGCGTTGGTCAGCAACTTGCCTCGCTCGGCCACCAGCGCGCCGTCCTTGAAAACGTAAAGTGGTTCGATGGCTGACAGGCTTGGTGTCAGAACGATGTCGGCAAACCGCCCCGGAGCAAGAGAACCGATGCGATCTTCCATATGAAAGGAACGCGCGGTGTTGAGCGTCGCCATCTTGATTGCATGGATCGGGTTGATGCCCATCTCCGCACACAGCGAGATGATCCAGTCCATATGGCCCTGGTGCAGCAGACGCTCCACCGAGATGTTGTCGGTACACAGCATGAAATTGTCCGTCGGCCATTTCCGGTCGACGATGGCGCGCAGAAGCACCTTGATGACCTCGGCGCTGCCGACACCGAACTTGATATGGGTCGGAAAGCCGTAGCGGATGCTTTTTTCGATATCCTGTTCGTTCCAGACATCGTGGTTGTTCGACACTCCAATTGCCGGAAGATAGTTCAGGATCATGTCTGAAAGAGCGGTCACGCCCCAATGGCCGTTCATGAAACCACCACGAGCACGCACCCAGGCAGCCTTTCGGAAATCGTCGTCGTTGCCGGAGCTGTAGGTGAAATGTTCGAACTCACCGAGGCCGATGACGGGATCCATTTTCAGAACCGCTTCGGTGACACGCGCATCCGTCTTCTTGCCTGGCGCGAAAGCGAACAGACGGTAAGGCAACTCGTCGTGGCCTCGGAAAAGGTTCTCCGCCGCCTCGACACCTTCCGCACCGGCCGCACTCAGCAGATCGAGACATTCGGAAAAAATCGTCGTGGTGCCGCAAGGAACCATTGCCTCGCCAAGGGCAACGGGATGTGCGAGCTGGGATTCGAAATGGATGTGGGCATCAATGAGGCCGGGAATCGCATAAAGCCCCTGGCCGTCAAACACCTCCCGGACCTTCAGCACCTCCTCGTCCGGATTGAGTGCGACGATGCGCTTGTCATAGACGAGAATGGAACCCTGGTAGACGGTCTCGCCATGCACATCGAGGATGTTGAGGTTCTTCAGAAGAAGATCGGCCTCGCGCCGGCCTTCCAGAATATCAAATATCGCACGCACCTTGTCATAATGCGCTGCTTCCGAAGCGTTCAAGTCGTTCCTCCTCATCATGATTGGCATTTCGCTGGCGGTCCGCGATGGGGCCTGCGCCAGTGCCGAGGAAGATAAAAAGGGATTGAACCGCTTCCGAAAAGCAGTATTTTCTGCGCGGAGCGTGCACTTTTCGAGAACGCAAAAAGGGGTATTGATGCTGCATTCGCGGGTCTTGCGGTATATCGACGAGGTCGCCCGTCGCGGTTCGATCCGTGCCGCCGGCGACCGGCTGAACGTTGCCCCGTCCGCCATCAACAAGCACATCCTGCAACTCGAGGAAGACATCGGCGAACCTTTGTTCGAACGCCTGCCACGAGGCCTTCGGCTGACACCGGCTGGAGAGGTGCTGGTAGCGCATGTGCGAAAGACGATCCGCGAATACAGCCAGGTCGAGGCGGACATTCGCGGCATGAAGGCTCTGCAGAGCGGCGAGGTCATCATTGCGACCATGAGCGGCCTTGCCGGGGGTATCGTTCCCAAAACAGCCGCAAGGCTCGGCGCCCGTCACCCGCGCCTCAAGATCACAGTCCGGGTGATGTTTGCCCATGACATCGCCAACGCCGTGCTGGACGGTCAGGCAGACATCGGACTTGCCTTCAACCTGCCGCCGGTGGCGCAACTTGAAACGCTTTGGACGATGAACACGCGTCTGGGAGCCGTGCTCTCACCGGAGCACCCCCTGGCCCGGCAGGACAGCATCTCATTGACCGCTTGCCAGCCCTATCCGCTGATCTTCGCAGACCGCTCGATGCTCATTCATGGGATTGTTGCGGATGCCTTCGTCGCCGCAGGCCTGGAAGTGGAACCTGCCTACCTCGCCAATTCCATAGAGGCCATGAAATGCCTGGCCGGATCCGGTGACGGCATCGCGTTTCTGAGCCGGTTCGACATAGCCGAGGAGCAGCGCAATGGGGCACTGACCTTCGTGCCCATTCGTGAGCAGACCTTTGGCAAGAACGTGCTGTCGCTGGTTCAGCGCGACAAACCCAGCCACAGCCTGGCAGCAACAATGCTCGCCGAAGACCTGGTGCGGGCGTTGCAGGCATGCAGCAAAAGCGGCTGACAAACGAACGCTACTTGTCGTCGCGCAAGGAACGCCGTTACCGGCGGTAGGTCGCAGCGATGCGGGATATCTCTTCGTAGATGCCCGCCAGGATATTGAGGCTTTGCCCTGCTTCTTTCAGACGCTTGTCAAATTCGGGCAGACTTGAGATCTGCTCAATCAGCAGCCGTTTGCGCACAGCGCCGTAATCATCGGTGATCTTCTTGCCTTCCGGTGTCGCCTGATAGGTCACGCCCGTGCGGCCCGAGCCCTGCTTTTCAATCAGCCCCGCCGCCACGAGTTTTCGCATCGAATACTGGATGTTCGGAATATCGTCGCGGTTGGTAAGCCGGGCCAGTTCCTTGATGCTTTTTGCCCGGTCGTTCATGCGCACGATATGCAGCAGTGCGTTTTCCGGGCCGGTCGCCCCAACGTCGCTGACAGACGCCAGGCATTCTGTCTGCCATCGCCCGAACGCCTCGCAACAGCGCATCAACGCGAATTCCAGTTCGGTGCAGACGACCTCCGCATCGTTCTCCGAAAGGTGCCAGTGATAGTTGAGCTTCTGATCGTCCGACTTGCCGGTCATCGGTCCCTCTTCGTTTTTTCAGATCGAATATAGCTGCGATTCAGTTTGACGTAAGGGCGTTTTTGCACATAGTTTTAAATAAAAAATACAATTGAAAATCTATTCTAAATGGAGGGGATTCATGCCTACCAACATGATGAAAGACAAGAACGGCTTCAAACTCGGGACGTTTTCGTCCAATTGCTCGTCCGGGATGACGGTTACCAAATCGCCGTCCAGATGGTTCAATAGCTGGGAAAACAACCTGAAACTCGGCCAGATGCTGGATGATGCCGGCATCGACTTCATGCTGCCGATCGCCCGCTGGATCGGTTACGGCGGCGAGACGGACTTTCACGGCAGCGTGCTGGAAACGGTCACCTGGGCAACCGCGCTGCTGGCCTCAACGAAAAACATCACTGTGTTCGCCACGGTGCATACAGCTGCAAACAATCCGGTGGTCGTCGCCAAGCAGATTGCCACGATGGATCAGGTGGGCAATGGCCGCGCGGGTCTGAACATTGTCGCGGGCTGGAACAAGCCGGAATACGAAGCCCTGGGCCTGACCCTGCCCGACGATCACGAAACCCGTTACGGCTACGCCCAGGAATGGTTCGATGTGGTCGAGAAGCTCTGGACCTCGAAGGAGTATTTCGACTGGGAGGGCAAATACTTCAACCTGAAGCACGTTGCCGGCGACCCCAAGCCCGTCAATGGCCGGCCACCGATCCTGAACGCGGCAGGTTCGGCAACCGGGCGGACCTTTGCCACCGACAACGCGGACTACCTGTTCACGCCGGCCATCGATCTCAACCGGTCCGTCGACGAAATCAAGGAACTGAAAGCGCAGGCGGCGGAGAAGGGGCGCGATGTGGGTGTTCTGACCTTCAGCCACGTCATCTGCCGGGAAACTGAGGAAGAGGCGACCGCCCTCCGAGACCGGCTGATGGGCGATCTGGCAGACTGGGAAGCGGTGGACAATCTGGTCAATCTGCAGTTCGCGCATGCGCAGTCGTTTCCGCACGACCTGCTGGCCCAGATCAAGAACCTGTTCGCCATGGGCCACGGCGGTTTCCCGCTGGTTGGAACTCCGCGGCAGGTGGCCGACGGCATCCTCAAACTGCACGAAACAGGCTTTGCCGGAACGACGCTCTCCTTTGTCGACTATGTCGAGGAGTTCCCGTATTTCCGCGACAATGTACTGCCGCTGCTTGCGGAAGCCGGTATCCGGTGATGGACCCCGTACCGTCCAGAGAATTCACCAACGCCATGCGGGCGTTGGTGGGCAATTGTTCCGTCATCACGGTCGGTGAGGGAGAGGACATTTCAGGCCTCCTCGTCACATCGGCAATGTCTCTCAGCGCCGATCCACCGCTGGTGCTTGCCTGCGTCAACAAGGCTTCCTCCAGTTGGCCCTTGCTGAAGAAGTATCCGAAATTCGGCTGGTCTTCGCTTGGGCCCGAGCACCGCAAGGTTGCCGAAAACTTTTCGGGGTTCGGCGGCGTCAAGGGAGCGGAACGTTATGCCGGAGCCACATGGCGCACGGCGGAAACCGGGGCTCTTCTGCTGGAAGATGCTCCGGCCGCTTTCGATTGCGAGGTCGAGGAGATGATCGACCGGGCGACCCATTCGATTGTCATCGGCAAGGTGCGTGCAATCCGGCAAAGCCAGTCATCGGGCGCGCTGGTTTACTGGAACGGAGCGTTCCAACCGTTGTAAACGGCCTTTTGCCGAGAGACGCAGCTTCTTGAGGAGCTGCGTCTCTCCATCCCGCGACTTAAATTTTCCGCAAAAAATTTGCCTGGAACACGAACCGTCCAGACAGCCCGCTTTTTCGCGATTTACAGAGTTTCTGTCCGTCCAGAAATCCGTTCCGCCGCTCCCCTATCCAGGCTGGAGAAGGAACCATCCTGTGTGCGCTCCGTTTATTCCATGGACCCATAACCAACACAGGAGGACCAGATGGACCTTTCCATGAACGACCTCAGCCCGAAGCTTCGCAAGGAAGCCGAACAGGAGGCAGAAAAGATCAAGCGGGTCGCTGACAAGTCCAACGCCGGCGGACAGCTTGGTGGAACGTTTTTCGGACAGGAACAGGATGACGGCATGGCACCGCCGAGATCAGTTGCAGCCGGCCGGTCCTGATACCGGGTTTCACTTCAGGGCGGGCTGACACAGCCTGCCTGTGAACCGACCGGCGGCCGTGAGGCGCACGAAAACAAGAACGACCCATAAAAAACGGTCGCGCCCGGCCGCCGGGTCGGTTTCACATCCAACCATACCCCGTCCACCAGCGCGTTTTCGGCAATCAGCTTTCCAGAATGACATGCGGCACAAACCGCGACAGGTCTTGCGTCACCGGTGCCTTGTCCTCGCGCAGGCAAATGCCCGATGCCTGGCCGCCAATAACCCATGAACCGATCATGACGTAGTCGTCACCGAATTTCGGCGGTTCCGCATAGGCCTGCAGGATGTGGCCTTCCGCGCCATACCCGCCGGGCGTGCTGAGTTCTTCAGATCCGAGACCGCGCACCGTGATGTTGGCACCCTCCCGACTGAAAAACGGTTTGCGCACATGCGGCCCCTTCAGGAATGCCTCATCCGCCTCCCCCTCGAAATAGGACGGCAGCAGGTTCGGATGGTCCGGAAACATCTGCCAGAGCAGCGGCAGGATTGCCTTGTTCGACAGCACAGCCTTCCAGGGTGGCTCAAGCAACTGTATCGGCGCATCGGGTAGATAGGGGCCGTAATCCTCGCGCAGCATGTCTTCGTAGGGATACAGCTTGAACAGGGCGTCGATCACGAAACTGTCGGCGTCGGCAAACCGGCTCTCGCCGTCGAGCCCGATCTCTTCCACAGCAACAAAATGCGGTATCAGCCCCGCCTGCCGCGCGCAGTCTTCCAGATAGCGCACGGTTGCACGATCTTCGTCGTGATCCTTCGATGAGGCGAAGTGAATGTGATAGCCGGGCGCGAACATGGCAGCGAACCGCTCGATCAGGCGATCCTGAACGGAGTTGAACTGATCGCTGTCGGTCGGCAGAACGCCAGCCGCCATCTGCTGCTCCAGCCAGATCCACTGAAAGAAGCCGGTTTCGTAAAGCGCTGTCGGCGTATCGGCATTGAATTCGAGGAGCTTTGCTGGCCCGTTGCCGTCGTAGAAGAAATCGAAGCGGCCATAAAGCGAGGGCTGTTGCTGCTCCCAGGAATTGCGGATCCAGGAGCGGTACTTTTGCGGGATCGCCATCTTGTCCATGAGACTGTCGTCACGGACAGCCCGATCAACCAGATCGAGGCACATGCCGTAGAGCTCCTGCGAGGGATCCTCGAGGTCGTCCTCAATCTCGCGCAGAGTAAACTGATAGGCGTGGGTCTCGTCCCAGTACGGTGCGCCGTACATGGTGTGAAAGCCGAAGCCGAGGCGCTCGGCTTCTTCCTTCCACCCCGGTCTTTCAGGAACTGCGATCCGCTTCATGGTGCAAGCGGGACGTCAGAGCTTCGCCAGAAGAGCCTGCACGTCGTTGCGGGCCGGGTTCTCCAGGGCCTTGATCTTGGCTTCCAGATCGGCGCCGCTTTCCAGGCGAGCGTCTTCCTCAGCCGCTTCCAGCATGGCCTGCTGTTCCGCCTGACGCTGTTCCAGGCGTGCGAGGCTGTCGACCGCACTGGCCAGCCGGCCGTCGGAAGCCGTGGTGTTGGTGGACGCCGCCTTCTGGGCCTTGATCAACGCTTCGTTGGCCTTTGCGCTTTCCATCTTGCGCTGCAGGGTCTCGATCTTGTTCATCGACTGGCGAATGGTGCTGTCCATGCGCTCTTCGGTGGACTTGTACTGATCGAACAGAGCCTGGTCGGCTTCCGCCTTGTCCCGCAGTTTCAGCACGCTCTCGATGATCTCGATGGCCAGCGGCTCGTCGCCCTGTGCCTTGGCATTGCGGGCTGCTTCCGTGCGCCGCTCGATTTCGCTCATCAGTTCGGCAACGGATTTTTCCTTCAGCTTGCGGTTGGCCGCCATGCGCGCCTTTTCGTCCTTGGCTGCACCGATCGCCTGTTTTGCTTCGCGGATTTCCTGTTCCAGGATCGTCATCAGGTTGGCGTCCTGAACGGATTCCGCGGCATTGTGGGCGTGGCCCTTGAACGCCGTAATCAATTTGCCCCAAACACTCATTTTCAAATGTCCTTCTTCAAATTGGCGGCGGGATCAGGCAGCGGCCTTGGGACCGACGTCGGCGGCCAGCTCCAGAGCGCTGTTGGCGATGGTGCGCAATTCCGTCTCGACCGAATCCAGTGTCGAGCGCACGGACATGGCGCCGAAGAGCTCGTAATATTCGCGTCCGTCGATCATATCGATGGACAGGGCGCAGAGCGGCAGCAGCTTCTTGTGATTGCGCAGCATCATCGCCTCGAAGGAGGCCGGGTCCTCCTGGGCATCGCAAGGCCACAGAACCGTGGACGTCAGGATCTGGGTTTCGCCGACAACCATGAACAGTGTGATTTCACCGGCCGAGTGAAGCTGGACTTCCAGCACGCCGGCCTGATCGGAACTCACCGTGCAGCTGATTTCACCTGCCGCGAAGGAATCCGATTGCTCCAGAGCTTCCTTCAGCTCCGCAAGTGTCCAGGGAGATTGCCGCGTACTCATCCAAAGCCCTCCATTTCAAATCCGGTGCCGGGATCCGGCCTCGAACAAGTAGAAGCCCCGTCTAGCCGTTTCAAGCGATTATTCGGAAAGCTATGCCGAATTGACAATAGGGCGGGCTCTGGTCAGAGTAGCCGGCGACCGAAACAGGGGGCAAATTTCAGCGGTGCCAATCCTGCAACTCATCATTTCTCGGCTCTACCAACACGTCCTCGAGCTCAAGCTCTGGCTGCTTGCGACGCTGATATGCGCCTATATGGTGATCTCGTGGATCCTGTTTTTCCTGGCTGGTGAAACAGGCCTGACGGGCAATCCGCTGACCTTCATCTATTTTGCCGCGACAACCGCCTCGACGGTCGGTTACGGCGACCTGTCTCCGTCGACGGAAGCAGGCCGGATGGTGGCCGCCTTCTGGTTCTTCCCGGGTGCGTTGCTGATTTTCTCGGCCGTCCTGGGCCGGTTGACGGGTGTCCTTGTGGAAGGAGTGAGGCGTATGGCTGACGGCAACGGAAACTATGAGCGCGTGCAGAACGCCACGGTGATTGTCGGCTATCACCGGGACAAGACACCCTTGATGGTGGAGAACCTGGTTGCCGGCCAGGACGGAGACGACAAGATCATTCTGCTTGCGGACTCCAAGAACGTGGAAGTGCCGGAGGGCGTGCGGCTGATCCGGGCCGAACGCATGGACGCCCTGCAGTCGCTGCGCCGTGCGGCCATTCCAGGCGCGCAGAAAGTGCTGGTCTACGCCGGCTCGGATGCAGAAACCTTCAACACCTGCCTTGCCATTCGCGAACTTAACGAGACCGTTCACATTGCGGCCTATTTCGAGGACCGTGACACCGCCCGGCGCGCAGGCAACCTTGCGCGAATCGAACCGGTGGTGTCGAACGCCTGCGAAGCACTGGTACGCGCTGCGCAGGACCCCGGCGCGGGTCAGATCCTGATGGCCCTTTCCACAGCGGGCCTCGGCGCGACCATTTATTCGGCCATCGTCCAAAGCGGGGGCGGCACTGAAACCGACAAACTGGAACAGGCCCTTTCAGGCGCTGAAGGTACGCTGATCGCGGTTTCCCAGCCGGACGATCCGGATTTCCTGTTCAGACCTTTCCCCAAGACGTTGAAGACTGGCGGCTCGATCTATTATCTCGCCAACAAACGTCTCGCGGCGGGCGAGATCACGGCCGGTCTGGGGGGAGCTGATGTTCGGATCACTGTTTAACAAGAAGGACAAAGGCTGGCAGCCGCCGGAAGTTCTCGGTCTGACCATCGGCAGAGGCATTTCCTTTGATCCGATCGCGCTTCGCCTGCTGCCTGCCGACAGTCTGATCGAACGTCCCGACACCACTCTGATGATCACCGCCCAGGGGCATTGCGACCTTGGCGAACAATCGCACATGCATCGTTTCTATCCTGACGACGACCGCTTCCTGATCCAGTTTCAGGGCGGCGACGGCAAGAACGACGAGCGGGTCGACGAGATCATGCTGTGGTACTTCTACGACGTGCAGTACCCGACCGGCGACACCGAGTGGAACCGGGTGAAATCCGCGATCCGCCAGACGAGCTTTTCACTGCCGGGCGAAGATCGCGACTACCGTTTCGAGCGGGCCTGGTTCGATACGTCGACTGCGCCGGAAGATCCGATGACCTACTGGGAGGAAGTGTGCGACGACCGCGAAGGCCGCGGAAGGCGCAAGATCTTCCAGACCGCCATGCTTTTTGCCCGCCCCCTGCAGGACGGCCGGGACGAAATGCTGCTCGTCAACATGGAAGAGCCGGAAAATGCGGAACGCAGCGTCGCGTTCATGCTAGGCTTCCCGCTTGAGCGGCACAATTTTTCTGTCTGAACTGAATAGTGGAGACCAATATGGCAGACCTTCAGGCGTCCCTTTCAGGCATCGTTCCTTTTATTGCCTATTTCATTACAGCCATCGTCATGCTGCTGATTTTCATGAAAATCTATACCGTCATGACCCCGCATGACGAAATGGCGTTGATCAAGGAAAACAACGTTGCCGCTTCGGTGGTCTTCAGCGCGGCCTTCCTCGGCTTTTCGCTGCCGCTGGCCAGCGCCGCGGCGAATTCCGTGAGCATCATCGACTTCATCATCTGGGGCATCATCGCCTGTGCCGCACAGCTTGTGGTCTACCAGGTCTTCCGCCGGTTCTTCCCGAAGGTCACGGACCGGATCAAGGGTGGTGAAATGGCGATCAGCACCAATCTTGCTGCCATTTCATTGACGGTCGGCCTGCTGAACGCCGCCTGCATCACCTACTGACCGAGGCGGTACGGGCCGCCCTGCGCTGATGCCCCGAACCGTATCACGCAAAGCATTTCATCAGACCGTTTGAAGGTCGGGAGAAAATTCATGAAACGCTCCAAGTCGATCAAACTGGTGGTCATGGCAACGACGACCGTGACCATTGCAGGCTGCTCGGACGAACCGACGCTGGATGGCCGGGTCTACAAGACCGAGGCGGAATGTGTCGCCGACAGCTACGTCCCGGACGAGGTTTGTGTCGAGGCAATTACCGCCGGCAAGTCAATCCACAAGGCCTCCGGACCACGCTATGACACCGTCAACCTGTGTAACGAGCAACACGGCAACAACGTTTGCGCCTACGACAGTGCCACCGACGGCTCTTCCTACTACACGCCGTTTCCGGCAGGTTATTTCCTGGCAGGGGCACTGACCGGCGCCGTTACCAACCAACTGATCCAGAGCAACGTGCGCCCGGTCTATCCGGAACGCGGCAGCAAACGCTACTACACATCCGGCGGCTATTACGTCGGCAGTTATGGCGGCGGCAGCTGGCGTACCTATGACGATGCGGTGAAGACACCGCCCAAGCCGGCAAAAGTCCAGACAAGGACTTCCGTCGCTTCACGTGGCGGTTTCGGCAGTCGGTCGAGTTCCGGGTTCCGCGGCGGGTAACGGCCGACAGAAGGCAACCGGCATTCAGGTACTGCGGCACACACGCGGTGATCTGTTGCCAGCCCCGGCGCGTATCATTGCCAAAGCGTGAGGGTGTTGAAATGTACCGGCTTCTTTCTTTCGTCTGGTGTCTGGCGGCAACGTGCCTTTGTGCCGTTGCTCAAGCCAAGGACCTTGAGGGCCAAAGCGAAGCAGCTCAGTCGGCCCATGCCTTCACCTTCGAAATGCCCTATGGCGAACCGATTGCGCTCAAGGATTATGCCGGCAAGGCCATTCTGATCGTCAACACGGCAACGGAATGCGGCTTCAGCGGGCAACTGGCCGGCTTGCAGAAGCTGCATGAAACCTATTCGGACCGCGGCTTGCTTGTGCTCGGGGTTCCGTCCAACGATTTCGGCGGCCAGGAACCGCGCGCCGACGGCGACATCGCAAAGTTCTGCGAAGCCAAGTACGGCGCCGAATTTCCACTTGCCGCCAAGACGGTCGTGAAAGGCGAAAAGGCCCATCCTTTTTATCGATGGGCCGCAAGCGAGCTTGGCCCCGCGGCACGCCCCTACTGGAACTTCCACAAGTATCTCGTCGGGCCGGACGGCAGCATCCTTGCCTGGTTCCCGACGCCTGTGCCGCCGACTTCATCGGACGTGACCGCCGCGATCGAGAAGGCCTTGCCCGGATCCTGATCCCCGGAAGCGATCGACAGCACCTTTTCAAACGAAGCGAACAACTCGCAATCAGGCGTGTAGGCCCTCTTGCGGACGGCTGTCCTTCAGAAGGCGCGTCTTCCCAAGAAGAACACCCCGCTCTTTCCCCCATCTGATTATCTCCCACTCCTCGGTGTGGCTGCTTGTCTGTCTGGTTGGCTGGCTAGCTGGCTGGCTGGCTGGCTGGCTGGCTGGCTGGCTGGCTGGCTGGAAATTGTAACTTTGACATTGCCAGGCCACGTGGATTGCGTTAGGCAGTTTTAGTAATGTAATAACATTACGAATCATTTTGATACTTTCCCTCCCCCAATCAGCAGAGGATCAGATCCATGCAATCTCGGTTTGGCAGACTGGCGGGCGCATGTGCGCTCATAGCGTCGTTTCTCGTGGCCGCTCCCATCCAGGCGCAGGAAGCCAAGGACAACTCGGCTAAACACGACCATTCGCACAAGCATTCACATGATCACTCGAGTGATGCCGAGCGGCAGATTTACAAGGGGTACTTCGAGGACAGCCAGATCCAGCCGCGTCAACTCACCGATTGGCAAGGCGAATGGCAATCCGTCTATCCATACCTTCAGGATGGAACGCTCGATCCTGTCATGGCCCACAAGGCCGAACACGGCAGCAAGTCGGCTGAAGAGTACAAAGCCTACTACGAGACGGGCTATCGCACCGATGTCGACCGGATCGTGATCGGTGCGGACAGCGTGACCTTCCAGACCGAAGCCGGCGCCTTCGAAGGGCAGTACATTGCCGATGGCTTCGAGATCCTGAACTACAAAAAAGGCAATCGCGGCGTCCGCTTCATTTTCAGGAAAACCGCAGGTGATGACAGTGCCCCGGCCTTCATCCAGTTCAGCGATCACCGGATCGCACCGTCGAAGTCCGATCACTATCATCTTTACTGGGGTGAAGACCGGCAGCAAATCCTCAAGGAACTGACCAACTGGCCGACCTATTATCCAGCGGCATTGAACGGAGACGAGATCGTTCATGAAATGACGGCTCACTGAGACTGCAGACGAGCTGAAATTGACGATGGGCGCCGTCTGGTCACCAACATCGGCTCCGCGCCCATCGCTTCGTCCCGGTTTCGGGCGGCGTTTGCTGTCTGGCTGACAAAGTCATCCTCTGCCAACCAAAGCTTGAGCCACATCAACGCCTGTATTGTGGTCCGCGCCTAGGCTGCCTGACGTGATTTCCGGCAACATGGAGATGATGTATGGCCGTTTCCGACTGGAACGAATTCGTTGCACAAACCGATGAACGCATGGCCGCCGTGCGCAAAGGCATTCCGGAGGTCGCAAAAGGCTTCGGATCCCTGGCGAAAGCCGCGACTGCTCCCGGCGCGCTCGACGCAAAAACCAAGGAACTGATCGCGCTGGCCATCGGCATTACCGCGCGCTGCGACGGCTGCCTTGCCTATCACGCTCGTGCCGCAGCACGCCTCGGCGCGAACAGGGACGAGATCCTCGAAGTAATCGGCGTCTCGGTCTATATGGGCGGAGGTCCGTCCATGATCTACGGCGCTGAAGCGTTGGCGGCTTTTGACGGGCTGAAGGACGACGATTGATCGATGCCTGTCCTGTACTTTCAGGACATCCGTTCATCTCGTTTTCACCTCCCCTTCCAGGAGGGCTGTTGCCAGGGCTTCACATGCTCTGGATTCAGCCCGTTTGCTGCGTACCAGGATGATGTCCAGAGGCTCCAGTGGCGGCAGACCTCGGTCCTGATCGACATGTTCCACTGTTGGGGGAACCGCCATCTGCACGACGGCGGCAACGGCAAGGCCCGCCTCGACAAGCGTGACCAGCGCGGAATGGCTGAAACTGGAATAGGCGGAGCGATATCGCAGGCCGCTGCGGCCCAGCGCCGCCAGGGTCACTGTCCGAGCCTGGCTGCCAGGCTCGTAAAGGGCTACGGGAAGCGGGTCTCGCTCCAGCGCCTGACCATCGCGAGAGCTGATCCAGACCATCGGCTCCCGGCGGATCAGACGCCCTTCCGTGCCGCCCGTACGCGTAACGATCGCCAGGTCGATCTTGCCGTCATCGACCTGCGGCAGCAGTGCCGTCGACTGGGCACAGACGACATTCAGCTCTACACGTGGAAACAAGCTTGCGAACCGTCGCAAAACATCCGGCAGCATGGCGGCAATGTAATCGTCCGGCGCACCGATGGTGACCGTGCCTTCCATGTCGGGCCTGCGAAAGGCTTCCACCGCCTCATCATGCAGGCGCAGGATCCGTCTGGCGTAACCTTCCAGCTCCTCTCCAGCACGCGTGAGCGCTAGGTTGCGTGTATCGCGCACAAACAGCAGCTTGCCGATACGGTCTTCCAGTCGCTGGATCTGCATGGACACGGTCGCAGGTGACTTGTGCACGCGCGTTGCCGCGCGAGAGAAGCTCATCGCGTCGACACAGGCGAGAAAGGTTCGCAGAAGAGCGTGATCGAGCTGCATTATTCTTCAATATTTTCAACAAGTATATTCAGATTATATCGTTTGACCAAACAATGAAAGAGGCCTCAATTTACAGACCAGCGGCGGAAATGCGTCGATGTTGTATCAGTTTGCGGTGTGCAATCGCCGCCAGTCAGGACACGTCCCATGACCAGACAGATGGAAGGCATGATCGGTCTTATCGCGGCGCAGACCCTGCTTGGTACAATCGGATTGTGTGTTCTGGAAAGTGGTGCGGCCCCCGTTACCGTTGCCTTCTATCGATGTGCGATCGGAGGCCTGGCCCTGGCTTTCTACTGCTGGTATCGGGGTGATCTTGCCCGGCTTGCCAGACTATCGCCACGCATCCTGGCCATGGCTGTTGCCAGCGGCGTTCTGATGGCAGGCAATTGGGTGTTGTTCTTCGAAGGTATTCAGAGAACCGGCATTGCCGTTGCCACCATCACGTTCCACATCCAGCCGTTTCTCGTGGTGGTTCTGGGCGCCTTCGTCTTTCGGGAAAGGCTACAGGCGGTCACTCTCCTGTGGATCGGTCTCGCTCTGATCGGCCTTGCACTGGCCACCGGGCTGAGCGGAATGGAACTGACGGCAGACCGGTCCTATCTCCTTGGCCTCGCCGCAACCCTGGCGGCCGCATTTCTTTATGCCAGCGTGACAATCATCGCCAAGGGACTGACGGGAATTTCCGCTCCACAACTTGCCACCGTTCAGTTTGCCACCGGCACCTTGATGCTGGCAGCCTTCAGCCCTGCCGGTCCACTGACCTTGTCGGCAGACCAATGGGGATGGCTGGCGATCATCGGCCTCGTTCATACAGGCGGTGTTTATGTCGTACTCTACAAGGCCTTGCCGAAACTGACGACGCCAGTCATTGCCGTGCTGCTGTTCCTTTATCCGGCCAGTGCGGTGCTGGTGGATGCTCTTGCCTACGGCCATCTGATCAGCGCACTGCAACTTGTCGGCCTGGGGCTCATCATCCTGTCCAGCCTTGCGGTTACGCTGCGGTGGGGCGTCCGGAGACTGACCACAGCCGCCGATGCACAGCTTGTGCCGCCCACCTCCCGCTAGCGCTCGCGCACCTGTCCCGTCACGGCTCGTATTTCACATAGGCAAAGCGCCTGCTGTCCGGGGCCCAAGAGGGAACATTGAGCGTTCCCTGCCCGCCGAAGAGTGACCGCAGGATACGCGGAGTACCACCGTCGGCAGACATCAGGCGAAGCTCGACCGGCCGATTGGCAGGGTGTCCCGCCGTGCCAGCCTCATAGGCAAGATAGGCAACAAACCTGCCGTCGGGCGAAGGATGCGGAAACCAGTTGACCCGCTCGTCGCTTGTCATCTGCTGCAAGTCGCTGCCGTCCGGCCTGATGCGCCAGAGCTGAACAGATCCCGATCTTTCACCGTTGAACCAGATCCACTTGCCGTCAGGCGTATAGTCCGGTCCGTCGCAATGGTCGAAGTCACGGGTGACCTGTTTTTCCGCGCCACCGTTCAGGCCAACCGTGAAAACCTGGAAGGTGTCGCCGGTTTCCGGCCTTTTGCCGACGTAGGCAAGTGTCGCTCCGTCCGGTGACCAGCCATGCCAGTAGGATGGTGTCTGCGAAGTAATCCGCCGTGGCACGCCACCCGTTACCGGTAACGTGTAGATGCAGCTTTCCCCTGTCCCTGTCCCGTCACTGACCGCCAGCATCGTTCCATCCGGTGACAGGCCGTGGTCATTGTTGAGGGCTTTGGCAAAGCCTGTGTCGATCTCGATCAACGCCGGATTGTCGAGCGGGAAGCGGTAGAGCCGGCCACCACCGTTCACAATCAGTGCGGACCCGTCAGGCGTCCAGTTGGGCGCTTCCAGATGGCGGTCCGTTTCGTACAAAACGGTTTCCGTCCCGGTTTCAATATCGATCGTTGCAAGAATGCTTTTCATCATATGCTCCAGATTTCTCCGGAGCTTGGCACGGGACAGCCCTTCGGAGAAAGGCCGGATATGGCGCCCATCAGCTGACCGGCGCTGCTAATCCAACATGCTGTTGGGCAGCAGCAGTTCGATTGGTACCCCTGAACAAGCACCTCGCTCAATCGCCAGCTGGCCCCCGGGAGGTTGCCCGCTGAACGAGATGTACATCGCATACCCTGACCTGCTGCGGCAGGTCAGGGTTTTCCAGACGTTGCATCAGCAGATCGAGCGTCGCTTCACACAGGTCATGACGGCTCTGGGAGAAGGTGGTCAGGTCGTAAGCCTTCCACGCGGCTTGGGGAATGTCGTCGTAGCCGACCACCTGAATGTCCTGTGGCACGCGCAGCCCGTGGATGTGGCGCAGGCCATCAAGTACCCCAAGCGCCAGGTAGTCAGCTGTACAAAAGACGCCGTCGACCTCGCTGCGCACCCGGTGAACGAATTCCGCGGCCGCCAGTCCGCCGTCATAGGTCTGTGCGCCCCAGGCGATCCGTATCACCGGCACACCACCGTCATTGGCCGCCTGTTCGAATGCGAGCGCGCGGCCGTTGATGGAGAAGGACGAGCGTTCCGGCGTGACGACCGCCAGCTTTCGGCACCCGCTTGCGATCAGGTGTTCATACGCTTTCCGGCCACCGTCCTCGAAAGCGGTCACGACCCGGTCGACCGGTGCTCCCGGGTCACGCTTGTTGACCACCACCAGAGGCACACCGTTTTCGAGACATTCGATGCAGATCTCTTCCGGCGGAGTATCGGACGTGACGATGACCCCGGCGACACTGTATTGCAGCAGGGACCCGATCAGGTCGGCAACATCCGTCGATTTTTCTCCCCGCAGCAGGATCGGCCTGAACCCGCATTCCAGCAGCCCCTTGGACAGAAGGTCTATCTGCTCCGAGCGGAACGGATTGTCGAGATCGGCCGCGACGACGCCCACCAGGTCGGACTTCTGCTTGTGCAGCGAGCGGGCCAGCACGTTGACCCGATAACCGAGTTGACGCGCGGCTGCGATCACCTTGTCCCGGGTTTCCTTGGAGACGCTGGCACCGTCGGTGAAGGTTCTGGAAACAGCCGAACGTGACACGCCCGCCAGGCGAGCGACGTCGAAGGAATTGACTGTTTTCTTGTGACCAGGAACGTCAGGCATGTTTCTTCCGTTTATATGCTTTTACCGAGCATCCGGGCGACGAGAAAGGGCTCATTCACGTTGAAGAGATCCGGCTTCAAGGCCAGCAGGCGTTTGATCTCGGAAGGGTCGTTGCCCATGTAGGCGATCATCGCCTTGCGCCCGGCCGCCCTCACCGCGTCAAAGGCTGCCGGACCGGCATTCGTCGCATTGAATTCGACAATCCCGGAACGGAAGGTGGAGAGGCACGTGTCGAGGGACTCGAAATCCTCCGCCCGCACCATCAGTTTCGCTTGCGGAAAGGCATCGTGAATGGCTCGCAGTCTCCCGACATCATGAGCCCAGAAGAACACGTCCTCGGCCGCCATCATTCGCAGTACCTTGGACACCGTATGGTGCGGATCCGCCTGTTTCAGCTCGACATAGAGCTTGCCGCCCATTCGCAGTGCCGTTTCCAGAACCGCACACAGGGGCGGGATGCTTTCTCCTTCGAAAAACGGATCGAACTTGCGGCCGGCATCCAGCAATGCCAACTCCGCACCCGTCTTTTCCGTGATTGCACCACTGCCACTGGTGGTTCGGTCCAGCGTAGCGTCATGATGGACAACAAGCTGTCCGTCCGCCGTTTCCTGGACATCGATCTCGACATAGTCGAAGCCTGCTGCCCAGGCTGCCTTTGCCGAAGCCAGCGTGTTTTCCGGAGCCACCTTGCAGGCCCCCCGATGGCAGACGATTTCCGGGCTTGTGACAGCCGAGCGGGCGAACCTTGCGACCATTTCCGGCTGATCCGAACAGATACCGAGGATCGGCATCTTCACCAGAGCTTCGACCACATCGACACGCTCTTCATGCCAGGTCACGACCGGCAGTCCGCGCTCTCTTGCCCTGGCAAAGAACGCTTCATCCAGCAAACGGTCCGGCCGTTGCCCCGCGCGCTCCCAGCAGGGATGGACGATTTCGGCGCCGCACTGATCGGCAATCGGAAAAGGATCCGTGCCCACCCCGACCAGGATGGACACGGGATAGGGACAGCCGCCAGCGATCAGTTCGGATGCATAGTCAGGCGTGTTTGCGCCAACGATCACCCGCTCGATCCGTTGGGCCAGAAGCTCCGCGATGGCCAGCGAGGCCGCCTCGCCTTCCTTGGCATCCAGATAGATGCCCGCGCCAAGACGGGCTGCAAGCCCGGCAATCTGCGAGAACAGGGGGGCTTCACGGCCAGACTCGGCGGTCAGAGCCTGCAGCCGGGCGGCGGTCACGTCGGCAACCTTGAGGTCAAGTCCGCAGATTGCCTTGAGGTCTTCATCGTGAAAGGCAACCGGGATCCTGTCCACGGTCAGCCGAACATCAACTTCCCACATGTCCGCCCCAAGCTCATGGGCGATTTCATATGCCCGCAACGTGTTGTCGAAGGCATAGGCGCTGGCACCTCGGTGGGCGATGGAAAGCGGAACGGATCTCGGTTCGCCGAGCCAGGCGCGGCCCGGCTTGAAAGCTTGCAATGCCGTTTCCATCAGAGCCTGCCGCCGTCCGGACCAAAGGCAAGAATGCGGTCTTCCGCAATGCCCCAGGTGACCTCGTCACCCAGCTTGTAATTGCCACCATGCGGCTGGATCGACCGCAGCACGGCACCGTTTTCCAGGGTGACGTCGTAAAGCTCTTCCCGGCCCTGGATCTCGACGAAGCTGACCTTTCCGGTCACCTTCAGCGGGTGGTCCGGCTGAAAGAACTCCGGACGAATGCCGAGACGCATCGGCGCGCCGTGACCGGGGGCTGCAATGCCGGACGGGATCGGCAGTTTGACCTTCGAGTTTGCCAGGCGGAAACCACCATCTTCCGTGGCTCCGTCCAGAAACGCGATCGGCGGATTGCCAAGGAAGCCTGCGACGAAGTCCGACGAGGGGTTGTCATACATTTCCGAAGGGCTGGAAAGTTGGACGATCTCGCCCTTCTTCATGATCGCGATCCGGTCGCACATGGACATGGCTTCGACCTGATCGTGGGTGACCAGCACCGCGGTAATGCCGGTTTCCTGCTGAATGCGCCGGATCTCCGAGCGCATTTCCAGACGCAGTTTCGCATCGAGGTTTGCCAGAGGCTCGTCGAGCAACAGAATGTCAGGCTCACGGACCAGTGCCCGTGCCAGGGCCACGCGCTGCTGCTGTCCACCGGACAGCTGCACGGGGCGGCGCGCCATCAACTCTCCGATCTGGACGAGACTGGCGATCTCCTGGACCTTGCGGTCAATATCGGCCTTGTTCTCCCGGCGCACCTTCAGCGGAAACGCGATATTCTCGTGGACGGTCATGTGCGGATAGAGCGCATAGTTCTGGAATACGACGCCGACGTTGCGTTGCTGCGAGGGAACGGTCGTGACGTCCCGTTCGCCAAACAGAAGACGGCCACCGTCCATGCGGTGAATGCCGCACACGGCAAACAGCGTCGTGGATTTGCCGCAGCCGGAAGGGCCGAGCAGGGCCAGCATCTCGCCGCTGTCGATCGTCAGGGACATGTTGTCGATGACGGTGGTCTCACCAAATTTCTTGGTGAAGTTTTCAAGTGCGATACGCATCAGCCTTTCGTGCCTCCGCCGTAGATGTTCATGAGTTTGCGGTTGAAAACCACGTAGATGAAAATGACCGGAAGGGCGTAGAACAGCCCGATGGACTTGAAGAGGTTGAAGTCCGGCTTGCGGTCGTCCGCGATGATGTTCTGGAGATAGGTCGCCAGCACCTGCGACGCACCACTGGGGGCCAGAACCTGCGGCAGGATGAATTCCTTCCAGGCTTCCAGGAAGGAGAACAGCGCCAGAGCAGCGATGCCGGGCTGCACCTGGGGCAGAACCAGTTTCCACCACACGGTGAAACGGCTGGCGCCGTCGGTGATGCCCGCCATTTCGATTTCCCAAGGCACGGTGTCGTAAAAGCCCTTCATGATCCAGATGCCGAGCGGCAGCTCCAGAGCCGTCTTCACCAGGATCACACCGATCAGCGTGTTGTAGAGGCCGCTCATCTGCAGCATCAGGAAGATGGCGATGATCAGGGTCACTGTCGGGAAGGCGTGCAGGGTCAGGACGCCGCCAAGGAAGAACTTGCGGAACGGCATGTTCAATCGGGACAGAGCGTAGCCTGCCGTCAGCGACACCATCACCACGATCAGGCTGGTGGAACCGGCAAACAGGAAGGTGTTGGCCGTGACCGGCCAGATGCTTGCCCGTCCGGTTTCAGGCGTTTCGAACAGGAATTTCCAGTGTTCGAGGGTGAAGCTGTCCGGCAGGAGTGAACCTGCCGTGGTGTCGGTGAACGTGTCCACCACCAGGTAGAAATACATTAGCACCAGTGGCAGCGACAGGATGCTGAGCAGCACCAGGACAGGCCAGACGCGGAAGTTGGGTCTCATGTCCGTCTCTCCCCTATTGCTCGATTCGCGGCTTGGCCACGAGTTCGTTGAAATTGAAGAGGCGCAGATAGATCAGCGATGCGGCAATGCCGATGACCACCAGGACCATCGCCAGCGCAGCCCCGAGACCGTATTGCAGAACACCGCCATAGTTGTTCAGCGCGGTGTGGAAGGTGTAGAGCGCCCACACTTCGGTTGCCTTGCCCGGTCCGCCGTCCGTCGACAGGTAGATGTAGTCGAAGGACGTCAGCAACGAGAGCGTCTGATAGGCGGTGGTGAACAGGATCGGCCATCTGAGCTGCGGCAGGATGATGTAGCGGATCTGCTGGAGGCGATTGGCGCCATCCACCTCGCTTGCATGCAGCATGGTTTCGGGGATCGCCTTGATGGCGCTGGAAAACAGGATCATGCCGAGCGACGCCCCGACGAAACCGTTGATGAGGATGACAACCACCCAGGCATTGATGTCCGAATGCAGCATCCAGTTTCGCGGCGGTACGCCGAAATTGGCCAGAAAGCTGGACAGGAAACCGGTGTCCCAGGCCATCCACTTCCACATCATCACGTAGATGACGGGCGGCAGGATGCGCGGCAGGAACCAGATCGTCCGGAATGTGGTTGCGGCCGCGGCTGGCAGATAGAAGGTCGTCACAGCCAGGAAGAGACCGAATCCGATGTTGAAGGACAGCGTCAGCGATACGTAGATCAGCGTGTTGCCGGCCGCCCGGAGCGAAGACGGCAGCGAGGCGATCAGGCTGTAGTTTTCCGTCGTCCAGACCCAGCCGGTGTAGGCGGTCCTGGCAAGCTGATCGGTTTCGCTTTCCGGAAGGCCGAGCCCCAGCTCGCCAATGCCCGTCATGAAGGCTTCTTCCGTTTCAAAACGCGTGTTGAGGATCGAGCGCTTGAAGAGATCGGCGGCTTTCTTCAGATCGCGTGTCGAGCGCGGGCGTTCCTTCAGGCGCTTCAGTTCGCGCTCCAGGTCACGCCGGCCGGCAAAACTCTTGCCGGACAAACTGGCTTCGATCTCATGCGCGAATGCCTTGCCGTATTCGGCTTCGACGGCTGCGATACCGGCCGCGTCGATCTTGTAGGTGTCCTCGGCCAGACGATCTGCCGTGGCTTCCGGAAACCCCTGGTCCTTGAGCATCCGGATCGTGCGTTCCGTAACCTCATAGGCACCGCCGGAGGAAATGCCGGTACCGGAACTCATGCTGGTGAAGGAAAACATCATTGTCAGCGCCACCGGCGCCAGAAACAGAAACACAATGATGAAGAGCGCAGGGGCCATGAACCCCAGCCCGAGCAGGTGCGCGCGTCGCATCTTGTCCCCTTGAAATGTGAGCCGGGCGGCGGACCGCCCGGCAAGGCAGATGGAGGATGGATGGCTTAGCGGACGATCAGGTCGTCGCCGAGCACGGCGGTCATTTCCGCTTCCACTTCGGCAACTGCGTCAGCCGGAGACTTCGTGCCGGTCCAGGCTGTTTCCAGACCCTTGAACATGATCTCCGAGAACTTGCCGTAGTTCGGGTTGTTCGGCTGGGCATTGGCGTGCGGCAGCAGGCGACGGGTCGCTTCGGCTGCCCAACGGTCATTGGCGTAAAGCTCGATGTTGGACTGCTCCCGGGCAATGCCCAGGTGTGCAGACTTAATCGCGTGCAGCGTGTTGATGCGCGGTTCGGACGCGATCTTGATCAGCTGTGCGGCGATCTCGATATCGTCTTCGTCATCCTGCTTGGTGAGCAGATAGGCCAGCGGATGGGTGATGGTGTTGGCCTGGCCGTTTTCATTGCCTGCCGGAATGAGCGAGAACTGGATGTTGCCGAAGAAATCGTCCAGGCCTTCCTTACCGGTGTAGCGGGCATAGTGCCAGGTGCCGCCGTGCCACAGGGCCGCCTTGCCGGATGCCACTTCCGCATACCACTGGTCCCACTCGGTGCCGATGTGGTTCTTGCGGGTCACCTTCGCTTCGACAGCGTCCACGAAGAACTGGTAGAAATCGGTCATCGCCTGTTTGTCGAGGATCAGTTTGCCGGTTTCGCTGTCCATCAGTTCGCCGCCGAAGGACTGGTAAAACTGGGCATAATCCGGACCGTTGGAAACGCGCGGATAAAAGCCGTAGCCTTCTTCGACGATTTCCATGTCGACAGCTTTCTTGGCGTCTTCCAGTACGTTCTGGAGCGTATATTCGCCGGCTTCGACCTTGGCCGGAAGCGCGTCGATCTCTTCATCCGTGTAACCGATCTTCTTCATGGTTTCGCGCCAGAAGAAGAACGGACGGCTTTCGGCATCCTGCGGCAGACCGTAGACGACGCCGTTGTAGGTCGTGATATCGAGCAGGTTTTCGTAGATGTTGTTGATCGGCCAGGTGTCCATGTCGACATAATCCTCGACGGGAACGATCAGGCCGGACTGGCTCCAGGGAGCGATATCCAGGTGGCTGGTCACAACAATATTCGGGGCGCTGCCGGCTTCAGCGGCCAGGGTCACGGCCTGCTTGAATTCCTCCCAACCGGCAAAGTCACGCTTCTTTTCGACAGTAATGTTCAGGTCTTCACCAGCAATCGCATATTCGCGGGACAGGATGTCCGCCGCCATCTCGATAGCATCGAGACGGTAGACGTCGCTGTCATTGGAACCGCCTGCCCAGACGGTGATGGTGAGGTCTTTTGCCAGGGCGTCTCCGGCAAAAGCCGCGGTGGTGAGAGCCAGGACGGCAGCCGCTGTGGACTGGCGCAGTTTGGAAACGAGAATGCTCATCGTATTTCGCCTGCTGTCTGTGTTGCGACACCTCCCTCCCGGAAGTGCCATGTGGAAAGAATAAACATGTTTTGCACACGTGTGCAAAGCGGGTTCTAGCGGGCGGGTATTACGGGCATGTGACAGCGTTGCTAATTTCAGGAGCCGGACAATGCGACAACCCTGGCTTCATCTTGATCATAAAAGCCGATCACGACGGCGAGACGACAGACGGAGGGGCGCTTTACTCGGCCTTGATGATTTTTGGATATAGCAACACCCCGAACAACAATTTTCATGACCTTCCGGCTTCTGAGAAGCCGGACCAGCGGGGAGTTGAACCCATAAAGCGCCTTGTTATCGATTTGGACGGAACCCTGACCCTGGCAGACACGTCCGACTACAGGAACGTCTCACCGAACCTGCCCCTCATCGAGAAGCTGCGGGAGTACAAGGAACAGGGCTTCGAGATCGTGATCCAGACCGCACGCAACATGCGGACTCATGAGAACAATGTCGGCAAGATCACGGCGCACACGGTGCCGATCATCATCGAGTGGCTGCAAAAGCACGACATTCCCTACGACGAGATCTTCGTCGGCAAGCCCTGGTGCGGACATGAAGGATTTTATGTAGACGACCGCGCCATCCGGCCGGACGAGTTCGTCCGCATGTCAAAATCGGAGATCGACACCCTGCTCGACAACGCACCGAAAAACTGACGTCAAAACAGGCTTCGCAGCCGGCTGACCGCGAAGCCTGTCTATCTTTTAGCCGGCCGATTTATCGGTGTTACAGGTTCTGACCGTCCTGAACTTTCTTTCGGTAGACGGTCCAGGAAGGGCTGCTGGCAGCTTCTTCGTAGTGCTCCTGTACATACGGCCGGTAGATTTCCCAAAGCGCTTCTCCGGACGGGTCGCCATGACCCAGGATCACGAACTCCGCATCGGAGAAGAACTCTTCTTCCGGCTGGTGGATCTCTTTGGAGAAGGTTCTGCCATTGTGGAACCAGATCGGCACCCTGGCGGGTGAAGGCTTGTTGAGAAGGGCCGGAAACGGATTGGCGAAGTTGAGTGCCAGTACCGGCCCGGCATCCGGATCTGCAGCCCCGACTTCCTGCAGCAGGCTGAAACCATCCAGCATCCTGTTGTAGTCGACGGTTACTTCCTCATCAGGCTGCTCGAGCCAGCGCGGATGCAGCACGAAGCCTGCCTGCCCGGTATTGGCCAGCCGTTCGTCTGCCGGATACTGCCGGCTTTGCAGGAATTGCGCGACCATGGCACCGCCATCACGGGCCGGATAGATGAGGGCGATTGCAATGGTGAGGACCGACAGGATCTTCAGCGTCAGGGCCTTCGACTGTCTTTCGACGGAGACCGCCGCTGTTTCCCCCTTGCGGAAAAGTCCGGCCCACTGTGCGGCGATGATCGGAAGCATGGCATAGACCGGGCTTTCCGACAGCCAATGGTTCTGCATGAGAATGACGCAGGCCATGGCAGCGGCGACCAGGATCAGGACCACGGGTGTGAAGCGTTTGGGTTCAGCGCTGTTTTCGCACAGCAGGAGATAAAGCACAGCGCTGCCGATGGCCCAGACCGCAGCCTCCCCAAGCTGGGTAATCAGCTTGATGATGCGCCAGGTTTCCTTGGCAAATCCGGAGACGGTCTTGATGTCCGCAAGGTTCGCGCTGACCTGGCCCGTCACCAGCTCTGCGGCCGCAAGCGACGCCGCAAGGCCGATCAAGACCACAACAGCATGCTTGATCGAGACGTTCCGGAACACCGTTGCCGCGACCAGCAAGCCCACGAGGGCGGCGCCGAATGTGACCTTGATCAGAAAGACGACGGCAATCGAAAAGCCCAGCAGAAAAGCCTCCGGCACACCCCTGCGCCCCGGAGGACAGCAAAAGGCCACGGTTACAACAGCTGCAAGGGCCGCCGCCCAACGGTTATAGGGGGCAAGCCAGCTCATGCTGGTCTGGGCAAAGATCATGTCCGGTTCGCGCGGTGTCACAACTGTCGCGACCGCGACCAGCAGAACGAGGCCAAGCGTGCCGAAACTCACCTGTCGCGTCAGAGTGAGAATCGCCAGAACGAAGGTTCCAAGCCCGAATATGGCACTTGCCAGGGGAACCGAAGTCGCATCCTGCGGGCGCAGCTCGACAGCAATCCGGAAAACCCAGTCATAGACCGGTCCGATCGGACTGAAATAATCGACGCTGGAGGCCTGACCATAGGCAGATTTGTTTGCCGTATCGAAGGCGGTCCAAAGGTCGTGCAGGTAACGCTCGTGATCAAAGAACAGGTGCGGCAGCGTCGCGCTGACGGCAATCAGCACACCGGCGGCCAACAGGCCAAGCAAGCCGATAAAGCCGGAGGCATGGTCCTTTCGCAAATACCAGACTGCGACAAGCACCGGAAACAGCAAGATGGCAAAGGCATAAGTCGAAAGGGCAATCATTTGGCAATCGTCCACTTTGCTGCGGAAGGCGGCGGAGAGGCGATGAACGCTTCCAGTTGCTCCGGCGTACCGAGCATTCCGACATCCTCGAACGCCAGCTGACTGATGGAGACAGCCGCCCCGTCCGCGATGATCTGGTTGTACATCGGCGCGATGTAGCGCTCGCCCTTCTCCTCGCCACTGTTGCGGAAGAAGCGGGCATAGACGTCCCGGTAGCGGGCGACGCTGTCGAACCAGTAGAGGCCGACGGTCGCATGATCGGAAATGCGTTGCTTTTCGCGAAGCTCCACCACACGTCCATCCGCATCGGTGCGTGCGAAGGACCAGCCGTTACCCGGTCCGGGAAAACACGGGACATGCCCGGCACAAACCGCCGGGTCTGCCGGCTTCATCGCACCCGGCGCCACGTAAGTGTCGATGTTGAAGATGGCGAGTGGCTGGTTTTCCGAAGCCGTGGCAACCAGTTCCAGAGCTGTTGTCGCCTGGCCGTCGGTGAGTTCGTCAAGCTCGACGATGCCGTCAACCTGAATGCCGAGCGCCTTGCAGCGGGCTGTCAGGAACTCCGGCGCGTTCAATCCGCTGCGCACGGCAAAGCAGAACGACCAGCCCGCCTCGCGGTAGGCCTCCATCGAGAGCATGGACCAGTCGAACAGGGGTCGGCCGAGCGCCTCGATTTCATACTTCGGACGGTCGTAGCCCGCCTTGGTGAAACGGCTGCCCATCCCGGCCATCGTAATCGCTACTACGCCGCTCATCAGCTGGCCTTTCTCTGCCGTTTCTGTCCGCTTTCAAGCTGATCGAGGATCGAGGCCGCGATCAGCGCAAAGCCGACGAGTTTGTCGGGGTGGTCGGTGTGAAGCGGCAGCATCGACAGGAACAGTGACAGTTCGACCGCACGCACATGGGCGATGTCGAGGCCTTCCGCCTCCAGCCTGTCGCAGAAGTGCCGCTCGGCCCAATCCGCGGGAGGCGCGATCGTCCAGTCGAGTTCCAACCGCAGTTCCTTGTTCAGATAGACGCGGAACAGGCCGTTGTTGACGTAGTCATAGCAGCCCAGAATGGAGTGACTGATCTTGGCGACATCATAAAGCGGATGCATCATCGCATCATCCGCGGACAACGCTCCCCGCGGATCGATCAGCCGCATCAGCCCGATCCGCCTGTCGAACAGGACGTTGGAAAAGCACGGATCGCCGTGGGAAAACACCAGCTGATCCGTCGTGCCAACCGCCTTTCGAATGAAGGGGCGTGCCTGCTCCAGCATGTCGGGCAAACCACCGCGCGGACCGGCTTTTTCCAGAATCTGGTTGGTCTGTCTGCCGCGCTCCGTCTCCAGGAACCCCGCAAGCCGCTTGTCCAGTTTTTCCAGGATCTGGGTTTCGGCCCGCGCCCGGTCTTTCTTTCCCGGCGTTCTTGCATTCAGGTAATTGAAGATCTGATCGAGCAGGACCTTGAAATCACCTTCCGTGAACGAGTGATGCACCCATTGCAACGCCGCATCCGGGATCGCCAGATGCTCCATCTGGTAGCCGGCCTTCTTGCCGTCTTCCCAGAACCCGAACGTGGGCAGCAGGAAACGTTGCAGTTCAGGCGGTGCGGCATGGAAGAAGCCGTGCTCGGCACGCATTTTTGCAATGTCGGTGGACTGCTTGTGAAAGACGTTGTCTTCCGAACGAGCGGAATTGAAATGCCGAAGTTCCGTCGCACCGGACAGAAACAGCATCAAGTTGCGCGGCTCGCGGATATCGATGAAGCGGGCGTGGTCCGTGATGATCTCGGTACGATCGCGCAACGACAGCAGCAGGAGACGGCGGGCCTCAGGTGTTTCCGCGCATAGAAGCGACGCGGCTTCGGCATGGAACAGAACGGCGACGGCCTCATCGTCGATGACCGGGCTGGCGAGCATGGTCTTCAAGGCGTATCCGGCCTTGCGCACCAGCACCGAAAAGCCTTCCGGATCGAGCGGCGGCAGACAGAGCGGCACGCGCAGATAGATTGCGGCGTCGCCCCGGTCGCGGATGCGGTCTGCAAGCTCGACACCGCTTTCAGGCGACATCAGGTGTTCCACCGTTTCCGCGCCGGCCTCCAGGGACATGGCCGTCAGTTCTTTCGCCAGTGTCTGGCGGCGGCGCATGATGTCGGAGAACCGGACTTCGCCAAGCGCGGCCCGCACGCTTTCTGCCGGCGGATCCCGGTCGTCTAGGATTACGGAAAGTGCTTTCGTCATAAGGCACCGGTCCTGTTCTGGGCACGTAGCGGTTCGTTGCGCACTCGCGGAAGATAGATCCACATGGCGAGCGGCCAGACCAGCGCAAGGGACAGAAGACACAGGCTGCTCCAGGCGCCGATGGCGCCCTGGAAACTGGCAACTGGCCCCTCGAACACCCGCTCGGCCAGAAGCACGATCCCGCTGGTTTCGACAAAATTGGCGGAGGTGTATGCCAGCACAGTCGCCGCCAGGGCTTCCAGGCCCCAGATGACCATGGACATGACCAGCAGCACCGGTCCCTGTACGCGGAAAAGATCGGCCCCTCGTGTCGTGATCTGACGCAATCCGTCCAGCTGACCCAGGTGCCGCAGGGAATTCGGGTTCCGGTGGTTCAGAACCACATAATGTTGCACCGCCCGCAGGATGCCGGGGCCAAGCACGAAGACGACAAGGCCCGCCAGCACTGCAAGGCTGGTGACGGCCAGAAGGACCATCGGCCCGGTGGCCAGCGGACCGTGGTAGGCATAAACGACGACGAGCAGGACGAGGATCATCAATCCGTCGAAAAACCGCTCCAGAAGGATGATGATCAGCGCGCCGGGAAAGCTTTTGCCCAGATACCAGAGCTGGTGCAGCCTCAGGATCTCGCCAAGCTTGAAGGGAATGACGAGGGCACCCGGGCTGGTCACCAGATGCAGCAGCGCGCTGGAGCGCCCGGAAATGCCGAGCAGCCGCGAGGCCATGATTGCAAGACGAACAGCCCGCACACAATGCGAGCCGAGATAGATGCCGCCTGCAACAAGGAGCGCCTGCCACGGCTTGCCCGCAAGCTCACCCAGCCCCTGCTCGGCCAGCCACCAGACCGCCAGACCAAACGGCAGGAACAGGACCGCGTAATGCAGGGCAAGGCCGGCCGGCAACCTGGCCTGCCGCAAGTGTGAGGATGTCCGCACAGACCTCACCTCAGGCAATCCGTGTCGAGGGATAGGCGGAGCGCGGTGTCTGCCGGTGATCGGTCGCAAAGAAAGCGGCCGGCTTGAACAAACGGAAGCTGACAATGCGCAGAAGCTGAAAGCCCATCTTGCTCAGCTTGGCATTGGATATCTGGTCGTCTTCACGCCAGGTGAGCGGAAAGAACCCCAGCCGGAACCGGTTCCGGACAACACCCAGGATCAGGTAATAGTTGAACGTCAGGTCGTCGGCGTATTTCAGGTGAAAGCCGGACTTGAAGGCCTCAACCTTGAACAAGTTCAGTCCGGAGCCGAGGTCGAAAAGGCGCTGGCCGCTGATTGCCGAAAAGATCAGGTTGAAGGTGTGGTTGGCCGCCGTGCGCAGCAAGGAATAACCCTCCAGCTTGGAGCCTTTCATGAAGCGCGCGCCCATCAGGAAATCGAGATCCTTGTGACGGCCGGCCGCGATATGCGGCACGAGATCGGCAATCGCGCCCTGATCGTCACCATGCAGCACCACAAGATAGTCGTAGCCGTTCACCATCGCGAAATTGATCGCGACCTTGTGCGAACCGCCGAGACCGTAATTGTCGTCGTTGTGCAGCAAGGCCGTTTCGGCGTATCCGAGTTTCGCCAACCCCGCTTGTGCCGCCTCGCGCGTGCCGTCCGTCGACCGGTTGTCGACACACAGGACACCATCAACGACAGCCTGAACCTCCGGTGCCTCCAGTTGCTTCAGCACACGCGGGATCTGCGCTTCGCAATTGTAGCAGGGAATGAAAACGAGAACCCGGCCGGTCATGAAGGCCACCTCAATCTGACTTGCGGTGTTCGAGCAGAAACCGCATGAAAAAGAAATTCGCGACAAGGGTGAAAGGCGTGACCAGCATCTTGGCCGTGACCCCGCACAAGGTCACTGGCTTCAGTCCCAGACCGGCAACGAAGGCAGTGCCGTCAACTGTGACCAGCAACGACATCAAAGCCCAGCTCAACCCGGCCGTCAGAGCCGAGGCGGCGGTTACCGCGACAAGCTGCCAGATCCAGTAGAGCGCCAGGAGCACTGTCGTCGACCTGTTGCCGGCCTTCTCGAAGATGTGCTTGCCGGCAACGAAGAAAACGAAGGTCACGCCGCAGAAGGCACCGATGAAGTTTGCCCAGAACACGGGCAGGCCACTTTGCGTGAGCGTTGCCATGGTCAGGAAATCCAGGCACCAGCCTATGCCGGAGATCAGGGCAAATCCCGAGAAGCGCTTTGCAATCGCATTGTAACGGTTCAAGGAAGACGACCCTGACTTTTGTTTGCCGTCGCGTTCCACGACAGTAGATGCGCTCCCGGCGTCCTTCATGAAACCACCGTCAGCAACCGCTGGAAAGACGGTCGATCCATATGCTGAAATTCCGCTCGGCCGGCATCGGGAAAACCTGTTCACATCCTGAAAACAAAGAAGCCGTTTCCGTCGAACTGTCTGACCGAAACGACCTTATCTCATGCCGGGAAACACTAGCGGTGAATTGTTTCAATGCCGTTAATCGGCGAATCTGACAATGGATCTGGATATGTGGAAGGTGTCCGTGCCAACGCCCGCTGGGACGCCATGCAAGGGTTCGGGAACAGCTTCCCGGTGGCAGCAGAACAGTCAATCGGCGATCGCTCGCGGCAAAGACAAACCGCACACGGCCTACTGTCTGGTCGGCTCAAAATGCAAATTTTTCGAAGAAGGACTGGAATGGTGGAGCCAAGGGGAATCGAACCCCTGACCTCTACAATGCCATTGTAGCGCTCTCCCAACTGAGCTATGGCCCCATGTTCCATATGAGAGCCGGTTTGGGTGCCGGCGTCGATGGAGGCGGGTTATAGTCACACCTCCACACAAGATCAAGCAGAAAATATCAGGATCTTTTCTGCCGCTTGTGGAAAAGCCCGGACAGACTGAAAAGCCTGTCCGGACAATAGCTTAGCGATCCGTATCTTCGTCGATTTCGACGCGGATGCCCGGGACGGATTCTTCGTCTTCATCTTCATCGTCGATAAAGACGTCGTCGTCGTCGTCACTATTTTCGTCGTCGTCGAGATCGACGTCCGTATCTTCCAGATCCGGCACATCGTCGTCGCCGCCTTCCGCTTCCGCATCGGCCTCTTCCAAGGTCACGATTTCCGGAGCTGCGACGTCGTCTTCTTCTTCATCGTCTTCCGGCGTCTCTTCGACCTTCGCAGCCTTCGCGGCACGGGAGGTCATGACCGCCTCGAACACCGTGCCGCATTTCGGGCAGGTGACCGGGTCCCGGTTGAGATCGTAGTATTTGGCGCCGCAGCTCGGGCAGAGCCGCTTTGTGCCAAGTTCAGGTTTTGCCACTGTGCTCACCCTTCTTCGTTATGCAATCGACTTGAATTCGTGGGCCGCCCCATAGCCTCAAGCCGTTCCGGTGTCAAAGGCAAATCAATCGAAAAACATTCTTCGGATTATTGTTC
Source organism: Labrenzia sp. R5_0 (assembly GCF_017743835.1). Lineage (NCBI taxonomy): Bacteria > Pseudomonadati > Pseudomonadota > Alphaproteobacteria > Hyphomicrobiales > Stappiaceae > Labrenzia > Labrenzia sp. R5_0. The sequence goes on along the minus strand of NZ_JAGHRK010000003.1, from coordinate 489,982 downwards.
TGCACGTTGTGACTCAAATTTCAAGCACCTGACCGCGTTACCCACACGCCCTGCAGACCGGCACGCGTTTGAATCTGCTTGCCGTTCTGCCAATGCCGGGAAATTTTGCGAAGTTCGGATTCGGGCGGTCTGAACGGATGACGCAGGCGCATCCACATGATAGGACGTGTCACCTTTTGACAACCGATCCAATTTGCGGACATTGAAAATGTCACACGATTCTGCGCCCAAGCCTCTGACTTCCAGCCTGGGCAGCCCCTTGACCGGCACGATCCGCGTGCCCGGCGACAAGTCCATCTCCCACAGATCCCTGATGTTCGGCGCGCTTGCCGTCGGCCGTACCACCGTGAAGGGTCTGCTTGAATCGGAAGACGTGCTGGCCACGGCTGACGCCATGCGTGCTGTCGGCGCAACCATCACCAAGCTCGAGGACGGCAGCTATACCGTCGACGGGATCGGCCTCGGCAGCCTGCTTGAGCCGGAGCATGTCATCGACTTCGGCAATGCCGGCACGGGCGTGCGCCTGACGATGGGCATCTTCGGAAGCCACAACATCGCCGCTACATTTGTCGGCGACGCTTCCCTTTCCAAACGGCCGATGGGCCGTGTGCTCAATCCGCTGCGCGACATGGGTACCAACGTGATTGCCCGCGACGGCGACCGTCTGCCGGCGTCCATCCGCGGCCCGGAGCAGGCACTGCCGATCACCTATCGGGTGCCCATGCCTTCGGCGCAGGTCAAATCGGCCGTTCTGCTGGCCGGCCTCAATGCCGCTGGCGAAACCACCGTCATCGAACCGATCCCGACACGCGACCACACGGAAAAGATGCTGAAGGGTTTCGGCGCCGACATTTCCGTAACCGTGAACGAGGCCGGCGAGCGCGTGATCAAGCTGCAGGGCCAGCCTGAACTGAAGCCGCAGGACATTGATGTGCCTGGCGATCCTTCCTCGGCGGGCTTCCCCCTGGTGGCGGCATTGATCGTGCCGGGTTCGGACGTCGTCATCGAAAACGTTCTCCTGAACGAGCACCGCACCGGTCTCATCACCACCCTGATCGAAATGGGCGGCGACATCTCGATCGTCAATCGCCGCGAGACGGGCGGCGAGGAAGTGGGCGATCTGCACGTGAAGGCCAGCAAGCTGAAGGGCATCACTGTTCCGGCCGACCGGGCGCCGTCGATGATCGACGAATATCCGGTGCTGGCCATTGCTGCCGCATTTGCCGAAGGCGATACGTTCATGCCGGGGCTCGAGGAGCTGCGCGTGAAGGAATCCGACCGCCTGGCCGCTGTTGCCCGCGGGCTGGAAGCCAACGGCATCCCTTGTGTTGAAACCGACGACACGCTGACCGTGACCGGTGGTGCCGATGCGATCGGTGGCGGCACGGTGGTGACCCATCTCGACCACCGCATCGCCATGTCCTTCCTGGTGCTGGGCATGGCTGCCCACAAGCCGGTGACGGTTGACGACGGCGCTGTGATCGCGACCAGCTTTCCGACCTTCACCGGTCTCTTCGACGGCCTTGGCGCTAAGATTTCCGCAAACACCAGCGAGGCCGCATGATCATCGCAATCGACGGACCGGCGGCTTCCGGCAAGGGGACCCTCTCCCGCCGGCTGGCAGATCATTTCGGACTGCGGCACCTGGACACCGGGCTGACCTATCGCGCGGTTGCGGCCGCGCTTCTGGCCAATGGCCTGCCGCTTGGCGACGAAGGTGTTGCCATCGAGATTGCCCATAACCTCGATCTGGCCCAGATGGACAAGTCCGTCCTGTCGGCTCACGAGATCGGCGAAGCGGCGTCACGCATCGCGGTTCTCGGCGGCCTTCGCGACGAATTGGTGAAGCTGCAGCGGCGTTTCGCCCAGACGCCTCCCGGCGCCGTTCTCGACGGTCGCGATATCGGCACGGTGGTGTGCCCCGATGCAACAGTGAAGCTGTTCGTAACCGCCTCTCCCGAGGCCCGCGCAAAGCGCCGGACGGACGAGATGGTCTCCAAGGGGCAGGACGCGCAATATGCCGCCGTTCTGGAGGATCTCAAGCGCCGGGACGAGCGCGATTCCAAGCGAACCGTGGCTCCAATGCGCCAGGCGGACGATGCGGTCTTGCTTGATACGACAGAAATGGATATAGAGACCGCGTTCCAGGCGGCTGTGGATATCATCTCCCGCGCCAGGGGTGCCTGATAAGGACAAGGGGTTCACCACCGGTGCGCCCCTGTTTGTGCATCCGGAACGCATGTGGCCTCAGGCCATCAGTTCTTTACGGAACGACCAGAGAATTTCGGCAGGGCGCCTTTTCCGGCGACCTGTGACGAGACCGGATTTTCCGCCTCTCGCCCCGCCGGCCCGCTTTCGATAGCGGCAGGATCAGCGGAAACCGCGATCCCGGGAGAAGGACAGATCCGGAGTGCAACACCAACCCGCCGGCGGCGCGCCTGAAGGCGCCAGGAGCATATATGTCTGATTACAATCCCTCCATGGAGGATTTCTCCGCTCTTCTCGAAGAGTCCTTCGTTCAGAACGACCTGTATGAAGGTGCCGTCGTAAAGGGCACCGTCGTCGCGATCGAAAAAGACCTGGCAGTCATCGACGTCGGTCTGAAGGTCGAAGGCCGCGTGCCGCTGAAGGAATTCGGCGCAAAAGGCCGTGACGGCGAAATGAAGGTCGGCGACGAAGTCGAGGTTTACCTGGAGCGCGTTGAAAACGCTCTTGGCGAAGCTGTTCTGTCGCGCGAAAAAGCTCGCCGCGAAGAAAGCTGGGTCCGCCTGGAAGTTGCTTTCGAAGCAAACGAAAAGGTCAACGGCCAGATCTTCAACCAGGTCAAGGGTGGTTTCACCGTCGATCTGGATGGCGCAGTTGCCTTCCTGCCGCGTTCGCAGGTCGATATCCGTCCGGTTCGCGACGTGACCCCGCTGATGCACACCCCGCAGCCGTTCCAGATCCTGAAGATGGACAAGCGCCGCGGCAACATCGTCGTGTCTCGCCGTGTCGTTCTGGAAGAAACCCGCGCCGAACAGCGTTCGGAACTGGTCCAGAGCCTGGAAGAAGGTCATACCGTGGAAGGTGTGGTCAAGAACATCACCGATTACGGTGCGTTCGTCGACCTCGGCGGTATCGATGGCCTGCTGCACGTCACCGACATCGCGTGGCGCCGCATCAACCATCCGTCGGAAGTTCTCACCATCGGCCAGACCGTCAAGGTGCAGATCATCCGCGTCAACCAGGACACGCATCGCATCAGCCTCGGCATGAAGCAGCTTGAAACCGATCCGTGGGATGGCATCGAAGCCAAGTACCCGATCGAAGCCAAGTTCACTGGCCGCGTGACCAACATCACCGACTACGGCGCATTCGTGGAACTGGAGCCGGGCATCGAAGGCCTGATCCACGTTTCCGAAATGTCCTGGACCAAGAAGAACGTCCATCCGGGCAAGATCGTTTCCACTTCTCAGGAAGTCGAAGTGATGATCCTGGAAGTCGACCCGGTCAAGCGCCGCATCTCCCTGGGCCTCAAGCAGACCCTGCAGAACCCGTGGGATGCATTTGCCGAGCAGTTCCCGATCGGCACCGAAGTTGAAGGCGAAGTCAAGAACAAGACCGAATTCGGCCTGTTCATCGGCCTCGACGGCGACGTGGACGGCATGGTTCACCTCTCCGACCTCGACTGGAACCGCCCGGGCGAGCAGGTTATCGAAGAGTTCAAGAAGGGCGACATGGTCAAGGCCGTCGTTCTGGATGTTGACGTCGACAAGGAGCGTATCTCCCTCGGCATCAAGCAGCTTTCCGGCGATCCGATGGAATCGGGTGCAGCTGGCGAACTGCGCAAGAACTCCGTCGTGACCTGTGAAGTCATCGAAATCAAAGACGGCGGCCTGGACGTCAAGATCGCAGACAGCGACCTGACTGCCTTCATCCGTCGCGCCGACCTGTCCCGCGATCGCGAGGAACAGCGTCCGGAGCGTTACTCCGTTGGCGACAAGTTCGATGCCCGCATCACCCAGTTCGACAAGAAGACCCGTCGGGTCACCGTGTCGATCAAGGCTCTCGAGATCGCAGAAGAAAAGGAAGCAGTCGCTCAGTACGGCTCTTCCGACAGCGGTGCGTCCCTCGGCGACATCCTCGGTGCAGCTCTGAAGCAGCAGTCCGAAGACTAAGATTTTCGTCTCTCTCACGAGAGTTGAAAGCGAAAAGCCCGGCAGCAATGCCGGGCTTTTTGTTTCTGCGTTGCGAGGGGGGTTAGTGTAGGCAACGCGCCCTCCAACTTACGCCCCAAATGGGGAATGCGGCCAGCTCCGACGTGCACTAGCTTCCGGTCATGCCACCATCTGGAGCAAGAGCATGTTCGACTGGTATGACCTGCGTAATTTCCTGGAAGACAATCTGATCGTCAGCATATTCGTCGGCATTGCCTTCGCAATTGCCATTGTCTGGGCGGTGGTCGTGTTCGTCCAGGCCCGCGGCGGCGGGTTCAAGGCTGTTTCAGCCAGCCTCTTTGCGACAATCGTTTCCCTGTTCTATCTCGTGATGGCCTTCGCACTGGGCTCGTTTGCCGAGCCTCTGGTCATCATGCCCTATTTCGCCGTTCTCGCCGCGCTCAAGTCCATGGCCGTCGCCTGGCGTATCGGCGCACGTTGATACCAGGTTCCACACGGGTGACGTCAAACCGGCCTGGCGCGTTGCGCCTATGCTGGGAAACGCAGACTTAGCGCCGCTCTTTCAGAATGCCCTGGAAATAGCCCGACAATGCTTCATGGGCATCCAGCGGCAATACCTCGGCGACGTATTGATCCGGCCGGACGATGACCAAACAGCCTTTATCCCGGTCAATGCCACGCATTTCGAAAATGTCGTTGCCGCTATTGAGATCCGGGCAGAACATCTTTTCATAGTCCCTCAACCCGTAGCGGCCTTTTGCCGGTAGCAGCAGTGACGGCATGCGTTCAAGGGTCAGATCGCGATGGTTTTGCTGGAAGACTGCGCGAAGATCCATAACCGCATCGATATCTTCACCCGCCGCCGTATGACGCAAAACCGGTGAGGCCAGATCGTCTTGCAGAAAGTTGCATAGACGACGGATGGCCGACGTTTCCGCTGCCGGGTCGCCTTTATCGGCAAATGCGAAGATCCGCCAGCGACCGTCTGCCTTTACGACATGGCCCAGCTGTACCGGCTTGGCGTCGGCAAGACGAACGACAGGGGCTGAATGGAACCGCATGCCGATCTGAAAGCCTTCGGCGAGGTGCTGATGCGCACCGCCGCCGGTCAGGACGGATGGCAGGTAGCGTGAGGCTGTACCGGCCGTGTAGCGACCGTGCTGCACGAAGTACTTTTGAACTTCAGCCGGATCGACGCCATCCGGATTGCTGTCCGACTTTACCGGTGCGCTGACGAGCTTTGCCCATTCCCGGTCAAAATCGATCAGGTTCTGTGCAATGGCCTGGCGTTCGGCCGAGTAGCTGGCAAGCAGCTGCGGTTCGCTCAATCCCTTCAGTACGTGTGCGAGTTTCCAGCCAAGATTGAACGTGTCCTGCATGGAGACGTTCATGCCCTGCCCTGCCTTCGGGCTGTGCGTGTGGCAGGCATCGCCTGCAATAAAAACGTGAGGCAAGCGGCCCGGGGCGCCTTCTGCCGGAACATCATCGAACTTTTCGCAAAGCCGCTGACCGATTTCGTAGACCGACCACCAGGCGACTTCCTTCACGTCGAGAGAATAGGGATGAAGGATGCGTCCAGCTGCGGCGATCAGATGATCGACCGTAATGTTCCGGTTCGCGACCCGTTCGTCCGGCCGCAGCTTGTCGAGTTCGACATAGATGCGGACCAGATATCCGCCTTCACGCGGAATGATCAGGATGCTGCCTTCACTGGCCGACTGCACCAACGCCTTGAAGCGGATATCCGGGAAGTCCGTCACGGCAAGAACGTCCATCACGCCCCAGGCCTGATTGGCACTGTCGCCCTTCAACTCGCGGCCCAGCGCCCTGCGCACGGAACTGCGGGCGCCGTCGCAACCGACCACGTATTTTGCGCGTACCGTTTCCGTTTCACCTTCGTGTCCGGGGTCCATGCGTTCCAGCTGAACCGTAACCGGCCACTCCTGCCCTGCTTCGGCCGCCATATCCAGATCGATCAGCCGGCGGGAGTAGTTGGGCTCCAACCTGTTTGGCGAATTGCGCATGATCTCGAGATAAAAGTCGTGAACGCGTGCCTGGTTCAAAATGACATGCGGAAACTCGGACAGACCGTCCTCGACATCCTGAACCCTGCCGCTGCGGGCGATCGTGTCCGGAGACGCCGGGTCCGGTTTCCAGAAAGTGGTCTCGTTGACCCAGTAAGCTTCCTTTTCCAGTCGCTCGGCAAAGCCGAACGCCTCGAACATTTCCATTGTCCGACAGGCGACACCATCCGCCTGGCCAAGCTTCAGGGGGCCGGCTTTCTGCTCCACGATACGGGTTCGGATGTCCGGGAAAGCCGCAAGTTGCGCGGCAAGCGTCAGGCCCGCGGGACCGCAACCGACAATGAGGACATCGACTTCTTCCGGCAGGCTGTCTGTGTTGGCCAGGGCAGTGGCGTCGGCATTAGGTTCATGAATGACCGGATCACCGGTCTTAAAGCCGTCGAGATGAAATTGCATGAAACCGTCTCCTCCGCCACTTTCCGGCAGTTTGGCAACAGGCCCTCCTTCTTGGGAAAGGCCGGCGCCAGCATGATGGGGCCACGCGAAAGCTGCCGGTGTTCAAGCCCGGACTTCCTTGCCGCATTGCGGGTCTTTCGCGTTTGACAATTCCGCCGCGATGTCCAAACAAACATCGACAACGGATTAATTAGAAAGCATACTGATTATCAGCATGCTGTCAAATATAATCAGCATACTTCCTTTTTTGAAATCCCTGGAGGCGGCGATGCGAAACCTTGAACAGATGCCCGGACACCTGATCCGCCGTTTGCAGCAGATCGCAGTGGCGGTGTTTCATACGGAAGTGGATGCCGTCGGATTCGACATGACGCCGGTGCAATTCGCAGCGCTGGTCCGGGTGGCGGAAAACCCGGGCATCGATCAGATAACGCTGGCAGGCCTGATTGCCTATGACCGGACCACGATAGCCGGCGTTGTCGACCGGCTGGTGCAGAAGGGCTTCCTGTCACGCGCCGTGAGCGAAAAGGACAGGCGCGCAAAGGTGCTTCACATGACAGACGCCGGAACCGATGCGCTGTCGCGGCTTGGCCCTGCGGTGGAAAAGGCGCAACAGGTGATGCTAAGCGGGCTCGACCGCCAAGAGGCTGACGATTTCATGCGGCTCTTGCAAAAGGCAACAGAGGCGGTTAACGACCTCAGCCGCGCGCCACTGCGTTCCGGTTCAAAGGCTGCGGAAAAAGACTGACTGGCCTGCGAAGGTTCAGCATCAAGACCGCAACAAGCGGTGACTATTTCCCTTCCCAGAAATCCGCCTGCAGGCCGGCCGCTTCCTCTTCCAGAAGCGGACCGACAACCTCCACCTTGCGTTGCCCCGCCGCAAACACCGTCCTGCAGGGCAGATCGAGTGTCGGATTTTCCTCGTGATCGCCGGTCTGTTCCTTCAGGGACTTTTCGGTCTGGCCAAAGACGACCCGACCAATGCCCGCCCAGTAGACAGCGCCGGAGCACATGGCGCACGGCTCTGCCGACGTGTACATGGTGCAGCTTTCCAGAAAATCCGGGCGCCAGCGCTTGCTTGCCCGTGTCGCCAGCAGCCTTTCTGCATGGGCGGTCATGTCCTGCCCTTCGGCGGAATAACCGTTACCCTGCTCCATCAGAACCTCACCGTCCGGACCTGCCAGCAGGCAGCCAAATGGGTGATCGCCCGTTTCCCGCGCCTGCCGCGCGATTTCGAATGCCCGGCGCAACAGCGCGATATCTTTGTCGTCATGAGTATCAGTCACGCAAGGCTCCTTTGATTTCTTCCCCCTGAAGGGAGCATGAACACGCGCACCCCGCAAGACTTTGCAATCAGTCAGTCACGTTGAACAGAAACACATCAAAAGACTGGCGTTTTAAAAGGCAACTGCTGAAATATTGGCCTCTTGATCACTATTCTCGCGGTTTCATCTTGAGGCTTTCTTGACAAAAATCGCGCACCGGTTTCCCGTAGAGGTCGAGTAGAAGCGGTGGAGCCCAACGGTTCCGACATTGCTCATCTTTCAGTTGATCGACGATGCCCGGCACGAACGCGCCCGCATCCAAGACCAGGAGATGAGAATGCCGGCCGAAGACAACAAAACGCTCCCGCCACTCGAAAACCTTCCAGAGAAAGTACAGCGAAAGGGTGTGCCGATGCGCATGTTTGACGGTAAGTCGTTGGTTGTTGCCATGACGGCAATGGTTGGGTCGTTTCCGGCGGCTGCGGCCGATCTCGTGACCTATCAGCTCGACTGGTTGCCCGGCGGTGACAAGGCGCCGATCTATGTCTGCATTCAGGAAGGCTTCTGCGAAGAAGCCGGTCTCGAGATCAAGATCGAACCGGGGCGCGGGTCTTCCGAGGCCATCACCAAGATCGCCACGGGGGCATCGGACATCGGTTCCGCGGGCATGGGCGCCCTGATGGCAGCCAAGGCGACCGAAGGCGTGCCGGTGACCGCGGTCATGACCATCTTCAACATGGGACCGCACGCCTTCTACACCACCAAGGACAGCGGCATCGCCTCGATCAAGGATGTCAAAGGCAAGAAGATCGCGACTTCGCCCTTCACCTCTTCCAACGTGTTCCTACCTCTGGTTCTGGCCGACAACGGATTGTCGGAAGAAGATATCACCCTGACCAAATCCGACCCTGGCGCGTTGGGGCCGCTGCTGATGACCGGCCAGTCGGACGCGATCATCGCCTGGCTGACCGATGTCTCGCGCTATTCCGGCCAGGCGGCGGAGGCCGGCAAGGAACTGGTCGTGCTGCCCTGGGCTGACGCGGGTCTTGAGCTTTATTCCGCATCGCTCGTTGCAGGCGACACGTTCCTGGAGGAGCGCCCGGACGTCGCCAAGCGCTTCGTTGCGGCCTTCAAGAAGTCCCTCGAATTTGCCTATGAAAACCCGGACAAGGCAGCCGCAGCTGTTTCCGCACAGGTGCCGGAACTTTCGGCGGAAGACGTCAAGGGATCCTGGCTGGATGCGTCCAAGCTCGCATTCAACGATGTCACTGAAAAATTCCCGCTCGGCACAATCGATGCCGACAGGCTGGCGGCGACATGGACCCGCGTTGCAGCGGCGCAGGATCTGGACCCGGCATCCCTGAAACCTGAAGACGCTGTCAACCGCTCGTTCCTGCCGGCAGCGGAGTAACCCTCAAGTGGCACTCACCAACAACGCGATCAGCTTTTCCTCGGTCGGTCAGACATTTCTGACCGGCTCGGGATCCGTCACCGCCCTGGACGGGGTCACCGTCACCATTGCGCAGCATGAGTTTGTAGCAGTGCTCGGTCCATCCGGATGCGGAAAATCGACCTTGCTGAGGCTGACCGCCGGACTGATGAAACCTTCAAAGGGAACGGTGAGTGTCTTCGGCAAAGAGGTGACGATGCCGAGGGACGATGTCGGCATCGTCTTCCAGAAACCGACATTGCTTCCCTGGGCGAACGTAGAGGACAACGTCGTCTTTCCGGTTCGCCACAAATACGGACGGGTGACGACGGAGGACCGCGAACAGGCCCGCGCCATCATCGAGACCGTCGGCCTGAAAGGATTTGAAAAGCGGCTGCCGTTGGAACTTTCCGGCGGCATGCAGCAACGGGTCGGCATTGCCCGGGCTCTGTTTCTCAATCCGGACATTCTTCTGATGGACGAACCGTTTTCAGCGCTTGATGCCCTGACCCGCGATGCCATGGGCTTTGAACTTCTTCGGTTGTGGCAAGCAAGTCCGAAGACAGTCCTTTTCATCACCCACTCGATTCCGGAAGCCGCGCTGCTGGCCGACAGGATCCTTGTGCTCAGCGAGCGCCCCGGCCGCATCATCGCGGACCTGCAGGTGCCGACCGCCCGTCCGAGAGACGAAAGCGCGCTGAGAACGCCGGAGATGCAGGATTTCTCGGCCGAACTCCGCTCGCTGCTGATCAGAAAGGAGGCCGCCTGATGACTGTCAGCGAAACACAGGACACTGCCGCGGCGAAGACCACACCAAAGCCCGAGCGTCTGGAACGGCCGTTGCCGGTTTCCGAAAAGCTGCTCCGGATGCCTGTCGTACTTCCCCTGATCACCTTTTTCCTGATCCTGGTCATCTGGGAAGCCGGGACACGGCTGTTTTCCGTTCCCTCTTTCGTGTTGCCCGCCCCTTCCCGCATTCTGGGCGGATTTGAGAGCGTTACAGCCGGACGCTGGATGGAGCATATCTGGGCAACGCTTCGGGTCGCCCTCATCGGCTATGCCGTTTCGTTTGTCATCTCGCTTCCGATTGCCGTCGGCCTGGCAAAGTCGCGTCTGCTTTCGGGGGCATTCTACCCGTTGCTGGTGGTCATCCAGTCCGTTCCGGTGGTCGCCGTTGCCCCGATCATCATCGTGGTGCTGGGCACCGGTGATGCACCACGCGTCGTGATCACCTTCATGATCTCGTTCTTTCCGCTGGTCGTTTCCATGACGACGGGTCTGGCCGCCACGCCGCCTGAACTGATCGAATTGTCCAGGTCGCTGCGCGCGCCGTCCTTCCGGGAGATCACGCAGATCCGCTTGCCCTATGCGACGCCTTACATCTTCTCGGGCATGAAGATTTCGATCACGCTTTCGGTCATCGGCGCTGTCGTTTCCGAATTCGTCGCCGCCGAAAAAGGCATCGGCTACTTCATCCAGTTCTCCACGTCGATGTTCAAACTGCCCCAGGCCTGGGCTGGACTGGTCATCCTCGTGATCATGTCGCTGGTCCTGTTCCAGCTTGTCAGCCTCGCGCAGCGGATCTTCTTTCCCTGGTCGCTGCCGAAAGGACAGAAATGACGAGCTTCCTGATCAACAACATTGACTACGGCCTCACCGGAACCCGGGAGGGAGACCGCCTCAGTGGTGCTATCCGCGTTCACGACGGCAAGATTGTGGAAATCGGTCACTTGCAACCCCGGGAAGGCGAACGGATTGTCGATGCAAGCGGATGCGTGGTCACACCGGGTCTGGTGAACACCCATCACCATCTATTCCAGTCTGTCCTGAAGGCCGTGCCGGAAGGCATGAACGCGCCACTTGACGACTGGCTCATGAACGTTCCCTACAGCTACTGGCCGCTGATCGACGAGGAAACCCTTCGCGTATCGGCCAGGATCGGACTGGCAGAACTGCTTCTCACCGGAACGACAACTGTCTGCGATCATCACTACGTCTATTCCGACCACTATGACTACGATCCGGCGGACGTGCTTTTTGAAGAGGCGGAAGCGCTTGGCATCCGTTTCGTCCTGGCCCGGGGTGGTGGAACGAAAGGCCGGTCTTTTCCCGATCCGAGCCTGCCACCGTCACCAAGCGAGCCACTGGACAAATTTCTGGCAAGCATCGAGCGGACTGCAAACCGCTGGCATGACCCCTCCCCAAGTTCCAGCAGGCGGGTAGTCGTCGCACCGACCACGCCGACGTTCAACGTCGATGCGGGAGAGCTTGCCGACATCGCCCGATTTGCCCGCAGTAAGGGCCTGCGCCTTCATTCGCATCTTTCGGAAAATCGGACCTACGTCGACTTCACCCTGGCGAAATACGGCAAGCGACCGGTTGATTGGCTTGCCGAGCAGCAGTGGCTCGGGCCGGATGTCTGGTTTGCCCATCTGGTGGAATGCGACCGGGACGAGGTGCGCATGCTCGCAGAAACCGGAACCGGGATGGCGCACTGTCCGCAAGCAAATGCAAGGCTTGGCTCAGGCATTGCTCCAGCTGACGCCCTGCACGACCTCGGCGGCAGAGTTTCGCTGGCGGTAGATGGCGCGGGTGCGAACGAGGCCGCCGACATGGGCGCTGCCCTCTACAGTGCCTTCGCACTGCACCGAGCGACAAAGGGCGTGCAGGCATTGCAAGCCGAAAGCCTGCTCAACTGGGCAACCGAAGGCGGCGCCAAGGTGCTCGGCTTTGAGGAGATCGGCGTGCTGCGTCCCGGCATGATCGCCGACATTGCCGTTTTCGACATTTCCGCCCCTCGCAACATGGGTCTTCACGATCCGGCCCTTGCTCCCGTGCTGACGGGTGCCGCAAGCCTGCGCCACAGCTTTGTCGGCGGGCAGCAGATCGTCCAGGACGGTTCCATCCCCGGACAGGACCTGGCAGGGCTCGGTTCGGACGCAAGGCGTGTTACCCGGCAACTGATCGAACGCAGAAAGGAAATGACGGCGCCTCACCGGGTCCGCGCCGCCCAGGCCTGATGGCAAATCGCCTGCATCGGGCAGGCACATTCTTATGTGGAGTAGAAGCTGTCAGTGCCCATGAGCACGGGTCATTGCTCCCGGACCTCTTTCTCAAGGAGAACGGAAATATGAGCACCTCTGCATCTTATGGTCTCGTTGAACTGGAAAAGGAAAAAGGCTTCGGCGGCGTCGGTGAGACGGTCGACCGGTCAATTCCCCAGGTCGACATGTCGGACTTCTTTTCGCGCAAGGCAGAGATCACCGAGGATCTGTGGGCTGCCGCGACGGACATCGGCTTTTTCCAGCTGAGCAACCACGGCATCCCGCAGGAACTGATCGACGAGGCTTTTCGACTGTCAGCCGGCTTCTTCGATCTGCCGGCCGAGACGAAAGAACAATATCCGCTTCGGCCCGGAACCAATGCAGGCTGGGAATTCAAGGCGCAGGTTCGCCCTTCAACCGGTACTGCTGACCAGAAGGAAAGCTACCAGATCACCCTGCCGCGCATGACAGGTCTCTGGCCGACCGGCGAAGAACTGTCCGGCTTCAAGGCGACCATGCTGGCATTCGAGCGGCACAACTGGGCGCTGGCGATGAAGGTTCTGTCCTGCTTTGCCGACAAGCTGCAGTTTCCGCCGGACTTCTTCACCGACGGGCACGACCCGCTGACACCGGAATACCAGTCGACCCTCCGGCTGATCCATTATCTGGGCATGGAAGATGCCAAGCCAGAGGACTTCAAGTTCTGGCGGGCCGGAGCTCACACCGACTTCGACTGCCTGACACTGCTGCACCAGAAGGCAGGCCAGGGCGGGCTACAGCTTTGCCCGGGCAAGGACAGCCAGGGCCGGGCGATTGCCTGGACCGACGTGCCCCCGCTGGAAGGCGTTATCACCTGCAACATCGGCGACATGCTGATGCGCTGGTCGGACGACAAGCTTCTGTCAAACCTTCACCGGGTGCGCATGCCCAAGCCGGAGGAATATCTCGGTCCTCGCTACTCCATGGCCTATTTCGCCCAGGCCAACATGGATACGGTGCTTGCAGGGCCGGAAGGCAAGTATGAGCCGATGACGGCGCATGACTATATCCAGATGCGGCTAGGTGCGAATTTCGGCAGGAAATAGCGGCGCAATCGCCATCCGACAAAGAAGAACCACGGCGCCGGGGCCATCGTTTGAAACGATCGGCGTCGTGGCTGCACCATTTCAGCCATGATTTGTCCGCGAAACTATCCAGAAGCTGACGATCCGGCAGACTTTACTTTTGCTGCCCGTCCTTTAGGCTTGGTTTCACGACGAGCACCCGCCAACGAAACGCGGCCTCAAAACTCACCCAACAGACAGAATTGCGAAATGCTCCATGACCGAAGCCAAAAGCGGCGACACGGTTCGTCTTCATTATAAGGGCACGCTGGACGACGGCTCCGTCTTCGACAGCTCCGAAGGACGCGACCCGCTGGAATTCACCGTTGGATCCGGCCAGATCATTCCGGGTCTCGACCAGGCCATTCCCGGCATGAAGGTTGGCGACGAGAAGACGGTCCGCATCGAACCCGACAGCGCCTACGGTCCCCACAATCCGGCCGCACGCCAGGCTGTTCCGCGGACCAACATTCCGGCCAACATCCCGCTGGAAGTCGGCATGCAGCTGCAGGCGCAGACAGAGAACGGCCAGATGATGACCGTGACCGTGATCGAGATTTCCGAAAACGAAGTCATTCTGGACGCCAACCACCCGTTGGCCGGCAAGGTGCTGACGTTCGAGATCCAGCTGACGGGGATCAACTGAGGCCCACCGGTTCCGGTTTGGCTGGCGGTGGCAAAGTCAGAAGCCGATTTCGGCTCCCTGATGAGGTCTGAACGCTGAAAAGACAAAAGCCCCGCGGTTCGCCGCGGGGCTTCTTTTTTCACGCACCGGCGCTGCAAGCCGGCGCGCGAAAATGTCAGACCATGCTTCAGTCCATATAGACGCTGTCGTTGGCTTTCTGGACTTCGGTCTTGAACAGGCCGAGCAGTTCGTTGGCTTTCGGGTCGAGGTTTTCAGCCACGTGCGTTTCGAAAGCCGGCTGGGCCGCTGCAGCCATGGACGCGCGCTGGTCGGCGGTGAGAGCGGTCACTTCCATCTTGTCCATCAGGCCTGCCAATCCCCTGTCGGAGGCTTCGATGATGCGCGACAGGCCACGGCTGGCGGTTACGCAGCTTTCCGCAGCATAGCGCAGAGTCTTCTGCTGCTCTTCGCTCAATCCTTCGAAGAAGTCCCGGTTGACCATGAACGTGTAGGGCGAGAACAGGTGGTTGGTCAGCGTCATGTACTTCTGAACTTCAGAGAAGTTCGCGAAGGAAATGATCGGCACCGGGTTCATCTGACCGTCGATGACGCCGGTCTGAAGGCCGGAATAGACCTCGCCCCAGGATAGCGGATAGGCCTGCGCGCCAAGCGCCTGAATGATGGTCTGATGAGACGGCAGCGTCATGGTGCGGATGCGGATGCCGTCAAAATCGTCGAGCGACGCGATCGGGTGCTTGGAATTGGTAACAGCGAAGAACCCGCCCGTGTCCGGGAAACCGAGCACCACAACATCTCCAAGGGCTTCCTCGATATCGGCAGCCAGAGCCTTGCCGAAATCACCGTCGAAAACCGCGTAGGTGGCGGCGTTGTCGGCGAAGGCGAACGGCAGGTTCAAAACGTCGATGCGTGGGTAGTAGCTGGCCAGCGCGCCGGTGGACGTCAGTGTTGCCTGGATGATGCCGTCGCGCACATGCTGCACATGCTCGGCAGCCGAACCGAGCTGGTTGGAACCGAAGACCTCCACTTCGACGGCACCGTTGGTGTCTGCGTTGACGATGTTGGAGAACACCGCGGTGCAGGCATGAGCCGGATTTTCAAATGGATCGGTCTTGTTGTCGTGTCCGAACTTCAACACCTTTCCATCTGCCAGCGCGCTGCCGGCCATAAGCGCAGCGGTCAGCCCGACCGCCAGTCCCTTTGCGAACTTCTTCATGATTTTCTCCATTCCTCTGTCAGGTTGTTTTTTTGTTATTGGGCAAACCCGAGAGCACGCGGCAGCATCATCGCCGCGCTTTCCCAGAAGGCGAACAGGAACAGCACAGCCACCTCTGCGACCAGGAACGGCCCCAGCTTGATGGCAATCCGTTCCAGTTTCTCACCGGTGACCGATGAGAGAACGAACAGGCACGCGCCGACAGGCGGCGTCATCAGCGAGATGTTGAGTGCCAGAACGAAGATGATCCCCGCATGGATCGGCTCCAGACCCACCTGAGCGGTGAGCGGAACAAGAACCGGTGCCAGGATGATCAGGATGGCGGTGATATCCATGACCATGCCGACGATCAGCAGAAGTCCGATGATGATGGCGATGACCGCATAGCGGTTGTCGGCCAGACCCAGGATGGTCTCGGCCAGCATCTGGGGGATTTTTTCAAAGCTCATCCACCAGCCGAGGATGCCGGCAAAGGCGATGATGACGAAGATCACGCCGGTGATGCGCGCTGTGCGCACGAGCATCTGGTAAAGCGCGGGCAAGGTCAGCGTGCGGTAGACGAATGCACCGATGAAGAGTGCATAGGCGACTGCAATGGAAGCAGCTTCCGTCGGCGTGACGACACCGCCGAGAATACCTCCCAGGATGATCACCGGCATCAGCAGTGCGGTAATTGAGGAAACGAAGACCTGCCAGATTTCCTTCAGGTTGGCCCGGCGCTCCGCCTTGGGCAGGCTGTTGCGGGCCGCACCAAGGGTAATGACGGCCATGCAGACACCACAGATGACGAGACCCGGCAGAATGCCTGCGGCGAACAACCCACCAATGGAAACGCCCATGAGCGAGCCGTAGACAACCATCAGACCGGACGGCGGGATGGTCGGTCCGATGATCGAACCGGCCGCCGTTACGGCGCACGCGTAATCGCGCTTGTAGCCTTCCTTGACCATGGCGGGCACCAATGTGCGCCCGAAGGCCGCCGCATCCGCCGTTGCCGAGCCCGTTAGCCCCGCAAAGAACACCGAGGCGAGCATATTTGTGTGGGCCAGCCCACCCCGGAAATGGCCGACCAGCACCTGGGCCAGCTTCACCAACCGGTCGGTAATACCCGTCTGGTTCATGATTTCGCCGGCCAGAATGAAGAACGGCATCGCCAGAAAGGGGAAGATGTTCAACCCGTTGAAGATACGGCTCGGCCCGATGGCCAGGAACTGGTCACCGCCCATATGAATGAGGCCGATGACGCCGGCCGCGCCAATGGCAAAGCCGATAGGCATGCCGAGCAGGACAAATCCGATGAAGACAGCGGCAACGATCATGCTGCGGCCTCCGCAAACGGAGGATTGTCGAGATGGGTGCCGTTGTCCCGGATCATCGCCAGAACGGTCTGGATCGAGGCAAGGGCTGCGGCAGCCGGGATTGCCGCATAGAACGGCTGCAGACTGATACCGAAGATCATGGCCTGCCGCTTGGCGCCGCTTTGCGCGAAACCGAGCCCGTACCACAGCACGTAGAGAAACAGTGCCAGAACGCAGAGATCAATCGCCATCAGCACAATGCGGCGCAACGACACCGGCACGCGCATGATGGCAGCCGTCAGTCCGATATGGTCCCGTCTGGCGATGCCGGATGAGACGGCCAGCATTGCTGCCCAGATCATCAGGTAGCGCGCAAGGATCTCCGGCCAGGGCAACTGCCAATGAAAGAAGTAGCGATCAACCACGCCGAGCCAGACATCAAGCACAAGCAGTGCCATCAGCAAGGCTATTACAGCCTCGACGCCCGTATTCAGCCTGGCACTGGTTCTGGCAGCCCACTCGCGCATAATCCCTCCACCGAAATGTACCTTAATTACATTTTCAGAGCAGAAATTGCGTTTCGTCAAGCGTATTTTGTTTTTAAATTACATTTCTCGCGTAAATGAGGCTATGATCAGGCGCTGATTGACGATTTTGTGTAATCAAATTACAAATCCCGCAACCAGGGAGACATGTGTGCAGGCAAAGATCCGAACCCCGACCGGCGACAATACAAACGGCCATGCCGCTATCGATCTCATTTCCGCACTCCGCGATCACGCCGGCCAGTTTCCGGCGCGGGAACAAAAGGTTGCGGACTACGTGCAAAAGCATCTGTCCGCGATTTCGGACATGACGATCGCTGAACTGGCAAAAGCCTGCGGCGTCAGCACACCGACCGTCGTTCGCTTTTGCAGGACACTCGGCTGTGACGGTTTCCGGGAATTCAAGCTGCGTCTGGCGCAAAATCTGGCCGTCAGCCTGCAGTATATTTCCGCGCCATCGACCACCGAACAGGTTGCCAGCGAAACGGCGATCGACCGCGTTCTGGGCGCGCTTTATGCGACCGCCAATGTCATGCGGCAGCAGGTCGATCCGGCCGTTATCGAGCGGGCCGTCGAAAAGATCGCCAAATGCCGGCAGCTTCTCACCGCCGGGATCGGCGGTGGGTCGACGATGGTGGCCGGTGAAGCGGCGAGCCGCTTTTTCCGCCTTGGTATCCCGTCCGTCGCCCTGCACGACAGCTACCTCCTGCAGATGCGCGCGGCGACGCTCGGGCCCGAAGACGTTCTGCTTTGTGTCTCCGCCAGCGGCGAAGCGGATGAACTGGTCAGCGCGGCCGAGATTGCCGGCGGCTATGGGGCCACCACGATCGCGATTGCACCGAAAGGCTCCCGCCTTGCAATGATTTCCAAGATCCCCATCCTGGTCGATCTTCCCGAGGACCCGGACATCTTCAAGCCCACCGCCTCGCGATACGCGCACCTGGTGATTGTCGACGCCATCGCCATGACGGTCGCGCAGGTCCGGGCCGCCACCACAAGCGAAAACCTGCGCCGGATCCGCTCTTCGCTGACCGCCTTCCATGGCCGCACCGGACCTCAACCTCTGGGCGATTGAGCCTCATGAACACACGAAACTGCGCCGGCTTGCCAGAAACCGCCGCAATCTGATGTGAAACTGAGAGAAGCCGATTGCATTTCTTACAACGGTCACCCTATGTATGTTATTGGTTTTCATAAGCTCTTGTCGGGGACATCGTATTCATGTCGGTAGATGTTGACGCGCTGGTAGACAGACGGCGCCTCAGACGCAAAGTGACCTTCTGGCGGATCGCGACTTTTGTCGTCATCGCCGCGGCACTGATCGGGGGGCTTATCTACGTCTCCGGCGCTTCGGAATTGTCCAAGCGGACGGCGCATATCGCGCGCATCCCGATCGAAGGCGTCATCCTCGAAAGCCGCAAGACCCTGCAGATGATCGAGAAGATCGGCAAGTCCGATGCGGTCAAGGGCGTGGTGATCTCCATCAATTCTCCCGGTGGCAGCACAACCGGCGGCGAAGCGCTGTATGAAGCGCTGCGCAAGCTTTCCGAAAAGAAGCCGGTGGTCGCCGAAATCCGCACCATCGGAACCTCCGCGGGCTACATGATCGCCCTTGCCTCCGATCACATCGTCGCGAGATACAATTCCATCACCGGCTCCATCGGCGTGCTGTTCCAGTTCGGCAATATCAGCAAACTGATGGAAACGGTCGGCGTGGAAATGGATGCGGTCAAGAGCGCACCGCTGAAGGCCGAGCCCGACTTCTATTCCCAGACGAGCCCCGAGGCACGCGCCATGCTGCAAAAGCTCGTCGACAATTCCTATGACTGGTTCGTTTCACTGGTCGCCGAGCGGCGATCTCTCGACATGCCCAGGGCCAAGGAACTTGCAGACGGCCGCATTCTGACGGGCCACGATGCCCAGACGGAAAAGCTGATCGATGCCATTGGCGGCGAAGATGTCGCAATCGACTGGCTAGTTAGCGAGAAGGGCGTTCCGAAAGATCTTCCAGTCGTCACCTGGAGCGCCAACGAAAATCTGGAAGAGCTGCCGTTTTCCTCCCGGGTCTCGCGAGAGTTCGGAAAAGGCATCGGATCGGCCCTTCTGGAGCCGGTTAGTGAAGCTAAGGGGCTGATTCCACGAGGGCTTACGCTTGACGGGCTCGTATCCGTTTGGCAGGCTTCTGACGCGGCAGACAATAATCCGTAAGCGAGGGGGCACTTCATGATCAAATCTGAGCTGGTTCAGCATATCGCCGAACAAAATCCGCATCTCTATCAGCGGGACGTTGAGAACATCGTCAACGCCATCTTGGATGAGGTTACCGAAGCGCTCATGCGCGGCGACCGGGTGGAGTTGCGCGGCTTCGGCGCGTTTTCCGTCAAGAACCGCCCCGCGCGCGTCGGCCGCAATCCGCGAACCGGTCAAAAGGTGGAAGTGGACGAAAAGTTCGTGCCCTTCTTCAAAACCGGCAAGGAAATGCGTATACGGTTGAACGATGGTGTGGACCACGGCGACGACTGATTGCGTTTGCCACGGCACGCCATTTAAAATCGACTTCTGATCTGGCCAAAACCGGGAGAACCCAGTGACCCGTTTCCTCAAGAACGTGATCTTGTTCGTTATCGCGGTTGTCCTGATCCCGTTGTCGGTGGCGAACCGGCACACGGTCTCCCTGTCGCTCAATCCCCTCGACCCGCAGGACCCGCGCCTGACGATCCCGGACATTCCGCTGTTCTGGATTATCTTCGCAAGTCTGGGCGTCGGCATCATCGTCGGTGGACTTGGCGCATGGGCCAAACAGGGCCGCTGGCGCAAGGAAGCACGCGTGAAGCGCCGGGAAGCCGCGAAATGGCACAAGGAAGCCGACCAGCTGCGGGAAATGAACACCGCAGGTCAGCCGGCATCCAATCTCAAGGGACTGGCAGGACCGGGCAACCGCAACGCCGCCTGACCGGCCGACATTACCATGCGTATTATCTCCAGCGACGAGATCGATGCCTGCCTGGAAGACAGGGCCGTTCTTGAAACGCTGCGCCGGGCCTATCGCTCCAGCACAGTCGCCCCCAAGGCATCCCCCTTGCCCATCGGCCGGCTGAACCAGCAGCAAGGCGCGCTCACCGTACAGCCGGCCTGGACTGACTTTACCCAACAAGGCGACGTCAAGCGCGGCTATATCGGCTGCTCCCTGGCGCTGGATCTACCCGAACAAACGGGCCTGTCCTCAAGTCTCTACCTATTGTTTTCCGGTTCCGGCGGACAACCGATCGCCCTTCTGGATGGCATGCGCCTTACAGTCTGGCGCACGGCCGGTCTGCATGCGCTCGGGGCAAGTTACCTGTCCCGCGAAGACACGTCCCGCCTGCTGGTCATCGGCGACGACCCGAGATTGCCCCGGCTTGTGTGCGGTTATGCGGCCGTGCGCAACCTGACGTCGATCCTTCTGGCCGGCGTGTCGCCGGAAATCCAGAAAAGGATCGCCGCCTTGCCCGCGCTCAAGGGGGTCAATGTCGGCATCACGAACGAGATCTATGCCGCGCAGGAAGGCGCGGACATGATCTGTATTGCCGGTCCGGAAAACGAAACAGGCACCCATCACGCCCTCACCTACCTGGATCCTCCTGCGGGCTGTCACGTAGATGTGCTGGATCCGGAAGCACAATTGCCGACAGAACTGCTGCAGGAAGCACGGCTGTTCACCACCGACCTGAGCGAACCGCCGCGGCCGGATCTTGAATGGGCTGCCGACCTGAAAGACCTCACACAGGGCACGAAAGCTGGCCGGCGTTACTACGGCCAGCGCACGCTGTTTTTGCCGGCCCCGCGCACCGGGCTCGCAGACTACGCACTGGCTGCACACGTTTTTTTGAGGACGTGACCTCTGGAACTCGTGCCTGCGCACACCATATCCCGGAACAGCAGGGGGAACCCATGAAAGCGAGCACCCGAAAAGGGTCGCCCGGATGACGGCTTGGCCGCCGTGGGTTTCTCATTGGTATCTTGAAGGAGCAAATCATGCTGACGACGCTTGCCTATTCGGCAAGCCTTCCGGCAATCGCAATTGGGCTGATGTACTATGTGTCGGCCTGCTCGGGGCTTGTCTACTAGTGCCTTGATGGCACCCTGGCCGTTCGACCCTACGGGCGAGACCGGCTGCCTCCAAGGGTTTGGCACGTTCAGCCGATCGCGCCAAACCCGTCATACGATAATCGTGAAGCCGGTTCCCCGTGGGCCGGCTTTTGTCGTTCCCGGACTGTTCGCTGAGGCCAAGGGACGGAAAGCCATCCCGGCTTAGCCGGGATCTGAACCTGTTCCAAAACGGTGTCCGGGCAAGGTCCAGCCACGCAGGATCGCTCCGCCGCGCAAGATCAGCGCACAGCTTGCGACAAGGATCGCGGCAAGGATTTGCGGCGCGCCCAATTGCACCAGCACAACAAATCCACCCGCACCGGCAAAGGCCGCACCGACATAGATTTCCGGCTTCACGATGGAGGAAGGTTCACGGGCGATGGTGTCCCGCAGGATGCCGCCGAAAGTTGCCGTCGAGACACCCATCAGGATCGCCACCAGGATCGTGTCGCCGACAGTCAGGGCCTTGGCAGCTCCCATGACAGAATAGGCCGCAATACCGATGGCATCGGCCCATCTCAAGGGTTTGCTGAGCTTTTCGATCCACTCGGCAAAATACCAGACCAGCGCGCTGACGACGAAGCACACCAGCAGATACCATTCGTTCTCCACCCAGAAGACCGGTACACCCAGCAAAAGGTCACGCAGGGTACCACCACCGATCCCCGTCAGCGTGGCAAAGAACAGCAGGGCAACGATATCCAGCTGCTTGCGCGAAGCGACGATGCCGCCGGTAATGGCGAATACCGCCACCCCGAGATAGTCCAGCATTTGCAGCAGCATTCCGTCCCCCATGGCCACTTTCTTTCCGAAGGCAGTACCTGAGGTCCGGGTCTTTGTCATCCCGTAGCATGCCATGCCGGCGCTCGGCCCTACGTCTGAGGGCCTGCATATCTCGCTCAAGGGATTAGGGAAGTCCGACCAGACCGCTTTCTGGAAAACCACTGATCGTTCCCGGCTGTCGTCCTCTCGCGTCGCGTCGGCGGCAGGACTGGCTCCCGTCAGCTGTGTTGACGAAAGGGTTGCCCCAAAGAAAAGGGGCCACTCCGCTGGATGCGGGGCAGCCCCTTCGAAGCTCTAGGGTCGGTTGAACTCAGGCGTTCTTGTCGACTGTCTGTCCGGCTTCAGCCGACGCCGCAACATCCTTCGGGCCACCCTTGGAAACGCCGACCATGGCCGGGCGCAGCACGCGGTCGCCAATGACGTAGCCGGCCTGCATGACCTGTACAACCGTGTTGTTCGGCACTGCGGTGTTCGGCACCTCGAACATGGCCTGGTGGAAGTTCGGGTCGAACTTCTGGCCTTCCGGGTCCAGTTTCTTGACGCCATTCTTTTCAAGCTGGTTGAGCAGATCGCGCTCGATCATCTCGACGCCTTCGATCAGCGAAGCAACACCCGCATCGGCGTTCTTGCGGTCATCTTCCGGCAACGCCTCAAGTGCGCGGCGCAGGTTGTCGGAAACCGTCAGCATGTCACGGGCAAAACCTGACACGGCGTACTGGCGGGCGTCCTTGACTTCCTTTTCCGTGCGGCGGCGAAGGTTTTCCATTTCCGCCATGACGCGAAGCGCGCGATCCTTCAGATCCGCGTTTTCGGCTTTCAGAACTTCGATCGGATCGACACCGGCCGCCTCGACAGCTTCCGGCTGTTCCGCTGCTGCGGTTTCCGGCGTTGCTTCTGCCGGCTGCTCTTCCGGGGTTTTGTTTTCGTCGCTCATGAATGATCCGTTTGCTCAGACTGTTTGCGGGTGCTTATACGACCGGTTGGCGTTTTTTCAAAGAGCATCGGCGGATAGGCTTTCGCTTACCCGCCGGATGCGCTCATATGAACCGCAGCCGGTCAGCCGCAGATATATTTCGGAATTAAAGGGCGCTC
The DNA here is from genome assembly GCF_017743835.1 of Labrenzia sp. R5_0. Taxonomy (NCBI): domain Bacteria; kingdom Pseudomonadati; phylum Pseudomonadota; class Alphaproteobacteria; order Hyphomicrobiales; family Stappiaceae; genus Labrenzia; species Labrenzia sp. R5_0. The sequence goes on along the minus strand of NZ_JAGHRK010000003.1, from coordinate 466,799 downwards.
TTGATCCAATCGGAGAGTTTGCCCTTCGGCGCTGCACCGATCTGGGTTGCCATCGGCTCGCCGTCCTTGAACAGGATCAGCATCGGAATGGACCGAACGCCGTATTTCATGGCCATGTCCTGGTTCTCGTCGATGTTGAGCTTGGTGATCTTCACCTGGCCGTTCATCTCTTCGGAGATTTCTTCAAGAGCCGGAGCGATCATCTTACACGGACCGCACCATTCGGCCCAGAAGTCGACCACGACCGGGCCGTCGGATTTCAGGACTTCGGATTCAAACGAAGAGTCGGTAACTTGTGTGGTAGCCATAACTAGATCTCGTAGGTCTCAGGATCGCGCCTACCCGATGTAAGCGCATCAGTTGGCAAGAACGTAGGAAGCCGAGGGCCTGCCGTCAAGCCGATGTGCCGTCAGGACGCAGTCCGGCGAAGGTTTCTTCCAGCACCTTTTCGGGGATTTCCATCAGGCTCGGCACCGCGGTCCACAGAAGCTGGGCGGAAATTTCCCTGTCCGGATAAATCTGCTTCAGCATTTCCCTGTAAACACAAAGCTGTGCGCGGTACTCGAGCGGGATTTCGGCAACTGATGCCGGCGGATGGAAATTGGTCTTGTAATCCACAATCACCACCCGGTTATCCTCAACCACCAGCCGGTCGATCTGTCCGGATATCTCGACTTCCGTGCCGTCGCTTGCCCGAATCGTCCCGACCAGCGGAACTTCGGCGCGGGCATGGCCGCAAAACAACGTCTCGAATTCCGGCATCTCGAGAATCGCAGCCACTTCGCGCAGAAGGTGAGGCATGCGCTCGGCAAATTCCGGCTTGAGGGCCTGCTTGAGGTAGGCTTCCGACGCTGCCATGCGGGCGTCTTCAGCCAAGTCCGGCAACAGCTCCAGAAGCCGGTGAATCAGGCGACCGCGCTCCAGGGGCCAGGAAGCAAGATCCCTGCCCGCCTGCAGGCGAGATACCGCAGGCACCGGTTCGATGCCGTCCTTTTCCTCCATCGCCTCGAATGCCCGTGAGGGCTGAAGGCGTTTCTTCCTGGCAAGCGGACGGACGGGACTGGAGAGCCAGTCCGGCAACGGCAGTTCTTCGCTGCGCGGCTCTGCGGAGGTATGCGGCGCCGCGCCTGCCTCGGGCTCGGCGATGACGCCGTCCTTCTGCCAGCGCCAGGCGGAGACGGATCCATCCGTCGCTGTCAGTTCACGCGCCTCGGGCTTCAACGCCCGCGAGACCATCGAATACCAGCAGTTCTCGTGGGCACCGCGTTTCGGTTCCCAACCGCAGACAATCAGCCGGTCTTCGGCGCGGGTCAGAGCCACGTACAACAGGCGCCGGTATTCTTCCTCCTGCGCGTCCCGCAGGGCTTCCACCGCCGCGTCGTGCCAGGGCGTCCGGTCCGCCTTGGGCGGCAGCCAGACCAGAGCCGGTGGCAGAAGATCGTTTTCCAGACGCTTGCGCGGCAGGAAGGCCGGATCGTGGATTGCGCTGACGGGGGCTGCCCCCGGATCGACCAGAACGACGATCCGCGCTTCCAGCCCCTTGGAACCATGCACGGTCATGATGCGGACCATGCCCTTGGTATTGGTCAACTCACGCTTGATCTCGGTCGGTGCCGCTGCCATCCAGGCAAGGAATCCTTCCAGGCCCGGCGTGCCGGATTGCTCATAGGCAATGGTGAGCGCCAGGAACTCGTCCAGAACGTCATCGACTTCCACGCCGAGGCGAGCGCGAAAAGCTTTCCGGCCACCATCAGCCCCCAGCAGCCGGGCATAGAATTCGTAAGGCGGCACGAAGTCGGCGCGCGCGCGCCAGTCTTCCAGCCTTGCGCGCACGGCCTTCCATTTGTCCGAACTGTCCGACCGTTTCACCAGCATCTGCCACAGCGTTCCGGGGCGCACCTTTTCCGGCGTTTCCCGGGCAACCTCCAGCAGGTCGTCGTCCGTCAGGTCGAACAGCGGGCTCTTCAGCACGCAGGCAAGCGACAGGTCGTCTTCCGGCAGCAACAGGAACCTGCCGAGAGCGGCAAGATCCTGAACAGCGATATGGTCCGTCAGAACAAGGCGGTCACTGCCGGCAGCCGGGATGTCCAGCTCCTTCAGTTCCCGATTGAGCGCTTCGACAAAAGGCCCGCGCTTGCGCACGAGGATCATCACATCGCCGGGATTTGCCGTGCCATCGCGCATCCACTGGGCAATTTCAGCAGCAATACGCCTGGCCACCTTCAGCATCGGGCTGCCCGAACCGACGTGGTCGATCGGCTGGCGCCAGTCGTCCGGCTCCTCGATCTCCGCCTCGGCCTCCAGGGGCCACAGATCAACGATCCCCGGATCGCGCCGAATGGCTTCATGGACCGGCGCTTTCACGTCCTGCGACAGGCCTTTGTGGGCGCTTTCGTCGTGAAACACCTTGTCGACCGCTCCAAGAACATCCGGCGTGGAGCGGAAGGAGAGCTGCAGATTGACGGAATGAAACTCAAGCTCGGCCGCCTCGGCCTTTCCGGAAAAGGCACGGCGCATGGCATCGAAATAGGCCGGCACAGCGCCCTGGAACGAGTAGATCGACTGTTTTTCGTCGCCCACCGCAAACAGCGTGCGGACCCGGTCTCTTGCTCCGGTCCCGGCGAAAAATTCAGAGGCAAGCGAAGTCACCACTTCCCATTGGCGCGGGCTGGTGTCCTGAGCCTCATCAACAAGGATATGGTCGAGCCCCTGGTCGAGCTTGTATTGCACCCAGAGCGCCGCATCGGACTTCTGCAGCAGTGTTGCCGTCTTGACCACCAGATCCTCGAAATCGAGATACCCGCGGGCGGTCTTGGCGCGCTCATAATGACCGATCACCGCGTCGGCGAGACGCAGCAGGGCTGTGGTTCCCTCATAGGTCGCCACCTTCCGGCGCTGGTCCAGCAGCTCCAGCAGGCGATGTTGTTCCGCCTCCAGCGCCTCAAGCATCTGGGGGAACGTTTCAGCGACCTTCTTGGTGGCGAGCGACTTTCGCGGCTCAAGCTTGGCTGTCAGGAAAATTGCCTGCCAGGCCTCGCGGAAAGCGGTTATGTCCGTGAGCTTCGCGGCGGTAACCAGATCGTCCGCACGCGCCTTATCGGTCTTGGTGCCGGTTCGCAGTGCCTCGGCATAGGCAAGACAGGTGTTCAGATCAAACGGGCATGCGGACCGAAACTGCTCGTCGAAATCCGCCAGCCGAAGGGCCGGGTCGGTTTCCAGAAGATCGGCAAGCTCGGCAAGCGCGGTTTCCAGATCGCCGGCATCAACCGTCCAGCGGCGGAAGGCGTCACGGCTCTGGATCAACTCGTCCAGCGCCTTCTGGGCGCCGCCATCGCTCATCAGATCAATGACAGATGCCAGTGCCCTGCCAAAGGCGCTTTCCGGCTCGGTTTCGGCAACATGCAGCACGGTCGCGCGCGAGGCCGCCATGAGTTCCGCTGCCACCCGGTCGTCGAGTACGGCAAAATGGCCCGCGACGTTTGCTTCCAGCGGAAACTGGTGCAGCAGGGATTCGCAGAAACCGTGAATGGTCTGGATCTTCAACCCGCCCGGTGTTTCCAGTGCCCGGGCAAAGAGGCGACGCGCCATCGCCAGGCGCGCGGCATCTGGTTTGCGGCCTTCAATATCCTGCAATTCGGCCGCGAGTGCGGCATCATCCTTGGTGACCCATTCGCCGAGGATCTTGAAAACGCGGGTCGCCATTTCGGCAGCGGCGGCCTTGGTGAAGGTCAGCGCAAGAATACGAGAGGGATCGGTGCCATCCAGCAGCAGCCGCACCACCCTGCGGGACAGAACGAAGGTCTTGCCCGATCCGGCATTGGCACTCACCCAGGCCGAGGCCCGTGGGCGGGAGGCAAGGTCCTGCCGTTGCCTGGTCACTTCAGGGATCTGAAAGCTCATGAAGGCTCCTCCGATCCAAGTGCCCATTCCTGCGTTCTGGCAAGATGATCATAGTCACCGCCCATCTGCCGCTCACGCATGACGCGGGCACGGGACAGGTAACCAATGTCTTCTCTGACATAGTGGGCGATCAACTGTTCCAGCCGCGCCCAGGCGTCTTCCACCAGATCTTCCAGCGGCGTGTCCTTCGGGTTTCGCGGCGCTTCGATCACCGGTTCGCTGCCGCCCTTCAGCTGCAGATACAATAGCTCGGATATGGGCGCGTCAGCCGGCACATCCTTGAACCCGAACCGCCGGACCATCGCGGCCTCCAGCGGCAATTGCGGCGACAGGAGCGCATCGACCTGCTTTTGCGAGGGCACCTGCCCTGTCTTGTAATCGACCACGGACAGCCCGCCGCCACTCAGAAGGTCGATCCGGTCTGCCCGGCCGCGCAGGCGGAAATCGAAGCCGGGCAACTTCAATTCCACACCGCCCCCGATTTCCAGGAACCGCTGACTGACGTGTTGCGACCGCCTCGCTTCGTAGGCAACGAAGCCAGCCGCAATTTTCTGGAAACGCGGCCACCAGAGCGCCCGGATCGCCGGAAACGCATCAAGAGGCTCAAACAGCTCCTCGCCGATCTCTGTCAGGGCCTTTACGGCACTGTCGTCGAATGCGCCGGTCCAGGTCAGCAGGAAATCTGCCAGTGCATCGTGAATGAGGTTGCCCTTGTCGGCCGCACCGGGTTCGCCGCCGATCGGGTCGACCGGCTGCAGCTCGAGCACATGACGGGCAAAGATCGCGTAGGGATCGCGGATCAAGCGTTCGATTTCGGTGATGGAGAGCGATTTCGGGCGCGCTGCCAAGGGCGGACGAGGGTGAGGCCGGGACGCGGGCCGCACCGCGCCTTCCGGCCGGTCGAGCTGTGCTGCAAGGGCGGAATATACCGCCCCTTGCGCTTCCAGTTTCTTCGTCAGGTCAGGCCCGGCAAGCGTGGTCAGGCGCTGCAGCCAGCGCGATGCGACAGTGGGAGCGCCGTCGGAGCGTGCGGCACGCGACAGAAGGACCCGCCGTGCACCCATGCCTTGCGCAAAGTCATGTGCGGCCGCACCGAGCCGGCGCTCCGGGGGTTCCAGCCCCATGTCGCGCTTCATCGGCCGGTTCAGCCACGGATCATTGCGCGTGCGTTGAGGCCAGACGCCCTCATTGAGGCCACCCAGGATCGCGAAATCAAAGGCCTGAAGCCGTGCTTCCATGGGGCCGAGGATCTGCACCCGCTGGTCGCCCGGCAGCCTACGCCGTACGGCCTGACCGGACATCAGCGCGGGCAGTACCGACGGCCATTCACCGGGCGGAATTTCCAGTCCGCTGGAGCTTGCTTCCAGAAGACCGGTCAGGAACTGGGCCAGCGCCTCGCCCGCCTCACCGGCGTAAAGTTCTGCCACCGAACCTTCGTGATCGATCGAGATCGCCTCGATCACATCGACATGACGCCGTGCGAGGTCGGTCAGAAGGATCGTGCCGCCTTCTGCGGCAAGTTCTTCCAGCGATTTCAGTGCGTTAGCCAGACGGTCGACCAGGTTTGCAATCACATCCCAGTCTTCATCGTGGATCTTTTTCCAGCGTGGCGTATGTGCCTTGTCCGCATCTTCCCGGCTCGCCTCGACAGCCAGCTGCAAACCTGCCGTTCCCGGCCGAGCACGCGGTCCGCGAACCACGCCACGCTCCAGCGCGCGGGCGGTAGACCGGATGTCCTTCACCGGCAGGCCCAACCGTGTCAGCGGATGCTTCAGCAGCGCCAGAAGATCGATCGGCTCGCAGCCACCAAGGGCGAGTTTCGCAGCCAGGATCGCCAGAATGGCCGGTGCGGTCTGGTCGAGCGGGCGGCCGGCACTGTCGTCCACCTGGATGTTCCAGCGGGCAAGCTCTGCCGCAACCCGGCGCGTCAACATGCGGTCCGGCGAAATGAGGGCCGCACTTTCCTGCCGCTCGATCGCTTCGCGCAAGGCAATCGCCACGCTCAAGGCTTCATCCGCCTCGTTGCGGGCAGTCATGATCGAGACACCATCCAATGCCTCTGCCCTGTCCGTTTCGGGACGGGCGTCCAGATAGGCTGTCCAGCCATCGGAGGTATCGGCGGGACGCAGGGCCTCGGAGACCAGTTCCTCACGCAGCAGGAGCCCCCGGTCCGGGTTTGGCCCGAGTGTTACGACCTCTTCCCGCCCGGCACCCAGCCGATCAAGCAACTGCTTCAGCGAATACTGCGGATGTGAAGGCAGGGTTGCCGCGTCTTTCTGCATCACCCCCTTGCGGGTCGAGGCCTTGCCCGTCTTTTCTCCCAATACGGCCCAGGAGCGGCTGTCCAGATAGCGGTCCAGTCCAGGCAGCACGACGACACCGGCTTCCAGTCGGGAGACAACCTTCAGCAATTCGGCGGTGGCCGGAACCGAGCCGGTGACACCCGCAACAATGACCGGGCCACGAGGAGGTGTCCGCTCCAGACGCTCGGCCTCGCGCCGGATAAGGGCCGAGCGGCGTGCCTTCGGGTCCATCATTTTCAGTTCGGCCAGATGCGCGGGCCAGGCCTCCCGCACGATCTGCAGGAAATCGAGCGTGATCTGCCAGTACCGGGCATGGTCCTCCGGCACCAGACCGGACAGTTCCGTCCAGTCGGCTTCTTCCGTCTCGACCTCGTCCATCAGCGTCAGCAGGTCTGCCGCCAACCAGGCTGCATCGGCCGTCGACGCCGGAAGGCCGAGAGGTTCGTCGGACCTGAGACTGAGCGCTTCCCGGCGCAGCATGCCTTTCCAGGCCTTTACCAGCCGCGTCATCGCAAGATGACGTTCCAGAAGGGGCATTGCCGGCGGCAGAGGTTCCAGATCCGCATTGGCGGTCAGGCTCTGCGCATCCTCGTCGGCATCGCCCACCGGGCGGATGGCAGGCAGGAGAACCGGCCGGCCACCAAACCGCTGCTGGAAAAGCTCCGGCAGCAGGCGCGCAGCGCGGCGCGTCGGCAGATACAGCGTGACCGACGGCAGCAGCAGTGGATCGTCCAGCGGGCGAAAGCCGGGGATCAGGGTGCCGTCGACCAGTGTGTCGACCAGCGTTTTCAGGAAAGGGACGGACGGCGGGACAGACCAGAGGCGCGCGCTGCGGGCCATCCTCAGGCGGCACTCTCGCGAACGGCATATTCGGCGGCACGGATGGCTTCCGGGGTACCGATATGCAGCCACAGGCCTTCCATCTGAACGCCGTAGAGACGCCCGGCTTCAATCGCCCTGTCGAAAAGCCTGTTCATGGAGAACGGCCCGTCCGGGGCATCTTCGAACAGGCGCGGGTGCAAAATGGTTGCTCCTGCATAGGCAAAGGGCGTCACACCCTTTTCCTGCCGCCGGGTCAACGCGCCGTCCTTTGCCATGTCGAAATCACCACGGCCGGAATAGCCGACCGCTTTCACGGTTTCGGCAACCAGAAGCAGGGCGTCCATGCGGCTCTCGTCCCAGGCTTCGATCATGTGTTCCAGGTTGGGTTTGACGCCTTCGATCCAGTAGCAGGTGTCGGCATTGAGCTGAAAGAACGGCTCTTCGCCCAATAGCGGCAGCGCTTTCTTGATACCGCCCCCGGTTTCCAGAAGCTGATCGCGTTCGTCGGAAATCAGGATTTCCATATCAGGGCGGCGACGGACATGAACCTCCACCAGATCGGCAAGGTAATGCACGTTGACCACACAGGTCTTCACGCCGGCTGCTGCGAGCCGGTCCATGCCATGGTCGATCAGGGCCTGACCGTTGACCTCGATCAGCGGTTTAGGCGTCGTTGCCGTCAGCGGGCGCATGCGCTTGCCGAGGCCTGCGGCCAGGATCATGGCTTTGGAAGGGCGAAACCGCTTGTCTGTCATCATCTGTCTCAAATGTGCGGCCGGTTGAACGCGGCGCGTTCAGTGCCGGTAGCGTGCGTACCAGTCTTTCAAATCCGACAGGAACGGCCTGTCAAGCACCCGGTCGAGATAGCCTAGCATGCGCGGCAAATGGCTCAAGTAAGCCGGCTTACCATCGCGCTCGGCCAGACGGACGAAGATGCCGAGGATCTTGGAGATCCGCTGCGCCGCCATGACCGCATAGGCTTTCGAAAAACCAACTTCATCGAACTCTGCGGACTGCATTTTTCTTGCCGAGAGATAAGCATCGTAGAGCGCCGTTTCCAGAGCTTCGTCCATGTCCGTGCGGGCGTCCAGCAGCAGGGAAGCAACATCATAGGCAACCGGGCCATAGACCGTATCCTGGAAATCGATCAGGCCGATCCTGTCGGTTCCTTCAGCACCCGCCTGCCAAAGGAGGTTCGGCGAATGAAAATCGCGCAGCACCCAACTTGTCTGGGCCTCGCTTATATCTTCAAGTGCCTCGCGCCATAGCCGTTCGAATTCCGAGCGCGTGCTCTCGTCGGCCGGATTTCCGGACACCTTCGGGACATACCAGTCCAGAAACAGCGCCGCTTCGGCAACAAGCGCGTCCGCTGAATAGTCGGGGACCCGATACAGCCCACCATCAGCGAGCGAGACCGTTTTTGGCCAGGCCTCACCATGCATCTTCGCCAGGACATCGACGGCGGCAAAATATCTTTCGCGCACCGGTTTGCCGTCTACCACGATGGTATCCCGGCCAAGATCGGACGAGAGGATCAGCCCGTTTTCCAGGTCGCTCGCCATAAGATCGGGCGCGCAAAGACCATGGTTCCTGAGTTCTGTTCCCACCGCGACAATCGCCCGGCAGTCGCGCGCCAGATGCACCTTTTCCATGTAGGCGCGGACAGCTTCCGGCACCGCGTCCCCCTGGAAAGGCCAGCGCATCAGAACAGCTGTCGAAGACCCTGTTGCAACCGTCTCGAACGTTCGCAGGGAGGCATCGCCTGCCAGGAAACGACGCTCGGCATCCGGCAGACCAGCGGTCTCCAGAAAGGACCGCGTTGCCAGCGATTGCCCGATCCGGTTCTGCCAGTGCGGGGCGTCCGAATAGAGGCTGAACCGGCGATGGTCATCGCTGTCAGTCGGCTGGGTGATCTGGATCCAGAGGGCATTGCCGGGCAGCAGCTCGTTCGCCTTCTCCGGCCATTCGATCAGCGCGGCTCCCGTTTCCAGAAGGTCATCCAGCCCGAGCTCTTCCAGTTCTTCGGGCTCTTCAAGCCGGTAAAGATCGAAGTGGGACAGGTCGAAACGCGGCAATTCGTAGGTCTGCACGAGCGTGAAGGTCGGGCTCGGCACTTCCAGGTCCGGCTCACCGGCAAAGGCCCGGATCAGTGCCCTGGTGAACGTGGACTTCCCGGCGCCCAGATCGCCCGACAGGCAAATGACATCGCCGGGCTTCAGGACCATCGCGATGTCGTTGGCAAGTCGCCGCGTGCCGTGTTCGTCGGCAATTTCGATTGTCTGAAAGGCGCTCGACAGGGCTTGCAGCTGGTGGTCTGCCATCCGGCGTCCTACTCGGCCGCCGCCTGGTCCGCCAGTTCGGGCCGTGCGGGGAAAACGCAGGTCACCGTCGTGCCCTTGCCTTCGGCGGACTGAATGTCGACCGTGCCGCCATGGAGTTCGACAAAGCTCTTGACGATGGCAAGGCCGAGACCTGCACCCTGACGGCGCGATCCTGTGTCATGCCCGACAAAGCGGTTGAAGACCTGGGTGAGGATTTCAGCGGGAATGCCATAGCCATGATCCTGAACGACGAAGGTCACCTTGTCGTCTTCGCGGCTGCAGCTGACATCGACCACGCCGTCGGGCTCGGAATAGCGCACGGCATTGGAGATGAGGTTGAACAGGACCTGGCGCAGGCGTTTTTCGTCGGCAACCATCATGCCGACATCACCCGGCACATGGGTCCGCAGGTTGATGCGTGCTTCGGCGATCCGGTCCTTCAGCCCTTCGACGGCGGCGGCAACGGTCGGTGCGACGTCGACTTCACCCAGGTCCAGTTCCATGATGCCGGCATCCAACGTTGCCAGATCCAGAATGTCGTTGATGATGGCAAGCAACGCCGAGGAGGACGACTGGATGTAGTCCGCATATTCGCTCTGCTTGTCGGAGAGTTCTCCGAATTTCGGATCTGCCAGCAACTGGGCGAAGCCGATGATGTTGGTCAGCGGCGAGCGCAGCTCATAGGAAACATGCTGGATGAAGGCGTTCTTGATCTGGTCGGCCTGTTCCAGCGCCTCGTTCTTTTCCAGAAGCGCCCGCTCGACGTTGACGCTATCCGTTACGTCGACAAAGGTCACCAGCGTACCGCCGTCGGGCAGCGGAACAGTGGCATAGTCGACGACATCGCCGTTGTGGCGTTCCAGACGGCTGACCTTCTGGGTGCGGTTGTCGAGAAGTCCCGTCACGTTGCCGGCAAGCTGTTCCCAGGCATCGCGCTCGGTTTCATTGAGCGTGCAGGCGGAGACGACTTCCTTGACGTGCGGCAGTTCGGAAAGCTGATCCTCTTCCAGACCCCAGATACGACCGAAAGCAGGGTTCCAAAGGCGCAGGCGCCCGTCGGACCCGAACACGGCAACGGCTTCCGACAGATTGTCGAGGGTTTCCCCCTGGACGCGGGTCAGCGCGTTGTAGCGGCTTTCCAGATCGAGCTGCTCGGTGACGTTTTCATAGATATAGGTGACGCCGCCTTGCGGGTGCGGATTGGCAATGACGCGCAGGGTGCGGCCATCGGGAAGATGCCACCAGCTTTCGCGAGCTTCCAGAGACTGGTAGCTCTCCATCATCTTGTTGCGCCAGACGCGATAGTCCGCCTGTTCCGGGATCTTGCGCGCCGCGCGCAAGGCATCCAGAACCGCGCTGTCTTCCGGCCGGCTTTCCAGGAAAGCGGGATCGAGATCCCACAACTGGCGGAAGGCCGCGTTGTAGAATTGTAGCTTGCGATCGGCGCTGTAGATGGCAACCGCAGCTGCCAGCTGGTCCAGCGTGCGGCCGTGGAAGTCCTCGGCGCGGCCAAGTTCCTTCTGGGCCTGTTCCAGTTCGCTGATGTCCACGGCAATGCCGGCTCCGCCGACATTGGCATTGACATCGGTCACTTCGAACACCCGGCGTTCACCGGAGGCAACGATGGGAATACGTGCGTTGAAACAGCCGTCTTCGTTACGCTGGACAGCCATGGCGGTGCGCGCAGCAGCGTCGAGGAAGGTTGCCCCTTCCTTGATCGCAAGATCTGCGTCGGTCATGTCGACCGCTTCCGCATAGGCCTGGTTGGCCCAGATGAGATTTCCTTCCGCATCGCGCTGCCAGGCCGGTGCCGGCATCGCATCCAGCAGCGCGTGCAGCATATGCAACTCGCCCGAGATCTTGGCATTGCGGGCAGCAAGTTCCGCCTGCATCTGACGTTCGCCGGTCAGATCGCGCAGACGCAGGACCACAGCACCGCCGGTGGTGCGCCCCAGCGCTTCCACATAGGTTCCGGCGCGGGTCTTCAAGGTGGTGGTGAAGGCTTCGCCGGTACGGAACAGCATGTCCAGATGACGTTCCAGGTCGCCGGCGCATTTCGCCGTCAGCCAGCTGCCGAACGCAAGCAGTTGCGCCGGGGGCCGCGGCACACCAGATTTTTCGGGAAGAATGCCCCAGATCTGTGGCATGGCGCCGTTACCGGTCCAGACGATGACGCGTTGCTCGTCGGTATTGAGCATCGCCTCCAGGCGGTCGACCCGGAATTTGAGATCGCTCTTTTCCTTTTCCAGCGCGTCGGTCAGCAATCCGGATTGTTTGCGATGACGCACGAGAGCGACAGATGCGGTGACGGCAAAGGCGCACATTCCGCCTAACGCACCAAAAAGAATCATGTTATCGGGGGAAATGGCAGCAGTCGTGTCGGCGAGCATGTCGGCTGCCGCTGAACCGCAAGACAGGCTCCAGCCTGCCAGCGCCGTTCCGCCGAGCTTCACCGATTTCAGACTCCAATCTCGCCACGCCGCGCGTGGCCGCGCGTCGTTCCTGCCGCTTATCGGCATATTGTGATCCCCTTGTGCCGCCTTGCCCTGTTCTTGCGGGCCGCAGCTCCCGGTTTCTGGGAGCAAATCAAAGACATCCGCCTCGTGGCCTTTGATTCGCCTAAACCATAACCTTTTTGAGAATCACGCAGAAGAGTCCGTTATTGAAAAGTTAACAGGACCCTTAAAATTAAAGGGTCCTGCATTTTTTTGTTCACAGACCCGAATCGAGGCGATCACCACATCTAGTGGGCCGCCTCGCCGGAATCAGTATTTGTAGTGTTCCGACTTGAACGGACCAGCCTTATTAATCCCCAGATATTGAGATTGCTCGTCCGACAATTCGGTTAACGTGACGCCCAGCTTCTCCAGGTGAAGGCGAGCAACCTTCTCGTCCAGATGCTTCGGCAGCACGTAGACTTCGTTCTTGTACTGATCGCCCTTGGTGAAGAGTTCGATCTGCGCCAGAACCTGGTTGGTAAAGCTTGCGGACATGACGAAGCTCGGGTGGCCGGTCGCATTGCCGAGGTTCACCAGACGGCCCTGCGAGAGCAGGATCATGCGCTTGCCATCCGGGAACACATACATGTCGACCTGGTCCTTGACCGGGCGGCACTTGGTGTTCTTGAGGGCAGCAACCTGGATCTCGTTGTCGAAGTGGCCGATGTTACAGACGATCGCCATGTCCTTCATGCCACGCATGTGGTCGAAGGTGATGATGTCCTTGTTGCCGGTCGCGGTGACGTAGATATCGCCTTCCGGAAGAGCCTGCTCGATGGTCTTGACCTCGAAACCGTCCATGGAAGCCTGCAGGGCGCAGATCGGGTCAATTTCGGTGACGATCACGCGGGCACCGGCACCAGCCAGTGACTGCGCGGAGCCTTTGCCGACGTCGCCGTAACCACAGACAACGGCCACCTTGCCGGACATCATCACGTCGGTGCCGCGACGGATACCGTCGACCAGGGATTCACGGCAGCCATAACGGTTGTCGAACTTGGACTTGGTGACGCTGTCGTTGACGTTGATCGCCGGGAACGGCAGGTCGCCCTTCTTCTGCATTTCATAAAGACGCAGAACGCCAGTGGTGGTTTCTTCCGAAACGCCCTGGATCAGCTCTTTCTGCTTGGTGAACCAGCCCGGGTTGGCGGCCATGCGCTTCTTGATCTGCGCGAACAGGCACACTTCCTCGTCCGACTTCGGGTTATCGATCAGACCGGTTTCACCGGCTTCGACCCGTGCACCGAGCAGGATGTAGAGCGTGGCGTCGCCGCCATCGTCCAGGATCATGTTCGCACCTTCGGGGAAGTCGAAGATCTTGTCGGCATAATCCCAGTATTCTTCCAGGGTTTCGCCCTTGGTTGCGAAAACCGGAATGCCTGCAGCTGCAATCGCAGCGGCTGCCTGATCCTGCGTGGAATAGATGTTGCAGGACGCCCAACGGACTTCCGCACCCAGTGCAACCAGCGTTTCGATCAGAACGGCGGTCTGAATGGTCATGTGCAGGGAACCGGCAATGCGGGCGCCCTTGAGCGGCTTGGAGTCACCGAATTCGGCGCGGCAGGCCATCAGGCCCGGCATTTCGTGTTCGGCGATCTCGATTTCGGTGCGGCCCCAGTCTGCGAGCCCGATGTCTTTAACGATGTAGTCGGTCATGAATAAGTCCTGCTGTTTTGAGCCAGCTTCTGGCGCAAGGCCCCTTGAGTGTCGCCGCCATCTCGTGAACCAGTGCCAAAACGGCACCAGGGGCGGGCGACAGCCGAAATCCGGAAGGCTCCGGAAATCGTTGGAAGGGGTTATAGCGTCAGCAGGGTCATCACGCAATAAAGATATAAAGAATTCTTTATATCATATATCCCAATCACGTCCGGTAGAGATCCGCGCGTGATGGCGGCATGCCCGACGGACCCTTGGTGCGACGCGTCGCGACCGTTTGGAAGATGCCGATGGAGCCGCGTTCAAAGCCGAGCGAGACGCCAATGAGATAAGCCAGCCACAGACGATATTTGTGCTCGCCTATTTCCGCGACAGCCGCGTCCTTTACCTTCATCAGGTTTTCCGCCCACAGCCGTGTCGTGCGAGCATAGTGCTCGCGCCAGGCTTCGACGTCGTGCACCTCGAAGCCGTGCGCTTCCAGATTGGTCAGCGTCCAGCCAATGTGGTCGACCTCCCCTCCCGGGAAGATGTAGCGTACCAGCGCCTGGTATTCCGGCTTCTTGCGGCGAAACGCCTTCAGATCCTTTTTGCCGCGGCGGGTGATCGCATGGTGCAGGTAGACACCCCGCGGTTTCAGCAGGCGGTGCACGCTCTGGAAGTAATTGTCGTAATTGTCCAGCCCGACCGCCTCGAACATGCCGATGGAAGAGATCTTGTCGAACTTGCCGTCCATGTCGCGATAGTCGATGAGCTTGACCGAGACCTTGTCTTCAAGGCCACGCGCCTTGATCCGCTCCTCGGCAAGCTTCAGCTGTTCTTCCGCCAGTGTGACCCCAACGGCTGTCACGCCATAATGTTCGGCGGCGTGGCAAATCAGGGCGCCCCAGCCGCAACCGATATCGAGCATCCGGTCGCCCGGCTTCAGCCGCAGCTTGCGGCAGATCATGTCGAGCTTGTCTTTCTGCGCCGTCGCCAGATCGTTCGACCAGTCGGAGAAATAGGCGCAGGTGTAGACCATCTCCGGGTCGAGAAAGAGCCGATAGAAGTCATTGGAAACGTCGTAATGGAACGCGATGTCGTCCTTGCGGCTGCCGGAGCTTCGGTCCGCTGACTGACCGGCATCAAGCCCGTCCGGGTTGGCTTCAGCCTTGCGACCAGAACCGCGCCAGAGCGAAAATCCGGTTTTCAGCAACAGGGTCTTGTTGAGGCGTTTGCGAATTTCCCGGCTTTTGAGTGTCGGCCGCTTTTCGGCAAAGTCGAAAATGCTGCCACCGCGCGGGTCGACGTCGCCATTTGCATAGAGATCGATCAGCGTCTTGATGCCGGGACGGCGAAGAAGACGCGTCAGGGCCGTTTCGGAAAGCGCAAGCCGCAGACCGTCCGCCGGTGCATCGGCAGGTACCCGGGAACCGTCCCAGAGTTCGAACGCGAATTGAAGTTCCAACGCCTCATGGACATGAGTAAGTGCAGTGCGTGCGGCGGAAATCAGTCGGTCCTGAGTGTGGCTCGCCATGTCGGCCCCCGGTTCGGTTTGGAAGGGTGTGGCCGATGCCCGGAATTCACTCGATCGACCGCAGCAGGAATGTGCACCGCAGGGTGGCGGCACGAAATGTCAAAATCAATCTTCTTCGCCAAAGCCGCTTTCGACGAGTTCGGCAATCGCCGCCATGGCGTCTCCTGCGTCAGAGCCGGTGACGCTGACAGTGATAAAGCAGCCCGGGCTGGCGGCGAGCATCATGAGACCCATGATCGACGTTCCGCCGACGGTCTGGCCGTCCTTGGAAACCTGGACGTCCGCGTCAAACGTCTCCACCAGCTTCACCAGCTTTGCGGAAGCCCTGGCATGCAGGCCACGGCGGTTGACGATTGTCAGGTCTTTTTCCAACACGGTCTGCGCTGTCATTGTTGTTTTAGTTCTGTCCCGACAGCACCTGGCTGGCAACCGAGATGTATTTCTGGCCGGCCTGACGGGCTTCATCGACAGCATCGGCCAGTTCGCGATCTGCGCGCACGCTGGCAAGCTTGATCAGCATCGGCAGATTGACACCGGCCACCACTTCAACGGATTTGCTGTCCATCACGGAAATTGCGAGGTTGGAAGGTGTGCCACCGAACATGTCCGTCAGAAGCACCACACCCTTGCCGGAATTGGCAGCTTCCACAGCGGCCAGAATGTCCTGGCGCCGCTGCTCCATGTCGTCATCCGGACCAATGGAGATGGTTTCAACCTGTTCCTGTGGACCGACAACATGTTCCAGCGCCGCTTTGAATTCCTCAGCAAGGCGCCCGTGCGTAACAAGTACAAGTCCGATCATGCGTCAGTTAGCCTGATTATCGAGTGCGTTAAGCTCAGGATCCCAAAAGAGATCCGGAAAGAGCCGGGCGTTTATCAGTCTGATGCACTCTCTTCAACCGCTTCGTCAGTTGCAAGCAAAAAACGCCCCTGCTGCCTCAAATATAATCCGGTCCTTTGGAGAAAAGGTGCCGTAACGCCCAACGGATCAGGCGCAGGCTGTGCTCAGGGTCGTTTTGCGGGCACATAACCACCGGTAAATGCACGCCTTCAAGGCAGGTTGTCGCAAGAGCCTGCTCCGGCATCCTCTCGATGGCGTCGGCCTGCTTCAGTTCGACCAACAGATGCACTTGCGCGTGCGGCAGAAAGCGCGTTTCGACAACACCGAAACCGCGGACTTCCATGCGGCCTTCGATCGTCCGCGGCGCATGCGCCTCAAGCCGTCCATCGGCTGCAGCAACATGCGTGTAGTCGTCAGCCACCAGAAGGCCGAGATTGCCTTTGGCCCGTGCCGCCTCGATGAGAATATCCGAAAGGGTTGTCTTGCCGCTTCCGGCACCACCCCGGATCAGAAGACCGGCTGTGCCCACCACCACGCAGTTGGCATGAACCGCCGGAGGCGTCACTTGCTCCGCCCTGCCGGCAGATAGATGGTGAAACGAGCACCTGCAATCTTCTGCTTGCCGTCCCGACCGGGCACCAGCCGGTTGCTGGCAACTATGGTCCCGCCATGGGCTTCGATAATCTGCCGGGAGATCGACAGACCCAGACCGGAATTGTTGCCGAAGCCTTCGCCTTCCGGCCTGTCGGTATAGAAGCGTTCAAAAATACGCTCGGTGTTTTCAGCACGGATGCCGGGACCGTCATCATCCACGATGATCTTGATCATCCGGCCGTCCCGGCTGAGATCCACCCGAACCGTTCCGCCGGCGGGCGAGAAGGACCTGGCGTTGTCCAGAAGGTTGCTGACGACCTGTCCGAGACGAATATCATGGCCTTGCATCTGATAAGGCTTGCTGCCCTGAGCATCTGCAACGGCCAGCTTGACACTTGCCTCTTCCGCTCCGGACCGCTGGTTGGCGGCATCGGCCATGTTGCGCAGCAGTTCGGCCAGGTCGATCGGCTCGGCCTGGATCCGGGCCAGTTCCGCATCAAGGCGGGAAGCATCGGAGATGTCACTGATCAGACGATCGAGGCGGCGCACGTCATGCTGGATCACTTCCATCAACCGGTCCTGCGAATTCTTGGACTTGGCCAGCGGCAGGGTTTCCACGGCGCTGCGCAGCGATGTCAGCGGGTTCTTCAATTCGTGCGCGACATCGGCGGCAAACTGCTCGATCGCATCGATCTTGTTGTAGAGCGCGTGGGTCATTTCCCGGAAGGAACGCGCCAGGTGACCGATCTCGTCCTGCCGATCCGAAAAGTCCGGTATCTCCTCGCGAGAGGTCGAGCCTCGCCGCACCCGATCCGCGGCAGCCGCCAGGCGCCTGACCGGACCGGCAATCGTCCCAGCCAGCAGGATCGACAGAAGGATGGTCACTGTGGCGGCAAACAGGAACACGCGAATGATGGCGATACGTTCAGCCCGCACGATGGCGTCGATGTCACCGCCCTGTGTCGACAGGAGCAAGGCCCCAAGGACCGCGCGGAACCGCTGGATCGGCACGGCAACGGAAACGATCAGCTCGCCCCGTTGCGAGATCCGCGTCACGCTGGCCGGGGATCCGGCAAGCGCCGCCTCCACTTCCGGATAGGCACGGCCATCGCCACCGCCTACGTCCTGATAGATCGGCAGGTCACCCTGGCGCAGCCAGCGCTTGACCCATTGCCAGGTCGAATCCCAGAAGCCTTCCTCCTCCGCCGTCGGAGGCGGCAGATCGAAGCGCAGGATCTGGGCGCTGGTATAAAGGTGGCGGCTGTCGAGGATGAGAATGCCTTCCGGATCATAGATCCGCGCCCGGGTCTTGGTCGGCGAAATCAGGCGGCGCAGCACGGGACCGACCCGTTCCGGGTTGATCGGAAAGTCGAGACTGTCGAGATCTTCCTGGGTCGGGGTGATGCTTTCGCCCGCCTGCAACTGCAACAGGCGTTCGGGGTCGACGGTGATCGTGCCCGTATCGACGGTGGCGGAAGCGGCAATGGCGCCGGCAATGATTTCACCCTGGGTCAGAAGGCTCTGCACCCGTGCATCGATCAGACCCGCGCGAAACTGGTTGAGGTACAGGATACCGATCACCAGTGCCAGCAGACCCACGAGGTTGATGGCGATGATCCGGCGCGTCAGCGACGAGAGAACATAGGTTCCGAAGATACGGCCCAACTGGCTGAGCAGACGGCGACGGATGCGCTTGTTGCCAAGCCGGCGCAGACGGGAGCGATCCGAACCGTTCTGAGGTTCAGAGGCACCAATCTCTTCCGCGCTCTCGCTTTCCACCGCCATTCAGGCTCACATTAGATCAAAGGCTGTTCAATCGAAACCGACTGAACAGCCAAAAGCAGATCGTTTCCAGGTTTTACCGGGACAGTCGCTCTACCGGTCCGTTTCAGACTTCCCGGAAACGATACCCGACGCCGTAGAGGGTTTCGATCATGTCGAAGTCGTCATCAACAACCTTGAACTTCTTGCGCAGCCGCTTGATGTGGCTATCGATGGTGCGGTCATCCACATAGACCTGATCGTCATAGGCCGCGTCCATGAGCGCGTTACGGCTCTTGACGACACCGGGCCGCTGCGCGAGCGCGGACAGGATCAGGAATTCGGTCACGGTCAGCGTGACAGGTTTGCCGTTCCAGGTGCAGGTGTGACGCTCCTGGTCCATCACAAGCTGGCCACGTTCCAGCAGTTTGTCGGCATCGTCGCGCGGCGTGGATGCGTCACGCGGTTGCGCCCGGCGCAGCACCGCGCGCACACGCTCGACCAGAAGCCGCTGCGAAAAGGGTTTGCGGATGAAATCGTCGGCGCCCATCTTCAGGCCGAAGAGTTCGTCGATCTCGTCATCCTTGGAGGTCAGGAAGATTACCGGCAGATCGGAGTTCTGGCGCAGGCGGCGCAGCAGTTCCATGCCGTCCATACGTGGCATCTTGATATCGAAAATCGCGAGTTCCGGCGGGTCGCTCTGCAGGCCGTCGAGCGCCGATGTACCGTCGGTGTAGGTTTGAACGCGATAGCCTTCCGCTTCCAATGCGATAGAGACCGAAGTCAAAATGTTGCGGTCGTCATCGACCAGGGCAATTGTCGGCATGCTTTGTTTTTCCATTTCCGGCAACGCACCGATGGCGCGCATCGGCATTAATGTAACACACAGCCTTTGGCCTGCTAAATGCGCATAAATTAAGGCAATCCGCCTCCGGATATGCTTGCATGACACAAAGACCGCCCAGCCGGCTGCATTGGTGGGGATCACTGTAAAAGATTTCAAGAGACCAACTTAACGTCAAGTCTCGTACATTGGTGGCGGGGCTCAGTCGAGTCTCTACTACACGTGCGAAATGAACGCACTTTCTTTCGATTCAATCAACATTTCGAACATTCCGAAAGTTTCGAATTTTAGTTCGACGTCCAAATTAATCATTGGCAATTTAATGGTGATTTTTAATCGATTAAACAATTACATAGCACCTTTGGTAGTCTTGCTGCCGTTTAGTCATTCCACTACGTTCGCAGCCCTCACAGCCAGATTTAGCTTTTCTTAACTTTCTCCGGCCGTGACAAAACTAGCCCCCATCACGAGGACTGCGGGAACATGCAAGAAGTAGGTGTCAGGAATCCCTCAATTGGTTGCGAAACTTTCGGCTTCAAAGGCCTGAAAGCGCTCTATTGGAACCAGAACGAGCCTGCTCTTTATGAATATTCCCTCTCCCGCGGCGAAGCGCAGCTAGCTGCCGGCGGCGCGATTGTTGCTGAAACCGGTGTTCACACCGGCCGCTCGCCGAAAGACAAGTTCGTGGTTCTGGACGACGAGACCCGCGACACAGTGTGGTGGGACAACAACGCCCAGATGTCGAAAGCCAATTTCGACCTGCTGCTGTCCGATTTCCTTGCCCACGCCGAGGGCATGGAGCTGTTCGCACAGGACCTTTACGGCGGCGCTGACAAGACCCATCGCCTGCCAGTGCGCGTCTATACGGAATATGCCTGGCATTCGCTGTTCATCCGCAACCTCCTTCTCCGGCCCGAGACTTCCGAGCTGGAAGGCTTTGCGCCGGACATGACAATCATCGATCTGCCAAGCTTCAAGGCGGATCCGGAACGCTACGGCTGCCGGACAGAAACCGTGATCGCCTGCGACCTGACCCGCAAGATCGTCCTGATCGGCGGAACCTCCTATGCAGGCGAAATGAAGAAGTCCGTCTTCACCATGCTGAACCACCTGCTGCCGGCAAAGGGCGTCATGTCCATGCACTGCTCGGCGAACTTGGGCGATGCAGGCGATACCGCAGTGTTCTTTGGCCTGTCCGGCACCGGCAAGACCACGCTCTCCGCCGACCCGTCCCGCACGCTGATCGGCGACGACGAGCACGGCTGGGGCGAAAGCGGCGTCTTCAACTTCGAAGGCGGCTGCTACGCCAAGACCATCAAGCTTTCCGCGGAAGCCGAGCCGGAGATCTACTCCACCACCCAGCGCTTCGGCACTGTTCTGGAAAATGTGGTTCTGGACGAGAATCGGGTGCCGGATTTCGACGACGGTTCGAAAACCGAAAACACCCGTGCTGCCTACCCGATCCACTTCATTTCCAATGCCAGCGACACCGGCTGCGCGCCGATGCCGAAGACCATCATCATGCTGACGGCCGATGCCTTCGGCGTCATGCCGCCGATCGCGCGTCTGACACCGGCCCAGGCAATGTATCACTTCCTGTCCGGGTACACCGCCAAGGTGGCCGGCACCGAAAAGGGTGTTACCGAGCCGCAGGCGACCTTCTCAACCTGCTTCGGCGCGCCGTTCCTGCCGAGGCATCCGTCCGAATACGGCAACCTGTTGAAGGACCTCATTGCCAAGCACAATGTGGATTGCTGGCTGGTCAACACCGGCTGGACCGGCGGTGCATACGGTACCGGGCAGCGCATGCCGATCAAGGCAACCCGCACGCTGCTCACTTCCGCACTGAACGGCAGCCTGAAGGACGCTGAGTTCCGCACCGATGCGAACTTCGGCTTCGATGTGCCGGTTTCCGTCGAAGGTGTCGACGATACGATCCTGACCCCGCGCGAAACCTGGACGGACAAGGATGCCTATGACGTTCAGGCCGCCAAGCTGGTGCAAATGTTCGTCAAGAACTTCGCGACCTTTGAAGCCCATGTCGACGGTGCGGTGCTGAATGCAGCTCCCGCCGTGCGTATGGCTGCCGAATAAGCCCGAAAATAATACCCCGCAAAACCTGAACGGCTCCTCCCCCTTGAGGAGCCGTTTTTTCGTGGGTAGACAACGCTCTTGCGCTTCCCGATCACGAAGTCCCGCCGGATGGATGATCGTTGAGAACGTCCGCCGTTGGCGCGAGGAGCACAGGGTGATGCTGCGCTTGCTTTCCCTCGCCTGCTCTCTTTCATCAAATTCAGAAAGATCTATATTGAAGGTCCTACCTTGAAGGGGCGACCTCATGACGGCCACAGAGACGACTTCCATTCCCGACGTTTTGAAGACAGCCGAAAGCTGGCGCGGTGCGGGACGTTCCGTTGCACTGGCGACCGTGGTCGAGACCTGGGGTTCCGCGCCACGCCCGGTCGGGTCCCATCTTGTCATTGATGCCGAAGGCAACTTCGAAGGCTCCGTCTCCGGCGGTTGTGTCGAAGGGGCGGTGGTGTCCGAGGCAATCGACGTCATCGAGACCGGCAAGCCGACCACGCTGGAATTTGGCGTTGCCGATGAGACAGCCTGGCGTGTCGGTCTTTCGTGCGGCGGCCGCATTCGCGTCTACGTCGAACCCGTCACCTGATCCCGGATCTGATTTCGATGACCACGGAAACCCTGCTTGCCTTCGTCGCCGCTACGGCTCTTTTTGCCTATATGCCTGGCCCGGCCCTGCTTTATACCGCCGCACAGACGATCGCCCGCGGACAGCGGGCCGGTTTCATGGCTGCCGCGGGTATTCACCTGGGCTGTTATGTGCATGTCTTTGCCGCAGCCTTTGGCCTGTCGGCGATCTTCAGTGTCGTGCCGACACTCTATTTTGCGCTGAAGCTGGTTGGCGGGCTTTACCTGATCTTTCTCGGCATCCAGATGATCCGGACCCGCGTAGTGGCCGGACCGACACCCAATCTGCCCCAAAAATCCGAAAAGCGAGCCTTTGCAGACAGCGTGCTGGTGGAGGTTCTCAATCCCAAGGTCGCCATCTTCTTCATCGCCTTCCTGCCCCAGTTCGTCACCCCTGACGCAGGCCTGCCGATCTGGGCGCAGTTCCTGATCCTGGGAACGTTCGTCAACTTCGCTTTCACCTCGGCAGATATCGTCACCGTTCTTTTTGCAAGCCAAGTGAAAAAGCGGCTGACCAGGACATCGAAGTTCCAGAGCCTCACGCGCTGGCTTGGAGGATCGCTTCTGGTGGGACTTGGACTGAAACTGGCAACGGACCGCGCATAGACCATGGACTTTTCCCTGCTAAGTGACCTCAACAAGGACCGTGCCGCGCGCCGTGCGGCGATCCTGGTGACCGACATGGTGGACGGGCAGCAACGCCTCGTCCGCAAATCCGACGATTTTTCCGGCGATCCCCTGGCTGAGGAACTTGCAAGGCGTTTCCGCTCAGGTAAATCCGGCATGATCACCGCAGAAAGTGGCGAAGTCTTCCTGAACGTATCTTTGCCTTCGCCGCGCCTGGTCATCATCGGCGCAGTGCACATCAGCCAGGCGCTTGTTCCGATGGCGGAGATTGCGGGGCTTGATGTGACCGTCATTGATCCGCGCACGGCCTTTGCCACCGAAGACCGCTTTCCCGGAAGCACACTCAAGGCGGACTGGCCCGAAGAGGTCTTGAAGGATGCGCCTCTTGATGCCTTCACGGCCGTTGCCGCTGTCACTCATGATCCGAAGATAGATAACTTCCCCCTGATGGAAGCGCTGAAGACGGGATGTTTCTATGTCGGGGCGCTCGGCAGCCGCAAGACCCACGGCAAGCGTCTGGAACGCTTTACCGAAGCCGGCCTGGCACCTGAGCTGTTTGACCGGATCGATGCTCCGATCGGCCTTGATATCGGAGCAGCTTCGCCGGAGGAAATTGCGGTGGCCGTGCTGGGCGCCATCATCAAGGCGTTACGGACCGCTCCGGGAGCTGCCGCATGATATTCGGCCCTTGTCCGCCGGAAGATGCCGAAGGCTGTATTCTCGCGCACCGGACAGCCCTGCCGAACCGTGTGCTGAAAAAAGGCCGCCGCCTGACGGGACAAGACTGCGCCGAGATTGCCGCCGCCGGTATCGACAGCCTCATGGTTGCCCGGATAGAACCCGGCGACACCGGAGAGGATGCCGCGGCCGAGCAGCTCGCCATGGCTGCTGCAGGTGCGGGTCTTGAGACCGACACCGCCTTTACGGGGCGCATGAACCTCTATGCCGCCACCAACGGCGTCCTGGTGGTCGATGCGGATGCGGTTACCGCGGCCAACCGGATTGATCCGGCCATTACCTTCGCGACGCTGCCGAACTACAGCAAGGTTCTGGCCGGCCGTATGGTTGCAACCGCGAAGATCATTTCCTTTGCCGTTCCAGAAGAACAACTGGGAGCCGCCGAAAACGCTCTCAGGGGCGCAGTCCGCGTTGCCGGCTTCAGTCCGCGCAAGGTTGGCCTTGTCGCAACGCAACTGCCGCATCTCAAGCCCTCGACCATGGACAAGACCCGCCGCGTGCTGGAAGACAGGCTGTTGCCGAGCGGATCAACCGTCCTGAGCGAGCACAGGGTCGCCCACAGCAGGGAGGCCGTTGCCGAAGCCTTGCGCTCGCTGAAGGAAGAAGGCGCTGATTTTCTGATCCTGTTCGGGGCTTCTGCCGTTGTCGACAGGCAGGACGTGCTGCCTGCGGGTCTGGATCTTGCCGGCGGGACGGTGCACCACCTGGGCATGCCGGTGGACCCCGGCAACCTGCTGATGCTCGGAAGTCTCGACGGCATTCCCGTGCTGGGCGCACCGGGCTGCGCCCGAAGCCCGAAGGAGAACGGTTTCGACTGGGTTCTGGACCGCCTGCTTGCCGGACTGGAAGTCCACCCCGACGACATTACCGCAATGGGTGTTGGAGGCCTTCTGATGGAAATCGGGACACGGCCGCAGCCCCGCGAAGGCAAACGCAAGGGCGAAGCTGCCAGGATCGCGGCGCTGATCCTTGGCGCTGGCAAGTCATCCCGCATGGGCGGTCCGAACAAGCTGCTTGCGACGCTGGACGGCAAGACCCTGATCCGGCATGCCGCGGAAGCTGCCGTCGGCGCCGGTCTGTCACAGACCGTTCTGGTAACCGGGCATCTGGCTGAAGAGGTCGGCGCGCAGGTGGAAGATCTGGACGTGACGCTGGTGCACAACCCGGATTTTGCAGACGGCATGGCCGGGTCCATCCGTACCGGCATGAATGCTCTTTCCGCAGATACCGATGCGGTGATCGTTCTTCTGGGCGACATGCCACGCATCGGCAGCGATGTTCTGAAGAGGCTGATCGGCACTTACCGCGAAAACGACAACAGTCTGATCGTCACCGCAACAGCGGATGGGAAACGGGGCAATCCGGTCTTGTGGGACCGGCGCTTCTTCGAAGCCCTGAAATCCTTGAGCGGCGACGTTGGAGCGCGCCACATCATTGGCGAAAACCCCGGGTTCGTGGCCGAGGTCGAGATCGGATCCGCTGCAAGACTGGATCTTGATACACCCGATGCGCTTCGGCAGGCTGGAGGCAAGTTGCCTGAGCCAAAAGGCTAAACCTTTGGCCTGGTAAAGTAAGCCGAAGCAATAAAGCCAAACGATAACATTACATTAACCCGGTATGCACTGAGTGCAGGCCGGAATTGCCAGCTATTCTATTGCAATTTTGTGACATGCCGCTTATGTAATGCCTGCGCTTGCTGAAGGGCACCCAATTGGGTTGGACAACGGATGACGTCCCGGGCGCCGCTTACATCCGATTCCTGTCGAAAGCTGTTCGGATCCTCCCTCCCGAGGATGCTCGAGCGCTTTTGTCGCTTGGTTAAAAGAAGAACGAAGGAAAACGTCATGGCTGACTTGTCTCTCCCGCGCCCGGGCTGCTGCAAATGGGCAGAAGGTGATTCTGGTAACTACATCTTCCCGTGCAGCACGCGCGTCGAAGCAGGTGTCTCCTATTGCACCGAACATAGCGCCATCGTCTACATCCCGCCGGAAGAGCGCCGCCGCAACCGTTCCGGTGGTGGCATGAGCCTGTCCTTCCGCCGCGCGGCATAAGAATACAAGCTGCTTGAACTAAAAAAGCAGATATTCCGTGGAACACCACGTACCTCGAAACCCGGCCCTCAGGCCGGGTTTTTTATTGCCCGGATTTTCCCGTGCTGGATTTCAAGCCCGCAAGGCTGGACGAAAGGCATGTCAACATCGAGCAACCTCTGCGTGACAGAAGATTTCATGCGATTTTTTCGATCTAAGCAAATATTCTTACTGAATATTACCTAGAGGCGATTCTTCGTTAAAATACAATCACCCTCACCGCGCAAAACAACCCTGCCTTTATGGACAATTTAATTCAATCTCGCAAAGTTAATACTTTGTTTTAGTTCTATACCTAAGAGTAAACAAACTAAAACCGAGATAGTGACGCGTTCGGCAGAGAGGCACAGTGCATCATGACCCCTGTGCAGGGAGACAGCGAACAGGACCGCCTGGACGCACTGGCGACCCTTCAGATTCTCAATTCTGAACGCCTGCCGGAATATGACGATCTCGTGGAGACCCTTGCCACGATCTTCGATGCCCCGATGGCCTTCATTTCCATCGTCGGGAAGGATGACCTCTGGTTCAAGGCCAAGATCGGCATAGACGTCGACGGCACTCCAAGAAAGGGCACTTTTTGCGATCAGGCGATCCTCTCGCGTGAGTTGATGGTCGTTCCCAACGCCCTTGAAGACCCCCGCTTCCGCGATACGAGCCTCGTTGCCGGTCCACCCTACACACGCTTTTATGCAGGTTTGCCGTTGTGCCTGGATGGCACGCACATCCTTGGGACACTCTGCGTTGTCGATACCAAACCTCGACAGCCAAGCGAAACACAGCTCCGCCAATTGCAGCGTATGGGATCGATCGTCCTCGGTCTGATGAAGTCTCATCGCGCCCAGAGTGAAACGCAATCTGCCCTTCGGGCGACCGAAGAACAGCAACGACTTGCGATGCGCAAGAGCGATCTGCTGGAAGAGATCACGGCCGTTTCCGGTGTTGGCGGCTGGGAAGTGGATATTGATACCGACACGGTAACCTGGACGGAAAAAACCTGCGAAATCCATGAAGTGGATGACGACTTCGTTCCGACTGTCGATATGGCGCTTTCCTTCTACGCACCGGATTGCCGTCGCCAGATCTCGGATGCCGTCATCAAAAGTGTCAAGGAAGGTGTTTCCTGGGATCTTGAACTCCCGTTCGTGACCGCCAGGGGGCGTGAGATCTGGGTTCGCACCGCGGGCAGGCCCATCATCGAAGATGGTCGCACGACCCGTTTGATCGGTGCCTTCCAGGACATTACCGAACGCAAGCAATCCGAACAGGCCGTGCTTCATTCCGAAGCGGTCCATCGCACCACCCTGGAATCCCTGAGTGAAGGGATTCTCCTCGTCAACAGAGCCGGACAGATCCAGTCCTTCAATCCTGCAGCAGCTGCTTTGCTCGGCTACACCGTCGGGGAAATGAAAGGTCAAAAGCTTCAGGATCTCGACCTCGATATCGAATGCGAAGAAGACGGCCACGTTTCCGGCTGCAATCCCCTGCAACAGGCAGCGGTCAATCCGGACAAGGTTTGTAACGTCGTTGCAAACGTGACCCGTCGCGGGACCGACCAATCCGTCTGGCTGCGGCTGAATGCGAAATCGATTGGCGACGACAATGCGTATGGCCTCGACGGCGTTGTCCTTTCCCTGACCGACGTCACCGCGACCAAGCGGCAGCTCATCGCTCTGCAAGCCATTTTCGACAACCTGCCGGGTGGCCTCGTCTATTATGATCCCGACAGACGGCTTGCGGTCTGCAACAAGGATTTTCAGCGCCTTCTGCAACTGCCGCAGGAATTTATTGATCGCAAGGCGCCGTTGCTGGAGGTGGCGACATATCTGGCAAAGCGGGGAGACTACGGTCCGGGAGACCCGGACAAGCTTCTGGAAGAACGGTTCAGGTATTTCAATGATCCCAAACCGCATATTTACGAGCGCGTCAGCCCCGATGGGACACATCTGGAAGTCCGTGGGATCCCTCTGCCGAGCGGCGGCCTTATCACCAGTTTCTTTGATATTTCGGAGCGCAAGCGGGCAGAGAACGTCTTGCGGTATTCCGAGGCCGTCCAAAGGACAACGCTCGAGTCTCTCAGCGAAGGTATTCTTCTGCTGACACATACCGGCGAGATCCAGTCAGCCAATCCTGCTGCGATCGACCTCTTGGGCGTGACCGGCAGGGAGCTGGTCGGGTTGAACGTAACCGACATTGATTTTGGCCTTCGCTGTGATCTTGAAGACAAGGGTCCGTGCGATGCACCGCTGGAGCTTGCTGCCCGCGATCCGGGATCACTGAGGGACGTCATCGCCCGTCTCTCCCCCACCAACGGGCATCCGAGGAAGTGGCTTCGCCTGAGCGCCATGCCAATCGACGACGATCAGGAGTTCGATCTGGATGGTGTCGTCGTCTCCCTGACGGACATTACCGAGACCAAGCAACAGGCCGACACGCTGCAAAGCATCTTCGACAACTTTCCGGGCGGGATCGTTCACTACGATGAAACGCTCCGGCTCGCATCGAGCAATCAGCAGTTCCGTGACCTTCTCGAATATTCTGATGAGTTGATTGAAGATCGGCCTTATCTTTACGACTTCTTTCTCTTCAACGCTCGAAGAGGTGACTATGGCCCTGGTGACCCAGAAGCTCTTGCTCTGGAGCGGTTTCGGAAGTACGACCTGAAAAAATCGCAGGTGTTCGAACGGCGTGCAGCAAACGGCACGTACATCGAAACCCGGAGCACGCCACTGCCGTCAGGTGGTCTGATCCATAATTTTTACGACATCACCGACCGCAAGAACCTGGAAGAACAACTTGCCGCGAACGAACGGCTGGCACGGCATCGTTCGCAGGAACTCGAAGCCATTCTCGCCAATATGCGCCAGGGGGTCAGCGTCTTCGATGCGCGTGGCCGACTGTCATTGTGGAACCGGCAGTACATCGAAATCTTCAACAAACCTGAGGGCGATGTTTACGAGGGTGTCAGCCTCATCGAATTGATCCAGGCCGAGAAGGATCGCGGCGAATTCGAAGGCGACGTTCAGGAACACGTCATGGATCTGATGATCCGTCTTTCGGCAGGCGAAGTGGTCCGTTCCAAGTTCAAACATCCCAACGGCAGGATTGTCAGCGCGGTCCATGCGCCCTTGCCGGCGGGCGGCTGGATCGGTACGCATGAAGATGTCACGTCCCGTGAACTGGCGGCTGAAAAGATCCAGTTTGCCGCTCACCATGACACCTTGACCGGGCTCGCCAACCGAACGCTATTCAATGCAAAGCTGGACGAAGCCCTGAATGCGGCATCGGCCAATGGCATTGCAGGCGACCTGATGCTGCTTGATCTCGACAAGTTCAAGCCGGTGAATGACAGCTTCGGTCATGATGTCGGTGACGAACTTCTTAAAACAGTCGCACAGCGACTGCGCGAGTGTGTCCGGTCCTCGGATCTGGTCGCTCGTCTCGGCGGCGACGAATTCGGGATCATCCTGACCGGAACCGGTTCCGGCAACGCCAGTACGGCCGAGATCGCCGATCGTATCGTCCGCAAGATCGGGGCACCGTTCGCTGTCCAGGATCACATTATTTCGGTTGGCGTCAGCGTCGGAATTTCTCCGATAACGGGCACGGAACTGGATCCTCGTCCAGTGATAAAGCGCGCCGATATGGCGCTATACGAGGTCAAGCATAACGGGCGTAACGGGTTCAAGTTCTTCGAAGAAGAGGACGTCGCGCGGTTTGCTCGCGCCTGACGTTCGGCTTTCTGATCGAGAGCCGACTGTTTGAGAGGTAGCCTGCCAGACACGTCAGAACCGTGCCTCTTGCATACTTGACCGATCGCTACCCCCAAAAACAAAAACGCGGCCCGTTGCCGGACCGCGTCATTGAATGAAGCTTGAGGGGGTCGTATCAGGCCTTTGTGAGGGCTTCTGCGACGTCCTTGAGCTGAGCCAGTGTCATTTCGGCTTTCTGCCGCGAGGCATCGTCCTTGGCGTCGGAAACATCTTCCTGCGCATCCTGGATTGCCTGGTCGAGCTGCTCACGGCTGATCTCGCCAACCGGAACGGCCTGTTCGGCGAGAACGGTGAGACCGCCTGCTGCAACATCGGCAAAACCACCGCGGACGAAATATTCGTCCCAGCCACCATTTTCGCTGCTGCGCACCTTCAGGATGCCCGGCAGGATGGTGGAGATGAACGGGGCATGGTTCTTCAGAACGCCAAACTCGCCTTCGGCGCCCGGTACAACGACCTCTGCGACCTGTTCGGAGAGGAGCTGGCGCTCCGGCGAGACCAACTCAAACTGGAAAAGTTCAGCCATTTGGCGTCTTCCTTGTCAGTCTAATTCTGATGGCAAGCCATCAAGCATGAAGAAGACGGACGCCCGATAACGGGCGTCCGGTCAATTCGCCGATCAAGCGGCTTCAGCAGCCAGGCGCTGTGCTTTCTCGATGGCTTCATCGATGGAGCCAACCATGTAGAAAGCAGCTTCCGGCAGGTGGTCGTATTCGCCTTCGACCAGACCCTTGAAGCCCTTGATGGTGTCTTCGAGGGCAACCAGCTTGCCCGGAGAACCGGTGAAGACTTCAGCCACGAAGAACGGCTGGGACAGGAAGCGCTCGATCTTACGTGCGCGGGCAACGGTGAGTTTGTCTTCTTCAGACAG
The DNA here is from genome assembly GCF_017743835.1 of Labrenzia sp. R5_0. Taxonomy (NCBI): domain Bacteria; kingdom Pseudomonadati; phylum Pseudomonadota; class Alphaproteobacteria; order Hyphomicrobiales; family Stappiaceae; genus Labrenzia; species Labrenzia sp. R5_0. The sequence goes on along the minus strand of NZ_JAGHRK010000003.1, from coordinate 436,935 downwards.
TTCGTCCATGCCCAGGATGGCGATGATGTCCTGCAGAGCCTTGTAGCGCTGCAGAGTAACCTGAACCGCACGAGCCGTTTCGTAGTGCTCTTCACCGATGATGCGGGCATCAAGCATACGGGAAGTGGAGTCCAGCGGATCCACAGCCGGGTAGATGCCTTTTTCAGCGATCGAGCGGTTAAGAACCGTCGTTGCGTCCAAGTGAGCAAAGGTCGAAGCCGGTGCCGGGTCGGTCAAGTCATCGGCCGGAACGTACACGGCCTGCACGGACGTGATCGAGCCCTTGTTCGTGGTGGTGATGCGCTCCTGCATGCCGCCCATGTCGGTGGCCAGCGTCGGCTGGTAGCCCACAGCGGACGGGATACGGCCGAGAAGTGCGGACACTTCGGAACCTGCCTGGGTAAAGCGGAAGATGTTGTCCACGAAGAACAGCACGTCCTGGCCCTGGTCACGGAAGTGTTCTGCAACGGTCAGACCGGTCAGAGCAACACGTGCACGGGCTCCCGGGGGCTCGTTCATCTGGCCGTAAACCAGCGCAGCCTTGGAGCCTTCTCCGCCGCCTTCCTTGTTCACGCCGGATTCGATCATTTCCCAGTAAAGGTCGTTACCTTCACGAGTACGCTCGCCAACACCTGCGAACACGGAGTAACCGCCGTGCGCCTTGGCGACGTTGTTGATCAGTTCCATGATGAGAACGGTCTTGCCCACGCCGGCGCCGCCGAACAGGCCGATCTTACCGCCCTTTGCGTACGGAGCCAGAAGGTCAACGACCTTGATGCCCGTCACAAGGATTTCAGCTTCGGTGGACTGTTCGATGAACTCCGGAGCGTCCTGGTGGATCGCACGCTTGCTTTCGTGCGGGATCTCACCGGCTTCGTCGACCGGCTCGCCAATCACGTTCATGATACGGCCCAGGGTGCCGTCGCCAACCGGCACCACGATCGGTGCATCGGTGTCGACCACTTCCTGACCGCGCACCAGACCCTCGGTGGAGTCCATCGCGATGGTACGTACCGTGTTTTCGCCAAGGTGCTGAGCAACTTCAAGCACAAGACGCGTGCCCTGGTTGTCAACTTCAAGAGCGTTCAGGATCAGCGGCAGGTGGTCATCGAACTTGACGTCGACAACGGCGCCGATGACCTGGGTGATCCGTCCGACCTTTTTGTCAGCCATATCCCTAATCCTCGTCTCGATCCCGTTAGAGCGCTTCCGCGCCCGAGATAATTTCAATCAGTTCCGTCGTAATCTGAGCCTGGCGCTGGCGGTTGTAGTTGATCGTCAGTTTGTCGATCATCTCGCCGGCGTTGCGGGTCGCGTTGTCCATTGCGGACATACGTGCACCCTGTTCAGACGCAGCATTTTCCAGAAGTGCCCGGAAAATCTGAACGGAGATGTTGCGCGGCAGCAGATCCGCAAGGATCTCTGTCTCTTCCGGTTCATATTCGTAAACCGCGTTGGCACCTGCGCCTGCATCAGTGCTGCCAGCCTCGAAATGGGCCGGGATCAGCTGAGTTGCAGTCGGTTCCTGCGCGATCACGGATTTGAAAGTCGAATAGAACAGCGTGCAAACGTCGAACTCGCCATTGTCGTACATGGAGAGCACTTCGCGGCCGATGTCGTCCGCGTTGTTGAAGCCAACGTTCTTAACACTGCGCAGGTCGATGGTCTTGATGATGTGCTGGCCGAGCTCGCGCTTCAGAGCGTCGTAGCCCTTCTTGCCGACACAGATGATCTTGACCGTCTTGCCCTGCTTCAGCAGGCTGCGCGCTTTTTCACGCGCAAGCTTGGCAATGTTGGTGTTGAAGCCCCCACACAGCCCACGTTCGGCCGTGGCAACGAGCAGGAGATGAACCTGGTCATTGCCGGTGCCGGACATGAGCTTCGGAGCGTCGTCGCGCCCCTCGAAGGCCACCGCGAGGTTGGCCAGCACCGCACCCATGCGTTCCGCATAGGGGCGAGCGGCCTCCGCAGCTTCCTGAGCACGACGCAGCTTCGCCGCGGCCACCATTTGCATGGCCTTGGTGATTTTCTGCGTCGCCTTAACGGAAGCGATGCGGTTTCGTAAGTCCTTCAGGCTCGGCATGGCCGCCCCTGCTCCTTATCCCGGCGTGGTCTTAAGCGAAGTTCTTGGCGAACGCGTCGATGGCAGCTTTCAGCTTGCCAGTCAGCTCGTCGTCGAGTGCCTTCTTCTCCCAGATGGCGTCGAGCAGCGCTTTGTGCTCGCCACGAAGGAACAGAAGCAGGCCTTCTTCGAAGTCCTTCACGCGGTTGACCGGGATTGCATCCAGGTAGCCGTTCACGCCGGCATAGATGACTGCAACCTGTTCTTCGGTCTTCAGCGGCGAGAACTGCGGCTGCTTCAGAAGTTCGGTCAGACGTGCACCACGGTTCAGGAGGCGCTGGGTCGTGGCGTCGAGGTCGGAGCCGAACTGGGCAAAGGCCGCCATTTCGCGGTACTGAGCCAATTCACCCTTAATCGGGCCGGCAACCTGCTTCATCGCCTTGATCTGAGCGGAGGAACCCACGCGGGACACCGACAGACCAACGTTCACGGCCGGGCGGATACCCTGGTAGAACAGATCCGTTTCCAGGAAGATCTGACCGTCGGTGATCGAGATCACGTTGGTCGGAATAAACGCGGACACGTCGTTGCCCTGGGTTTCAATAACCGGCAGTGCGGTCAGAGAGCCCTTGCCATGGTCTTCGTTCAGCTTCGCAGCACGTTCCAGCAGACGGGAGTGCAGGTAGAAAACGTCACCCGGGAAAGCTTCACGTCCCGGCGGACGACGGAGCAGCAGGGACATCTGACGGTAGGCCACAGCCTGCTTGGTCAGATCGTCGTAGCCGATCACGGCGTGCATGGAGTTGTCACGGAAGAACTCGCCCATCGCGCAGCCGGCAAACGGTGCCAGGAACTGCAGCGGAGCAGCGTCGGAAGCGGTAGCTGCAACGACGATGGAGTATTCCAGCGCGCCGGCGTCTTCCAGGGTCTTCACGAACTGAGCGACGGTGGAGCGCTTCTGGCCGACAGCAACGTAGATGCAGTACAGCTTGGCGTCTTCGTCGTCAGAAGCATGCAGCGGCTTCTGGTTCAGGAAGGTGTCGAGAATGATCGCGGTCTTGCCGGTCTGACGGTCACCGATGACCAGCTCGCGCTGACCACGGCCAACCGGGATCAGGGCGTCGATGGCTTTCAGGCCGGTAGACATCGGCTCATGCACGGACTTGCGCGGCAGAATGCCCGGCGCCTTGACGTCCACGCGGCGCTTTTCGGTTGCCTCGATCGGGCCTTTGCCGTCGATCGGGTTGCCGAGCGGGTCAACAACGCGGCCCAGGAGGCCCTTGCCGACCGGCACTTCCACGATGGCGCCGGTCCGCTTGACGGTGTCGCCTTCTTTAATGTCACGGTCGGAGCCGAAGATAACGACACCAACGTTGTCGGTTTCCAGGTTCAGGGCCATGCCCTTGATACCACCCGGGAATTCGACCATTTCACCAGCCTGGACTTTGTCCAGACCATAAACACGGGCGATACCGTCACCGACGGAGAGCACCTGACCGACTTCAGAAACTTCGGCTTCCTGGCCAAAGCTCTTGATCTGGTCCTTGAGGATTGCGGAGATTTCCGCGGCCCGAATATCCATCAGCCGACCTCTTTCATCGCGAACTTGAGTGAATTGAGCTTGGTACGCAGCGATGTGTCGATCATGCGGGAGCCGACCTTGACCACGAGGCCACCGATCAGGGCAGGATCAACCTTTGCCACGATGTTTACAGATTTGCCCGTGGAAGCCGAGAGAGCTTCTTTCAGGGCAGCGACATGATCGTCGGAAAGGGCAGCTGCGGAGGTTACCTCAGCCGTTTCCTCACCACGCTTTTGCGCAAGCAGGGTGCGGAATGCCTTGATCATGCCGGGAAGAACGAAGAGGCGCCGGTTACGGGCTGCCAGCTTCACGAAATTAGCAGCCAGGCCTTTGATGCCTGCCTTGTCGAGAAGTGCGGTAAGCGCTGCAAGCTGCTCCTCCACACTGAATACCGGGCTTTTCACGAGACGGACGAGATCTTCGCTTTCGGCAAGCATGCCTTCGAAAGCTGTCAGATCCCGCTCCACGTCAGCCGTTACACCTTCGCCTTCGGCGAGGTCGAGAAGGGCGGACGCATAACGCTGTGCCACGCCGGATACGAGAGATACGTTGTCAGTCACCAGGTCCGTGCTCTCTGACGTTTTTCATGCCCACGAAACGGCTAGCGCTCGCAAAGCATTGAAAAAATGAATGATTTCAAGGTCAGAAGGTATGACGGTTAAACCGCTGCCCCCAAAGCCGCGCCTCAATTAGCACAGGGTTTCTCAGTGTGCAACTTCGCCTAAAGACTGTTATTGCCGATTCCTCGGTGTTTTTTGTCAAAGGTCGATAAAAAACGTTTCAGATCAACGTCTCCGCACCGTCATAAACCTTTAGACGGTTTTCTGCAGAGCAGGCGAAAAGGCCTTTGCACAGGGCTGAAAGGGGCAAGCCAGGAGGGCGTTTTTGCCGCAGCTGCGCGGAAGGCGGGATTATTGCCGTCAGCAGCGTTGCCACAATTGCAAACAATGCCCCTGCGGTTCCACCCGATTCTCCCACGCCGAACTCGTATGACTCGTATGAACGGCAGGTGCTTTTCCCGATGAACGCAAAAACCACCTAGAGAAAATGCTGCGGGTCGATGTCCACTTGCAGGCGCAGCCCTTTCGTGGGCTTCGGGCCGATGCTCAGCCAATGCCGCAGATAGGCCTGCAGATCGTACTGGCGGGGGGCCATTGCCAGCAGGCGGAAACGATAGCGTCCGCGCACCATGGCAAGGGCGGCTTCCGCAGGCCCAAGGAGCGTGACGGCCTGATCCGGCGGTGCGGCACGGGCAAGGGCCCTTGAGAAGCCTTCCGCAAATCCTCTGTCTGGTCCGGAGACGATGACGGCGGCAAGACGCCCGAACGGCGGCAGACCTGCTGCCCGCCTTGCCTCGATCTCGGCCTGATAGAACGCCTTCTTGTCACTTGAAAGCAGCGCCTTGATGACGGGGTGATCGGCATTGTAGGTCTGCAGGAAACCCTTGCCGCCGCCGGTGACGCGGCCCGCACGGCCTGTCACCTGGGCAAGCAGCTGGAAGGTTTTTTCCGCAGCTCTCGGATCGCCATGGGCAAGGCCAAGGTCCGCATCCACCACGCCAACCAGTTTCATCAGCGGGAAGTTATGCCCCTTGGCGACCAGCTGCGTGCCGATGACGATGTCGGCCCCGCCTTCCTCGACAATCTTCATTTCGCGCTTCAGCCGATCCGGCCCGCCGGCAATATCCGACGAAAGCACGAGCACACGCGCCTGCGGAAAGAGCTCGCTCACTTCCTCGGCGATTCTTTCCACGCCGGGACCGCAGGCAACCAGACTGTCTACCGACTGGCAGGACGGACAGGCCTTGGGGACCGGCTCCTGATGGCCGCAGTGGTGGCAGACGAGTTTTTTCTGAAAACGATGCTCCACCAGCCAGGCGCTGCAATGAGCGCATTGGAACCTGTGGCCGCAGGTACGGCAAAGGGTCAGCGGTGCATAACCGCGCCGATTGAGAAACAGTAGCGACTGCCCCCCTTCGGCGAAGGTGCCGGCGATGCCGTGGACCAGGCCAGGTGCCAGCCAGCGTCCCCGTTCCGGCCCGTCCTGGCGCATATCGATGGCCATGAGGTCCGGCAGGGCAGCACCGGATGCCCGTTCGGGCAGCTCGAACAGCTTGTAGCGGCCGACCTCTGCGTTGACGATGCTTTCCACGGATGGCGTCGCCGAAGCCAATACAACAGGGAAGCCGGAGAGATGGCCGCGGACAACAGCCATGTCGCGTGCGCTGTAAGGCACCCGGTCGTCCTGCTTGAAGGCCGCATCGTGTTCTTCGTCCACGATGATCAGGCCCAGTTCCTTGAACGGCAGAAACAGCGAGGAGCGGGCCCCTATCACCACCCGCACATCTCCGGAGGCCACCCCGCGCCAGACCCGCGAGCGGTTCTTGACCGTGATCTGGGAATGCCACTCGGCCGGATAGACCCCGAAGCGTTGTTCGAAGCGCCGCAGGAACTGTTCGGTGAGTGCGATTTCAGGCAGCAGCACCAGCGCCTGCTTTCCCCGGCGCAAGGCTTCGGCAATCGCCTCGAAATAGACTTCCGTCTTGCCCGAGCCGGTGACACCGTCGATCAGGGCAACGGCCCCACCCTTGCCGAAACAGGCCGTCAGGCCGTCTGCCGCGGCCTGCTGCGCCGGGGTCAGCGGTTTTTGCGCGTAGTCCAGTTGCGGTTTCGGCGGCGGAGGAGCCGCCGGCATCAGGACGGTTTCCAGGACATCTTGCTGAAGCAGGCCGTCGATGACGGAAGCGGACACGCCGGCAGCATGGGCAAGGCCGCTTTTCGTCCAGGCAAAGCCGTCTTCCATGGTCGCCAGAACGCGCCCGCGTGCCGGCGTCAGACGATCCGGCTCGGCACCTTCGATACGGCGGACACCGGGAACGGGTGCCTCCGGCTCCAGCGCTTCTTCGGACCGCAACACCATGCGCAGCACCATCCCCGGAGCGCCAAGTGTCCAGTTCGCTACCCAGTCGACGAACCGGCGCAGATCATCATCAAGCGGCGGCGTCTTGTCGTAGACATGGGAAATGGTCTTCAGTTTCTTTGGATTGATGGCCGCGTCCGGCTCGATATCCCAGACAGCGCCGATCACCTCGCGCGGGCCGAGCGGCACCTTGACGATGGTGCCCGGAACCACGGACTGGCCGGGCGGCACCTTGTAGGTATAGGCCCCCGCAACCGCGACCGGCACCAGCACGCTGGCAATGGTTTCCTGGAAGTCTGGATCGTCGAACAGCACTGGGTGTCAGGTCCTCATCGCTCCGGGAACGGCCGCGAAACCATGCGCCTTGCACGGCTCGAACCCTGGCGTGACATTGCCCGTCCGGTCGCCGGGATCAAGCCTCGCCATTCTTGAGGTACGTACCGCAAAAATTTCGTCCACCAGAGAATCAGGGGTTCTTCTTGTCATCATCCTAGGGTAAAGAGAGCCCAGCTGACCACGCAATCGTTTTGTCCCGCTAGCCGGGACCAGGTTTCCGGCGACGCTCCGGTAGCCCTACATGGAGTAAAGACAGATGAAATTCTTCGTCGATACGGCCGACACGGCTGAAATCAAGGAACTGGAAGCAACCGGCCTCCTTGACGGTGTCACCACCAACCCCTCGCTGATCGCAAAGTCCGGTCGGGACTTCAAGGAAGTCATCGCAGAAATCTGCGCCATCACCGAAGGCGATGTTTCCGCCGAAGTGGCCGCAACCGATTTCGACACGATCATGAAGGAAGCGCACGTCCTTGGCGCGATCGCAAACAACGTGGTCATCAAGCTGCCGTTGACGTTCGATGGCCTGAAGGCGTGCAAGCAGCTGACCGAAGAAGGCACCAAGACCAACGTCACCCTGTGCTTCTCGGCCAACCAGGCCCTGCTCGCAGCCAAGGCCGGCGCAACCTACATTTCGCCGTTCATCGGCCGTCTGGATGATATTCATGCCGACGGGCTTGAGCTGATCCGCGAAATCCGCGTGATCTACGACAACTACGGCTTCGACACGGAAATTCTGGCTGCGTCGATCCGCACGCCGAACCACGTGAAGGATTGCGCCATCATCGGCGCCGACGTCGCGACCGTACCGCCGGCAACGCTGAAGGCACTGGTCAAGCATCCGCTGACCGACAAGGGCCTTGAAGCTTTCCTGGCCGATTGGGCCAAGACCGGCCAGAGCATTCTCTGATCACCGACCTTTCAGACAAACGAACGGCCCGGATTTCCGGGCCGTTTTTGTTTGCCGTTTCCAGTGCCTGCCAAGGGCAACAGGACGCTCCAATTCCTTTTTTGCCTGGTGTTGGGGGACAAGTCGATCAGGCTCGGAGATCTCGACGGTCCTGTTCACCTCCTGGTGGGGGAGGACCATCTGTCGGCCGGTTTGACGAAAAATAGCCGCCATGTGGCGCGATGTTAACGGAACCGTTGGGGATCCGGCATCACATTGGCACCATGTGTGCCGCATCCTCCAAATCCGAATCGCTGCTCGTCACCGCCCGGCCGGAACTCAACCGCCGCATCGACCAGTGGCTTGACCACCTGTCCGATGAGCGACGCCTTTCCGACAAGACCCTGCTTGCCTACGAACGCGACCTGCGCCAGTTCCTGCGGTTCCTGACCAACCATCTGGGCGGGGCACCGGACCTCAAGGAAATTGCGGCGCTCCGCCCGGCCGACTTTCGAGGTTTTCTGGCAAGCCGCCGCCGTGACGGTGCCCAGAGCCGATCGCTCGCCCGCGGCCTTGCCGGGATCCGGTCGTTCCTCAGGTACCTGGAGCGGCGGGGCGAAGTGAACGCTGCGGCGTCTTCCGCCGTGCGGCCACCACGGCAGGCCCGATCCCTGCCGAAACCCGTCTCCTCCAAGGACGCCATCGACGTGACCAGCGGTGACCTGGCGATGGAACGCGAGCCGTGGCTGGAAGCCCGCAACGCCGCCGTCCTGACCCTGCTCTACGGCTGCGGCCTGCGGATTTCGGAAGCGTTGTCGCTGACCGGTGCCATGGCCCCCAAAAACGGAACGAAGACACTTCGTGTCGTCGGCAAAGGCGGCAAGGAGCGGATTGTCCCGATCCTGCCGGCGGTCTGCCAGGCGGTGGAGCACTATCTGAAACTTTGCCCTTATGCGATTTCGCCCGATGGCCCCCTGTTTCTCGGTGCCCGCGGCGGTCCGCTGAACCCGCGCATGATCCAGCTGGCCATGGCACGCCTGCGCGGTGCATTGGGCCTGCCGGACAGCGCGACCCCGCATGCCCTGCGCCATTCCTTTGCCACACATCTGCTGGCTGGCGGCGGTGATCTCAGGACTATCCAGGAACTGCTCGGCCACGCCAGTCTTGCCTCAACGCAGATCTATACGGAAATCGACAGCGCCCATCTCCTGTCTGCCTACGACAAGGCTCATCCGCGCCGTTAGGATCCGTCAGGTTTCGGAAATCCGTAGACTGTCCTTTCCTTGCCATCAGGAAACATCTCGCGCGCAATCGGCTCGCCGCCAAGTTTGCGCACCAGTCCCCTTGCTGCCTCGTTGTCATCCTTCATATGCGTTTCAACCAGAGGCCAGCCATACACTTCGTAAGCATGGCGGATTGCCGCCTGCGAGACTTCCACGGCTGCACCGGTGCCGCGTGCCTGGGGCATCAGCCACCAGGTCAGCTCCCGTCTTGGCCAGCCTTCGGGCCAAACGAAGCCGCAACCACCGATGATATCTGCCCCCGTTTTCGGTTCGATAACCCACATGCCATAGCCGCGCAGTTGCCAGTGGCCGAGGTGGTTTGCCAGCACGCGCCAGGCAGAGCCCGCGCGCAACGGCCCACCATAGAAGTGTGAGGCCTCGCCGTTCTCGAAGAACGCCTTGTAGACTGGATAGTCCGGTTCTTCCGGCAAGCGCAGACGAAACCGCGACGTTTCGAGTGATTGCATGATAAGTCTCTGTTGTTTGCGGGGAATTTCATTCGATTCCCATGTTAGTTCCAACTCCGTTGTAGCCGCTTCCGCCACAAACGGTTAGGTTGCTGAAACAGCCTGTTTCGCCGGGAGATAACGAATGCGTCTGATACTACTCGCAGCCGGTCTTCTTCTACTGTCGGCAGCGCCCTCGCTGGCGCAGCGCGTCTACTGTCCACTTCCCGAAGACGGCGTCTGGGTCAATGCGAATGCCAAACCGAAGGAGATCTCGCGCGTCGAGGTGGAAAGCCGCTGCGAGAATGAAGCGGTGCATGTGCGCGTACGCGCATTCACCTCCTGCATCCCGCGTGACTGCAAGTGGGGCTGGACCAAAGGGGAAATGCGCTCAGATGGTGCCATCCAGGTGCTGCTGATCGGTTTCTTGAGCAGCAAGCAACTGACATTGCGGGCCTTTGGCGAGCTTCTGGATGTTCACGTGATCAACGTCGTCAACGATCTGTCCGAACCGCGAACCGAGACCACCTACAATCTCCAGCGCGAGTAACCGGTCAGGGCAGTGCGACGACAATCGCCTTTCGCTTTTTCCTTGTCAGACCTCCGTTTTTCCTTACCTTACGTAAGACTGCGCAAGTGTAGCGCAGGCCAACGGACGGAGATGTAACATGCGCCTATTGAGCACCGGCATTGCGGCCCTTGCCGTAACCGCGTTTGCAATTGCACCGGCCGCTGCATGCAGCTGGAACAAGACAGCCCAGTCCAAACAGATGACAGTGGCGGAAACGCCCGTCCTCCCGGACACCGACTCGGATGTGGCTATCGCCACCAACGATCTCAGCGATGCAATCGTAAGCGAGACCGTAATTCAGCCGACCACCGGCGAAGCCGTGTCGGAGTGACCCCCACCGGTAAACAAGCTCCAGACCAAGACCCGCTGCTCCGCAGCGGGCTTTTTTTCGGCTGAATACCGTCTGCACGAAATCTGCTGAAACCTGCCTTTATCGGGCCGTACCGACGCCTCAATAGCCCGGTTCACTCGGGATTATCCTGAAGAACCGGTTGATACAGTCTCATGATTTCCAGACGCCGTTTCCTGCAAACCTGTGGCATCGCAATGCTGGGTGCCGTTTCTGCTCCTGCTTATGCGATTGGCGTTGAGCCTTTTCGGCTCAGCCTGAAGCATTATCACCTGACGCCTCCACGATGGCCCAGAGGGCTGAAACTGAAAGCCGCGCTGATAGCCGACCCGCATGTCTGCGATCCCTGGATGGGGCTGGAGCGGGTTCGCTCCATAGTCCGGCAGACCAACGCGCTGAAGCCTGACATCATCCTGATGCTGGGCGACTATGTGGCCAGCCACAAATGGCAATACGACCCGATCCCGCCACAGGCGTGGGCTGATCTCTTCGGTGATCTGTCGGCCCCGCTCGGGACCCACGCCATTCTCGGCAATCACGACTGGTGGGACGACGCGGACGCGCAGCTGACTGGCGGTGGGCCGACCAGATATGGCCAGGCGCTGCTGAACGCCGGCATTCCCCTTTACCAGAACCGGGCTCAACGGTTCGAGAAGGACGGCCAGGCTTTCTGGCTTGCCGGCATCGACGACCAGCTGGCGCTGAGACCGCACCGCAAGATCAAGCGGCACCGCTGGAAAGGTTTGGATGACCTGACCGGCACGCTTGCTCAGGTGACGGACGATGCGCCCGTGCTGCTGATGGCACATGAGCCCGACATCATCCGCGAAGTGCCGGGCCGCGTCAGCCTGACGCTCAGCGGTCACACCCATGGCGGGCAGGTCAACTGTTTCGGCTACAAACCGGCCTTTCCCAAACGCAGCGTCAAAAGCTACGCCTATGGCCACATCGTTGAAACGGAAGGGACGAAGCTGGCAAGGCATCTGGGCCTTGAAACGGAGCCCCGCCACCTCATCGTTTCCGGAGGTCTTGGCTGCTCGATCCTGCCGGTCCGATTCGGTGTTCCTCCGGAAATAACGGTGGTGCATCTGGGAAGCACCACCGCTTGAGTCATGTTCTGGCAAGGGCGAATTATTCAGCCGCCACTTCGTGCTCCGTCTTGTGCCGGTATTCCTTTATGGCCTGGCTCAGGATCTGGACGGAGGAACTGACGAAGAGAGCCGCCATGAGACCGGCGACAATCAGGTCCGGCCAGGCGCTTGCCGTTCCCCAGACACCGGCGGCCGCCAGCATGACGGCGACGTTGCCTATGGCATCGTTGCGCGAACACAGCCAGACGGAGCGCACATTGGCATCACCATCCTTGTATCGGACCAGCAGCAGGACACTGGCAAGGTTTACGGCCAGCGCCAGAAAGCCGATGGAGCCCATCACCGCGGCCTGCGGTACGCCAAGCACGAACACCTGATAAAGCGTGGTGGCAGCCACCCAGACGCCCATCAGAAACAGGCTTGTGCCCTTTGCAAGCGCGGCCAGGGCCCGGGTCTTCAGCGATGCGCCAATGACAGCCAATGATATGCCGTAGGTGACCGCGTCGCCGAAGAAATCGAGGGCGTCGGCCTGCAGTGCCTTTGAGCCGGCTGCCTGGCCGGCAATCATCTCGACGATGAACATGCCACCGTTCAACGCGATCACCAGCCAGAGCCGGCGGCGATAGTCCTTCGACATTCCGTCAAATGTTCCGTGGGAATGTCCGCAACAGGCACCCATGATGCACTCCTTGTTCGAGTCGCTTGATTTTCGGTTCCTGTCCCTTGTAATTGCTATAGCGACTAGAGCTTCAAGAGGCTTTTTATGGATTTTTCAATTGGTGACCTTTCAAGACGGACCGGCGTAAAGGTTCCGACGATTCGCTATTACGAAAAGGAAGGCCTGCTGGAAGCGCCGATCCGCAGCGAGGGCAACCAGAGGCGCTACCGGTCCTGCGACCTGGAAAGGCTTGGCTTCATAAAGCATTGCCGCGACCTCGGCCTGCCAATGCCGGCCATCCGCGATCTGATAGACCTCAGCCAGCATCCGGACAAACCCTGCGAAACCGCCAACCGGATTGCCGAAGATCAGTTGAAGGCAGTGCGCCAGCGGATTGCCCACCTGCGCAAACTGGAGGCGGAGTTGAAGCGCATCGCAACAAGCTGCGAAGGCGACCACACGGTGACCGAATGCAACGTTCTGAAGGCTTTCGGCGACCATGGCCTCTGCCTGAAGGAGCACTGACAAGCCTTTTTGCCCGGCTTCAGGCAAGCATTGTCCAGTCCCGTGTCTCCCCTACGGCACGCATGTTCGTTCCGGTGGCAGCCGCCAGGGACTGTGCTGCTAGCTTTCGTCTATCGGTCTTGGTCCGGCGCCTGAGCCGAGTTCCGTTGCCATCACCGTTCCCCCTAGCCTTTCCAGGCGCATCATTGTCCAGCGTTTGGCAGGCAGATTACAGGAATGACGGCCCAGAATGCAGGAGAACTGGAGGACGTGGGGATAGTCGTTCTTCGGCCAAACCCTTTCAGCAACGTCATGCCTGCCCTTCAGGTAGCCGAGCAGGGTATATTCGCTGACATACCAGACGTCGCCTTCCTTCAGGTCTCCCATACTGGTCGGCCGCCCCTTGGGAAATGTGCCTCCCCAGGTCCAGGACAGGGCACCGGACGTTTTCTGGTCCAGAAAATGGTGGGCCATCGTTTCGTCGATAAAGACCCGCTTTCCATCCGCCAGATCCTGCCGGTAGGCCTCGACCACAGCTTGCCTGTTCGGCAAAGGTTTCGACAGCACATAGAAAACGATGAAGTTGGAGGAAAGCGCCAGCACCAAGGCGGCGCAAAGGCCAAGCTTCACCCTGTGCCAGCGGTCTTTCAACAGCACGTCGACCGCCAGCAGAAACAACATTGCGGCCGCAAGATTCCGGATCAGCGGCCGGTCATGCACGAAGGCGCCGAAGAATTGTCCAGCGGCAAGGCAAAAGCCGATCATCCCGGCGGTGCGGGACTTGCGGAACACAGCCCAAGATACGCCTGCAAACATGGCAGCCCGGAAGATCGCTTCCACATTGAACTTGCCGGAGCCATGTGACCGGCTGGAGTGATAGGCGATCTGCCGGAAAAATTCGGCGAACTCGAAGTTCACCGAGACCGCAAACAGGGCAACGGCAATCGCGAGGGCGACAAGGCCTTCACTCAGCACACGAACGAGGCTTGCCTGCCGCGTCCTGAGCCTCCAGATCTGAAGAACGGCAATGACGCCAACACTCCAGGCAAGCATGGACAGTGCAGTCAGCGGAGCAATTCCCAGAAGCGCGGTACCCGCAACGGCGGAAACAGTTTCCAGACCGGTCTGCCGCGTGTCACCCGTACCTGCCCTGACTGCAACCGGCAGGACCAGCAGCAGCCCGAGCATCCAGAAGAATGAACCCGTCAGTTCCAGCCGGAAGCCGGAAACGACATACATGGGCGCAAAGATCAACGGCGTGAAAAGCGCAGCGGTGCGAAGGTTCAATCTGAGGCAGAACACCACGAAGACCAGGCTGGTCGCCACGTAACAGAGGAATTCGTACAGGACGATTGTCGCGGTGCTGATCCCCGCGGCTTTCAAAAACCAGCCGGACAGAATGAAATGAAGCCTTGGCTGGAGATGATAGGATTCCAGCCCCGGGAACTGGACCGCAAGAAGCGGATTCAAGTGACGGCCCGTTTGCGCAAATTCGGATGCCCAGGGAATAAAGAAGAGGTCATCCACGTAGGGAATGGTTCGCTCCGGCCAGAAAAACACCAGGCCGCAAACCAACGGCAATACGCCCCCTGCAACGACTGGCAGCCAGCCGCGGGTGAGATTCAGATTTTGATTGTTGCCCCGTTGCCTTTCAAGCAAAGCATCTCCTGCCTTTTGTTGAAATGCACCACCCCTGACAGGACAACACTCTAGCGCATTAGTTGCAGATGCGCGGTATTTTTTACGTTTACTTGCAGATCTTCAAACTTGAATGGCGTCTGCCGGTCCGCAGGACGGCAGATCCAACAAAAATGTTACGGGGCACCCGGTGACCGGATGCCCCGAACCGATATCGAAAAGACATCGTTCAAGCGTTGATTACGCGTGGATCGACTTCGCAAATGCGCCGAGGGCTGCTTCCTTGACCGCTTCCGACATGGTCGGGTGGGCGTGGCAGGTGCGTGCAAGGTCTTCGGAAGATCCACCGAACTCCATAAGGACAGCAGCTTCGTGGATCATCTCACCGGCACCGAAGCCGACGATGTGAACACCAAGCACGCGGTCGGTCTTTGCGTCCGCCAGAACCTTGGCAAAACCGTCGGTCTTGTTCATGGCGCGCGCGCGGCCGTTTGCGGAGAAGACAAATTTGCCGGTCTTGTACTCGACGCCGGCCGCCTTCAGTTCTTCCTCGGTCTTGCCGACGGAAGCGACTTCCGGCTGGGTGTAGACAACACCCGGGATGACATCATAGTTCACGTGACCAGCCTGGCCCGCCAGCATTTCGGCAACGGCAACGCCTTCGTCCTCGGCTTTGTGGGCCAGCATCGGACCGACGACCACATCGCCGATGGCGTAGATGCCGTCGACATTGGTCTTGTAGTGGGTGTCGATCTTGACACGGCCGCGCTCGTCCAAGGCAACACCTGCCCCATCAAGGCCCAGGCCTTCCGTGTATGGACGGCGACCGATGGCAACCAGAACGATGTCGGCCTCGAGAACCTGCGCATCGCCACCCTTTGCCGGCTCGACAGTCACGGCAAGGCCCTTGCCTTTCTTTTCGACGCCCGTGACCTTGGAGGACAGCTTGAATTCCATGCCCTGCTTTTTCAGCATGCGCTGGAAGTTCTTGGAAACGTCACCGTCCATCGGGCCGAGGATCTTGTCCATGAACTCCACCACGGTCACTTCCGACCCGAGACGGTTCCAGACGGAGCCGAGTTCAAGGCCGATGACACCACCACCGACGACGAGCAGCTTGCCAGGCACCTTGTCCAGTTCCAGAGCGCCGGTGGAAGAGACCACCTGCTTCTCGTCGATCTCGACACCCGGCAGCGGCATGACGTCGGAACCGGTGGCAATCACGATGTTCTTCGTTTCCAGTACGCTTGCCTTGCCGTCGGCATCGGTAACCTCGACCTTGCCTTTGGCTAGGATCTTGCCGGTACCGGTGTGAACGTCGATCTTGTTCTTCTTCATCAGGAAGGCAACGCCGTTCACATTGGCATCGACCACACCGGTCTTGTGTTCCATCATGGCCGGCAGATCGAGCTTGGGCTTCGCGACCTTGATGCCGAGTTTTTCGAAACCGTGGCCGGCTTCCTCGAACATTTCCGAGGCATGCAGCAGCGCCTTGGACGGAATGCAGCCGATGTTGAGGCAGGTGCCGCCAAGCGTTGCGCGTTTTTCGACGACAGCCGTTTTCAGGCCGAGCTGCGCAGCCTTGATCGCGCAGACGTAGCCGCCAGGACCGGTTCCGATGACGACGAGATCATATTGGGACATTTTGGTCGCCTTTGCCTCTTTCATTTCTGGTTTGAATGGGGGTTAGGGAAGGATTGCCCGGCCGCCGGAGACATCGAGGATGGCACCGGTCGTATAGCTGGACTGGTCGGAGAGAAGCCACAGAATCGCTTCGGCCACCTCGTCGGCGGTTCCGGCACGTTTCATCGGCAGTTTGGACCTGAGCTGGGCCACCCGGTCAGGATGGCCGCCCGAGGCGTGGATATCGGTGTCGATAATGCCGGGGCGAATACCGTTGACGCGAACACCTTCGTCGGCAACTTCCAGCGCCAATCCGACAGTCATGGTATCGATCGCCCCCTTGGAGGCCGCGTAGTCGACATATTGGGAAGGTGACCCCAGCTTGGAGGCTGCAGACCCGAGATTGACGATCACACCACCGGTGCCGCCATGCTTGGTCGACATGCGCCTGACCGCTTCGCGGGCACACAGGAAGGCGCCGATCACGTTGATGGAGAACATTCGTGTCAGACGTTCCAGGGTCATTTCATCGACGCGCTGGGAATAGTCGACAACACCGGCATTGTTGACCAGGCCCTTGAGGGTGCCGAGCTTGTCGGCTTCGGCGAAAAGATGCAGCACGTCGGCTTCGTTCTGGACGTCCCCCTGAACTGCCACGGCCTCGCCGCCGGCCGCCTTGATTTCCTCGACAAGAGCATCGGCGGCAGCCTGGTTGTGCGTGTAGTTGACGATCACCTTGTGACCGAGCGCCGCAACCTTGCGGCTGACGGCAGCGCCGATCCCCCGGCTCCCGCCCGTTACCAATACAACCGTGTCAGTCATGAATTCCCACCGGCTCCCGTTCCTATTGCCCTTGAATGCGCGTCAGTTCTTCAGCGCCGCGGCCCGCGGCCCAGAGGCCTTTCAAATGCCCGTCCGCCATGACCGCGTAAACCACCGGCGTCTTGTCGCCCCAGTCCACTGTCAGCACGTTGCCGTCCAGTTCGCCCACGCCGCGATAGCTGTCGGTGCCGACTGTCCAGATCAGCGTGAATGTCCGGCCCTGCTGCGTCAACACGACCGTACCGTCATATGTCGTGCCGTCCGGGTTTCGGCCGGCAACCGAATAGTTGCCAGTCAGCCCTTCCGCCTCGACCGGTGCAGTGCGCGAATAGAGCGTCAGCTTTTCGCTGGCCGAGCCGTCCGCCCATTCACCGTCCAGCGTTTCCGCGCCAGTGAAGGAATAGACGACAGGGTGCTTGTCTCCCCAGTTGACCACCAGCATGCGGCCGGCGAACTCGCCGACGCCGGTGAAAACGTCGGTCCCGATCCACCAGGTGAGCCGCACATTCCGGTCTTCCGGCGTGATTGCCAGCATGCCGTCGTAGGTCGTTCCGTTCGGGTTGGTTCCCTCAACCCGGTAAACACCCGAGATCTGGCGGGCCGGACCGGTGCGCGCGGTGCTCTCCTTGAGCGCGGTTCCGATTGCCGCAAGAGCGGCCATCTTGGGCACCGATCCTGCCGGATTATCCGTGCCGCCGTCAACGAAGGTGAAATCTCCGAAGAAGGACGAGGAAATCCAGGGCGTTTGCTGGCCGTTCGTTTCCTGGAAGACACCCTTCAGCGTGCGCTTGAAGGTTTCTTCCAGATTGAGCGCCGGGGTCGCGATGGCGCTGGCCAGATGCTTGGTGAAAGGGCTGTTGCTGCCCTGCCCGTCCAGAGCCACGGAGCCAGGTGAGGTCGAATATGAGACGAACAGGCGCGCATTGCTGTCGATCCGCGACAGGCCGGACGATGCCCCACCGAGGGGATTGTTGCGGCAAGCGTCCAGCACGACGATGTTGAGCCCGTCATGGGACGACGTCATTACTTCCACGGCCTCGCTGACCGCGACCGACTGCTGCTGCAGGACCTCGTCCGCCGGCGCATCCCCTGCCACAGGCAGCAGGTAGTTTTCGCCCTTAATCTGGATACCGTGGCCGGCGTAATAGAACAGGCCGACGCCACCCTCCTTTTTCAGCCGATCACCGAAGGCCCGGATCGCCTGTTCCATGGCATCACGGTTGGCGTCAGTCTGAAGGATGACCTCGAAACCCGCCTTGTCGAGGGCGCGGGCGATGGCCAGAGCGTCATTGACCGGATTGGCGAGCGGGCCATAGCCATATTGCGCGTTTCCGATCACAAGCGCAGTGCGTTGCTCGCTTGCGTGCGAAGCGACTATCAGTCCGAGGACGGTCCAGACGACAAGAACAACCGAAAGGGCATAACGCTTTATGGCGTTCATATTCCTGTTCCTCCTGACCGTCTCACACCGTGTCGGCGATGATCCGATTATTGCTCCGCCAGAGCCAGCCGCAAGCCGAACCCGGCAAAGGTTGCAGCCACGGTCCGGCGCATCCAGACCATCACGCGATCGCTCTTCAACACTTTCTCGCCGACCAGTGAAGCAAACGCGCCATAGATGACAAAGACAACGAAGGTCATTGCCATGAAGACGCCGCCCATCAGCAGCATGTCGAGCGTTGGATTGACGGCATCATGGCTGACGAATTGCGGCAGGAAGGCGAGGAAGAATACCGTCAGCTTGGGATTGAGGATGTTGATCAGGAAGCCGGTGCGCGCCGTTGCAAGGAAACTCTTGCGCGATCCCCTGTCGGCTTTCAGTTCCATCGGTCCGCTGTCTTTCAGCGTCTGCCAGGCAAGGTAGAGAAGATAGGCGACACCGGCGTATTTCACGCCCTGGAACACCAGGGCACTGGTGTGCATCAGCGCCGCCAGGCCCACGACGGACGCCAGAATTGCGGGAATGATACCGAGAGTGCAGCCGAAGGCCGCGGCAACGGATGCCTGACGGCCTCTGCCAAGCCCGACGGCAACCGTATAAACAACACCGGTGCCCGGAACGAGCACCACGACAAGAGCAGTAATCAGAAATTCCAGGCTCACAATGCGGCTCCTCCTGGGCCAGACCGACGGGCATTCAACCGCGAGAGCTGGAACGCCGCTGGCCAGGCAACCTTAATATGTCCGGGTACCCTGCCGGGGCGTTCCCGGCAAGGCACAAGCTAGGCACTGAACCGGATCAGAGATCCAGAACCAGACGCTGCGGATCTTCCAGGCTTTCCTTGACGCGAACCAGGAAGGTCACGGCTTCCTTGCCGTCGACAATCCGGTGGTCATAGGAGAGCGCCAGATACATCATCGGGCGGATCACCACCTGGCCGTTCACAGCCATCGGACGTTCCTGGATCTTGTGCATGCCCAGGATACCGGACTGCGGCGCGTTCAGGATCGGCGAAGACATCAGCGAACCATACACCCCGCCATTGGAGATGGTGAAGGTGCCGCCGGACATATCAGCCATGCCCAGCTTGCCGTCGCGCGCCTTGCGGCCGAGATTGCCGATTTCCTGCTCGATCTCTGCGATGGACATCTGGTCCGCGTCGCGCACAACCGGAACCACAAGGCCCTTGTCCGTGCCGACGGCGACGCCGATGTGGCAGAAGTTCTTGTAGATGATGTCAGTGCCATCGATCTCGGCATTGACTGCCGGGATCTCTTTCAGCGCATGGGTCACCGCCTTGGTGAAGAAGCCCATGAAGCCGAGCTTGACGCCGTGTTTCTTCTCAAACAGGTCCTTGTACTGCTTGCGCAGTTCCATGACCGGGCCCATGTCCACTTCGTTGTAGGTGGTAAGCATGGCCGCGGAGTTCTGTGCGTCTTTCAGGCGGCGCGCAATGGTCTGGCGCAGCTTGGTCATGCGAACGCGTTCTTCGCGAATTTCGTCCTGGGCGGCAACCGGGCCACGGGCAACGGGAGCAGCCGACGGGGCTGCCGACGAAGAGGTTGCACCGGAGGCGATCGCGTTGATGACGTCTTCCTTCAGTACCTGACCACGCTTGCCGGACCCGGCAACCTGGTCGGCGGAAAGGTTGTTTTCAGCCATCATCTTCTGAGCAGACGGAGCCGGCGGCATGGAAGACCCGCCGCTTGCGGCCGGAGCGGACGCAGCCGGGGCCGGTGCAGCGGCTGCCGGAGCGGCGGCAGCACCTTCGCCTGACGGATCGATCTGGCAGAGCAGAACGCCGGGCTCAACGGTCGTACCGGTTTCGACTGCGATCTTGACGATGGTGCCGGCAACCGGGGCCGGAACTTCCTGGGCCGCCTTGTCGGTTTCCAGTTCCACCAGCGTGTCGTCGGCCTTGACCACATCACCGACCTTCACGCTCCATTCGCCGACTTCCGCCTCGGTGACGGATTCGCCCGCGCTCGGCGTGACGACATCGACCAGCTGAGCCTTTTCGGATTTGGTTTCGGCCTTGGCGTCAGCCTTTGCCGGAGCCGCTTCAGCCTTCGCGGCCGGAGCACCGGCGCCTTCTGCGATCTGACCGAGCAGGGCGCCGACCTCAACGGTGTCGCCTTCCTTGACCACGATGCTTTCCAGCGTGCCCGCGGCCGGTGCCGGAACTTCGACGGTTACCTTGTCGGTTTCCAGTTCCACAAGGGGCTCGTCCTGGCTGACGGCGTCGCCCGGTTTCTTGAACCACTGCGCAATAGTCGCTTCGGAAACGGATTCACCCAGCGTGGGGACGCGAATTTCGGTTGCCATGGTCGCCTTCTCTTAAAATTACCTGGCCAAATTTTTGAAAGAGGGCCCGAAGGCCCTCTTGTGACTAACTTCCCAGAGCCTCTTCGAGGAACGCCTGCAACTGCGCCAGATGCGAGGACATCAGGCCGGTTGCGGTCGATGCCATCGCATTGCGGCCAGCATAGCGCGGGCGCTTGTGCTTGGCGTCGATCTGCTCCAGGACCCATTCGATGTAGGACTCGACGAAGAACCAGCTGCCCATGTTCTTGGGCTCTTCCTGACACCAGACCATTTCGGCCTGCGGGAAGCGCGCTAGTTCCAGCATCAGCGCCTTTTTCGGGAACGGATAGAGCTGTTCGACGCGGAGCAGGTAGACGTCGTTGACGCCGCGCTTTTCGCGCTCTTCGAACAGATCGTAGTAGACCTTGCCCGAGCACATCACGACGCGCCGGATCTTGTCGTCTGAAACCAGCTTGCCTTCCGAATTCAGGTTGGGGCCCCAGTCGTCCCACAACAGACGGTGGAAGGAGGACTCCGGACCGAGTTCCTGCAGCGTGGATACCGCCTTCTTGTGACGCAGCAAGGATTTCGGCGTCATGAGGATAAGCGGCTTGCGGATATCGCGGCGCAGCTGACGACGCAGGATGTGGAAGTAGTTCGACGGCGTCGAACAATTCGCAACCTGCATGTTGTCTTCAGCGCAAAGCTGGAGGTAACGCTCCAGACGGGCGGAAGAGTGCTCAGGTCCCTGACCTTCGTAGCCATGCGGCAGCAGGCAGACGAGGCCGGACATGCGCAGCCACTTGCGCTCACCCGAAGAGATGAACTGGTCGAACACCACCTGGGCGCCGTTGGCGAAATCGCCGAACTGGGCTTCCCAGAGTGTCAGAGCACGCGGCTCTGCCAGCGAGTAGCCATATTCGAAGCCGAGTACGGCTTCTTCCGAGAGCATCGAGTTGATGACCTCGTAGCGCTGCTGATCGGGAGAGACGTTGTTGAGCGGAATGTACCGGCTCTCGTCTTCCTGATCATACAGAACCGAATGGCGCTGCGAGAACGTGCCGCGTTCGCAATCCTGACCGGACAGGCGCACCGGGTGGCCTTCCTTCAGCAGCGAACCGAAGGCAAGCGCTTCAGCGGTTGCCCAGTCGATGCCTTCGCCGGTCTCGATCATGCGCTCGCGCTGGTTCATGAAGCGCGCGATCGTGCGGTGGATGTTGAAACCGTCCGGCACGTGGGTCAGAGCCCGGCCGATCGACTTCAGTTCATCCATTGGCAGACCGGTTTCACCGCGACGCGGATCGTCCTCGTCGTCGGCCCGTTTCATGCCTGCCCACTTGCCGTCCAGCCAGTCGGCCTTGTTCGGCTTGAAGGCCTGACCGGCATCGAACTCGTCGTCCAGATGCTTGCGCCAGTCGGCTTTCATGTGCTCGACTTCGTCCTGCGTCAGAACACCTTCCTTGATCAGGCGTTCGGAGTAGAGCTGCAGCGTCGTCGCATGCTTGCGGATCTTGCGGTACATGATCGGCTGCGTGAACGCCGGCTCGTCGCCCTCGTTGTGGCCGAAGCGGCGATAGCAGATCATGTCGATGACCACCGGACGATGGAACGTCTGGCGATATTCAATCGCGATCTTGGCCGCAAAGACGACGGCTTCCGGATCATCCGCGTTGACGTGGAAGATCGGTGCCTCGATCACCTTCGCCATATCCGACGGATAGGGCGAAGACCGCGAGAAGCGCGGGTTGGTGGTGAAGCCGATCTGGTTGTTGATGATCACATGGACCGAACCGCCGGTGCGGTGGCCACGCAGCGCGGACAGGCCAAAGCATTCCGCAACAACGCCCTGGCCGGCGAATGCGGCGTCGCCGTGCAGCAGCAGCGGCAGAACCGTGCCGCGGTCGATTTCGGTCGTATCGACGAAATTGCCGTTCTCGTCGGCAGCCAGCTGATCCTGCTTGGCGCGCGCCTTGCCCAGAACCACCGGGTTGACGATTTCCAGGTGCGAGGGGTTTGCCGTCAGCGACAGGTGCACGTCATTGCCGTCGAACGTCCGGTCGGAAGACGCGCCGAGGTGATACTTCACGTCGCCGGAGCCTTCCACATCGTCCGGCGCGTAGGAGCCGCCCTTGAACTCGTGGAAGATTGCCCGGTGCGGCTTGGCCATCACCTGGGAAAGCACGTTCAGGCGGCCGCGGTGGGCCATGCCGAACACGATTTCCTTAAGGCCCATCGAGCCGCCGCGTTTGATGATCTGTTCCAGCGCCGGGATCAGCGCTTCACCGCCATCCAGGCCGAAGCGCTTGGTGCCGGTGTATTTGACGTCCAGAAACTTTTCGAAACCTTCGGCTTCGACCAGCTTGTTCAGGATCGCCTTCTTGCCTTCCGTGGTGAAGGCAACCTGCTTGTCCGGACCTTCAATGCGCTCCTGGATCCAGGCCTTGGCCGCCGGATCGGAGATATGCATGAACTCGACACCCAGCGTCGAGCAATAGGTCCGCTTCAGGATGTCCATCATCTCGCGGATGGTGGCGTATTCCAGACCCAGCACGTGGTCGATGAAGATCTTGTGGTCCCAGTCGGCTTCGGTAAAGCCGTAGGAGGAGGGATGCAGCTCCTCGTGATCGCCCTTGCCGGCCAGGCCGAGGGGGTCGAGATCTGCATGAAGATGGCCGCGCATGCGATAGGCGCGGATCATCATCAGGGCGCGAACGGAATCGCGGGTCGCCTGATGAACTTCCTGATCCGAAACCGGCTCGCCCTTGGCTTCAGCCTTCTTTTTCAGTTTGTCGCCGAGCTTCTGCTCAATCGGGCCCCAATTGCCGTCGAATGCATTGACGAGGTCGCCATTGGCCTCGATCGGCCAGTCCTTGCGTTTCCAGGTCGCCCCGCGAGCCTCTTTCAGCACGGCTTCCTTCTCGTCCTGGAAGGCCGCAAAGAAGTCCTGCCACTCGGCGTCGACCGAGCTCGGATCTGTCTTGTACTGTGCGTAGAGGTCTTCGATATAGGCTGCGTTGGCGCCGTAAAGCAACGACGTCAGTGCGAATACGTTGTTCGCTTCCTGCCGTGCCATGTCCTTTAGCGGAGGTATCCTCCGCCCTTTTGTTTAGGCGGGCCCGAAAAATTGACCCGCGGCCGGTTTCCCTACAATGGCCGATGGTTTCCACCGACCCCTCGAAAAATGGTTACGGCACGTCAACCGCGCCGGAACCCATCCTTTCATCATGCGACAGGAAACGTAAACAGTTTCCGTCCCCATCGCTAAAGATTCTTGCAGAATCAGCCCTTCAAGACTTCGAGAAGGGTCTCGCCGAGCTTCGCAGGAGACGGTGACACCTTGATGCCAGCAGCTTCCATCGCAGCGATCTTGTCTTCTGCACCGCCCTTGCCGCCTGAAATAACGGCACCGGCGTGGCCCATGGTGCGGCCCGGAGGCGCTGTTCGTCCGGCGATGAAACCAGCCATCGGCTTGGACCGGCCGCGCTTGGCTTCGTCCTTCAGGAACTGCGCCGCGTCTTCTTCCGCGGAGCCACCGATTTCGCCGATCATGATGATCGACTGGGTTTCGTCGTCGGCCAGGAACATTTCCAGGACGTCGATGAACTCGGTGCCCTTGACCGGGTCGCCGCCGATGCCGACAGCCGTCGTCTGGCCGAGGCCGGCATTTGTGGTCTGGAAAACAGCTTCATAAGTAAGGGTGCCGGAGCGGGAAACAACACCGACGGAGCCTTTCTTGAAGATGGAGCCCGGCATGATGCCGATCTTGCATTCTTCCGGGGTCAGGATACCGGGGCAGTTCGGGCCGAGGAGGCGCGACTTGGATTTCTCCAGCTTGGCCTTGACCTTGACCATGTCGGCAACCGGGATGCCTTCGGTGATGCAGACGATGAACGGAACTTCCGCTTCGATGGCCTCGATGATCGCGGCGCCCGCGCCTGCCGGCGGAACGTAGATCACGGAGGCGTCGGCACCGGTTGCTTCCCTGGCTTCGCCAACGCTCGCAAAGATCGGCAGAGAGGCCGCGCTGTCGACACCGGAAGACCAGGTTTCGCCACCCTTTTTCGGGTGCACACCGGCGACCATCTTGGTGCCGTAATATTCAAGTGCCTGTTCCGTGTGGAACGTGCCGGTCTTGCCGGTCAGGCCCTGAACGATGATTTTCGTGTCTTTATTGACGAGGATGGACATTTAGCTGCCTTCCCTAAAGATGATTTTGGTCGCAGTAAAAGTGGAATGCGAGGCATTGTGAGCCGCTTGAGAAGCGATAACGATCAAATAGTTTCCATCAAGTTCGGTCCGTAATTTGAGAGCGCCTTCTGCTTCCTGCAAAACGACACTTTCAGTGGGAAGCAAAGCCTGAAGCTGATCTTTCATGTTCAAGCATTGCAATGTCGGAGCCCCCCAAGCCGGTGGTGCGACAACAAATTGTTTCCCGTCCAAACCTGAACTGTCCGAGACTATTCCCTTTTCGAACCCCACCGGAGTTTCCAACGTTGTCGAACATTCCATGTGAACGACTTGGTCGAAATCCACAAAATCCGACACGAAAACCAGTCCGTCCGAAGATTGTAGTCTTAGGAATCCGTCACCTGACAATGAACCGTCAGAACCAAGGATCTTCCAGCCGTTGGCTTCAACCCAGGTGAGCAGTTCTTGTTTGCTCGAATTATGGAGACAGACTTTGGCAAAGTCCTCAAGCGGGCAGCGCGCAACAGCCACCCCGGCAGAAACCAGGGTCGTAATAGCCGCTAAGCAAAGCAATTTGAGCGCTGCCGTTTTCACATTCAGCCCTTCACGGCTTTCACGATTTTCTGGGCGGCGTCGTCGAGATCGTCAGCGGCGATCACGTTCAGACCGCTTTCGTTGATGATCTTCTTGCCGAGTTCCACGTTGGTGCCTTCCAGGCGAACAACGAGCGGAACCTGCAGGCCGACTTCCTTGACGGCTGCAACCACGCCTTCCGCGATCACGTCGCAGCGCATGATGCCGCCGAAGATGTTGACCAGGATGCCCTTCACGTTCGGATCGGACGTGATGATCTTGAACGCGGCCGTCACCTTCTCCTTGGAAGCGCCACCGCCAACATCGAGGAAGTTGGCCGGCTCGGCGCCGTAGAGCTTGATGATGTCCATGGTCGCCATGGCAAGGCCGGCACCGTTGACCATGCAGCCGATGTCACCGTCGAGAGCGACATATGCGAGGTCATACTTGGAGGCCTCGATTTCCTTGTCGTCTTCCTCGGTGACGTCGCGCAGCTCCATGATGTCCGGATGACGGAACAGGGCGTTGCCGTCGAAGGAAACCTTGGCGTCCAGTACGCGCAGGCGGCCGTCCTTCATGACGATCAGCGGGTTGACTTCCAGAAGGCTCATGTCCTTCTCGACGAAAGCCGTGTGCAGGATCGGGAACAGCTTCATGCCGTCTTCGCGTGCCGCACCGGTCAGTTCCAGCGCGTCGCACAGCTTGGCGGCATCGGCTTCGGTCACACCGGTTTCCGGATCGATCGGCAGGGTGACGATCTTTTCAGGGGTTTCTTCGGCAACCGCTTCAATGTCCATGCCACCTTCGGTGGAGACAACGAAAGCCGGGCGGCCAACGGTCCGGTCGACCAGAATGGAGAGGTAAAGCTCACGCTCGATGTCGGCGCCGTCTTCGATGTAGAGACGGTTGACTACCTTGCCTGCGGCACCGGTCTGTTTGGTGACCAGCGTGTTGCCGAGCATTTCCTTGGCGTTGGACGTGACTTCGTCCAGCGAGAAAGCCAGACGGACACCGCCCTTGGCATCAGCGGACAGTTCCTTGAACTTGCCCTTGCCGCGGCCACCAGCGTGGATCTGCGACTTCACGACCCAGAGCGGGCCCGGAAGGCTCTTGGCGGCTGCTTCGGCTTCGTCGGCGGAGAAGATGGCAACGCCTTCGGCCACCGGTGCACCGTATTCCTTCAGAACGGCCTTGGCCTGGTATTCATGAATGTTCATGTGTTTCCCCCGTTGTCGGAGGACCGTTCTTCCCGGCAGGAAGAACGGCCGCAAATTCCCTTAGGCGGGCCCGGTTCAGGCGAGCGCCGGCTGAATTTTCTTGCAGGCCTCGACCAGACCGTCGACGGAAGCGACAGACTTGTCGAAGTTGGCCTTTTCGTCGCCCTGCAGGTCGATCTCGATGATGCGCTCGACGCCATCGGCGCCGATCACGACCGGAACGCCCACATAGGTGTCCTTCAGGCCGTACTGACCGTCGAGAGCAGCTGCACACGGCAGAACGCGCTTCTTGTCCTTCAGGTAGCTTTCGGCCATTGCGATGGCGGAAGCAGCAGGTGCGTAGAAAGCGGAGCCGGTCTTCAGGAGGCCGACGATCTCCGCGCCGCCGTCACGGGTGCGCTGGACGATTTCTTCCAGACGCTCGGCGGTGCACCAGCCCATCTTGACCAGATCGGTGAGCGGGATGCCGGCAACGGTGGAGTAGCGGGTCAGCGGCACCATGGTGTCGCCGTGGCCGCCGAGAACGAATGCGGTCACATCTTCGATGGAGACGTTGAACTCGTCTGCCAGGAAGTAACGGAAACGGGCGCTATCCAGTACGCCTGCCATGCCGACGACCTTGTTCTTCGGCAGACCGGAGAACTTCTGCAGGGCCCAGACCATCGCGTCGAGCGGGTTGGTGATGCAGATGACGAATGCGTTCGGGGCATACTTTGCGATGCCGGCGCCAACCTGCTCCATAACCTTCAGGTTGATTTCCAGAAGGTCGTCGCGGCTCATGCCGGGTTTACGCGGAACACCGGCGGTCACAATGACAACATCCGAGCCTTCGATGGCTTCGTAGCTGTTGGCACCCGCCATTTTGGCATCGAAGCCATCGACCGGGGAGGACTCGGCCAGGTCGAGCGCCTTACCCTGCGGAACACCTTCCGCGATGTCGAAGAGCACGATGTCTCCCAGTTCCTTCAAACCTGCCAGATGTGCGAGCGTGCCGCCGATCTGACCAGAGCCGATCAAGGCAATCTTGTTCCGCGCCATTTCGAAAGTTTCCCTTTACGTAAGATGGAACTCCATGCCATCCTCTGATGACTGAGGATGGCACTACTCCCTTTGATCCGCCCGCGCAACCTCGCCAAAAGAATATTGCGCGATGCCGGACAAATTTTCTCAGATCTTCCCGCCTGCATAATTCACCTATAGGGAATGCAGACCTATGCGTGTACTTGTCGTCTTTCTCCCGCAAGGTACGCCTCGGACCGCATCTCGATCAACCGGGAGGCTGTCCGGTCGAATTCAAAGGCTTCCGTGCCGTCCTCGCCGACGTAAAGATCCTGCGGCTCGGCCTCAGCCGATACCACCAGCTTGATGCCGTTATCGTAAAGCGTATCGATCAGATTGATGAAGCGCTTGGCTTCGTTGCGCCGCGCCTTGGACAGCACGGGCACGTTGTCCAGAAACACCGTGCCGAAGGCATGAGCGATGCGCAGATAATCACTTGCCCCCAACGGCTGCATGCACAGGTCGTCGAAGGTGAACCTGGCCGCTCCGGCCGCGACACAGGGAACGGCGATCTTGCGGCCCTTGTTCTCCAGCTCTTCGGAATGCGGTGTCATGCCGTGCGTCAGCTTGGCAAAGAGCTCATCCATCTGGGCGTTTGCACTCTCGCCAAGAGGCGTGACATAGACCGGCGCACCAGCAAGCTTCTCCAGCCGGTAATCCGTCGGACTGTCCAGATGCAGCACTTCCACCTTGGAGGTCAGCATCTTGATGAAGGGCAGGAACAGCTGGCGATTGAGCCCGTCCTTGTACAGGAGAGACGGCTCGACGTTGGACGTGGCGACAACGATGACGCCGCGCTCGAAAAGCTGGGTGAACAGGCGGCCGAGGATCATCGCATCGGCAATGTCGGTCACCGAGAACTCATCAAACAGCAGCAGCCGCGTTTCTTCGGCAATCTGGCTCGCCACGGGCGGGATCGGATCGTCACCCTTGACCTCGCCGCGCTTGTGCGCCTGGCGGTGGGCATGAATGCGCTCGTGCACATCGGTCATGAATTCGTGGAAATGCACACGCCTTTTGCGGCGGATGACCGTGACCTCGTAAAAGAGGTCCATCAGCATCGTCTTGCCGCGCCCGACACCGCCCCACATGTACAGCCCCTGTACGGAGGCCCAGAGCTGGTTCTTCTTGTTGGCGAACAGCCAGCCAAGTGAACTTTTCTTGGAGGCCAGGCGGGTTTCGGCAAGACGGGTGTTCAGGAGATCGAGCTGGCGCACCGCCTCCCGTTGCACGGGGTCTTCCTTGATCTCACCCGACGCGATGAGCGCGTCGTAGCGGGCGCTCAGGGCGCGGTTGACCGGCAGTTCCATCTTCAAGGGTGCTGCTCCCTCCATGAGAATTCATGGGGTCTTGGACGTATCTATTTGCACGGCGGAATAAGGTCAAAACGTCGCAGATGCAAGTCATGATATGGTTGCATACGATCACACATTCTTACGGATTTGTTTTTCAACCGTTTGAAATTTAAGGATTTCAGACCTCATGTCCATTCCGTTGCTCCCACATAATCCGGACTGGTTTCGCCAGGCTGACCTGCTGATCGACGACCTCGGACATCTCCTGGGAGCTAAGGCCCTGCGCCTGGACCATGTCGGGTCCACGGCCGTCCCTGGGCTGATTGCCAAACCCAAACTTCATATCGATGTAACGCTGGCTCCCGGATTTTCACCGGCTGCACTCAGCAACGACCTCCTGCTGTATTGCTACCATGATCTCGGCGCCCGCTTTCGGGAAGACGAAGTGCAAATGACCCGGCCAGCCGGACCAGGTCTCCGGTCGAACGAGAGGGAAAATCACGAGCTGATTATCGCGCATCGGCTGTGTCTGTGTGCATCCGATTGCCCCTCACCTGATCAGCGGCGCAAGTTTCGCGACGCCTTGCGCGGCGATGCCAGCCTTGCTGGGCGCTATGCCGTATTGAAACAGGGCCTTGCCCTCAAGGCCGGTTCGACCCCCGACTGGGAAACATACAATTCCGGCAAGACATCCTTCATCGAAGGCGTGCTCTCAGCGGAAGGTATGCGACTGATCCAGCGATGACGCTCCTTCCGGCGCCGCCATCACTGCCCCACTTAACGGAACACTGCACCCAGCAGCCCGGTTCGAAATTCACTGATTAGGGACAGAAAAGCACAGGCCAAGCCTTGAGGAACTCGAAACAGGAAGGCAGCACGCCCTCTGAACAAACAGCGCCCGCAACCGGTGGGAGGGTTACGGGCGCAGGGCACAGGGAGGGGTCCTGTGCGGGAGGAACGCAATCATGAACACCCAAACGGCTCGGCCTGACTGGACCCGGCCATCATGCCTGTGCCCGGCTGAGCGCAAAAAGCACTCAGACAACGCTTAGCGCAGGTAAAGGGCTGTCTTTCGACCGTTCTGAACTTCCTGAAGATAGAGCAGCTGGGCAACCAGATAACACTCGGACTGGTCGTCCAGATTGGCCTTGCGGCCACGACCGTCGGTCAGCAGCCAGGCATTGCCGGACTTGACGACATCGCATTCGATTGGTGCGGCGGCATCGAAACCGGCTTTCTTGAACAGCTCCGTGCCGACACGGCTGCCGGTATCGTCGTCCAGACCCTTCATCGCCATGCGCAGGCTGCGATAGGCCTTGTGAACCGACAAGGTTGCGACGATGGCAGTGACGACTTCGTCGCCTTCCATGGCCGCAAAGCGCACAACGCCGCCCTCCTGCGGAATGATGGAATTGGAACAGGGCGTGCGCTGGACATCGCCAAGCGTGGTCCATTCGGAGCGCAACGTTACGGTTGCAGGCTGACGAAGGGCCGCCATTTCCTTGGTGAGCCGCTTTTCTGCAGTTTTCTGCGGATTCTTGGCGGTCCGATCCATACGGGCGGACACCCCGGCCACGGTTCCGCCGATGCGCAACCGGCGGAAGACGATGACATCGCGCATGAGATCGGTTCGCTCTACCCGCCAGCCGGCATCAAGCCAGGCGTTCTGGTGAACGAGACTGCCGCCGGAATTTGCCCACCATGTCCGGTGTTCCCGGGCGCTCTTGGGCAGCGACGAGCCTATGATATCTTCGACTTCGTTCAGCTTGGCCGCCCAGACAACATCTTCCAGTCGTGCCAAGTGTTCCCGCAGTGGTTCATATTTTGACATTTGCACAGCCTTTCCGGTAGCTATGCAAATATACACCTATAGCGCGAGCTGTCCAGCATAAATACGGAGGGGCCTTAACGGTACAGCGAGATCGGCGATCCGGTAGAGGTCTGACCGTTGAACTGGCCGGAAGCGCTGGAGTAAAGCTGTGCAACGATCAGGCCGGTGCCGTCCTTCAGAACCACCTGATTGCCACTCAGATCCCATGCAGAGATCCCGGACAATACAGGCGAAGCACAACCTCTGGTATTTGCACGGTAGCCGCCGGACCATGTTGTCAGCGTCATGAAGGCCATGCAGTTGTCGCCAGCGGAGGTGATTTTCCAGCCACCCAGAAGGTCTGTCCGGCCAACTTCCTTGGCATCGGCAGGCGCTGCAACCGGGTTGCTGGCCAGGTCGGTCGGCTGAGCCGACGGATCGTTGAGACCGCCGGCCGGCGCGTTGGGATCAAGCGGTGCAAGCTGTCCCGAGCCTACGGGTGTAGTCGGGGTCGCCGGCAGCGGTTCGGCATAATTCCGGCCTCCGGACAATCTCTGGCAACCAGCTGCCAGGACCACCAGGCCGACGATCAAAACAAACTTTCCCGCGCGCATCATGACGAATCAATCCCTCACCTTCGTCCCAATATGGGAGCAACTCTTAGCCCACAATTTGTCGAAAATCCAAAATCCTGAGAATCGACCGTTTTCTGATCGCTCAGGCAACCCGGTTCGAGACGGCCTTGCCTGCTGTTTTTGGCGGCTCCACAAGCCTGTCGATCGCCTCCGCAATCTTCTCGAAATAAGTGGCGCAGGCACCAAAACCATCCGGAAAAGGCGGTTTTGCGGCAATGTTCCACCAATGGCTCGATGTCGTGGTCTTCCATTGCGGCGGCAAGGCCACCGGCGCCTGGTCAGCGAGATAGACGACCCTGTCGGGAATTTCAGCATGCGGCATCAGGAAAATGTCGATCGGCTTGGGCGCAAGCCCTTTGGCATCAATTCCCCGTGCCGACAGTATCCGGCGCACATGCCGGCTCAGTTCCTGGGAAGGAGCCACACCTGCGGAGAACGCCCGCATCAGACCACCTGCCCGAAAATTCAGATAGGCTTCGGCCAGGGGCGACAGCAGGCTGTTGTCCGGACAGACGAACAGAACGGTTGTTTTCGACAAGGGGCATTCCTTCGCGGCTGCGGCCCATGCCAATCACGTCATGGGCGGCCTCCCCCTAGCGCCGGGACGGGAAGACTTTATGACAAACCCGGGGCAACATCGAAAATCATGAGGATATCTTCCACGAGCCTGATAGATATGCGCACAAACGCTCGCGTGCAGCCCGGTACCCCGCTGCAGCCTCATTCCGGGTATTCGCGCGCAAGACCTGCAACACGTTCCTGAGGAGCCCACATGCCCGTCGCCTTCTGGTGTGTCCTTGCCGCCGCCATCCTGCCGCTGCTTTCGGTCTTTCCGGCAAAACTGGACAAGTCCTTCGACAACGCCCGCCCACGTGACCCGGACTATTGGCGAGACGGTTTTCGCGCTCGCGCACAGGGGGCACAGGCGAATGGCTTCGAGGCATTTCCCCTGTTTGCGGTTGCCGTTTTCGTTGGCCTCAACCAGGGCGGCGACCCTCACTGGATCGACAGGCTCGCGGTGCTTTTCGTGTTACTGAGGATCATTTATATCGGCTGCTACTGGGCCGACCGCGCCTCGCCGCGCTCGCTTGCCTGGGCAGCCTCCTTCTTGACATCGCTGGCAATTTTCACCAGTTCCCTATGGAGCTGAGCCGCCGGTGGGCGGATTCCGATCCTGAAATTCGTACAACGATCATTTGCACCAAGAGGCTGATTTCGTTAACGATGCATCGGAGTGAGGCAGTAATCTCGTGGGCAGAGGTGCATTGTGCGGACGACCGACCAGACGACAGACACCTTGCCGACGCGCCGTCAGGCCGCGGCACAGAGGCAGATTTCTGAGCAGCATATCGTCGACCTTCTGATTGCCGAACGGGGCAAGCTGGTGATGGCCAGCCCGTGGTGGCCCTTCATCAGACCCTTCGCTCACAAGATCCTTCGCTACAAGTCCGCGGTCGAAATGGCCGACACCATTGCGCAGATGGAAGCGCTGGAGGTTTTTGCCCATTTGAGCGGATTGCTGTCGCTTGACGTCACGACGCTTGGCCTTGAACGGGTTCCGCAGGAAGGCCCCGTCGTTCTGGTGTCCAACCACCCGACCGGCATTGCCGACGGCATCGTGCTTTATGATGCGATCAAGTCCCGCCGGAACGATCTTGCGATCTTTGCCAACCGCGATGCCATCCGCATCAACCCGCGCCTTGCCGACATGATCATTCCGGTCGAATGGCGTGCTGACTTCAAGACCCGCGAAAAATCCAAGGAAACGATCAAGCTCGCCTCCTCCGCCTTTGCCAAGGAGCGGGTGGTGGTGCTGTTTCCCTCCGGGCGCCTGGCCTATTGGCATGACGGCAAGCTGACAGAACGGCCCTGGATGACGTCAGCCCTGGCGCTGGCACGCAAGAACAAGGCCCCGATCATTCCCATGCACATGGGCGGGCGCAATTCCGGTCTGTTCTATTTCCTTGCGAGAGTGTCTACCGAATTGCGCGACATGACGGTCTTCAACGAATTGCTCAACAAGGAACATGCCAAGTTCAACGTGCATTTCGGCAAGCCGATCCGGCCGGAAAAACTTGAAGGCGACCTTGGCGATCTGACCGAACAGATGCGCATTCACTGCGCCGAAACGCTGGCGACGGATCCGGACGCCGAGTTCTAGGTGCCAACGCACCGCCTCCACGCGTCTCCTAAGCATCTGATTTTTTGATGCTCTGACCAGGGCCTGCACGTCATCCACAGGCGCGGTTCCGCCTTCATTGCCCTTCCTCCGCGAATAAGACATTGTGCGGGAGAATCAAAGGACCCGTCTCACCCATGCCCGTTTCGCCCGCTGTTGCCGCGGAGGAAGTCATTCCAGTGCAGCATGCCGTTGCTCCGACCGTGCGTCCGGAGCCGAAGCCGCTTGCGGTTCTGCAGAAGGTTTTCGGCTACAGCAGCTTCAGGGGCAAGCAGCAGGCGGTGATCGAAACGCTTGTGGACGGCAACGACGCTGTCGTTCTGTTTCCCACCGGCGCAGGCAAGTCGCTCTGTTACCAGATCCCGGCACTGTGCCGGCGTGGGGTGGGCATCGTCGTCTCGCCGCTGATCGCGCTGATGAAAGACCAGGTCGGTGCGCTTCGCGCCGCTGGCGTTCAGGCCGCGGCCCTCAATTCCACGCTGTCACCTGAAGAACAGGACGGCATTCGCAGTGCCCTGCGCCGCGGTGAAATCGACCTGCTCTACGTGACACCGGAGCGGCTGGGCACCGAGAGCTTCCGCAAGTTCCTGGACACGCTGCAGATTGCCCTTTTTGCCATCGATGAAGCGCATTGCGTCAGCCAGTGGGGACATGACTTCCGTCCGGAGTACATGTCGCTGTCCTGTCTGCGCGACCGCTATCCGGGCGTGCCGCGTGTGGCGTTGACCGCGACTGCCGACCCGCACACCCAAAAAGACATTCTGGCCCGCCTGCAGCTGGAAGACGCCGCCGTCTTTTCCACCAGCTTCGACCGGCCCAACATCCGCTACGAGATTGTCGAGCGCACCAACCAGCGCCAGCAGCTGCTGGATTTCCTGAAGAAGCACTCCGGCGAGAGCGGCATCGTCTATTGCCTGTCGCGGGCAAAGGTCGAGGATATCGCCGAATGGCTGACCTCTAAGGGCATCAGGGCCCTGCCCTATCACGCCGGATTGCCCGCGGAACAGCGCTCCGCCAACCAGGATGCGTTTCTGCTGGAAGAAGGGCTGTGCCTGGTGGCGACGGTTGCCTTCGGCATGGGTATCGACAAGCCGGATGTGCGCTATGTCGCGCATCTGGATCTGCCCTCTTCGGTCGAGGCCTATTACCAGGAAACCGGCCGTGCAGGCCGCGACGGCGCTCCCTCCGAAGCCTTCATGGCTTACGGCATGGCCGATCTGGTGCAGCGCCGACGCATGATTGCCGAGGGCGATGCGCCCGAAGAGGTCAAGCGCGCGGAAAATGCCAAGCTGAATGCGCTTCTCGGCATCTGCGAAACGGCCGGTTGCCGTCGTCAGGCCCTGCTGGCCCATTTCGGCGAGACCTACCCCAAACCCTGTGGCAACTGCGACACCTGCCTGTCCCCGGTGGAGACCTGGGACGGCACGGAAGCTGCCCAAAAGCTGATGTCGGCGATCTATCGTACTGGTCAACGTTTCGGCACGGCGCATGTCATCGATGTGCTTCTGGGCAAGACCAACGAGAAAAGCACCCGCTTCGGCCATGACACGCTGTCGGTTTTCGGAATTGGCCAGGACGTACCGCAGAAGACCTGGCAGTCGATTGCCCGTCAGCTTGTCGCCGCGGGCTACGTCGATGTCGACCATGCCCAGTTCGGTGCTCTGGTTCTGACGGAAAAAGCGCGGAGCGTCCTGCGCGGTGACGAGAAGCTCGCCTTGCGCAAGGACCGGAGCGCGGCAGGCCTGAAACGGACGAGTTCTTCACGTACGGCCTCCATCGCAGATGAACTGGACCATGAAGACAGGCTGCTGTTCGAACGCTTGCGCAGGCTGCGGACCCAGATTGCCCGCGATCAGGGCGTACCGCCCTATGTAGTGTTCACGGATGCGACGCTGGCCGGGATATCCGCTGCGCGCCCGGTAACCGAAGATGCGCTGCTGGCCGTTTCCGGTGTCGGGCAGTCCAAACTTGAAAAATATGGCGAGGCGTTCCTCGAGCTGGTCGAGGCATTCGAAGCCGGCGTATGACCGCCACGATGGTTGCCGATGAAATCCGGTCAACCGTCCTGCTGCAGGCAGAGCTGATAAACCCCGGCAAGATCCGACAAGGTTTCTTCATCAGGATGGGACAGGAAACTGTCGATGATATCCCTGAGCGCCAGATGCATGTTCCGGTGCTGGCGCAGACGCCTGTAGGACGAGCCGAGCTTGTAGATCTGTTCGATTTCCTCATGCGAGAAGAGGTCCAGACCCGCAATACCCAGCACGACACCAAGATCAGCATTGGTGCGCCGCGTCAGGTTGTGTGCAATCAGGAACCCGAACAGGCCGGTGACAAATCGGTTTTCGAAGCACAGTTCGTCAAAGTCGCGCTCGACCACTTTCAGCACGAGCTTCATGATCGACACGGTGGCAGCTGCCGCAAATTCGGTCGGTGTGTTGGTGTCACAGATCTCCAACCCTGCTGCTTCCAGCATGGCGGCGGTGGATCTTCGAAGGCGGTCTTCCGTCTCGACGGCTCTCAATTCAGAAATAAATTCCGGCTCTGCTGTAACGCGACTTCCAAACAAGCTCAGCATGTTAGCGTCCTTTCAGACGTAAGCCCACTGAAAGTATGTAGTGTACACCTTACCCTACGGCAAATTGATGCCTGAAAATTCGACGAAAATGCTGTTCTTTTGGGCCGCTCCCCGCGGAAACGGCCCATTTTCGAATGTTATGACCCTGCCTTGGGCAACCCCTTGAAGGCTTCGCTGCCCCACACGGCCTTGACCTGCGCATCCCTGCCGCACCCTTTCCTGTAGCCTTTGTAGGCGTCGGCGCGGGTGACGTAGCCGAAGCGGGTAAGCGTACGAACCTGGCTCTTGTAATAGGCCTGGTGGTAGTCCTCGGCGGGCCAGAAAACGGCCGGAGCCTCTACCGGCGTTACGATCTTTCCGCCGAGTGCCTTTTCCGCCTTCGCGATTTCCGCCCTGGCCTGTTTCGCCTGGGTTTCGTCCAGAGGATAGATGGCGGTGGAATAGGCATGTCCCCGGTCGCAGAATTGACCGCCGGCGTCCGTCACATCGACGGTGCGCAGGAAGATCCCGACAAGTTCGGCGTAACTGATCTTGTTCTCGTCGAAATCGACCTTGACGACCTCCCGGTGACCGGCACGATCATAGTCCTTGTAGGTAGGGTTCTGAGTCTCCCCGCCAGCATAGCCGGAAACGACATCGCGCACGCCGGGAAGTTTCTCAAGATCGGATTCAACGCACCAGAAGCATCCTCCGGCAAGCACCGCGGTTTCGGCCTGTGCGGTTCCCGGTGGCATCGACGCCACGAGCGCGGCAAAGAAAGTGAGCGGGAGCAGGCGTTTCATGTCAGGTCCTCCGGGCAGCTGGTTGTGGTTGATCTTTCCCGAGGGATCACCAATCTGGTGATGATGGCGAAACCCCAACCGGAAAGACGACCAGCGCGCTTGGGTTTCGAGCTGTGGTCTTCGACTTTGAAATACGCTTCATGGGTTGGAAGACCCGTGAAGGCATTTCGAATTCTACCCGAAAGAGGTAACGCGCCCGGCGGCTGAGACAAACTCAACTCCGCTCGCCAAACCAGCACATGCCCGTGAGCCTGGCGTGAGGCCCCTCATTTCGGGCAGCCAAAGCCATGACTGATCAGGCCATTCTCAGGCCTCCCAGGCCTTGGCGGCCTCCTCAAATCCGGCGAGTTGCGGTTTGACGACGCAGAACCGGTGACCGCTGGTTGCCTGCATCACTGTCCAGCCGTCCAGTTTCTGAACGATGGTCGCGCCCAGACCTTCAAGCCGGGCAACTTCCTTTTCCGGATCGTCGGTTTCGATATCCAGGTGCACGCGGGAGGGATGCTCGACCGACTGGAGCAGGATGCCGATTTCATCTTCCGTGCCGATCAGGCGGCGATAGCGTGGATTTTTCGGCTCAGCTTCAACAGTGCGCCCGAGCGCACCAGCCCAGAATTCCGCATGGCGGTCGATATCGCCACCTTCACAGTCGATCACCAGATCTCCCAGCCGGCTCTTGTGCATTTTTTTCTCCAAATTGAAATCAGGAAACAAAGACTTATTCAGGCAGGTGACAGACCGCCTCGATATTCAGACCATCCGGGTCGAGTACGAAAGCACCGTAGTAATTTTCATGATACTGCGGCCGCAGGCCCGGTGCGCCGTTGTCCTTGCCGCCGGCTGCGATCGCAGCCTCGTAGAAGGCATCAACGAGCGCCCGGTTCGAAGCAGCAAAGGCGACATGCACCGGTGTTCCAGGGGCTTTGCCTTCACCAATCCAGAAGTCCGGCTTGTCCTTGCCGAAACCGCAATAGGCGGGTCCACCCGTCATTTCAGCGGTGACTTCCATCAACACCTTGATGTCAAGTGGCGCCAGGGCCTTTTCGTAGAACGCACGAGACGCCGGAAAATCGCTGACCGCAAAACCGATATGATCAAGAATGGACATCACGTCCTCCCACTCACCTCAATAGAACAAAATAAGAACATTCAAGGGGAAATTGCAAGCCTCGTTTTAGAGCTGCGATGCGCTCAACCAGCAAATGCCAAGCAAAATCGGCGGCGCAGCGAAGCCACACCGCCGACCGGATTGGCGACATACCGGAATGACAGAATGACCGTCAGACCGCTTCGGCTTGCGGCCTCGTGCCGACCTGTTGTTGCCCGGACCAGTCGATCCGCTGGGTGGCAAACATGGTAACGGCAAGTGACAGGAACCCGATCATCGAACCGATCAGGAGCGCGTAGTCCTGCTCCTGCATGAGCGCATAAAGCACGCCGAATATCGCAGCCAGGACCGCAAGCATCACGCTTCCGGCAAGACGGCTCTTGAGCGAAGTCCCGATATAGAGCGCATTCAGCAGCGTCGCGGCGGCAGCGGCCACAAGATAGGCCAAGCCGTAGCCAACGTGCTCTGCAAAGGCGAGCAGCATGACGTAGAAGACGATCAGGGACAGTCCGACCAGGCCATACTGGATCCAATGGACCCGCCATCCGGAGCGCATTTCCAGAACGAAGACCGCCAGGAAGGTCAGGCTGATGAAGCAGACTGCGTATTTCAACGACCTGGAAATGGTCTGATAGAAATTGACGGGTTCAACGAACTGCACTCCCAGAACCTTGTTTTGCAACGGCATTTGCGGGCCGAGCACCAGTTTTGGAATGCCGCGGGCAAGATAGGGGATGGTCCAGGATG
The DNA here is from genome assembly GCF_017743835.1 of Labrenzia sp. R5_0. Lineage (NCBI taxonomy): Bacteria > Pseudomonadati > Pseudomonadota > Alphaproteobacteria > Hyphomicrobiales > Stappiaceae > Labrenzia > Labrenzia sp. R5_0. The sequence goes on along the minus strand of NZ_JAGHRK010000003.1, from coordinate 398,246 downwards.
CGTTGAAACCGGCATCGCCGATTTCTCGGGCTTCCGGCAGGAATGCGCCGGTGAAGCCGGGATGCGGCCAGTCGGATTGAAGGGATACGCTGGTTGTTTGACCGGCCGGGGCAACGTAGAAAGCGGTGGAGCCGTTCAGCTGCATCGGGATGTCGAAAGAAAACCCGTTTCGCCACAAACCCGCAGCGACAGGTGCGTTAATACCGGACGCGTTGATCGTGGCAACAGACCGCCGTATCGGCTCCATTGTCAGCGGCCCGAGCCCAGGCTCGAACGGCACGGAACCACTGTCGTTCAGGACCAGTGCGACCTCGCTTTTCAGCGCTGCGATGTCGCCGATGCCCACCACAAGAACCGCCTTGTCCCCGGCAATGTCGATTTGCCCACCGAACTGCGGCTGAAAGTTTTCGGACGACGTTGCGGCGAACCGGCCCTTCAATGTCACGCTGCCATGATAGACGGGCAGCGAATAGATCGATTTCCTGCGCTCCTGAACGGAAATGTCGCCACTCACATCCAGCTTTTCCGGAAACAGGATGGCAGTGTGCCAGCGAATTTCGGTCTTGGCGTTTTCTCCGGTGGAAACAGTGAAGGTCTCGCTGAACGGAACAACCAGATACGGTCCGTTGATCTCCTGGACGCCACCCCACGACCGGGCGATGTCCTGAGCGACATCCCGGGCCCTTTCGGCACGTTCTTCCACCAGCACCCAGACGAACAGGCTCGGCACCAGCAGCATCACGGTCAACACTCCGATGATCACGAACTTGACTGCCGGAGACCCAAGAAAAGACGTTCGGCGCACCGGCTGTTCACGGGGTGAGCGGGGCTGCGAAAATTGAGGTCGCTCCTGCGGTTGTTCAACGGTGTCGTTTTCAGTATCGCTTGTCATGCAAATCAACCCTCTGCCAGAAGGATGTCCCGTCAGGCGGGCACCCGGTCAACAGGGCGATCATTGAAGACAGAACAGGACACAAAAGGGCGTGGCCGAGCGGCTTTTCAGTATTGTTTGTGCAGTTCCTGTGCAGTGGCTCAAAAGTTGTTGGATTGCTGCCTCATTTTTCCTGTCTATTTCACAACTCGCACTTGTGCGTACCGGCGGCGCAGTGCCAGAATGGCAGAACCCTCGGAATAACTAACAATGCATCCATTAAGCGACATATCTACCGCGGCCGCGCCCGCCTATGCCCGACGTGCGGACTATCTGCCGGCGCTGGTCAAGCGGCTCGATCTCTTCAAGAGTGAAGCGCACCGGTATCTGCTGGTGGCGCATCTGTTTGACGACACAAGGCGCATGATCGATGCGCTGGAAGGAGTCATGGATTTCGATGCAATCATCGGCATCCCGTATTCCTCCGGCAGTGATGTGACACGTCTGAAATGGCAGGCCGTATACGGCGACAAGGTCCAGTGCCCGAAGACCGAGCCAGAATTCAAAGAGGTCCTGGCCAACGCCTTGCAGAAGAGCCTGGATGCCTGCCGGGCCTCCGACCAGAAGCTCGTCATTCAGGAAGTCGGCGGTTATGCCGTCGAATTGCTGCACGAGCGGTTTCAAGATCAGCTGCACCTTGTCGAAGGCGTGGTGGAGATCACCAAGCAAGGCGTCTGGCGGGCCGGGCAGACACGGCTGCGGGTGCCTGTGCTCCACTGTGCCGACAGCGAGCTGAAGCGCCTGGAAGCGGTACGTTGCGGCGAGACCATTGCCCGGTGCCTGGATGGGCTCATGCGCGATCTCGGCAACTCCCTGGCCGGCCGGCGCGCTGCTGTCTTCGGAGCGGGCTGGATCGGGTTCGGCGTGGCCAAGGCCCTGCGCCGGCTGGATGTCATCGTCTCGCTGATCGATGTCGACCCGCTGAAAATCGCAGAAGCAAGGTTGTCAGGTTATCCGGCGACCCTTCATCCCGCGGATCTCGAGCAATGCGACCTGGTTGTCGGGGCGGCAGGGCGCTTGTCGATAACCCGGGACGTGCTGCAGCAGCTTCGCAACGGCTGCCTGGTGGCGAGCGCCAGTTCCCGGCGTATCGAAATCGACGTCGATTTTCTGGAACAGTCGCCAGCCTGCGACATTCATCCGTCAATCAAGGCTTTCCAGCTTCCCGGCCAACAGGGGGCGGACAAGCAGATCTGCCTCGTCAACGACGGCTACCCGGCCAATTTCATTCCCGGCTCCGGCAGCGTTGCCGATGAAGTGGTCGAGCTGATCCTCGGCGAACTGATCGTGCTGATGGCCGACCTGACCACCTACACCTACGAACCCGGCATTCACCGCTTGGCGACAGAAGGAGAGGCAGTGTGCACCAAACTCTGGATCGAACAGAGAGACCAGACCTAGCGGATGATGAGCAATCCGAAGTTACGGTCCATTCGCAGTATCTGGTCAAGAAGCTCGCGAACGCCCAGAGGAACCTGTACGGAACGGTGAAGTTCGACATTGTCGCCCGCACCATCCGGGACTGGGCACAAGACCTTGGTCGGCCGCCGCGTATTCTCGATATTGGTTGCTCGACCTCGATTTCGAAAGAATATCTCGCCGACACCGGCCTGGATTTCGACTATTGCGGTGCCGATTATGAAGCGGCGTTCGAACCGGACATCGTGCTGGACGCCACCCGTCTTTCCGAACACCGCGACGACCTGCCCTGGCAGCCGGATGTGATCGCCCTTCTGGACGTGCTGGAGCATCTGCCAGGTCGTGGGCCGGCGATCGAGTCCGTGATGCGTCAATGTGGTGAGGTCATTGCGCCGGGTGGACTGATCCTAGCCGTGGTTCCGCAGCTTTACCGCCTCGACCGGCTGAAGCTGGGCCACCTGCACTACGCCGAGCACCAGGTCCGCATGACCTTGAACGAATGGTCGGAGATCATCGGCCGCGCGGTCACGATCGAGTCGGTGCACGGCATCGGCTATCTCTCGTGCCTGCCCTATCTGCCGATGCTCAGCCCCTGGTACGAGGAAACCAACCGCCACGGGAAACTGTTCCACCACCTGCGCGGCAAGACCTTCGAATGGGGTCCGCTGAAACCCGCTGAAATCGCCCTTACCCGCACGCTTGGTCGTGTTCCCGGGTTCAGGGGCTGGTGCAACAGCTCGCTTCTGGTGTGCCGGGCGAAGGTGTGAGTTTTCAGGGCTAGCCGGTCTTGCACTCTAGCGAGGACTAAGCTCGGCAGACCAATGCCGCCAGAAATCATCTATTCGGCCCTGATGCACCGCACAGGGCTCGCCTGCGTTGGCAAAGGACTGGAAACCGTCGAAAGTATCGAGAATGAACCCAGACAATACAGGGTTCAACCTTTCGGAGCCCATTTCGGAACTCAACGCTTTGCGTTCCAGCAAGATGTCGATCTCGCGGGAAACGACATCGGGGAAACCGGCGTTCTGACGTAGATCCTGAAAATTCATCGGTGCGACCGCGCGCTCGGGATGGTGACTTAACCACATGAGCGCTGCGAGCGGCCTGAGGCAATAGAGCGTCTTCTTCAGGGATACATCGCCTTGGAAAAAATTCTGCCTATGGATCTGTGCTTTGGCGAGATGATAGTAGTGCTTGCAGATTAGTCTGCGGTCACACACGACATCTGCTAGGTCAAGCGCGGCGTCGCGAAAAGGTTCGTGCAGTTGATAGGCGAATACCGACTTCAACCACTCCACAATCACCGCATTGCCTACATACATGAGCCGCAGGGCCTTCGCCAGGTCCCAGCCGTTTATGTCGAAGACCGGTGTCAGCGGCTCCTCGATGACGTCGCGCACCGGAAACAGTGTCACCGTCTTCTCGACTGTGCGGACGTAGACAAAGCGGCAGTCATAGTCACTGTCGGCTGAAGGAAACCCCCATGCCCTGCTGCCGCTTTCGATGGCCAGCGGAATGGTGATCCGCTCCCGAGTCTCCAGCTCTTTCAGCCGAGCTTGAATTTCAGATACAATTTGCGGATCCATGGACCATGTCCTCCCAAAGAAATGGCCGCCCGAGGGCGGCCAAATCGCAGAACAAATCTGACCGGTCAATCAAACCCGGCGTTCGACCATCATCTTCTTGATCTCGGCAATGGCCTTCGCCGGGTTCAGACCCTTCGGGCAGGCTTGCGAGCAGTTCATGATGGTGTGGCAGCGATAGAGGCGGAACGGATCTTCCAGATTGTCCAGACGCTCGCCGGTGGCCTCGTCACGGCTGTCGATCAGCCAGCGATAGGCCTGCAGAAGGACGGCCGGGCCGAGATAGCGGTCGCCGTTCCACCAGTAACTTGGGCAGGAGGTGGAGCAGCAGGCGCACAGAATGCATTCATACAGGCCATCAAGCTTCACCCGGTCTTCATGCGACTGGCGCCATTCCTTTTCCGGGGCTGGCGATACTGTCTTCAACCACGGCTCGATCGAGCGGTGCTGGGCATAGAAATTGGTCAGATCCGGCACAAGGTCCTTGACCACCGGCATGTGCGGCAGCGGGTAAATCTTGACGACGTCGCCGGCAATCTCGTCCATGCCCTTGGTGCAGGCCAGAGTATTGGTGCCGTCGATGTTCATCGCGCAGGACCCGCAGATACCTTCGCGGCAGGACCGGCGGAAGGTCAGTGTCGGATCGATCTTGTTCTTGATGTAGATGAGGCCGTCGAGCACCATCGGCCCGCAATCGTCCGCATTGATGAAATAGGTATCGACGCGCGGGTGGCGGCCATCGTCCGGGTTCCAGCGATAGATGCGGTATTCACGCAGGTTGGTGGCGCCTTCCGGCTTGTCCCACACCTTGCCTTCCGTCACCTGGGAGTTCCGGGGAAGCGTCAGCTGAACCATCTCGTTACTGCTCCGCGTTGGGCCCTTGGTTTCGCGTCCAGGGCCAAATCGTCTTTCGCTCAGGCAGAGAGCTCAAAGACCATGTTGTCATTCGTCTGGCCGGTTACCCCGTAGCCGCGGTTTGCCAGTTCACTCAGGCAATCCTCGGTCCAGTAGGGCCGGCAATTGGTTTCAAGCAGGATCACGCGGGGCCAGAGGCTCCGGTCCGCGTGCCTCAGGAAAGGCAGGACCACACGGTCCTCGAAGCCTTCCACATCAACTTTCAAAACATCGATCCGGGTGAGGCCCTGATCGTCGGCTATGGCCGTCAGCGGACGAACCTTCACGAAGGTCGGTGTCCAGTCGCCAGCCCATTCGCCGGTGGTCAGGTCCTTCACGAAGGTGGCAAAGCCGCAGTTGCTCGGTTCCTGCCACAGCGGCAGCGTATCGTCGCGCGGGCCAACGGCTGAATTGACCACCGTCACGGTGTCCAGGTCGTTTGCACGTACGTTGAAACCGAGCTTCGTTGCCGTCTGCGGGTTGGCCTCGATCGCAACAACCTCCGCGCCGAGACCGGCGGCAAAGATCGAATAGGAACCGATGTTGGCGCCGATATCGACAAACACCTTGCCCTTGCCCAGATGCGGTTCGATCAGCTTGTGCTCTTCGCGCTCCGGCAGGCGGCCCTTGGCCAGGATCTTGCGGTCGTCATAGTTTTCACCCGGATAGATCCGGAACTTCAGACCGTCGGCTTCCAGATCGTAAGGGCCCTTGAAGAACCGCGCCACCAGGGAGCGGATACGCTTGCGCAGGCCCTTGGAAAGGTCGTGCCGGTCGGCAAGACGCCAGGCAGCCCGGACCATCCGCTCGGCGGGATATGTGCCGAACGGACTTCTCGTGTCCAAAAGGGTTGCCACCTGGCTCACCGTGCCGTCTCCTTAGTAGACGCGCGCTTTCGGCGCGATCTTCTTCGGATCGATGCCACCCTCTTCAAGGGTGGTCAGCGGATCGAGCACCACCGGACGGTAGTCCAGCTTGACGTTGCCGGCTTCGTCGACCCACGAGAGCGTGTGCTTGCGCCAGTTCTCGTCATCACGGCCGGCAAACGGACCGTCCTTGTAGTCCTCGCGGGCATGGGCGCCGCGGCTTTCCTTGCGGGCTTCCGCGCCGTAGACCGTGGTGATGGCGTTGGCCATCAGGTTCTCCAGCTCCAGTGTTTCCACCAGATCGGAGTTCCAGATCAGCGAACGGTCGGAGACCTTGAGGTCCTTCATTTCGCCCCAGATCTCGGTCAGACGCTTGCAGCCCTGCTCCAGGCTTTCCTGGGTCCGGAAGACGGCGGCGTCTTCCTGCATGGCGCGCTGCATCTTGTCGCGAAGATCGGCGGTCGGGATGGAACCGGAAGCGTTCCGCAGCTTGTCGAAGCGGTCCATGATCTTTTCACAGGAAGCTTCGCTCGGCGCCGGCACGGCCGATTTCGGATCGACGACCTCACCAGCCTTGATCGCCGCCGCGCGGCCGAAGACCACAAGGTCGATCAGCGAATTGGAGCCGAGACGGTTGGCACCGTGAACCGATGCACAGCCGGCTTCACCGACGGCCATCAGGCCTTCCTGGATGCGGTTCGGGTTGTTGCCGTCCGCGTTCAGCACTTCGCCCCAGTAGTTGGTCGGAATGCCGCCCATGTTGTAGTGAACGGTCGGCAGGACCGGGATCGGATCCTTGGTCACATCCACGCCGGCGAAGATGCGGGCGCTTTCGGAAATGCCCGGCAGACGTTCGGCCAGCAGAGCCGGATCGAGGTGATCCAGGTGCAGGAAGATGTGGTCCTTGTCCTTGCCGACGCCGCGGCCTTCACGGATTTCCATGGTCATGCAGCGCGAGACCACGTCACGGGAGGCAAGGTCCTTGGCCGACGGTGCGTAGCGCTCCATGAAGCGTTCGCCCTCGGAGTTGACCAGATAACCGCCTTCGCCGCGTGCCCCTTCGGTGATCAGGCAGCCGGAGCCGTAGATGCCGGTCGGGTGGAACTGGACGAATTCCATGTCCTGAAGCGGCAGGCCTGCACGGGCCACCATGCCGCCACCATCACCGGTGCAGGTGTGGGCGGAGGTTGCCGAGAAGAAGGCGCGGCCGTAACCGCCGGTCGCCAGAACCACCATCTTGGCGGCAAAGCGGTGCATGGTGCCGTCATCGAGGTTCCACGCGATCACGCCCTGGCACACGCCGTCTTCGGACATGATCAGGTCTAGTGCGAAATACTCGATGTAGAATTCGGCATTGTTGCGCAGGGACTGGCCGTACAGCGTGTGCAGGATGGCGTGTCCGGTCCGGTCGGCTGCAGCGCAAGTGCGCTGCACGGGGGGACCTTCGCCGTAGTTCTGCATGTGACCGCCGAACGGGCGCTGATAGATGCGGCCGTCTTCGGTTCGCGAGAACGGCACACCATAGTGTTCCAGTTCGTAGACCGCCTTTGGCGCTTCACGGGCCAGGTATTCCATGGCGTCGGTGTCACCGAGCCAGTCGGATCCCTTCACCGTGTCGTACATGTGCCATTCCCAGCAGTCCGGCGTCATGTTCTTGAGCGACGCGGCAATGCCGCCCTGGGCAGCAACGGTGTGGGAGCGGGTCGGGAACACCTTGGTGATGCAGGCCGTTCTCAGGCCCTGCTCGGCCATGCCGAGCGTGGCCCGAAGGCCTGCGCCACCGGCGCCGACGACCACCACATCATAGGTGTGGTCGACAAATTCATAGGTCTTGGCCATTCGGGTCAGCCTCCAAAGCCAATCTTGAGCACTGCGAAGACGCAGCCGAAACCGATAAAGGCGCAGAAGAAGGTGTTCGCCATCAACGTGAGGAACTTGATGCCTTCGCCATGCACATAGTCTTCGATGATCACCTGCATGCCGAGCTTCATGTGATAGACGCCGGAGAGGATAACCAGGAGCAGGATGATCGAAACGAGCGGGTTCTTGAGGGTCTCGACCACGTCGCCGTGGGAGGAGCCCTGCATCGCGATCACCAGGATCACGAAGAACGAGATCAGGAACACGTTGGCGACAGCGGTCAGACGCTGCTTCCAGAAGTGATCGGTGCCTTCCTTGGCAGATCCAAGGCCGCGTACCTTGTTCAGGGGTGTGCGCATATCTGTCATGACACTCTCCTTAGCGAACCGCGTAGCCGATGATCCAGAGGATCAGCGTGACGGCAACGGACCCGATGATGGTCGCCTTGGCGAGCCACTCGCGCGCTTCCTTGCCGAAGCCCGCACCCATGTCCCAGATGAAGTGGCGCAGGCCGCCGAGCATGTGATGCACAAGCGCCCAGGTGAAGCCGAACAGGATCAGACGGCCGATGATCGAGCCGTAGATGCCGTTGACGAAATCGAAGTAGCTGGGGCCCGCCGCAGCGGCGATCAGCCACCAGGCCAGCAGGACAGTGCCGAAATAGAGCGCCGCGCCAGTGATGCGGTGCAGAATCGACATGACCATCGTCAGAATGGGCTTGTAAATCTGAAGATGGGGCGACAGCGGGCGGTTGCCCCGCAGATCGGCGTTCGACATGGAATTCCTCTCCCGTACGACGCTAGAGCGAAATGCGCTTAAGATGACCCGTTTGAACCTGGTTCCGACCCCGGACGAACCGGCGCAGCCTCCTGGCCAAACGACCCAACCTCAACTCACCTCACCCCAGTTTACGTTTACGCAAACGTAAGCAAATCAAAGCGTTGTCTAGGTGCGTAATAGCGCCAACGCTTCAAAAGGTCAAAATATCCTATAGGCCTAATTGCAAGGAAACTACTTCTATATCGTTTAAATTCATCCGGTGACAGAAAGTGACCTAAACGTGAGCCCCTTCGCCCCCGTGGGGAACGCCGAACACCGACCAGCCGGTTTTGTGAGCAAAATGCTCCATTGCTTCCGTGCCCAGCTTGGAATTGCCGTACTTGTTGAGCCCCGGCGACCAGACGGCGATAGACGCCCGGCTTGGCGAAATCACGAGAATGCCGCCGCCGACACCACTTTTGCCCGGCATGCCGACACGAAAGGCGAAATCGCCCGAACCGTCGTAATGGCCACAAGTCATCATGAGGGCATTGATCCGCCTCCGGCGCTCGATCGAAACAAGGCCTGGCATCCGGGGCGCATCCACCAGAAAACGGCCGGCAAGCGCAAGCTGCCGGCAGGACATCTCAATGGCGCATTGATGGCAGTAGGTGCCAAGCACCTTGTCGACGGAAGCCCGCAGATTGCCGTAGGACGCCAGATAATGGGCAAGGGAGAAATTGCGGTGTCCGGTGGCGAGTTCCGACTTCGCGACCTTCTCGTTCATGTGGATGCTGTCGTCGTCGCAGGCGGCGCGAATAAAGCGCAGCAGTTCGCCCAGAGCTTCCCGTGGCGTTGATCCGGCCAGATAGGTATCCGTCGTCACCAGCGCCCCAGCATTGATGAACGGATTGCGGGGAATGCCGTCTTCCCGCTCCAGAAGCAGGATCGAATCGAAGGACAGCCCGGAGGGTTCGCGCCCAACCCTGTACCAGAGCTGATCTCCGACCCGGCCGAGCGCCAGAGCAAGGGCAAAAATCTTGGAGACGGACTGGATGGAGAACGGCACATCGGCATTGCCGGCTGTGAATACCCTGCCATCGGCCAGGGCGACGGCTATGCCGAACTGGTTGGGATCGATGCCTGCCAGTTCGGGAATATAGGTCGCGACATTGCCTTTGTCGGGATTGGCCGCAGCGGCTTCCGCGATTTCCGTCAGCAATTCCTGCATGTGCTCCTCCGGTTCGGAGGGGCACTTGGTCAGATTGCCATGGGATATGCAAGTGTCGGGTGACGTGGCGCCATCCTGGCAGCCTCAATTGCAGGGTGCCGTCTCCCGCCCCGCAAGAGCGAGACAGTCTTCAGGCGCGCGCCACATTCTGTCGCTGCGCTGCCAGCAGCTTGAAAAGATGCAGCATGAAAATGGTCGCAAAGATCGGCGTCACCAGGTTGAGAATCGGCACGGCAAGCAAGCCGGCGATGATGAGACCACCGAGAAAAACGGTTCCGCCCCGTGCCTTGCGGAATGCCTTCGCCTCGGCCGCCGGAAGAAACCGCATGGCGGCGAATTCGAAGAATTCCCGGCCGAGCAGGTAACCGTTCACGATGAAGAAGGCGACCAGATTGACACCGGGCACAAGCAGCAGCACCAGGGCAAACAAGTTGCCTAAAATCACGACGCCGGTGAACTTAATTGTCTGCACGATCGACTGCGACAGCGGCAGTGCGCGGCCCGGCTGGTCGTGCGGATAGTCCTTCTTGTCGACGATATCCGCGATCTCGTCCTGAAAGAGGCCGGCAAAAAGCGCTGAAATAGGCGCAATCAGGAAGCCGAGTACGAAAATTGCACCAATGCCCGTCAGAACGGAAATTGCCGTGTCCATCCAGGCATAGGGCAGCGCGACGAAGGCCGCGATCACGCCCTGAAGGGCGATCCAGATGACAACCAGCACGCCAAGTGTAAAGCCAAGCATCTTCCAGAAAATTGCCCGGAACGGCGGTTCGAACACCTCGGACATGGCGCGGGAAGCAGCTTGGAACATGACACCTTCAAATTTCTCGTGAACGACCGCCTCGACATAAGTGCAGCGCCGATCATGTGCAAGCCCGCAGACGATAGCTGCCCGAAAACTAAACTTAATGTTGTGAATGCCCGCTTCTGAAACTAGAGTTTGTCAAACGGTTGTTCGTTGCCGGTACTTTACACCCCAGGTTCGGACCGCACGATGCTGCATCTTCATTTCGCCCCCGACACCGACATCACCAAGGGGCTGGCACCCGAAGCCCTGAAAATGTTCCAGTTCGAGTGGAACAGCTATCACAAGCTGGTGCGTGCCAACGAAATGCACCACCGGGAAATCGGCCAGCTCTTGCGCGACGAGATCGGCAGACGTTTTGACAGGCCTTTCGCTTTTCTGGATCTGGCCTGCGGCGACGCCAGTCTTGCGCAGACGGTGCTTCAGGATAGCAAGGTTGCGACCTATGAGGGCCTCGACCTGTCACGCCCGGCACTGCAATGTGCCGCCCGGGTGATGAAGGACGTGCCGTATGATGTGGAACTTGCCGAAGAGGACATGGTGGAAGGCATCGTGAGCCGTCCGGCCAGCGCCAACTTCATATGGTGCGGTTATTCCATCCATCATCTTCAGCGCACGCAAAAACAGGAAATGCTGTCAGCGATCCGCAACGCGCTCAAGCCGGGCGGCGTCTTCGTCTGCGCGGAGCCTGTGTGCCTACCCGGCGAAACACGAGCCGATTATACACGCCGCTGGCAGAAAGAACTGCGCCACCGGTTTCGTTCACTAACCGACGCCGAATACGACCACCTCTGGGAACACATCAGCACGCACGACTTTCCCGAAACCCCGGAAAACTGGTTGGCGATGGGCGAGACAGCTGGTTTTACATCAAGCCGAGAGATCTTCCGGTTTCCCGGCGATCTGTTTTGCGCCGCGTTTTTGTATGAGAAGTGAGGCTGTCGGTTTCGGCAGTGTGCCAGGTGCCTGGTTTCCAGCGTGTTTCTAGAACCGCGTCCGGGCGCGCAGCGCCTGCGCCAGCGTGCCTTCGTCCAGATAGTCCAGTTCGCCGCCGACGGGCACCCCATGGGCGAGGCGGGTGACATTGACCTCAAGATGGGACAGCTGGTCCATGATGTAGTGGGCCGTTGTCTGCCCCTCGACGGTGGCGTTGATCGCCAGAATGACTTCCGAAAAGCCTTCCGACCCGCAACGGTCGATCAGCGAGGCGAGATTGAGATCCTCCGGGCCGACGCCGTCGAGAGGCGACAGGGTACCGCCCAGGACGTGATACCGGGCATTGACCGCACCGGCACGTTCCAGCGCCCAAAGATCGGCAACATCCTCGACCACCACCAGAACACTCTGATCGCGTTTCGGATCTGAACAGATGGTACAGGGATCGGACGTATCGACAGTGCCACAAGTCGAGCAGATGCCGATTTCGCGAACCGCAATGCCCATGGCGTCCGCCAGCGGTACCAGCAGCTGATCCTTTTTCTTGATCAGATGCAGCGCGGCACGGCGCGCCGAACGCGGGCCAAGCCCCGGCAATTTCGCCAGGAGCTGGATCAGCCGTTCGATTTCCGGTCCTGCCACACTTTTCTGTGCCATGGTTTTCTCTTCAGCGCGCGTTGACGACCACCTGAAAGACCTGCTGCGTCAAACCGGCCGGATCGCTCCCCTGATTTCCAGGAAGCAACCAAGAGGCCGGCTTACGAGGCATGGCGCGAGGCTCTTACAGCCGCCACGCACTTCAGTTGGTATCAGAACGGCAGTTTCATGCCGGCGGGCAGGCCCAGACCACCCATCAGTTCCTGGGTCTTTTCCTGAATTGCCTGCTCGACCTTGGCACGGGCTTCGGTGTGGGCGGCAATCAGCAGATCCTCGAGGATCTCCTTTTCCTCTTCCTTCAGAAGAGACGGATCGATCGACAGCGACTTCAGATCGCTCTTGCCGTTGAGACGTACGGTGACCAGGCCGCCACCGGCCGAGCCTTCGGCCTCGATCTCAACGATCTGCTCCTGCAGCGAGCCCATCTGCTCCTGCATTTGCTTGGCCTGTTTCATCATCTTGAGGAAATCCATGGAACGACTCCTTCCAAACCCTCACATGGCGCGGATTTCCGCGACCTTACCTATCTGGGAACTGCATTTAGAAGAACAAGAAGCGCGGATCAATCGTCTTCGTCATCCCCGAGCGCTTCGCTCAGGAGCGGATCGCTGACCATCGGGTCGGCCAGAGCAGCGTCGTCTTCTTCGGTAACCTGAACCTTCACGTCGACAACACGGGCACCCGGGAACTGCGCCAGCAGGGCAGCAACGGTTGGGTGCGACTTCGCGTCGGACAGGAGTTGCTGCTGGTTGGCCTCCTGCTCCTCGTGGATGGTCGGGCGTCCCTGAGTGCGGGAAACCACGACAAACCAGCGCTGTCCGGTCCATTCGGTCAGTTTGCGGCCGAACTCGCCGGCGATATCGGCCGGGGCGTCGTCCGTCGGCTGGATCTCGATCTTGCCGGGTTCGAATTTCACCAGACGCATGAGACGCTGGATCTTGACCTTGAACGGAATGTCGCCCTTCTCGGAAGCAAGGGCGGCGCAATCGTAGAGGCTCTTGAGATTATACGCCGGCTGAGCCTGCGGTTCGGGCGCGGCTTGCGGCACTCCCTGAGGCGCAGGCCTGCCACCCTGGATGGCCGAGAGCTGAGGACGGGCGCTTGCCTGCATGGTCGGGCCACCGCCCGAACTGCCGGGCGCGTAGTTCATGCCGACAGCCATGGCGGATGTACCACCGCCACCACCGGCAGGTGCTCCGCCACCACCAGATGGTGCCGCACCGCCAAACGGGTTCTGGCCATTCTTGATCTGTGCCATCAGGTCGCCCGGATCCGGCAGGTCCGCGGCATAGGCAAGGCGCACCAACACCATGTCCGCAGCGGCCAGTGGCTTGGACGCGGCCTGAACTTCCTGGACACCCTTCAAGAGGATCTGCCAGGCGCGGGACAGAAGCCGAACAGAAATCTGCTCTGCAAACTCACGGCCGCGCGCCCGTTCAGCTTCGGTTACCGACGCTTCGTCAGCCGATTTCGGCGCAACCTTCATGCGCGTGACAAGATGCGTGAAGTCCGCCAGGTCCGTCAGCACGATGGCCGGATCCGCACCGACCTCATATTGCGCCTGCAGTTCGCCCAGGGCGTCCTCGATCCGGCCGGCCATGATGTGGCCGAAGAGGTCAATCACCCGGGCACGGTCCGCAAGACCCAGCATCTGACGCAGGTTTTCCGCCTCGATGGCGCCGGCGCCATGGGCCATGGCCTGATCGAGCAGGGACAGGGAATCGCGCGCCGATCCCTCCCCCGCACGGGCAATCAGCATCAGGGCTTCGTCGGAAATCTGGATGCCCTCGGCATCGGAGATCCGGCGCAGCAGACCGATCAGCTTGGATTGTTCGATCCGGCGCAGGTCGAAACGCTGGCAGCGCGACAGGACCGTGATCGGCACCTTGCGGATCTCCGTCGTCGCGAAGATGAACTTCACGTGCTCCGGCGGCTCTTCCAGGGTCTTCAGCAGACCGTTGAAGGCGGCGTTCGAAAGCATGTGCACTTCGTCGATGATGTAGACCTTGTAGCGCGCCGTTGCCGGGCGGTAGCGGGCCGCATCGATGATTTCGCGAATGTCGTTGATGCCGGTGTGGGAGGCGGCGTCCATCTCGATGACGTCGACATGGCGGCCTTCCATGATGGCCTTGCAGTGCGTGCCTTCCTGGGTGAGCTTCACCGTCGGCTTGTCGGCAACGCCCGGCACTTCGTAATTGAGGCCCCGCGCGAGGATGCGGGCGGTGGTGGTCTTGCCGACACCGCGCACCCCGGTCAGCATCCAGGCCTGCGCAATCCGCCCGGTTTCAAACGCATTTTCCAGCGTCTGCACCATCGGCTCCTGGCCGACCAGATCCTCAAACGTCTTCGGCCGGTACTTGCGCGCAAGAACGCGGTAAGCACCATCGTCGGTCGCCGGTTTCACCGCGCCCTGATCCGCCATCAACCCCGGCGTCTGCCCGCCGTCACTTTCGGAAAAGCCTGTCTCATCCATGAGCCGCACCATAACCATTTTTTCGAAAAGTGGGACGGGCTTTTGAAAGTTTTTGTGCGTCGGACTGCCCCGGGCCGCAATACCTTCAGGGAACCCTTTGCCCAAGCCACGCATTGAGTAACTGCCGGCCGTTATTTTCAGCCGGTTTTCATCAGGGAGACGATATGTCTGGAAAACTCTCGCACGACCTGTTCAGCCTCTGGTTCCAGGCGCCTGTCGTCATCGCCCTGCGCTGCCAGAACTGGACCGCAAACCTTGCGGCGGGCACGGCCTGGACCAATCCGGAGCTTCATCGGATGATAAGCGAAAAGGCTGCAGCTGCGACGGAAAGCGCGCTTGCCATGAACAGGGCGCTTCTACGTGATGGAATGACGTCGTTTCAGCGGTACTGGCTGGGTGGGCAATCAATCGCGGCAAAGGGCACACGGCCCTATGCGAAGCGTGTCCGCGCAAACGCCAAGCGCCTGAGCAGGAAACCGCGGTAGTTATCCGATTTCCTCAACCCTGATATCTGTCCGGCAACAAAAACCGTTGCCTTGCGCCTGGCGACCCAAGCCGCGCGTCCGAATACCACGTTGCCATCAACGCCCTTGAGCTGAGATCCGGGTTCTTGGCAAGAAATTCGCCGAAGGTTTCATGCGGCGTCTCGGCCATCCGCTCCGACAGGATGCCCAGGAAGGCCAGGGTGATGGTGGTGTTGTATTTCTCCGGCACGCCTGCTCTGGAGGCAAGGCCACGCAAGGCGTTGCCATATCGGCAAGCCGCTTCCAGAAACTCGTACTTCTGCAGCATCCGGCAGGCAACGCCGATATGGTCCACGTGGCTGAAGCCTTTTGCATCCAGCTGGCCAGCTTCGAAGCGATCGGAAAGCTGCGCGTAATCCCTAAGCTCCGGCATTTGTCTCGTCCTTCAGTTTGTGGCTGTCGGCCGCGCTCAGATCGAGGTCGTAAACGCTCTTGAGTTGCCGGATCTTGTCCAGTGTCTCCTTCGAAAACGGCGGCTTGTTCTCAAAAGCATGCAGCGCCATGCCCTCGATCAGGTCGCCAAGACTGATGTCCAGATGTTCGGCGAGCCCTTTCAGGACCTTCAGCAACCGTTTTTCCAGGCGCACACCGGTTTGAACGCGCTCAACTGATTTTTCCATGTTGTTATCATGGTACCAATGTACCAGGTAAGTCAACTTGTCGATTTGAGATGCGGAGAGCCCGAGCCTTAAAAACAAAAAAGCACCGCGGAAAACCGGCGGTGCTTTTTGGTAAAGCTGATGCTTTGGATAGGGTGGGAGGCTGGCACGGCGACCCGTGCCGAGGCTCGTTAGGGCTGCTTCCTTCCGGACCTGACCCGGTTGGCGAGTGGCTCGTCCACCACCAACCTCCCGAGGGCCTTATATCAGAAGAAGGATGGGGTTTGGCAAGAGGGCAACACGGTTTTTTGTTCGCCGGGAAATCACACTCCCAAACCCGCCACGAAGCGTGTAGCCTTCGGGAAATTCTGCCCGGAGTGTTTCATGTCATCCTTTGCCCTCAATGCCCGTCTCGAAGGCGACAGCTACTTCGTCAGCGATCTGACGCTGTGCACCGTCCGTCTGCTGAAAGATGCCAACTATCCCTGGCTGCTGCTCATTCCGCGCCAGTCAGACCTCGTCGAGATCATCGATCTGGAGGAGGCCGACCAGATGCAGTTGATGCGAGAAATCGCCCTGGCCAGCCGGGTGCTGCGCGAAGTGACCGACTGCGAGAAGCTGAATGTCGGCGCTCTCGGCAATCAGGTGTCCCAACTGCATGTCCATGTGATCGCCCGTTACCGGGACGATCCGGCCTGGCCCGGGCCGGTCTGGGGTGCGGTTCCGGCGCAGGAGTATTCCCACGACAGGGTGGAAACCCTGATCGAGAAGTTGCGGGATACCCTTGCCGGTGACGACGACTGATTGCCGGACCGGTCCAACATCCTGCCTCGTAGCTGTTTCAATCTGCATTCAGATGTGATCGGCGGCATCGGCAGGAAGCGGTTTCTCCAAGCTGGAAAATGCACTACGTGAAGAACCAGCATCTATTGACCTCCCGCCCCTTTCTCTTCCAAGGACTTTGACATGAACGCCAACCCCGCCGGTTCCCTGGCCATGGAAATGAGTTTCCTCGGCAACACGCTTGACCGGCAATCGACACGGCGTGGCGATACCGCCTATCTGGCAAGTCTTCTGGAAAAGCCCGATACGCGCATCGTGCTGTCGACGGACCGGACATTGGTCTTTGCCGCGGGCGAAAACCTTGCCGTCGGGCATCGTCTGGAGGTCGCCCTTTCGCTCGGGGCCGTGCGGGAGGAGATGATTTTCCTGGGACTGCGCCCGGAAAACGGCGAGGCCCTGTTCGCAACGGCCTTGCCCGCGACAGATGAAGACCTTGCGGATCGCACGGACCTTCAGCTTATCGACTTGCGCACCCTTGCCCTGCAGAACGCATTTGCACCGCAGGACATGGGCGCACTTGCCCAGGCCCGCGCCCTGATCCACTGGCATCGCACGCATCAGTTCTGCTCGCGCTGCGGCGAGAAAAGCCATCTGTCCGAAGCCGGATACCGTCGGGATTGCCCATCCTGCGGCGGCCAGCATTTTCCGCGCACAGACCCCTGTGTGATCATGCTGATTACCGACGAGAGCGGAGACAAGGCCCTGCTGGGCCGCCCGGCCCGACTTCCGGAGGGCATTTACACCACTCTTGCCGGCTTCATGGAACCGGGAGAAACAATCGAGCAGGCCGTGCGGCGCGAAACGCTGGAGGAAAGCGGGATCATTGTTGGCGACGTCCGTCTGATTGCCAACCAGCCCTGGCCGTTTCCGGCGAACCTCATGCTCGGCTGTATCGGCAAGGCGACCTCCTTCGACATCGCCATCGAGGACGACGAGCTTGAAGCCTGCAAGTGGTGCGGCCGGGACGAAGTGCGGCAAATGCTGGCCGATACGCATCCCGAGGGTCACAAGATACCGCCTTCGATTTCCATCGCCTTTGAACTGATCATGGGCTGGCTCGACGGAACGCTCTGATGACCTGGTGCGCTTACCTGACCCATCCGGAAGTCCTGATCGATCCGGACGTTCCTGTTCCCGAGTGGGGCCTGTCGGATACGGGCCGGGAGCGTGCGGCGAAAGCCACCGTCCTGCCGTTTGCCAAGGACATCCGACAGGTAATCTCCAGTGCCGAAAAGAAGGCGCTTGATACCGCGCAGGTCTTCTCCGGCCGCCTCCGCGTCTTTCAGCGGTCGCTTCCGTTCCTGCACGAGAATGACCGGAGTGCGACCGGCTTTCTGCCACCAGAAGAGTTCGAGCGGACCGCAGATCTTTTCTTTGCCGATCCGCATCATTCCGTTCGCGGCTGGGAACGTGCGATCGACGCCCAGGACCGGATCGTCAATGGTGTCAAAAGTGCCCTGCGCCACATTCCCGAGGAAGACCCGGTCCTGTTCGTCGGCCATGGCGCCGTCGGCACCTTGCTGATGTGCCATCTGATGGCCGCACCGATTTCCCGCCATCACGACCAGAGACGCGGCGGCAGCTGGTACCGCTTCGAGAAATCCTGGCTGATGAGCCAGGCCGGGCGCAATTTGGCTTGGACAGTCCTTTAAGCACGGTCGGAGGAAGACCCGGAACATGTTAGGCTGCCCCGACCTGTCGTGATCCGGGAGCCCGATGTGATCTGCCGTTTGCCGAAGCTTGTTCTTGCGACCCTGAGCTGCCTCGCCGTTACATTCCTGCCCGCCAACGCGGGCCAGTATGATGCCCAATTCCGGCAGTTCCTGTCTTCAGAAGTTGCTCCGGCGGCGCGCCAGCAAGGCATCTCCCAGGCAACTCTCGACCGGGAACTGAAAGGTCTGACACCCGACACCTCCCTGCCGGGGCTGGTCGGGCCGGGCGGCAAGGGCACGCCGCCCAAGATCAACTTTCAGGCCGAGTTCGGTTCCCCAAGCCGCTACTTCCGGGACAGCCAATTCAACGCCCTTGTGCCGCGCGGGCGATCGCTGATGCAGAAACACGCGGCCGTGCTGTCGCGGATCGAAGCGAAATACGGCGTACCCAGCCGGATCATCCTGGCCATCTGGGCAAGGGAATCGGGCTATGGCGGGGCCAAGATCCCCTATGACGCGATCCGCGTTCTGGCGACGCAGGCCTTCATGGGCCAAAGGCCGGACTTCTTCAAAGGCGAATTGATCGCCGGATTGAAGATCCTGCAAAATGGCGATGTATCCAGGCAGGGCATGAAAAGTTCCTGGGGTGGAGCCATGGGTCAACCACAATTCCTGCCGTCTTCCTTCTGGAAGTATGCGGTCGATTTCGACGGTGACGGCAAGCGCAACATCTGGACCTCCGACATCGACACGATGGCCTCCATTGCCCATTATCTCTCGGCACATGGCTGGGTAGCTGACCGCGACTGGGGATATGAAGTCCATCTTCCCGACAACGTCTCATGTACGCGGGAAGGTCCGGACAACCGCCAGAAGATTTCCGACTTCGTGCGTGAAGGCGTCAAGCGCGTCAGCGGCAAGCCTTTTCCGGCCAACGAGGTCAACCGGCCGGGGAACATCCTGCTGCCTGCCGGCCGCTACGGCCCAGCCTTCATTGCCACGGAAAACTTCTACGTCATCAAGGACTACAACGAGAGCGACACCTATGCGCTCTTCGTCGGTCACCTGGCGGACAGGTACGGCAACAACAGCGGTTTTGTCGGCGACTGGAAACCGATGAAGGAAACAACCAGAGGCGCGGTACGGAACCTTCAGCAGAGGCTTGAGGGGCTGGGGCATGACGTGGGAGGCGCCGATGGCCTGATCGGCTTCAAGACCCGTCGATCCATCGGCAAGGACCAGGAGAAGAACGGCTTCTTCGCGACTTGCTGGGTCGGCTAGAACACACCCTGGCCGCTCTCCTGGGTTGTGTTTCAAGATGCCCTCAAAACTGCTGTTTCCAGGTAGAAGTATCCCGTGACCAAGCGCCGCGGGATGCCCGTTTCAACAAACAGTTGATTTTGGACGTGCAGTGCGGAAGACTGTGTCCACATCCTTCCTTACTGCTTCTCCGGTGCCTTCATGCGGCTCCCCAAGATCGTTACCACATTGCAGGATTATTCCCTGCCGCTCTTCCGTGCCGACCTCGTCGCCGGGATCACCGTTGCCATGGTTGCCTTGCCGCTCAGCCTGGCGATCGCCATTGCTTCGGGGGCCGATCCTGCGAAAGGGCTGGTGACGGCGATTGTCGGTGGGTTCTTCATCTCGCTTCTTGGCGGCAGCCGGGTGCAGATTGGCGGGCCGACCGGCGCTTTCATCGTGGTGGTTTACGGCGTCATTGCCGATCACGGGTACGACGGGCTGGTGCTGGCAACCTTCATGGCAGGCATACTGCTATTGATCGGCGGGTATTTCCGGATCGGCAGGCTGATCCGCTATGTGCCGGAAGCCGTGGTCAACGGGTTCACCATCGGCATCGCGATCATCATCGCCTCCAGCCAGATCAAGGATTTCTTCGGCCTTCAGATCTCCGAGGTACCGGCGGACTTTCTGGAAAAACTTCCCGTTCTCTGGGAGGCACGTGACACCGCCTCGCTGGCCGCCAGCGGACTTGCCCTGGTCACGCTGGTGATGATCGTCACCCTGCGCCGGATGGCTCCGGCCTTTCCGGGGCTGATCGTTGCCGTGTCACTGGCCTCGCTGGCTGTCGTTCTGGCCACCCTGCCGGTAGAGACCATAGCCTCGCGCTTCGGTGCCCTGCCCAACACACTGCCACTTCCGGCGCTGCCGAGCGTCACTGTCGAGCGGGTCGTGGAGCTGTTTCCCTCCGCCATCGTGATCGCGTTCCTTGCCGGCGTGGAATCACTTCTGTCCGCGATGGTGGCTGACAGGATGATCGAAGGAAGCCACCGCCCCAACGCCGAGATGCTGGCACAGGGAACCGCCAATATCGCGTCTGCCCTTTTTGGCGGCCTTCCGGCCACCGGTGCCATTGCCCGCACGGCCACAAACGTCCGTGCCGGTGGCAAGACGCCGGTATCCGGGCTGGTGCATGCGCTTGCCATATTGCTGATCATGCTGGTTGCCGCCCCCCTGGCCGGATACCTTGCCTTGCCCGCCATGGCGGCCTTGCTGGTTCTCACAGCCTGGAGCATGAGCGAACCGCACAAGTGGAAGTCCTATCTGAGCGCCCCGATGGCCGACCGCATGTTGCTATTGACCACGCTGATCCTGACGGTCCTGATCGATCTGACCGTCGCCATCGGCGTTGGCGTTTCAATCGGTCTTGCCCTCAGGCTGCGCGAACGCAAGAAGCAGCCGGACGACTGGTCGATGCCGGAACGCTGACACGCCCGGTCACCGCCTGCAGGACATTCAAAACACAAGGTTTTCAGCTGGAATTCCCAATTTCCCCTTTGGTTGCGACCAGCCAAAGGCCTGATGCCGTGTGCGCACCATATATTTTTGCTTTTATTTTTTATTGTTTTACGATAATTAATCGCTGCAACTTAAATTGGAGCCACTCCACATGTCTGTTTTGTCGTCTTGCGGCGCGAACCCTCGGGTGCGCGCGAGAACCCTTCTTATTGCTCTTTTTCTGATGGCCTTTGGCACCGCATCGTCCTTTGCGGCCCCACTCGACCGGTTCAATCCCGCCACGACCGACCCGGACCTCTTCCGCCTCGCGGTCCGTCATCCCGACAGAATGAAGGTTCCGGATGGAGCCGCAACGGTTCATGTTGTCCTGTCCGACAAGGAAACGGGGCGCGTTGTCCAGGAAAAGCGGATCGAGCTGCAAAGGACCACAACCGGCGAACAGGCAGCTGAAGTGCGTACGGAGGCACCGGAAAACGTGGTGACTGTGTATCGGATCCCGGCAAAACAGGTAGCTGAATTGCGAGCACTGCAGGCCAAGTATCTGGCCATGCCCCAGTCTCGTCAGCAAACGATTGGCGGATCCCTGTCGATCGACGTCACCGGCTGCAAGCTCGATGCGGCCGACACCGGCGAAATGCTGATTTCGACTTATCTCAAGACATCGGAACTGGAGACCTTCGTGGCTCTGGCGGAAAATTTCGACCTGCGAAACTCGCAGGCTTCAAGCCGCAACGACCTCGAGAGCTCGATCCCGCCCTGTTCATGACCGGGGAAGCGGGCAAGGTCACCCCAGACCTTGCCCACCCCTGCCACGGACAATCACACTCTCCTGTCTTCGGATCGAAACGCAACTTCCATGCCGACCACTTTTTCAAGCCGCTCGCTGCATGCGGTTATGCTTTGCCTGCCCCTGTTTCTGTTGGCTGCATGCAGTCATGTTCCAGTTGCCACCATGGTCAAACTGGCAAACTTCGACCTTCTGAAAACCAACCCGGCAGGCTTGCGGGTTGCCGTCAGATATCCGGCCAGCATCCGTATCCCGGAAGGCGGAGCACGCATGATGCTGACGGTGAAGGACAAGAAGACCGGCAAACTGGTTATGGAGGAGAAACTTGCTTTCGTCCGCGTATCGTCCAAAGCCGAGCGGGCGGAGCTGAGCGCCGAACTGCAGGAAGGCCGGCGGATTGCGATCTACCGGCTACCGGACGACAGGATCCCCACCTTCAAGGCCTTTCAGACGTACCTTCTGACAATGGACAAGGCGGAACGGGACAAGATCGAAGGCAATATGGAAGTCGGCGTCGACGGCTGCCTTGCTTTCGAGCACCGGCCCGCGCGTATCCTCGTCAGCACCTATCTGAAAGCGGATGAACTGGGCGGCTACATACCACTGCTGCGCGATGTCGATCTTGAGGAACAGATGGCTGACGGCAAGAACGGCGTCGATGGTAGCCTGCCGCGCTGTACGGACGCCCGCGCCGCTACTGAAGAATAACGGCTCAAGCGAGTGCACTGTCCGTCCGTCGAGACCGGCAGACGGCACACCTTTGGACGAGGCAGCGCATGTGCCCTGCCCGGTCCGTCAGGATTACGCGCTCACCACACCTTCCGGTGCGGCTTCCAGGCGGAAGGCGGCGGCCATCAGGGCCTTGGTGTAATCGGTCCGGGGCGCATCGAAGATCTGTTCGGAGGCGCCCTGTTCCACCACCTTGCCCTGCCGCATGACGATAACCTCGTTGGCCAGGGCACGGACAACCTTCAGGTCGTGGGAAATGAACAGATAGGCAAGACCGTGCGCCTTCTGCAGATCTCGCAACAGATCGACCACCTGGGCCTGGACACTCATGTCGAGGGCTGAAGTCGGCTCGTCCAGCATGACGAACTTCGGCTCAAGAACCATGGCCCGTGCGATGGAGATGCGCTGACGCTGGCCGCCTGAGAATTCATGCGGATAGCGATGCCGGGTGGACGCATCGAGCCCGACTTCCTCCAGGGCCTTGGCGACCTTGCGGTCGCGCTCATCGGCCGAAATACCGGGGAAATGCACCTGCAGTCCCTCACCAACGATTTCAGCCACCGACATGCGCGGGCTCAGCGCACCAAAGGGATCCTGAAACACGATCTGCATGTCCCGGCGCAGCGGGCGCATTTCCTTCCAGGAATTCTTCTGGATTTCGGCACCGTTGAAGGCAATCCGCCCGGTGGAGGAAATCATGCGCAGGATCGCAAGCCCGAGTGTTGTCTTGCCCGATCCGCTTTCGCCGACGATCCCGAGCGTCTGGCCCTGCCGCACTTCCACATCGATTCCGTCCACCGCCTTGATGTGGTCGACGGTCTTGCGCAGGAAGCCCCGCTTGACCGGAAACCACACCTTCAGATCGTCTGCCTGAACGACAATCGGCTTGCTCTTGTCCGTCGCCGGTGGTTCGCCCTTGGGCTCAGCAGTGAGAAGGTGCTTGGTGTAGGCGTGCTGCGGCCGGTCGAAGATATCGGCAACCGGTCCCTGCTCGACGATCTTGCCCTTGGTCATCACGCAGACCCGGTCGGCGAACTTGCGCACGATCCCAAGGTCGTGGGTAATGAACAGCATTGCCATGCCGTGGCGGCGCTGAAGGTCCTTCAGCAACTCCAGGATCTGCGCCTGAACTGTGACGTCGAGCGCCGTGGTCGGTTCGTCGGCAATCAGCAGATCCGGTTCGTTGGCCAACGACATGGCAATCATCACGCGCTGGCGCTGGCCGCCGGAAAGCTGGTGGGGATAGGAGTTGAGACGTTTTTCAGGATCGCGGATGCCCACCTGGTTGAGCAGTTCCAGCACGCGCTCACGCGCCTTTGTATCGCTCATGCCCCGGTGGATCTTCAGAATTTCCGAAACCTGCTTTTCCACCGAGTGCAGCGGATTGAGCGAGGTCATCGGTTCCTGGAAAATCATCGAGATGCCGTTGCCGCGCACCTTGCGCAGTTCGGCTTCCTCAACCGCCAGAAGATCCTGACCATTCATCAGGATCCTGCCGGAGGGGTGCGAGGCTGCGGGATAAGGCAGAAGCCGCAAGACCGACTGAGCGGTTACGGACTTACCCGAGCCGCTTTCCCCCACCAGTGCGACGGTCTCGCCCTTCTTGATGTCGAAGGTGATCCGGTCGACGGCAAGGTTCTTGCTTCCGCCTTGGGAAAAGGCGACGGACAGGTCTTCTACGGAGAGGAGCGTTTCTTTTGTCATCTTGTGTTCCTCACCCCAGACTCTTGCGCGGGTCGAACGCATCACGCACCGCCTCGCCGATGAAGATCAACAGGCTCAACATCAGTGAAATGACCATGAAGCCGGTGATCCCGAGCCAGGGCGCCTGAAGGTTGTTCTTGCCCTGCGCCAGCAGTTCGCCAAGTGATGCCGACCCTGGCGGCAGGCCGAAGCCGAGGAAATCCAGCGCCGTCAGGGTGGAAATCGAACCGTTGAGAATGAACGGCATGAAGGTAAGCGTCGCCACCATGGCGTTGGGAAGCAGGTGCCGCCACATGATCACCGGATTGGAAACGCCGAGTGCCCGGGCTGCGGATATGTATTCCAGGTTCCGGCCGCGCAGGAATTCCGCGCGCACGACACCCACGAGCGCCACCCAGGAAAATGCCAGCAGAATGGTGAAAAGGGTCCAGAAGCCGGGCACCAGAAACGACGACACGATCAGGATGAGGTAAAGCGTCGGCACCGCTGTCCAGATCTCGATGAAACGCTGGAACAGGAGATCGGTCCAGCCGCCATAATAGCCCTGCACGGCCCCTGCCGCGATGCCGATGACGGAGGATGCCAGCGTCAGCGCCAGGCCGAACAGCACGGAAATCCGGAAGCCGTAGACGAGACGCGCAAGCACATCCCGGCCCTGGTCGTCCGTACCGAGCCAGTTCCAGTTGCCCATGACGCAATTGGGGTCTTCCGCGCCAAGCGGATAGCGCGAGCAACGCTTTTCCTTGTCCATCGTCCAGGAGGGAGGTGCAGGTGCCGGGACCGGAATGTCATTGTTGACCGATCGGTAGGAATAACGCACCGGCGGCCACAGCATCCAGCCGTTGGCGCTGATCTCTTCCTGGATGAACGGATCGCGGTAGTCGGTCACCGCCAGGAAGCCGCCGAACTTTTCTTCCGGGTAATCGACGAAGACCGGCGCCAGCAATTCGCCGTTGTAGGAAACAAGGATCGGCCGATCATTGGTCAGGAATTCTGCCAGCATGGCCATGACGAACAGCACCAGGAAGATCCAGAGCGACCAGTATCCGCGCCTGTTGGCCTTGAAGTTCACCAGCCGCCGCTGGTTTATCGGTGAAAGGCGTGCCTTGGAACCCTTTGCCGGGACGACAAACGCCTCGCGATCATCCGTTACAGCTGCCTCGAAGTAGGCCGCCCTGGACCGCTCGCGGCTTTCGGCTTCATATCCGCCAGCCTCATGTCCGCCACTGCCGGT
Source organism: Labrenzia sp. R5_0 (assembly GCF_017743835.1). Classification (NCBI taxonomy): domain Bacteria; kingdom Pseudomonadati; phylum Pseudomonadota; class Alphaproteobacteria; order Hyphomicrobiales; family Stappiaceae; genus Labrenzia; species Labrenzia sp. R5_0. The sequence goes on along the minus strand of NZ_JAGHRK010000003.1, from coordinate 373,003 downwards.
CTCGTAGTTTGCACTTCCTGCATCACTGTCTGAATCGGTCGCCATCGATCAGACCTCCCTGCTTTCGAAGTCGATCCGGGGATCGATCCAGGTGTAGGTCAGGTCGGAAATGAGGTTCACCAGAAGGCCCATGAGCGAGAAGATGTAGAGGGTTGCGAAAACAACCGCGTAGTCGCGATTGATCACCGATTCAAAACTGAGCAATCCCAGGCCATCGAGCGAGAAGATCGTCTCGATGAGGAGCGAGCCGGCAAAGAAGGACGAGATGAAGGCCCCCGGAAAACCGGCCACCACGATCAGCATGGCGTTGCGGAACACATGTCCGTAAAGCACCTGGCTTTCCGTCAGTCCCTTTGCCCTTGCGGTGATCACGTATTGCTTGCGGATTTCATCCAGGAACGAGTTCTTGGTCAGCAAGGTGGTGGTGGCAAAGGCGGACAGGGCCATGGCCGTCAAGGGCAGGGCAAGGTGCCAGAAATAGTCGGCGATCCGGGCTGGCCACGAGAGCTGTTCCCAATTGTCAGACACCAGCCCCCGCAAGGGAAAGATATCCCAGAAGGACCCGCCGGCGAAAAGCACGATCAAGAGAACCGCAAAGAGAAAGCCCGGTATGGCGTAAGCCACGACGATGACACCGGAGGTCCAGACGTCGAACCGCGAACCGTCCGAAACGGCCTTGCGGATCCCGAGCGGTATCGACACCGCATAGGATATCAACGTCATCCAGAGGCCGAGCGAGATTGAAACCGGCAGTTTTTCGGCAATCAGATCGATGATCTTGATGTCGCGGAAATAGCTTTCGCCGAAATCGAAGCGGGCATAGTCGCCCAGCATCTTCAGGAAGCGTTCCAGCGGAGGCTTGTCGAAACCGAACTGCGCTTCCAGTTCCTTGATGAATTCCGGGTCTAGCCCCTGGGCACCGCGATATTTCGAACTGGCCGAGTCTGCAGTTGCACCACCGCTGCCACCGGAGGCGTCGTTGCCGCCCCCCAGCATGTCGCTGCCACCACCGCTGATGCGTGATGTCGCCGAAACATCCGTTCCCTGCAACTGGGCAATGACCCGCTCGACCGGACCACCTGGCGCAAACTGGATGATGACGAAGTTGATTGCCATGATCCCGACCAGCGTCGGTATCATCAGCAGCAAGCGGCGGAGGATGTAGGCGCCCATGGAGTGTGTGCAGTCCCTTTTGTCTTGGCCTTCTGGAGCGAGCCCGAGGTTTCGCTGGAAATATTACCCGGCTTTACCGAGTTTTTCCGCCTTTTCCTTGTCTATCCACCACAGTTCTTCAACCGGGAAGAAGTAGCGCGGAGTTTCTTCGGGAAAGCCGTAGACATCCCACATGGCAACAGTGTGGACGTTCTTGAACCATTGCGGGATCCAGTAATGGCCGGCCCGCAACACGCGATCGAGAGCCCGCGCCGCGTTGGTCATCTCATCGCGCGTTGTCGCTGCGATAGCCTTGTCGATCAGCGCATCGACAACCGGGCTGGATATGCCGGATGTGTTGTAGGTGCCCGGAATTGTCGCCGCCTTGGAGCCCCACATCTCGCGAATGGTATCCGACAGTGTCGGCGAAAGGCTGAGCCTGCGGCTGGCGATATCAAAGTCGTAGTCGTTGAGCCTGGCCTCATATTGCGCCGGATCCACGATCCGCAGGCTCGCCTTGATGCCGAGCCGTTCCAGGTTCTTGATCATCGGATTGACAATCCGTTCGTAAGCGGCGGTGTTGTTCAGGAATTCGATCGTCAACTGATTTCCGTCCGGGCCGATCAGGTCGGTCCCCTTCCGGGTAAACCCGGCTTCGGCCAGAAGTTCGCTCGCCCGTTTCAGCAGCTTGCGGTCATTGCCGGATCCATCGCTGACGGGCTGTATCACCGCTTCGCCGAAGACAGCCTCCGGCAACTGGTCCCGGAAGGGCTCCAGCAAAGCAAGTTCCGCGGTCGAGGGCATCCCCTCCGCCTTCATGTCGGAGTTTTCGAAGAAGGACTGGGTTCTCGTATAAAGCCCGTAGAACAGGTTCTGGTTCGACCATTCGAAATCGAAGGCGTATCCAAGAGCCTCGCGCACGCGCGGGTCCTTGAACTTGTCGAGCCGGGTGTTGATGAACCAGCCCTGCGCCCCTGACGGCCGGCCATCGGGAAACTCGCGGCGGATTACCTTGCCTTCTTCCACAGCCGGAAAATTGTACTCCGTCGCCCAGTTCTTGGACGTGAATTCCTCGCGGTAGAACGTCCCGCCCTTCTTGAAGGCTTCGAATGCCGTCTGGCGTTCACGGTAAAACTCCACCCGTATAACCGCGAAATTGCAGTGCCCTACCCTGACCGGCAGATCCTTTGCCCAGTAGTTTTCGACCTGGTGGTATTCGACATAGTGACCGACGGCATGTTTTCCGACCTTGTAGGGACCGGATGACAGGGGCGGTGTCAGGGTCGATTGCTTGAAATCGTATGCGGTGTAATAGCGCTTCGAGAAGATCGGATAATCGGCTGCAACGACAAGCGGCAGGTTGCGCGACTGCGAGCCGTCGAACTGCAGCGCGACCTTGTGATCGTCCAGAATGACCGCGTCCTTCAATGACGACAACGGCTGGCTGAGCATGGGGTGACCGTCGGCCTTCAGAAGCAGAAGCGAAAAGGCGACGTCTTCTGCAGTCAGTTTGGAGCCGTCGTGAAATCTGGCTTCAGGCCTCAGACTGAACGTGAAGACGTTGCCGTCCTCCGACACCTTGACCGTTTCCGCCAGCAAGCCGTAGACCGCGTCCGGCTCATCGTAAGCGCGCACCATCAAGGTGTCGAAACACAGCTCCATGCGGGGCGGGGCATCGCCTTTCAGGATGAAGGCATTGAAAGTGTTGTAGGTCAGGACATTCTGGTTGAAGTACCAGTAGGGCGCCTGAAACGAGAAGGTCCCGCCTTTCGGAGCCAGCCGGTTAACATAGTCGAACTGGGTGAAATCCGGTCCGTATTTCAGGTCGCCGAACACGGACAGGCCGTGAACGGGGCCGTCCGGATAGGCGGTTTGTGACGCGAAGGCCGTGGACACCGGCCAGGGCGCTGCCGACGCAAACGCCGCGGCGCTGCTCATTTGCAGGAAACGGCGCCGGGAAGTCGTCAGAGCCCCACTCATCGCGCGGCTCCCGTCTTGGCGGCCAGGGCCTCGTCGTACCACCAGATGGTCGGGAACCCGGTGCTGTATTCCGGCATCTGTTGCGGATGGCCGAAGCGGTTCCAGCGTGCCGTGCGAGTTTCGTCGGAATAGAACTGCGGCACCACATAATGGTTCCACAGCAACACGCGGTCGAGCGCGCGGGTGGCAGCCACCAGCGTTTCCCGGTCTTCGGCAAAGATGACCTTGTCGATCAGCTTGTCGATCGCGGGGTTCTTGATGCCGGCATAATTGGCCGAACTTTCGTTATCAGCAGATTCAGACCCCCAGTACTCCCGCTGCTCGTTTCCGGGCGACAGGGACTGGCCGATCGCCAGGACCACGGTGTCGAAATCACGGCTGCGGACACGATTGACGAACTGCGAGGTATCGACCAGACGCAGGATCGGCTTGATACCGATGGCTTCCAGGTTCTGCGAATACGGCAGAAGAGTGCGTTCGCTGGCCTTGTCACGGTAGAGGAATTCGATGCTGAGCTGTTCGCCGGTTTTCGGATCGACCATCTTGCGGTCTTTCAGCTCATAGCCGGCCTTGCGGAGCAACTTGACGGCTTCACGCAGGTTCGCGCGCACGTTCTGCGGATTGCCGCCAACCGGGTTCTTGAATTCTTCCGTGAAGACTTCGGGCGGCACCATGTCCCGCACTTCCTCCAGGATCTCCAACTCCTTGCCCTGCGGCAGACCGCTGGATGCCAGCTCCGTGCCGGCGAAATAGGAATTGACCCTCTTGAGAAGATTGGCGGAAACGATCTCGTTGGTGGTTTCGAAATCGTAGGCATAGTTCAATGCCTGACGGACATCAGGGTTCTGGAATTTTTCACGGCGCTGGTTCAGGAAGAAGCCCTGCATGACGCCCCTGGACTTGTCCGGGAAGATTTCCTTCACCACCCGGCCATCCTTGATGGCTGGGAAGTCGTAGCGCTTGGCCCACTGGCTCGAGCTGCGCTCGGTATGGAAGTCGTACTGGTCACCCTTGAAGGCTTCGAACTGCACGGAATCATCGAGGAAGGAGATGTAACGGATCTCCTCGAAATTATCGGTTCCGACGCGGATCGGCAGGTCCTTTCCCCAATAGTCCGGCACGCGCTCGTAGATCACCTGACGGTTGGGCGAGAACTCTTTCATCTTGTAGGCACCGGAACCGAGTGGCGGCTCCAGAGTGGTGCGGGAGATGTCACGCTGTTCTCCCTTGCTGTTCGTGCCTTCCCACCAGTGTCTGGGCAGGACAGTCAGCTGGCCCATGATCTTGGGAAGCTCGCGGTTTCCGCTGACATCAAAGGTGAAACGCACGGTGCCATCGCCGACAATCTCGGACTTCTGGACATTCTGGAAGTAGTACTTGCGCTGCGGGTCCAGCTCGATGGACTTTTCAAACGACCAGATGACATCGTCGGCGGTTACCGGCTCGCCGTCATGCCACCTTGCATCCGGGTTGAGCCTATATTCGACCCAGGAATAGTCGTCGGGAAAGCGGACCGCTTCGGCCAGGACACCGTATTGGGCACTGATGTCCTCTTCGTCCAGAGAAGGCTCCATTAGGCTTTCGTAGATATTCAGGATGCCGGGGGCGATATTGCCCTTCTGCGCCAGAATGTTGAACGTATCGAAACCGCCGCTGGCGGCTAGCCGAACCGTGCCGCCCTTGGGGGCATCGGGATTGACGTAATCGAAATGCCTGGCATCGGCGCCGTATTTGGGTGTTCCGTTGAGGGCGGCCGCGTGATGCCATTCCGGTTCAGCCGCGACAGCCGGTACGGATCCGATCCCCGACATCACCACCACACTTGCCAGTGCAAGCCCAGCTGCGGCCCGCTTCCCTACATGCCATTTGAACACCATCGGCTTCTCCGTCCCCTTCCGGTTCCTGAACCCAAATCACGGGTTTAGAGAATCAGTGTAGGGACCTGTTGGCCCTGCGTCACCTGCTGGCTGCCGAGATGACAGAAATTTAACCTGTCTGGGGGAGGCCGTTTCCGGGAATATCCTGTGAATTTCTCTTGGACTTTGCCTTTTGCGCGTACATTCTACCGTCAGCAACCCTAAGTAAATCTTCCACCGTAGCGGCATCGCCGGGATAGCTTGCAGAACCAATACTGGCCTTCACGTCGATACGGGCACCCGAATACTCGAAAGCCTCGGTCACACGCTCACCAAGTCGATTGAGAAAGGTGTCCTTCTCCTGGCGCCGCATGTTGCCTGGCGTCAACACGATGAACTCGTCGCCACCGACCCTGGCGACGGTATCCGTCTGCCGGATCTGGTTCTGCAGCCGCTGCCCGACCTCGATCAGAAGCTGATCGCCAACTGCGTGACCATAGTTGTCGTTGACCGGCTTGAAGGCATCCAGATCGACGTAAAAAATCTCGAAGCCCGCGCCACTGCGCTCGCACATGGCGGCAAGCTGGTGCATGCGGTCTTCCAGCAGGCGCCGGTTCGCCAGTCCTGTCAGCGGGTCATGCAGCGCCATGGAGCGAACCTTGTAGACCTCGCTGATCAACAGAAACGCCATGGCGCCAAAGACGAGCGAGATCAGGCTGCCGACGAGTTGCGTGATCCAGACCTGGTTGCCCGTGCTCGACCAGCCGGCCTCCGGAAGGCCGACAAGCTCCCAGTTCAGACCGCCGGGAAGATGCAGAGGCAGGGACACATGGTCCTTTTCAAGGAGAGACTGGTTGCCGAAAATCATGTTGTTGGAGGCAACCGCGCTCCGGTTCACAAGGCCGATGCGGATGCCGTTGATGACATCCGTGATGCCGGCAGTCTTCATCATGCCCTCTTCGTCCAACACCAGGGTGGCGACACCCCAGTAACTGCGCTCCTTGAGCGGTTGCCCAAGGAAGCTGGCTGGAAAGATGGGAATTCGGATCAGGAGGGCCCTGCCCCCCTGCACAAGTTCCAGTGGGCCTGCAATAACGACTTCACGCGTCACCATCGCCTGCTGGATTGCGGGCCACTGCGCCGTGTTCATGCGGTAGTTCAGACCGAGCGCCGCCTGGTTTGGCTCCAGCGGAAACACCGCGCGAAGAATGTTGTTGGGTGCCAGGCCGATAGAGCGGATGGACGGATTTTCCTCGATCAGTTCGACCGCGATTTCCCGGTAGTCTTCCATATCGAATGGCTGTTCGACGAACTGGGACACATAGGCCCGGATCCCGAGACCGTGGGCCACTGTCCGGTTGATTTCGCCTTCAAGGCGCGCCCGCGCTTCGGAGAGCGAGGCGACGGCCTGACGTTTGTGCTGGGAAACAAGTTCGTTGCGAACCAGTTGACCGACGTGCGCAGTGACGGCGATACCAGCGAGAAAACAGACGGCAGCAACGATGGAAGCGATCCACGTTCCATTCGACTTAGAAAATACATTCCTCGTCAAGTTGATGCCCATAGGGTCCTTGCCCGACCTTAGCCCACTTTCAACAGAACTACGTAACGTAAGATTTGTTAATTTTTCTTATAAATCAAATAAAAAAGCCGGGTAGTTAACCCGGCTTCTCTACAATTCAAGTCACGTCTGCGATGTCGACGAGATTTTACTCGGTCGGCAGCGGTGCAGGCGAATCGGCCTGTTCACGAAGGTAGGCAATCAGGTCTGCCCGGTCTTCCGGTTTACGCAGACCGGCAAAACCCATCGTGGTGCCGGAGATGAAGTTCTTCGGGGACTCCAGGAAGTGATCCAGCTCTTCGTAGGTCCACTCCGGATTTTCTTCACCGAATGCGGTCATTGCGGAAGAATAGCCGAAACCTTCGTGGGAACCAGGCTTGCGGCCGACGACATCCCAAAGACCCGGGCCAACCTTGTTGGCGCCGCCCTGCGTGAAGTCGTGGCAGGCGGCGCATTTCTTGGCCACCTTCGCGCCGTCTTCAGCAGATGCTTCGACCAGACGCTCGGAGATCGGCACCACTTCCGGAACCGCGCCGACTTCCGAGGTGCTATCCTCTGCAGACGCCACGACGATTTCATAACCCGGTTTACCCGGGATCGTCGGATGGAAGATGATGTCGGAGACAATGCCGACACCCATAGTCAGAATCAGAACCATCAGTACCGCACCAGCGGCCTTGTTCAGCGTGAAGGAATCCATTCTCTCCGGCTCCAAGCTCATACGCGTCCGGGCCCGCAGCGTCGCTGCGACCCCTATCAGCTTTTCGAATTTTGCCGGAACCTACAAATTTTTTGACCTTGCTGTCCATAGCTTTAAAAGGGCATCTGATACGACAAACGGACGCGGCACGTGTTTTTTTGCATTTCTTCCGCCCGTCCGGCTCCATGGAGACCCGATTGACCGCTGCTCTTGTGATTATCCCGGCCCGCCTCGCTGCCACCCGACTGCCGCGCAAACCGCTTGCCGACATCTGCGGAAAACCCATGATCGTGCGTGTTCTGGAACAGGCCCGCAACGCGGATATCGGCCCGGTGGCCGTTGCATGTGACGACAAGGACATTTTCGAAGCGGTGCAGGACCATGGCGGCAAGGCAGTCATGACGCGTGCCGACCACGCTTCCGGATCCGATCGCATTCACGAGGCAGCGGGACTGATTGATCCGGACAGAAAGCACGATGTCATCCTGAACGTGCAGGGTGATGTGCCGCTGATCGCACCGGAAGCCATCCGGGCGGCCTTTGCACCGCTCGCCATTGCCGATGTCGACCTGGGTACCATCATGACCGAGTTCACCAATACCGCCTTCCGGGACGATCCGAATTTCGTCAAGGCAGTCACCACGCCCAACGGCCACGGCCATCATCGCGCGCTTTACTTTACCAGGGCCGTCGCCCCGCACGGTGACGGCCCGTACTACCACCACATCGGCATCTATGCCTACCGCAGGGCAGCCCTGGCGAAATTCGTCCAGCTGCCGCCTTCGCCGCTGGAACAGCGTGAAAAGCTGGAGCAGTTGCGGGCCCTGGAAGCGGGCATGCGGATTGATGCCTCCGTCATCGACAGCGCGCCGATGGACGTGAACACGCCCGAAGATCTGGAACGAGCCCGGGCGGCCTATCAGACAAACTGACGAAAGACTGCCGAAAGGCGGAAAGACATATGACCGACAGAAAAAGAATCGTGTTCCAGGGAGAAACCGGTGCCAACTCGCACATGGCCTGCCGGAGCGTTTATCCCGATTACGAAGCCATCCCCTGCGCCACCTTCGAGGACTGCTTTTCGGCCATGGCCGACGGGTCGGCAGACCTTGCCATGATCCCGATCGAGAACTCCGTTGCCGGCCGCGTCGCGGACATTCATCATCTGCTGCCCAAATCTGACCTGCACATCATCGGCGAATATTTCATGCCGATCCGGTTTCAGCTCATGGCGGTCAAGGGTGCAAAGATCGAAGACCTGAAAAAGGTGCAAAGCCATGTGCATGCCCTTGGCCAGTGCCGGAACGTGATCCGTGAGCTCGGCCTGACGGCCGTCGTCGGCGGCGATACCGCGGGCTCCGCCCGGCAGATCGCCGAGCTGGGTGATCCCAGCGTCGGCGCTCTTGCGCCGGAAATGGCCGCCGAAATCTACGGTCTGGACATTCTGCGCCGGGATGTGGAGGATGAGGCGCACAACACGACCCGCTTTGTCATTCTCTCGCGCGACAAGATGGAGGCCGCGCACAACGGCCAGCCGGTCATCACGACCTTCATCTTCCGGGTTCGCAACGTTCCGGCAGCGCTCTACAAGGCCCTGGGAGGATTTGCCACCAACGGGGTCAACATGACCAAGCTGGAATCCTATCAGCTTGAAGGGCAGTTTTTCGCGTCGATGTTCTATGCGGACGTCGAAGGCCATCCGGAAGATCCGAAGGTGGCCCTGGCGCTCGAGGAGCTGGCCTTCTTCTGTGCCGAGCTGAACATGCTCGGCGTCTACCGGGCAAGCCCGTTCAGGGACAAGATCAGGGAGCCGGAATCCAACCGTGCTCTCCGGCCCAATCCCTACTCGTAACGGCGGCTACCCGACACCACCAGAGGAACTCTATGACTGAAACAAGATTTGATGCCCTGTGCATCGGCAATGCCATTTGCGACGTCTTCGCCCATGTCGAAGAGGATTTCCTGCTTCAGGAAAACCTCGTCAAAGGCTCCATGCGCCTGATCGACACCGACGAGGCAGTACGCCTGTTCGACAAGATGGGACAGACCGTCCGCATTTCCGGCGGCAGCGCCGGCAACACGGCGGCTGGCATTGCCTCGCTCGGCGGACGCCCTGCCTATTTCGGCAAGGTTGCCGAGGACGAACTGGGCGACAGCTATTATCACGACATGAACGGCACCGGCGTCTATTTCAACACGCCCCGCCTCAAGGAAGGCAAGCCGACCGCCCGGTCGATGATCCTGATCACGCCGGACGGCGAACGCACGATGAACACCTATCTGGGTGCATGCACCGAATTCGGCATCGCCGATGTTGACGAGGAAGTCGTTGCCGCCGCAGCCGTCACCTACATGGAAGGCTATCTGTGGGACCCGGCAGACGCCAAGAAGGCGTTCCTGAAAGCTGCGGAAATCGCGCATGCAAACGGGCGTCAGGTGGCGATTACCCTGTCCGACTCGTTCTGTGTCGACCGCTACCGCAGCGAATTTCAGGCCCTTCTGACCGATGGTGTCGTCGACCTGATGTTCGCCAACGAGCATGAGCTGAAGGCCCTTTACGAAACATCGGATCTGGACAGTGCGGTAAATGCGGCCCGGGAATCCGGTGCCCTGACCGCCCTGACCCTCGGCGAGAACGGTGCGATGGCAATCAGCCGCGAGGAAACCGTCAAGGTTCCCGCGCAGACTGTCGACAACGTGGTTGACCTGACAGGCGCCGGCGACCTGTTTGCCTCCGGCTTCCTGTTCGGACTTGCCCGCGACTACAAGCTCGCGGAAGCCACCGAGCTTGGTTGCCTGTGCGCTGCGAGCGTCATCAGCCACGTCGGCGCCCGGCCGGAACGGGCCTTGAAAAACATCGCCGGCCAGAGCGGCTTCGAGATCTGAACCTTTTCAGGGGCGGCCTTCGGGCCGCCCTTTTCAGAACCGGCAACTGCTACCGACGCATGCCGTGTTCCTTCGATTGCATTGCTTCAATCGCTGCCGCGATTGCCAGCACCTTTCGATCTGCCCCCGGCAGCCCATCGATTTCCAGGCCTGCGGGTACTCCGCGAACACTCCGTGCCATTGGCAAACTCACGCCAGGGGCGCCAAAGAATGTCGCCGGTACCGTGTTGCGCATGGTCTTCCAGACAGACACTTCCTTGCCGTCAACGACGACACTCCCTTCTTCACCCAGTGCCGTTGCCGCAATCGGTGTCGTTGGAAAAATGATCGCGTCAAGTTTGTACTGCTCCAAATGCGCGCAGTATTGCTTGCGACACCGGGGGAGCGACACGGAAATCACATGCTCGTATCGTGCTGCCAGGTCCTTGGCGTCCGCACCACGCAAAGCCCCGTCAAATTCCTCACGAACGTATTGCCCGGCTATGCCGGCAACGAGCGACCGAACATCGACGGCAGCGCCAGAAACCGACAAGTACGCTTCCAGCGATCTTTCCAGCTCCCACGCACGGATTGGCTCCGACATTTCGCCGAGCCAGCTTGAAACCTCCGGCATCTCTGCCTCAACGACCGTGACACCCCAAGAGACAAGCTGGTCAACGGTTTCCTCAAACGCCTGGGCGACGCCGCTTTCCAGGCCGGACAGGAAATACTTTCCGGGAAGGCCAAGCCGCAGGCTTCGAAGGTCGATGGCAGGCCGCTCACTCTGCTCACACAAAACGGCATCCAGAAGCAGCAGATCTTCTGCAGATCGCGCAAATGAACCAGGCACATCGCGCGTTGGAAACAAGGGCATGACACCGTCAGTCTTGTAGCGACCACTTGTGGGGCGAAAGCCGAAAACCCCGCAAAATGATGCCGGAATTCGCACCGAACCTGCCGTGTCCGTGCCAAGAGCAGCCGGAACCAGACCCGCGGCCACGGCAGCGGCAGAACCACTGCTGCTTCCCCCCGCTGAGCGAGAAGGATCGTGCGGGTTTCGAACGGGGCCAGTGTGATCGTTGTTGCTGGTGATGCCGAAGGCGAGCTCGTACATGTTTGTCTTGCCGAAGACCAATGCCCCGGCGTTTTCCAGTTTCGTGACCACCGATGCGGTCCTGTTGACCACGTGATCTTTCAGGCTTGGCGTTGCAGCAGTCGTCGCCATGCCGGCAACGTCGATGCAGTCCTTGATGGCAACGGGAATGCCATGCAGCGGCCCCAAAGGTCCACCGTTCGCCTGGTGCTCATCGGCCTTGCGCGCAGCGCTGCGGATATTTTCCGGGGCAAACTGGGTGAAGGCATTCAGGTCAACGAACCGTTCTGATCTTTCAATCAACGCCTCGACATAGTCTCGGCAGGACATTCTGCGGCCTCGAAACATCTCCACTGCTTCAACAACTGTCAGCCGCAAAAAATCCATGTCGGTTTCACCCCAAGCATCGAAACCTTCGTATCATCGCTGGTTTGCAGCCTTTGTCACTTGCTGTTCTCAAAAATAATGAAGTTGGCCTACCCGGTTAGGCGGCAACTTCAATCGCGTCTGTAACGCGCAAAATTTCCCTGACAAGCAACTCGAGGTCTTCGCTTCGTGTGCGGTGGTTGCAAATGGCGACGCGAAGGCTATGACGGCCCCTGACAGTGGTATCCGAGAGCGCTGCAATGCCTTCCTCCTGAAGGCGAAGCATGATTTCCGTATTCAGAGCTTTCAGCGAAGCTTCGCCCATTCCGCCCGGGTCGTACCGAAAATTCACGATATTGATCACGGTCGGGGCCATGAGCTGCAGCCGCGGTTCGTTTTCGATCCTTGCCGAGAGCTCTTTTGCCTGAGAGATGTTCTGATCGATCAGGCGTCCGAATTTTTCGACGCCGTTTTCCTTCAGCGCCATCCAGATCTTCAGTGCTGCAAATCCCGCGGATGTGCCCATGTTGAGATCGTGCAGAAACGGCGCACCGGCGATCCCGCGAGGTTTCTCCTCCAGGTATTCCGGCGACAGGGCAAAGGCCTTTCGGTGAGCCTGGGCATCGCGCACCAGCGCGCACCCTGCAGTGAACGGAACATGCAGCCATTTGTGCGGATCGAGCGCCAATGAATCCGCGGTCTCCAGTCCGGCAACAAGCCCGCGATTTTCCGGAGCAATCGCGATCAGCGCCCCGATGCAGCCGTCGACATGAAACCAGAGCCCCTCGCGTTTGCACAAGGCACCGATTGCGTTCAGGTCATCAATGGCACCCGTGTTTACGGTGCCTGCAGTCGCGATCACGCAAGCAGGCTTCCTCCCGCTGGAACGATCGCGCGCTATCGCTTTTTCCAGTGCTGAAAGATCAATGTTTCCATCAGGTCCGGTTGCGACACGAACCAGCGCCTTGTTGCCAAGCCCCAAGGCTTCAAGCGACTTCTGGTGGCAAGAGTGGACCTGATCGGATGCGTAGAAACGCAACTGCGAGGGGATTGCCGCCACCCCTTCGCTTCGAACATCCACGCCCGCCATCTGGTTGCGGGCAATGGTCAGGCCGATCATGTTCGCCATGGATCCACCGCTGACGATCGTGCCACTTGCACCCTCGGGAAACCCGACCATCTGCTTGAGCCAACCGACGACCTGTCTGTCGACGAGGGCAGCCGCCGTGTCGCCGCCACCAAGATTAGATCCGTCGATAGCAGCCAGGAAGTCCGCGAGTGCACCTGTAAAGCTGCCCGATCCCATGAACCACATCCAAAAGCGCGGATGCAGGTTCCCCATCGAGAAGGGAAGCAGGTCTTCCTTGAGTTCCTCCAGGACGTTGTCGAGCGACGCGGGTGCTTGGGGCACACCTCCGGTAAATCTGGCGCGCACCTCGGGCGGCATCTGGCGCCAGAGTGGTCTGGAGCGAACGTTGCGGATATGCGCGAGCGAATACGCAAGCACGTTTTGCGCCGTGGCTTCCATCCGGTCCCAATCATCGGGATCAAGCGTTTCCTCGGCCTTGCGGGATACGGCTCCAGCCTCGTTTATCATTACTTCTCTCCCTCGATTGGAACGAACGCACGGAATGCGAATTGCGACCGCGATGATCATCGGCCCAGCTGATGCCTGCGTCTTTCAACGCGGGCGGCGCTGCTCGTTTGACCTTCTGCCTTTCGTGGCCTGGAAGCTTGGAGAGAACCTTCAGAAAAACTTTAGAACCCCCGTTTTTTTGATAATCTCGAGGGATGCTATTCCGTTTTGACACTTTCGAACTGGATACGGATCGGGTTGAGTTGAGAAGATCCGACGGCACGGCTGTGCCTCTGGAACGGCAAGTCTACCAATTGCTTCTGTTGCTGGTGTCCAACGGCGATCGGTTGACGACACGTGACGAGATCGTCGAAAGCATATGGGATGGTCGGCCCATCTCCGACGCCGCGATCGACAGCCGCATCAGCGCCGTGCGTGCCGCTGTCGGTGATGCAGGGCGCGAACAACGGCTGGTGCGCACCGTTCACGGAAAAGGTTTTCGCTTTCTGGGACGTGTCACTTTCGGGCAGGCAGGCCCCGCGCGCACTGAGCGAGGCCCGCCCTCGATCGGCATCCTGCCGCTTCAGACCTACGAACCGGATCCGGACCTTCAGCTTCTGGCCGAAGCCTTGCCGCACGAACTCATCCTGCAGCTGTCGCGCTTGCGCTGGCTGACCGTCATTTCACGTGGCACGACATTTCGCTTCCGGTCCCTGCCGGAGGCAAAGGCGGAGACGATCGGCGCAGCCCTGGATGCCCGCTACCTTCTGTTCGGTCAGCTTGAAAGAGACGGTACACACTTTGCGGCAACGGTTCAGTTGCTCGACACGGACTGCGACACCGTCGTCTGGGCGGAACGGTACCTGCTTGCGAAAGACGATCTTCTTCATGCGCGGGCTGTCATCGCGAGTGCGATCACTGCGGAAATTGATCTCAGAATTCATGCGCTCGAAGCTGCCCACGCCCAGAAAACGGGGACGGATCAGCTCGACGCCTGGTCGTCCTATCACCTCGGCCTGCAGCAGATGTACCGCTTCAACGCGAATGCCAATGCGGTTGCCGCAACGCATTTCCGCAGGGCCGTCGAACTCGACCCCAAGTTCGCCCGTGCGCATGCAGGCCTGTCGTTCACCCGGTTCCAGGACGCATTTGCACACTACGACGGCGACCGAGAGGCGGCCCTCACACAGGCCAAGGCCCATGCGGCAAAGGCGATGGAAGCGGATTCCTTCGATCCGTTTTCGAATTATGTCTGGGGACGGACATTCTGGCTGGATGGTGAGCTGGATACCGGCATCGTGCACATCGAGCGTGCCGTATCCCTCAACCCGAATTACGCGCAAGGACACTATGCGCTCGGCTTTCTTCAGGGGTTGTCGGGAAACGCGGAAGAGGCGATTTCGCGCGGCCGTCTTTCCTACCGCCTGAGCCCTCTTGACCCGCTGGCCTACGGAACATTCGGCACGCAGGCCATGGGTTTCCTGCATCAGCACAGGCTTGCCGAGGCTGCCGAAATGGCCGAACGCAGTGCGCTGACACCGGGAGCCCACTACCTTGTCAGCATGATCGTCGTTTCATTTGCAACCCTGGCCGGACAAACCGAACGGGCCGAGCGTTGGGCGAAAGATGTGCGGTCCCGACGTGCCGACGCGACCAGGCAAATGTTTCTGGAGGCTTTTCCCTTCAAGGATCCGCAATGGCGTGCCCGTATCGATGCCTCATTGGATGCGCATGGTTTTTAACCGCGTATGAGACCGGTGACGGCAGCGTAAATTTGCCGCCACCACCGGTCATTTCACCGGGTCTTACCAGGGCTGATTGGCCGGACCGACGGTGAACTCGTTGACCGTCGTGTCCTCCGGCAGCGACACTGCAAACTCGACGACGGCCGCGATCCGGTCGGCGGAGATGCCGTACTGGTCGTAAAGGGCCTGGAACGCTTCGGAACTGCCCTTGTCGCTGATCGTGTTCAGAAGTTCGGTGTTGATTGCCGCCGGGTAGATGGTTGCCGTGCGGATGTTGGTGCCTTCCATGGCAGATTCCATCCGCAGGACTTCCATGAACGAGCGCACGAACCACTTGGTGCCGCAATAGACCGCGCCGCCAGGATAAGCTTTCAGACCTGCAACGGAAGAGGTCGCGATGACATGGCCGGACTTCTGTTCGGCAAAGGTGGGCATGACGGCTGCAACACCGTTCAGCACGCCCTTGACGTTGACGTCGACCATCTGCTCCCACTCGTTCGTCTTGAGTGCGGAAATCGGCGAGGACGGCATGAGCCCCGCGTTCAGGAAAATGACGTCGAGTTTTCCGTAAGTGTCCTTCGCCAGTTTGACGATAGCCTCGTTTTCAGCCGGCACGGTGACGTCCAGCGCCTGATAGATGGCTTCGCCGCCAGCAGCCTTGATCTCGTTCGCGATGGTTTCCAGCTTGTCGGTGCGCCGTGCACCCAGCACGATCTTCGCCCCCTTGCTGGCCAGCAGCTTTGCGGTTGCTTCGCCGATGCCAGAGGAGGCTCCGGTAATGATGACGACTTTTCCCTTGATGTTGTCGGACATGATAGTCTCCTTGGGTTCTGAGTGTTCTTGTTCAGGCAGAGGAATGGCCCGGTTCACCGGGTCCAGACAGATCCGTTCTGCCGAAGCGAAAGCGTTTTCGAAGGTGTCGAAAATGAAGACACCTGCAGTCAGGCAATCCCGACGGGTGGACAGCCTGTTCCAGAATTTGCCGATCTTTGGCCGTATCAGTCGGCCGCTTCGATGCGGACCGAAAGCGGTCCATCACCCAGAAGGGTATCGATCGACCCGTCGAATGCGCCGAGCCTCACGAGGCCGCGGGAATTCTGAAACGGCTTGTAGAAGATCGCGATGTTTCCCCAGGGCGCGTAGTGCGTGATGTCGCCCTTTCGCGGCGTGTAGCTTGCCGGGGCTTCGGAGATATCGAGCTTGCGTGGCAGGTCCGCGACCTTTTCTGTCCCGTGATAGTCGGTCAGGGTCAGGTCGAGTGGCAACAGGGCCGCGAAGTCCCTGCCGGCGAGCGTATCGTCAAGCGTCGCCGGAAGAACCACGTCTTCAACGATCACCTTGATGCGGATCATGCGAGCCTCGTTCGATGGTTCGGTTGCATTTCCGGAAGCCCCCGCCCCGGCGCAAAACAGTGTCATTGCCAACGAGAGCAATCTTGACCTGAAAGCGGGCATTGCGGGGTTCCTCCGTTCTGTTGCTTCCAATCTAGGCGTCAGACCGACAAGGATTAAGCCCCCTCCAGGTACTGCCGCTCATGAGCAGCACTCATTAATCCGCACCCAGGTCACACCGGAAGGAGTGGAGCTCGTGGACAGACGGACAGCTCCACCGGGTTCATGAGTGATCCTCATGACTGCTTCCGACAGAGCCACCATTATCCACGCGTGCGTCTTGCCTACGTTCTTGAGGAAGGCCGAAAGGCCGCCTCACGACTGATGGAGACGACCTGAGATGAAACGCACCCTTGCAACGCTCGCACTCGTTCTTGCGGCTCCGGCTGCATTTGCACAATCCATGGAAATAACCCGCTCCGAAACCCTGGCGGGCCAATTGGGAAGCGGCGACTATTTTACCGGTACTGCCTATGTCGCCCCTGTTTTCCCGCCTGTCATGAACGATGTCAGCGCCGGTCACGTCACGTTTCTGCCCGGAGCCCGCTCCGCCTGGCACACGCATCCTGCGGGCCAGATGCTGGTCGTGACATCGGGGACCGGCTGGGTGCAGGAGCGCGGCCAGGATAAGCAGATCATGCAGGCCGGTGATGTGGTCTGGTGCCCGCCTGATGTCGAGCATTGGCACGGCGCGACCGACACCACGGCCGTTTCACATTACGCAATTCAGGCGACGGTTGACGGGTCCGCCGTTGCCTGGGGCGATCATGTGACGGACGAAGAATATGGCCAGTAAGCTTGTCGTCCACTTTTGTGGCGTCTTGTTTGCGATGCTGGTACCGGTGTCCGCCTCTGCAGCGGACACCGTGCTGAACGGCCTCGACTATCCCTGGGATATCGAAGCCCATGGCGGCAAGATCTATGTGACGGAGAAGAGCGGAACAGTCGGCATTCTTGCCGAGGGTTCCTTTACGCGCCTTCCCGTAGAGACCAGTCAGCCGATCCTGGATGACCGCGGCGGCGGCCTGCTTGGTCTTGCCATCAGCCCGGACTTCCCGGACACTGGCCGCATCGTGCTCTACCAGCACTACGGCACCCCGGACGCCCGGATGAACCGTGTCATCGAGGCCGAACGTCTCGGGGATCGATGGAAAGAGACACGTGTACTTATCGACGCCATTCCGGGCCACCCGCTTTACAACGGCGGACGCGTGGCCTTCGGTCCCGACGGCATGCTTTATGTCACCACCGGCTGGACCGAAAA
This sequence comes from Labrenzia sp. R5_0, assembly GCF_017743835.1. Lineage (NCBI taxonomy): Bacteria > Pseudomonadati > Pseudomonadota > Alphaproteobacteria > Hyphomicrobiales > Stappiaceae > Labrenzia > Labrenzia sp. R5_0. The sequence continues at coordinate 355,454 of NZ_JAGHRK010000003.1, read as the reverse complement.
CAGGGAGCGTCCGCAAGACCTCGGCAGCCTTGCCGGGAAGATATTGCGCGTGACGCCGGACGGCGAAATCCCTTCAGACAATCCGTTTGCGGGCTCACCGGTCTGGTCGCTCGGCCATCGCAATCCCCAGGGCCTTGCCTGGGACGCCTCCGGGCAGCTCTTCGCAGCCGAGCACGGGCAGTCCGGCCATGACGAGGTGAACCGGATTGAGCGGGGCGGCAACTACGGTTGGCCGCTGATCCAGGGCGATGAAACCCGCGACGGCCTGCTCGCACCGCTGGCGCATTCGGGCCAGAGCACCTGGGCGCCTTCAGGCCTGACCTCGGACGGTGACCGGCTGCTTCTTGCGGGCTTGAGAGTGAACGGCATTCTGGAAGTGACCACCGATGGCCGGGTATCCGAAGCCTACCAGGCCGGAGAACGTATCCGGGACGTGCTTGTGTCGGATGGCGTGATCTATGCAATCACCACAAACCGGTCTCCCCGGCGGGAAGGGGCTTCTGAAGACAGGCTGATCCGGCTTGATCCCTGATTGCATAATCGATGGACCTCATGAGCCCGGCACATATATGTGGGAGAGACAGTGATGATTCTGGATGATCAGAACGGGACCTCCCACATGCTCCGAGAAAATATCAATGATCTCATCGCGCTTGCGGCTGTTGCGGAGGAACGCAGTTTCACGCGGGCCGCAGCGCGGTTGAACGTGTCTCAGTCCGCCCTGAGCCACACGATCAAGGGACTGGAGCAACGCCTGGGCCTGAGGCTTTTGACGCGGACGACCCGCTCGGTCGCTCCCACGATCGAAGGCGAAGACCTTCTGGCTACCCTGACACCATGCCTTGAAAAGATCGAAGCCAGGCTTCAGGCTCTCAACGATGCACGTGACCAGCCCACAGGAACAGTGAGGATCGTCGCGACGGAATACGCCATAGAAAGCCTCCTCTGGCCGAAGCTGTCTCCGGTTCTCAAGGCCCATCCGCTGGTCAATGTCGAATTCGTCATGGACTACGGTTACACGGACCTTGCCGATTCCCAATGTGACGCAGGTGTGCGGTATGGCGAACAGGTCAGCGAGGGCATGATCTCGATGCGTATCGGTCCGGACGAGCGCATGGTTTGTGTCGGATCACCCGACTATCTGGACAGGGTTGGCGAGCCGGAAACACCCCAGGATCTCGCGGACCATAGTTGCATCAACCTGCGGCTTTCCACCCATGGCGCACTCTATGCCTGGGAGTTCGAAGACAAGGACGGCAACGAAATCCGGGTGAAGGTAAAGGGACAAGCCTGCTTCAATACGATCAACCCGGTCATGCGTGCGTCCGTGGACGGTCATGGACTGGCACTGGTTCCCGAAAGGTTGGCGCAGGAACATCTTGCGGCCGGAACCTTGCGCACATGTCTTTATGACTTCAGCCCGTCGTTTCCAGGTTTTCACCTTTATTACCCCAGCCGGCAAAAGCCCTCGTTCGCCTTCCAGGTCGTCCTGGATGCCCTGCGGGATCGTGGTTGAGCCCACTCATGAGGTGACGTCATGAGTGGCTTGAAAGACCCGGTTATTAAGATACGTTTTTTGCGCTCCAGATTAGCAGGGTAATTGCCCACTTGCCGAAAGGGAGCTCCCGATGAAATCCATTCTCACCGCAGCCGGTCTGGCGTTGATGGCCACGACTGCAGCCGCTCAGGACGCGGCAGGAACCTTGCCTGCAGCCGTTGGCCGCGTTGCCCCGGCACTTGAAGCCTATGCGAAGGACGATCTATTCGGTGCGGAATGGAACGGGGCAGGCCTTTCCAAGAGAGACCGGGCACTGGTTACCTTTGCCGCCCTCATGACCCGGCACGAGACCGAAAACCTTGCAAGCCATGTGTCGTTGGCTCTCGATTCAGGCGTTACACCGGCAGAGATCTCCGAAACCATCACCCACCTCGCCTTCTATACAGGCTGGGGCAATGCCACCGCGGCCGCCGAAGCAGCCGCGCCGGTGTTTGAGGAAAGGGAGATCACCATTGAAGACCTGCCGGCCTCCGACCCGGACCTGCTGTCGCTCAACGAAGAGGCCGAAGCTGCCCGTGAAAACCTCGTACGCGGCAACTATGCGGATGTGAGCATGGGTGTCGTGGACAACACGCGTGAACTGCTGTTCCGCGATCTCTGGCTGCGTCCAGATCTCGCACCCCGCGACCGGAGCCTCGTGACGGTGGCCGCCTTGATTGCAGCCGGTCAGCCCGAACAGATGACATTTCACCTCAACCGCGCCATGGACAATGGTCTGACACAGGAAGAAGCCGGTGCCATGCTTTCTCACCTGGCATTCTATGCCGGTTGGCCGAAGGTGTTTTCGGCATTGCCGGTTGCCAAGGCCGTATTCGAAAAACGCGCGCAGTAACCGGTTCCCGCCGGAGCCGGCCTTGCCGCACGAAAGATCGGAACTGAGACATGAAGATAGGCATTCTGGGGTCGGGTCTGATGGGCGCCAAGCTCGGACAGCTCTGGGCGCGTTGCGGCCATGATGTGACCTTCGCCTATTCCCGCAGCCGCTCGAAGCTCGAACGTCTCGCCCAGGCGGCAGGCGCCTCGCACGGGTCGGTGGCGGATGCAGTCGAGAACGCGGACGCGCTGCTGCTGGCCGTTCACTGGTCGCGGGTGAACGACGTCCTCGCGCAAGCCGGGGATCTATCCGGAGCCGTGGTCCTGAACTGCTGTGTGCCCCTTGATCCGACGAACACGGATCTGGTGGTCGGTATCCAGTCGTCCGGAGCCGAAGAGCTGGCCGCCATGCGCCCGCAGGCCCGCTGGGTTTCCTGTTTCAACACGGTTCCCTCCGAGGCTTTCATGCCGGTTTTTTCGCAAAAGGAACGGACACCAAGGCCGCAAGTCCTGGTTTATGGGGATGATGCCGGTGCGAAGGAAGTTGCCGGTCTCCTGATCCGGGATATCGGTTTCGATCCTCTTGAAGCCGGCCCACTTCGCACGGCCCGCTTCGCAGAGCCCTTTGCCATGGTCACCGCCGAGTTGGCCTACAGCCAACCCGGGGGGCCTGCCCTAACCTACCGTTTTGAAAAGCTGCGCGGCTGACCGCGCAACAAGCATCAGGGAGTTGAAAATGAAAATCATCCGTTCCGGGACTGCTTCGTCCGTCAAGGGGCCAGACGACTGGTTCACTGGCACTGTGCGCATCGACCCGCTTTTCCAGGCCGAAGAACCCGGCCGGACCGGCGGTGCCCATGTCACCTTCGAGCCCGGCGCACGCACGGCCTGGCACACCCATCCGGCCGGACAGACACTGATCGTGACCTTCGGCCGTGGCCGGGTTCAGCGCGAAGGCGGCCCCGTGGAAGAGATTTCCCAGGGTGACGTCGTCTGGTTTCCCGCAGGAGAAAAACATTGGCACGGTGCCGCACCCGACACAGCCATGAGCCACATCGCCATTCAGGAAAGCATCGACGGCTCCCCCGTCACCTGGATGGAGAAGGTCTCGGACGAAGATTACACCGGCTGAACGACCGCCAGCCGGGCCCAAAGGCCCGGCTGCCATGCCTCGGAGAATGTCCGTTTTCCGACACCTGCGACTGACGTCCCCTGTGCTGTTCACCAACGGCCGGAGGACGTTCACGTATTCACGCCGATTGCCGGCTGTTCCCGTCAGGCAATTCCTCGTCTTCGGCACTCCGGGGAGTGGAATCGGCGACCTTGGACTTGCGGCCGAAGAGCTTCGAAACGACGACGTAGAATGTCGGCACCAGAAGCACCGCAAGCACCGTTGCCGATATCATTCCTCCAAGAACACCCGTACCGATTGCTCGCTGGCTGGCCGAACTGGCGCCCGTCGCAAAAGCAAGCGGAACCACGCCGAGAATGAAGGCGAATGACGTCATCAGGATCGGCCGGAAGCGCAGTTTCGACGCTTCGACCGTTGCTTCCAGCAGGGAACGCCCCTCGTTCCTGAGATCCCGGGCAAACTCGATGATCAGGATGGCGTTCTTGGCAGACAGTCCGATGATCGTGATCAGCCCCACCGTGAAATAGATGTCGTTGGGCAGGTTTCGCATGGTGACCGCAACGATGGCCCCGACTGCGCCAAGCGGAACGACAAGCATCACGGCGATTGGAACCGACCAGCTTTCGTAGAGCGCGGCAAGGCACAGGAACACGAAGACGAGCGACAGGCCGAGCAGGAAGGGAGCTGCGTTGCCTGAAGCCTTTTCCTGGTATGACAAGCCCGTCCATTCGTAGCCGAAACCATGCGGCAAAGACTGGAAAAGCCGTTCCATTTCTGCCATCGCCTCGCCACTGGTGTGGCCGGGCGCAGGGCTGCCGCTGATCTTGATCGCCTGGAGACCGTTGTACCCGACCACTTGCGTCGGCCCCAGTTCCCAGCGCGCACTCGCGAAGGCGGAGAGCGGCACCATCTCGCCGCGGCTGTTGCGGGCGTTCAGGTCAAGCAGGCTCGCAACGTCCATCCGCTCGGCCGCTTCTGCCTGAACGATGACACGCTGCATCCGGCCAGCGTTCGGAAAGTCCGCGACATAGCTCGATCCAATCGACGTGGACAACACCGCATTGATTTCATCGAAGGCGACCCCGTAGGCGTTCGCCTGCCGGCGATCGATATCGAGCATGATCTGCGGAGCAGGCGGCAGACCTTCGATGTAAGGGTATTGCAGGATCGGGCTTTGCCAGGCCATGCCCAACAGGGCGTTGGCAGCCTGCACAAGCGCGTCATTTCCGTGATTGGCACGGTCCTGCAAACGGAAACTGAACCCGCTGGCATTGCCAAGCGCTGCAATGGGCGGCGGCGTCAGGGTGAACACTGAGCCTTCCGGAATGCCGGCAAGTGCTCCCAGGGCCGAACCGACGATGGCTTCGGAAGAATCGCCCGGTCCTCTTTCCGACCAGTCCTCGTAGGTTGCGAAGGAGATCCCCGCGTTCTGGCCGTTGCCATTGAACCCGAAGCCAAGGATCGAGACGATTTTCCTGACGCCTGACCTGTTCATGAAGAAGTCATCGACCTGATCAAGAACACCGGCGGTGCGCTGCGCGGTAGACCCGGCCGGCAATTGCGTCGCGGCGATAGCGTATCCCTGGTCTTCCACCGGCAGAAAGCCGGAAGGCAGGCGAACATAGGTGTAACCCAGGCCCGCCAGGATCGCCATGTAGATCACCATCATGCGGTAATTGCGTTTCACGGCTCCGCCGACGACGCGGCCGTAGCCATTCGTCGTCTTGCCGATCAACCAGTCGAACCCACGGAAGAACCAGTTCTTGTGATGGGCATGGCCTTCGGGGATTGGTTTCAGGATCGTCGCGCACAACGCCGGCGTAAGGGTCAAAGCCATGAAGGCTGAAAACACCATCGACATGACGATCGTCACGGAGAACTGCTTGTAGATGATCCCGATGGCCCCGGGAAAGAATGCCATCGGCACAAACACCGCAATCAGGACGACCGTGATGCCGATGACGGCACCCGTGATTTGCTTCATAGCCTTGACGGTGGCCTCCTTGGGTGGAAGACCTTCCTCGGCCATGATGCGCTCGACGTTTTCGACAACCACGATCGCATCATCGACCAGGATACCGATCGCAAGCACCATCGCGAACATGGTCAACACGTTGATCGAGAACCCGAATAGCTGCAGCGCGGCACATGTTCCCAGCAAGGCGATCGGCACGACAAGCGACGGGATCAGCGTGTAGCGGAGGTTCTGCAAGAACAGGAACATGATGACGAAGACCAGCACCACCGCCTCGATCAGCGTGTGAATGACCTTCTCGATGGAAATCGAAACAAAGGGCGTGGTGTCATAAGGGATCTCGAAACTGACGCCCTGGGGAAAGTTTGCCGCCAGTTCCGCCATCCTCGATTTGACAGCGTCGGCGGTCACAAGCGCGTTTCCACTCGCATTCAGCTGGATGCCGATCATCGCGGCTTCCTGACCGTTGATACTCGAGGAGATCGCATAACTTTGCGCGCCGAATTCCACGCGCGCCACGTCTCCGAGGCGCACCACGGATCCGTCGGGGTTGGCCCGCAGTACGATTTCCGCAAATTCCTCGGTGGTCGACAACTGACCCGTGGTCGAGACGGTGGCCGTAATTTCCTGGCCAGCCGCACTCGGCTGGGCTCCAATGCTGCCGGACGACACCTGGGCGTTCTGTCCAGCAATCGCGCCAGTCACGTCCCTGGCTGTCAGGTTGAGGCCGACGAGCTTTTTCGTGTCGATCCAGACGCGCATCGCCCGTTCTGTTGCGAACAGTTGCGCCTTGCCGACGCCAGGCAGACGTCGCAATTCATCAATGACATTCCTGGCAGCGAATTCGCCCAGGTCGACAGCATTCAAACGGCCATCCGTCGAGACAAGGCCGACAAAGAGCAGAAAGGAGCTGCTGGTTTCCTCGACCCGCACCCCTTGCTGGCGAACCGAAGGCGGCAGGCGCGCCTCCACACGGCTGATCCGGTTCTGCACATCCACGGTCGCGACCTGCGGATCAGTGCCCGCTTCGAACGTGATGTTGATGGTCACGCTGCCTTGCGCATCGCTGACGGAATCGAAATAGAGCATCCCCGTCGCGCCGTTCATCTCCTGTTCGATGAGCTTGGTGACACTGTCATAGAGATTTTCCGGTGTGGCGCCGGGATAGCTGGTTGTCACCGCAATCGTGGTTGGTGCCACGTTCGGATATTGGGAGATGGGCAGGAACGGAATTGCGATCGCACCTGCCAGGGCAATGGCAAGTGCGATGACCCAGGCAAAAACGGGCCGTTCGATGAAATACTGCGGCATTTGAAAGGACCTGTTCTAGCTCGGGATATCGCACGGTTCTGCGGCACTGCAGTCTGATACCGTGCCGCGTTCGGCGGCCTTTTCTGCAGCCGCCTTTGCCGGAGCGGCCGAGACGGGCTGACCGGGCATCGCACGATCGAGGCCGTCGACGATCACCTGATCGCCCGATTTCAGTCCCTGGGTGACGAGCCAACGGTTGCCGACGGAACGACTTGTCAGGATAGGCTGTGCGGCCGCCTTGCCGTCCCTAACTGTCATCACGCTCGCCTGGCCCAGCGTGTCCCACTGGACGGCCCTTTGCGGAACGAGCACCGCCTGGTGAGCAACGCCTTCCGTCACACGGACGCGGACATAGGTGCCTGGCAACAGTTTGCCCTGCGGATTTTCGAACTCGGCACGGAGCAGAACCTGACCCGTGGTTTCATCGACCACGGCGGATGAAAACAGCAGTCGGCCCGGATGTTCATAGGTGCTGCCGTCGTCAAGGATCAGCTCGATGGCATTGCTGCTTTCAACCGGCTGCATGTCGCCAGAATCGATTTCGCGGCGGACCCTGGACAATTCCGCGAGCGGCGCGATGAAGTCCACATAGAGTGAACTGATATCCCGCACGATCGCCATTTGCGTTCCGTCCTCCTGGCGAACCAGAGCGCCTTCGGACACCAGCGCAGCGCCAATATGACCGTCAATTGGTGAGCGGACCGAGGCATAGCTGAGTTCAAGTTCCGCGGTCTGGAGATTGGCCTTGGCAACGGCAACTTCCGCCTGGGCCTGCTTGCGGTCCGCCAGCGCAACATCGTGCTGTTCCGTGCTGGCGACATTTCGCGCGAGCAGACGCTTCACCCGGTCTGCCCGCTGGTTCGCCAGGCTGAGCGCTGCTTCCGCCCGCGAAAGCTGCGCCTTTGCGGAAGCCACGGCGGCCGCGAATTTGGCCGGGTCGATTTCGAACAGCACGTCGCCCTTGTGGACGTCGCTACCCTGTTCGAATTGCCGTTCCAGTACGATGCCGGAAACCCGCGCCCTGACTTCGGCCAGACGAATGGGCACCAGTCGACCCGGATAATCTTTCTTGAGCGGCATGTCCTCGCCGGCCACCGTGATCGTCTTCACGGCCGGCGGCGGGAAACTGGCATGCGAAGTTTCTTCGGAAGGACTGCAGCCACTGAGTATTATCAGAACCGCAAGGAGCGGGAGTAAGTCGGGAAAGAGCCTGACGTGCATTGGTTATCCGGTAATGAGTACGAGGTACCGGCGGCAGGTTTGGGCACGCCGATGAGCCTGTAGACGCAGACCCGGACGCCTTCTTAAGACCTCAACCTAAGTTGAGGTCAAGGACAAATTTCGGCTTCTTCAAATCGGTCACTTTCCGCGTGCCACATCACCTTGCAAAGGCTGGACTTCGCCAAGTTCCGGGTCACTCATCGATTGACAAGTACGATCCCGGCGACGACGAATGCCGCTCCTGCAAGAAGTGAAAAAGTCAGCTGCTCCCCTAGCAGGAGCACTGCCAGGATGCTGCCGAAGATCGGCATCAGGTGGACAAATTGCCCGCCGCGTTCCGGGCCGATGATGCCAATGCCGTAGGACCAGAGCAGAAACCCGATCGCCGACGCAAAAACCGCAATATAGGCGACAGCCAGCAGCGACTCTTCGGTGAACTCAGGCCGTTCCACCCCGCGCACGAGGAGGAAAGCCGCCATCACGCAAAGCGCCACCAGAATGCTTGCCACCAGCGTCACGCTCTGCGGCACGGCGGACGGCTTGTGGCGCAGCAACAGCGTATACCAGGCCCAGATCAAAATCGCGCCGAGCATCCAGACCTTGCCGGTATCGACCTGAAGAACGGACACGCCGACGTTCCCGCCAGCCAGGACCAGAACCAAGGCACCCAGCAGCGACACAAGCAGGCCCGCGATCTGGAACAAGGTCGGCCGGAACCCGCTCCAGATCATTCCACCGGCAACAGTCGCGACCGGAGCCAGAGCCAGGATCAGGAGACAGTTCACCGCGGCAGTCTGCGAGAGCGCCTGGTAGACCATCGTGTGAAACGCGGCGATGCCGGTGATCCCAAGCAATGCGACCACGCGCCATGAGGCAACAAGCTCCCGGCGATAGGAGACCAGGCCTCGCAACGTGAAAGGCAGCATCATCGCCAGGCAAAGGCCCCATCGGATCGTGTTGAGTTCCAGCGGCGTGATCTCACCGCGGATCGCACGCCCGGCGATAAAGTTTCCCGACCAGAACAGGGTCGCAAAAACGAGCGCGGCAATTGCCGCCGTGGTGTCTTTTTGGATTGCTTGTCTCATCTTTCGGTCATCCTTCGGCTTGATCTGTGGAGATCAGACGCCAAAACCGACCGGCGCACATGAGATCGATGTCCCGCTGCGCTTGATAAAGTGACGTATTGCCTAGGGTGTTTGTCCCGTCTGTGCCGACAGAACGCGCACGATCAACTCGGAACGGGTGTGCACCCCAACCTTGTCGAAGAGCGAAGAGACCTGATTTCTCACGGTCTTTTCGCTCTTGTCCAGAAGCTCCGCAATTTCCGAATTGCTCAGCCCTTTCGCTACCAAAGTCAGCACCTGTTCCTCCGCGGTGGTGAGACCGAAGTCCGTGTCGGATACCGCCAGGTCGGCGCTGGTTCCGAGGAAATCCTGCAAGGAAGAAAGAAGAACGTTCCACGCAGGTTCCGTGTCCAGCAATACGTGATTGTTGCTGTCCAGGGGCACGAATTTGGCATCGGGGATGGTCATGGCAAGCTCGCGTCCCTGAGCGAAGGGAACGCGTGCGTCGCCATTTGCATGCAGCACCAGCGTCGGCACTTTCAATTGCGCAGCCAGATTCAGGACGTCGATACGATGAAGCGTTTCCATCGTGCGGGCTGCAATGTCTGCAGATGCGGTGTCTTGTTCAAGAGACCGCCACCATTTGTGCTGCGCAAGCGTTCCGTCCGGAATGAAGAGATGCGTAAAAACCTGATTGAAAGCAGTATCGTCCCTGCCCCACCCCAGCCGCATCAGGTTGGTCAGCGTGGCCGCTTCCAGTCTTGCCCTGTCGCTGGTGTCGCGAGCCAACAGTCCGCGCGCGTAACCGCCGATCAAGACCAGTCGTTCCACCTTGTCCGGATGGCGAAGCGCGTAAGCGATGGAAAGCGCGGCACCTTGAGACATGCCGAGCAGGGTAAAGGGTTCGTCGATTGCTTCGGTCACGGCTTCCAGGTCCGACAGCCAGGCCTCGAAGCTGATCTCGGAGATGTTTCGCGAAGAAAGACCACAGCCGCGAAGGTCGTATCGCACGAGACGTCCGTAGCCAGTCAACTCGGCAAGCCAGTGTTGCCAGACGGGACTGTCAAGATCGCGGGAGATATGGGTCAGCCAGTGCGCGGCTCGAACGATGGTCGGCCCACGCCCTGACGAGGCGCAGGCAATGCGCGCACCATCTTTGGCGGTGACAAAGAAGATGTCTTGTTTTGGAACTCCACGCCGCATCATGGGCAGGAGTATGACATCTCTTCGCATGGGGGCACAGTATTGCCTTGGCGCGATTGCTGTTCATTTTGCACCCGGCACAAACGCGCACGGCCTCCGGGATGGGCGGAGGCCGTGAAGCGTTTTTCAGTTTTTACAGGGACGCGATTACTGCAGTCGAGTTCCGATCCGGGCATCGACGCTAAAGCGTCCGGCGCCATAGGCTACGATCTGCAACAGTCCACCGGCGATCGATATGTTCTTGAAGAAGTGGATGAACTGGTTCTGATCACCGAGCTGATTGTGGAAGGCCAGAGCTGCTGCCACAGTAAAGAGTGCCATGACTGCGGCAACGAGACGGGTCTGATAACCCGCGATCAGAGCAAGACTGCCGATGATTTCAACCGCAACTGCGCCGATATAGGCGAGCGTTGCGAAGGGCAGGCCTGCCGCATCGATCCAGGCGATGGTAGCTTCTGCAGACCCAAGTTTGGAAATGCCGGAAAGCAGAAACAAAGGGGCGATCAGCAGGCGTGCGGCCAGCGGCACGGCGCCGTCCAGACTGCGGGTGAGTGCGGAGCCGCCTTCAGGTGCGGCCGATACATCGAGATTTGCCATTTTCAGTACTCCTGTTTTGCCGGACCTTTCCTTATTCGTCCGGGCCTGGTTAAAAGATATCGTCTACTTTTATGATTATAAGTCATCAAAATCGGATCACATTGTAATCTAATATTGAACAATCCAATCCGACCTGCCGTAAGCGGCGGGAAGAGATCTGTGCGCCCGGGAGATTCAGCGACGGCAATTTCGAACCGAAATCTGCCGGCGCCGAAGTTTCAACCTTCATCAGGCGTTGCGGACAAAACTGGCGATGATGTCCGCCGTCAGTTCAGGATGCTGATGCTGGGGCCCATGGCCTGCGCTGGGGTAAGTCACCAGTGTGACTGTCGGCAGGACCCCGTTCAGCGCGTACCAGTTCTCGACCGGGAAGATGATGTCGTGATCTCCGCCGATATGCAGGATCGGCACGCTGGTCGTCTTCAGCGTCTCCATCACCGGCGGAGCGGGGAAAGCCGGATTGGCCGGACCACCGGCAATGCGAGCCCGCGCAAAATCTATCGGAACTGCCGGGCTGGTATCGCCCTCACGCGCTTCGATGCGTGCCTGGGACCGGCTTGCGGCCGCGCGGCTTGAAGCCGATTTCGGTTCGAAGAAAAGGGCAACCACGTCTTCGAAGTCGTTCACGTCCTTGCCGGCAAGGTCGTAAAAAAGCTGCTCTGCCGGTTTCACCAGATCGCCGGGAGGTGTGGAGCCCAAGAGCACAAGGTGGCTGATCTCCTGCGGATAAAGCGTCAGCGCCACCTGGACCGCCATGCCGCCGATCGACCAACCGAGCAGGATCACGTCCTTCAGGCCCAGCGCCTGGATAAGATCACGCGGATCTGCGGCCATCTCCAGGGGATTGTAACTGGGTGTGCCGGTGGACAGGCCAAGGCCGGAATAGTCGAAGGTGATGACACGAAAGCCTTTTTCGGCAAGCCCGTTCAGGAAGGCCGGATCCCAGAGATCCAGAGTGCCGCGAAAGCGCGTTGCCAGCAGGATCGGCTTGCCTTTGCCGATGGACCTGTAAGCCAGAGTTCTGCCACCGGTTTCGATGAATTGGGTCGGTGCCGTCAGGGCATCATTTTCTGCAATCTTGTCGAGCATGTCCGTCTCCTCTGCTCCTTGCCGAATAGCGCCGGATCGCTTGCCTTTCCGGCTGATGGCTAGAAGGTGAGCCAAGACGGGTCCCGGAACCATTATCTGCCGGGATGCTGCACTCATACTGGCGTATGATTGAACGGACTGCAGGCCCATGCGAGGACTTGGCCATGACTGACAATCCGATTGTTCACATCATCGACGATGACACCTCGCTACGCGAAGCCCTGGTCCGGCTGTTCCGGTCAGTTGGTCTTGAGGCGAGGCCTTATGTGTCCGTCGCGGCTTTTCTTGAGGCCGGCAACAACGACACTCCGGGGTGTCTTTTGCTCGATGTGCGCCTGCCCGGCATGAGCGGTCTCGACTTTCAACGCCAACTGGAGGATCTCGGGATCCGTATGCCGGCCATTATGATGACCGGCCACGGAGATATCCCGATGTCCGTCAGCGCGATGAAGGCGGGTGCAGTCGACTTTTTGCCGAAGCCTTTCCGCGACCAGGACCTTCTGGATGCGGTGGCAATTGCAATCGAACGCGACAGCCGCAATCGGACCGACAATCGGGAAAAAGACCAGTTGCAGGCTCTGTACGAAAGCCTGACTCGGCGCGAACGTCAGGTGATGACGCGTGTCTGCGCCGGACGCCTCAACAAGCAGGTCGCAGCGGATCTCGACCTCAGCGAAATCACAGTAAAGATCCACCGTGGAACGATGATGAAAAAAATGAGAGCCAGAACCCTGGCCGACCTTGTGCGCATGGCCCAGATCCTCGGTCTGAAAGACCCTCATGTGGATGCCTCCGGATTGGCGAGGCTCGACAGTCATGACCTCTGAGGCAGCCTGCGTGGCGGTCATCGATGACGATGAATCGCTGCGCAACGCCATTTCGTCGCTGCTGCGTTCAGTGGGAATGCGCGTTTCAACCTTTGCCACCGCCGACCTTTTCCTGAACCGCGCGGTGCTTGGCGACACCGATCTGATCATTACAGACATTCACATGCCGGGCATGTCCGGCATCGAGTTGAAAGACCGGCTCGACGATCTGGACTGCCAGGTCCCCGTGATCATGATCACCGCCAAGACCGAGCAGAATCTGCTTGACCGGGCGGAGGCCTCGGGAGCCTACTCGGTATTCCGGAAACCCTTCGATACCGACGACTTACTCAACACGATCGAGCAGGCCCTTGCCGACTGAACGGGAGATGCCGCATGCTGGAAGGACCTATCCCTCTTTCTGAATTGCAGCGCCCTGACGCAGCAGCAACCGCCCTTCTGGACCATGCCCCGCAAAGCGTCGTCCTGTGCGACGGAAACTGGCGCATCGCCTACTGGAACCGGGCGAGCGAAACGCTCTATGGCTGGACATCGGCTCAAGTACTCGGACAGGAGCTGAACACGCTGCTGCAAAGTCGGCATCCCCAACCAGTCCAGGCCCTGCAGCAGACTTTCGCAACGCACCGGGCCTGGGACGGTGATCTGGAACGCGCCACCGCCTCCGGCAACACTCTCACCGTCGAAACGACATGGGCGATGGTGCCAGCGGCAGACGGGCAGTCCGAGTGGATCATCGAATACGGACGCGACATCACCGCGTTGAGTGATGCGGAAATCTCCGTCCGCACACTCACCCACCAGTATACGAACGTGTTCCAGGCCATGGCCGCCTCGTTCTGGGAACTGGACTTCACCGAAGTCCGCCAGATGATCGGCGGCCTGCTGCAATCCGGCGTCACCGATTTCGCGGCCTATTTTCAAAACCATCCCGAGTTTATCGACGAGGCCATTGCCCGCACGACGATCCTGGATGTCAACGATGCGACCGTGCGGCTGTTCGGGGGCAAGGACCGGGACGGCATGATCGGCCGGAACATCTCGCCATTCTGGCCGCAGGAAAGCCGGACCATCTATGCCCGATCCTTGCTGGCCGCCCTGCGGCGTGACCCCAACCTGCAGACTGAAACCCGGCTGTCGACGCTCGACGGGCAGCTGATCGATGCGCTCTTCACCGTGTGTTGGCCGGAGGGCCATCATGGTCGTGGCTCGGTTCTGGTCGGTGTCATTGACCTTACCGACCGCGTCAAGGCGGAAGAGGAACTGAGACAGTCGGAACTGCGTTTTCGCGATCTTTTCCAGGCCATGTCCACGGCCTTGTTCCAGCTCGACACTGCGGGCTTGCTTGGCTTCTATGACGACTTGCATGCCCGAGGCATTACCGACATGGGCGCTCATCTTGACGACCATCCGGAGGATCTCAGGCGCGCCATGGACGGTTGCCTCATCGTTGAGGTCAATGCAGCCGCTCTCAAGATACTTGGCGCGGAAACGGCAGAGGACCTCGTAGGCCAGACAGTATCCCGCTTCTGGCCTGCGTCCGGTGAAGAGGCCTTCCGGGCCGTGCTTCAACACAGCTTCGCCTCGGCAACCCCGTTCGAAGTCCGCGCCCGGAACTGCCGCCTCGACGGAAGCGAGTTCGACACGATGTTTCTGGTCAATGCCTCGCCGATCCTGCGGGCAAGGAAGATGACGCTTGTCGGGCTCGTCGACATCACGGATGAAGTCGAGGCAAAGTCCGCCTTGCAAAAGCTTCAGGCCGAATTCGCGCATGCTTCCCGGCTTTCGGTGCTCGGGGAACTGGCAGCCTCCATCGCCCATGAGGTCAACCAGCCGCTGGCGGCAATCGCCGCAAACGGGTCAGCAGCTGGCCGCTGGCTGAAGCGGCCCGACCCCGATCTTGAGGAACTGATGGCCATCAACGAGGCGATGGTCTGCGATGCTAGGCGCGCGGCCGACATCGTGTCCCGGATCCGCTCCATGGCCACCAAGCGGGAGACTCAGCAGTTCGCAGCACCGGTCAATCGGATCATCGAGGAGGCTCTGGTTTTTCTTTCCCACGAGCTGCAAGCCCACGGCACAAATACACGAACCGCGCTGAAGGACGGCCTGCCAGATGTCCTCGTCGACCGGGTGCAGATCCAGCAGGTGGTGGTCAATCTCATTCTCAACGCCGTCCAGGAACTTGCTCGCAAGAACATTCCCTTCCCGCTGATCGAAGTCACGACCTCGCAGGTGGACAACAGGGTTGTCATCCGCGTGGAAGATACGGGTGCCGGCATTCCGGCGGAGATGCGCGAGCGAATATTCGAAAGCTTCTACACCACCAAACAGACCGGACTTGGCATCGGCCTGTCCATCTGCCGCAATATCGTGGAAGGTCATGGCGGCAGGATCCTGGCGGACGGTTCACCGCTCGGCGGGGCACGGTTCCAGGTGGAGCTGCCCGTTGCCTCTGCAACGGTGCAAACATGATCGGGAGGACGCTGCCGTCCTCCCGTTTATCTGGCTGAAACCAAGTCCTCACGCCGGCTGGACGAAGAACTCCAGAAGATCGGGATTGACGATGTCCGGATGGGTCGTTGCAAGGCCGTGCGGCAACCCCTCATAGACCTTCAGCGTGCCCTTCGGCAGCAGCTTGATGCTTTCCAGCGCCGAGGCCCCGATCGGGACGATCTGGTCGTCGTCGCCGTGCATGACCAGAACCGGAATATCGATTTTTTTCAGGTCTTCCGTGAAGTCGGTCTGGGAAAACGCCTTGATGCAGTCGTAATGAGCCTTTGCTCCCCCCATCATGCCCTGGCGCCACCAATTGTCGACGA
The DNA here is from genome assembly GCF_017743835.1 of Labrenzia sp. R5_0. Taxonomy (NCBI): domain Bacteria; kingdom Pseudomonadati; phylum Pseudomonadota; class Alphaproteobacteria; order Hyphomicrobiales; family Stappiaceae; genus Labrenzia; species Labrenzia sp. R5_0. The sequence goes on along the minus strand of NZ_JAGHRK010000003.1, from coordinate 339,845 downwards.
TGCCCTTGCTGACAACGGCACCCGGCCGGTTGAAACCGTAAAACGGGCCTGCCGGAATATCGTGGAAGAACTGCGAACGGTTGGCCAGAAAGGTTTCCCGGAAACCGTCGAACACTTCCAGCGGCAGACCGCCCGGGTTGGCCGCCGTCTTGACCATCAGCGGCGGCACAGCGCCAAGCAGCACGGCCTTTGAAGCACGGGCAGTGCCGTGACGGCCGAGGTAGCGGGCCACCTCGCCACCGCCGGTGCTGTGGCCGACGTGGATGACGTTTTGCAGGTCCAACGCTTCCACCAGCGACTTTACGTCATCGGCGTAAGTGTCCATCTCGTTGCCGTCGAAGGTCTGGGTCGAACGGCCGTGGCCGCGCCGGTCGTGCGCCAGCACCCGGTACCCCTTCGCCAGAAAGAACATCATCTGGGCGTCCCAGTCATCGGCAGAAAGCGGCCAGCCATGGTGAAACAGGATCGGCTGGGCGTTTTTCGGACCCCAATCCTTGTAAAAGATTTCGGTGCCGTCTGCGGTGGTAACGAATTGCGCGGTCATCTGGCTTGTTCCCCTGATTTCTTCCGCCGTGGCGGGGGTCGGTTGCATAACGATGGATACGGCCCCGCCGATCGCGGGGGCCGATGCCAGTCCTTCAAGAACGAAGCGTCGCGTGACAGATTTCATGGACATGTTGTTCCCCGTAGCTGATGCAGGCGGTGCCTGCGGTGACGTCATCAGCCTGCGGGAAAGGGCACCGTGGAACCATTGTACGGCAGGTCTTACCGCTCATACATCGGTATGGTTGCATTGAGCCCCGTGTTTGATTGAAGCTGGTGTTGAGCCAATTTCGTCAACGAAAGCCGGCTTGTTTCATGAGTCCTTCTCATCAGTGCAAGCTGGGCTCAGGGCATATTTTCCATCCGGTCTGCGGGGTAATGTGTCAGCTCCAAATTCGACTTGCCTCCCAAGTGCCTTGAAACCGGAAGCAACGCATCAAATGCAACGACCTTTCATCATCTGCCACATGATCACCTCTCTCGACGGCCGCCTCCTTCCCGGTCGCTGGCCGGCCAGCGAGGAAGAAGTCATGACAGCCTATGAAAGCGCTGCCGAACGTCTGGACAGTGACGGCTGGATTGTCGGTCGGCGCACAATGGAAGATTTCATTGCCTCAGCTGAACCCTGCATCTCTACAGGTCCGGTTCCGCGTCCGGATCTCATAGCCGGCTCTTCTGGAAACAAGGTCGCAATCTGCTTTGACCGCTCCGGGCGTCTACGCCCCGAAACCGGAGACCTCGACGGCGATCATCTCGTGATCGTGCTCTCGGAAAGAGTTGCGGATGACCATGTCCAGGATCTGTACGCCCGCGGCATTTCCGTTTTCTTTGCCGGTGCGGAGGGAACCGACCTGTCCGGTGCGCTGACAAGGATTTCGGAAGCCTTCGATTGCCGGCGTCTGTTGCTGGAAGGCGGCGGTACTTTCAACGGCGCGTTTCTGGCAGCCGACATGATCGATGAAACCAGCACACTCGTCTTCCCTGTTATTGATGGACAGAGCGGCATTCCATCCATTTACGAGCATACGCAACCGTGTGATGCCCGCAGGCTCGAACTCATCTCCTCCAGCACATTCGACGACGGAACCATCTGGATCCGCCACAAGGTGATCCGGGACACGTCCCATCGAGACCGGAATGACAGTGACATCTGAATCTCATCCCCCTGCCGGGGCCCTGATCATCATAGCCTTCGCGACGTTCCTTGCACTCGTCGTCTTCACCGCGCCGCTGACAACGCTGGAAGCGATGACACGTGAACTGCACCTGTCGTCGGCCGGTCAGGCGTGGGTCATGGGCGGCATGCCACTGGGTGCGGCCTGCGGCCTGCTGACCGCAGGGGCCCTCGGCGATACATTCGGCCGGCGAATGACGTTCACCGGCGGATTGTGGCTCACGGTTCTGTCGTCGGTTGCCGCAGCGCTTGCCACCAGCGGCCTGTTTTTAATCCTCATGCGCATCGTACAGGGCCTTGGAAGTGCCGGCATCATGGCCTGTGGCCTCGGATTGCTCGGACAGATCTACCAGGGCGAAGCTCGCCGGCACGCAGCGGCGATCTGGGCGGCGGCACTTGGCGGCGGTGTGGCCGCAGGTCCGATCATCGCATCACTCCTGCTCGGGGTTTCGGGCTGGGCCGCGATACACTGGCTGATAGCGGTGACCTCGGCCCTGCTCGCCCTCGCGGCCCGGGCACGCCTTCCGGAAAGCCAACCCAGCGGTCAGAAGGTCGATCTGGCGGGAAGCGTCGTTCTGATGGCCGGGCTCGGATGCCTTCTTTCGGCATTGACCGAGGCGCGGGTCGGGTCCGCGATGACGGTCGTAACCCTTTCGGCTTCCGGTCTTCTACTCATCGCGATTTTCGTGGCGATCGAAAAACGGGTCAGAAATCCGATCCTGACACTGGATCTTTTCGGCGATGCCAATTTCGTGGGAGCCACAATTGCGGCCTTCGCCTCGGGCGCAGGTGTGCTTGCCCTTATGTCCATGGTTCCGACTGTTCTGGTCCGCGGCCTTGGAATGGAACCGCTGTTTGCTGCCGTTGTTCTTGTCGCCTGGTCCGGGGTCACCGTTATCGCCGCTCTTGCGGCACGCCTGCTGCCGGACCGGTTCACTTCTAGACAAAGGGTTATCTGGGCCATTCTCGGTTGTGCACTTGCCCAGTTCCTGATGATTGCCGCTGATGCCGATACGACCTGGGCAGCCGTTCTTCCCGGTCTGTTCATCGCCGGGCTGGCCAATGGCGTCCTGAACGCTTCCCTGGGCCACGAAGCTGTGCAGACGGTCCCCCCAGAACGCAGTGCCATGGGGTCCGCCGCCAACAACACGGCCCGCTACCTCGGTTCGGCCATCGGCATTGCACTTGTCTCCCTTCTGATTGCAGAACCGACGGTCGAGGGCTTTTTTGCCGGCTGGCATGGGGCGGTCATTGTCAGCACCGTCAGCAGCCTGATCGGCGTTGCAGCCATGCTGTTCGTCAGTCGTCGTGCTACCCGACCGACAGTGTGACGCCGGCGGCAGAAGCGCCCTCGACATCGCTCAATGACCAGACCTTGCCTGCTTTGTCAGTGGGCTGTCGCTGTGTGCAGGCCAGGGACATCCACTTGGTTCGCCCGGTTCGTTTCATGAGGCCAGATCATAACTCGTTTCAAGAGACGCGCCTTAATCCCCCGGCCTGATGACTTCATATTACCCGTGACGCGCCGGGCATGACGCTGCCTGAAGCGATACGGACGCAAGTATGTTGCCGCGTTGCGCAATCAGCCGTCGGCACGCCTTCATGAAAGCTCGAGGAGAGGCACCATGGAACTGAACATCAATGGATCCCGGCACGAGGTTGACGTTGAACCCGACACCCCGTTGCTGTGGGTATTGCGGGACACGCTTGGAATGACCGGCACCAAATACGGATGTGGCCTTGCTCAATGCGGAGCCTGCACGGTGCTTGTCGACGGTTACGCGACCCGTACCTGTGTCACCCCGGTAGAAAGTGTCGCCGGTTCCGAGATCACGACCATCGAAGCAATTGAACAAGATCCGATCGGCAGGAAAGTGGTCGACGCCTGGGTGGAAAACCAGGTGCCGCAATGCGGCTATTGCCAGTCTGGCCAGGTCATGGCTGCCACGTCCCTTCTCAAGGAAAACGCCAGCCCATCGGAAGACGACATTGCCGCAGCAATGACCAATCTGTGCCGATGCGGCACTTACAATGCGATTTCGAAAGCCGTGCGTCAGGCTGCTGAAGCTTAAGGAGGCGCTCCCATGAAAATTGATGAAAATTCCGGTTTCACGCGCGCCGATATAAACACAGCGCGCCCGCTGAACGTCTCACGCCGTGGCTTTCTCGCCGGTTCGATTAGCGCGCTGGTTCTGACCGTATCTCTTCCTGCTGGAACCGGGCGGGCGATTGCGCAGGCCGGCCAGACCACGCCGGGTACCCGGATCGATGCCTTCCTGGAAATTCTGGCCGACAGCACGGTGAAATTCCGCAGCGCTTTTGTGGAAGGCGGGCAAGGTATCTACACCGCCATGGCCCAGATTGTCGGTGAGGAACTGGATGTCGAGCCGGGCAACTTTCAAGTTGAAACGGCGCCCCCGGGACCCGACTACCTGCTGATCGGCGGGCAAATTCGCTTTACCGGCGGCAGCATGTCCGTGCGCATGAGCTATGACGCCATGCGCAAGCTTGGTGCGACTGCCCGTCAGATGCTGCTGCAAGCCGCTTCTGGGCGCCTTGGCGTGCCGATTGAAACCCTCACGACCGAGCCCGGGAAAGTGGTTCATCCGGCCTCCGGGCAATCGATCCCCTATGGAGACCTTGCGACAGCTGCGGCGGACCTTCCGGTGCCGGAAACTGTCGAATTGCGGTCGAAGGATGAATTCCGCTGGATCGGAAAGCCGCACGACAGGCTGGACGTTCTCGACAAATCCACGGGACAGGCGCAATACGCGATCGATCTTTCGGTCGATGGCATGCTCTACGGTGCGGTACAACATGCACCGCGTCTTGGCCAGCAACCTGGCGCATTCGCCAATGAGGCAGACGTCGCGGCGATGCCCGGTGTGCATTCCCTTCACAAATTGCCCGGTGCCGTTGCGGTTCTGGCCGACAGCTGGTGGCGCGCCCGGATGGCCGTTGAGAAGCTGGAAGTCGAGTGGGCAGAAGCTCCCGCAGGTACCACTCGCGCCATGCCGGACACCTTCTCCTCCGAAGCGCACAAGGAGATGCTCAAGGCGACAGCTGGTCAAGGGATCGCGTTTGAAGCCGAAGGCGATGCCGATGCCGCGCTAGCATCCTCCGCCAAGGTGATCGAAGCCACCTATGACGCCCCCTATCTGGCGCACGGTCAGCTTGAGCCGCCCTCTGCACTTGTGCGCTGGAATGACGACGGCACGCTGGAAATGTGGGTCCCGAACCAGGCTCCCGAGATGTTCCAGGCCGATGCCGCGAAGGTGGCCGGGATATCTGCGGACAAGGTCATTGTTCATTCCCCGATGCTCGGGGGCTTCTTCGGCCGTCATTTCCTCTATCAGACGGCAAATCCCTATCCGCAGGCGATCCTGCTGTCCAAGGCGGCAGGCCGCCCGGTAAAACTCCTTTGGAGCCGCGAGGAAGAATTCCTGCGCGATGCTCTTCGGCCAATTGGCACGGTGCGGTTCAGGGCTGCGATCGGCCCGGATGGCCATCCCCTGGCTTTCGATGCGGTTGCCGTCGGCGAAGGCCCTACCGGACGCTGGTACGGTCGTCAGCCGGACAAGGTCGACAGCTCATCGGTCGAGGGAATTGCCGGCAAGCCCTACGCGATCGCAAACAAGCGCGTGGGTCAGATCCATGTCGATGATCCGGCCATTATCGGGTTCTGGCGTTCCGTCGGTCATTCGATGAATGATTTCTTCTATGAGTCCTTTTTCGACGAAATGGCTGATGCCGGCGAGCAGGATCCCTTTGAACTGCGTCTCAAGTTGCTGGACCACAGCCCACGCCACAAGACACTGTTGCAGACGGTTGGTGACTTGTCCGGGGGTTGGAAAAGAGGGCCCTTTGAGGCGGAAGACGGAACGCGGCGCGCCCGCGGTGTTGCCATGGCCTCTCCTTTCGGCAGCGAGGTGGCAACGATTGCAGAAGTCTCTCTGGATGGCGGCGAAGTGGTCGTTCACGATGTCTGGGTTGCGATCGATCCGGGCAGCATCGTCAATCCAGCGATTATCGAAGCCCAGGTAAACTCCGCCGTGGCACTCGGTCTTTCTTCCGCATTACTGGAAGAGGTCGTTTACACCGATGGTATGCCCGAAGCCCGCAATTACGACATGTATCCGATCCTGCCTCCTGAGCGCATGCCGCGCGTTCATGTCCGTATCGTGGAGAGCGGTGCGCCGATGGGAGGTGTCGGTGAACCCGGGCTTCCAGGCGTGCCGCCGGCAGTCGCAAATGCCGTAGCTGTTCTCACCGGCGAACGGATCCGGAGCCTGCCGCTTTCCAGGTTTGATTTTTCGGGAGCAGACGGATGATCAGCAAGATTATTGCAGCCATCGGCATTTCGCTGATGATTTATGGTGCTCCCTGCGCTTTTGCGCAGGGAGGTGACCTTTCGGGACAACAAGCGCTCCTTGAAAAACAGGACCTTGGCCTTCAAGCTGGCAGGAGCTGATTGCTGCGAACCATGAACGCTCGTCAGCACCCTTCAGACGACGCCTTGAAGGACAATGTGCTGGTTCTCGCCTTGCCGCTTTTCCCGACATATTTGACCTTCGCCCGCATGAAGGCGGGGTAATCGGCGCCAATCGTCTTGGTCGAGAACCCGTAACTGTTCGTCACGGTGACCGCTCCATTGATCCGGCTTGAATAGAATTCTCCCGTCGCTGTGTTCAGGCTCAGTTTCTCCATGCGCGTGAAGCACTTGCGCCCCTCCGGGCAAACCTGCGTATGAACCCCGCACCGGTTTTGCTTGTAGTCGTTGAAGAAGTAGACGGACTTCACCGGCCCCTTGGAACCGGTCTTGATGAAGCAACCAACAGGATGGTTGAACGGACAGGCCTGTGGTTGACCTGTCACTCCCTCATTGGAGCGCGACTGTGCTGTCGCAATTTCTGCCGGCAGACCCAGCAGAAGGCCAGCTGCAAGAGCGTAGGCGTATTTCATCAGATTGTCTCCTTTGAGCCGAAACTCGGCAAGGAGTAGGCGATCCTTGCAGACCGCAAATGTCCCATATGGGAGAGCTTGAGCGGAAATCGCAGTTACTTAGGCGGCGAAGCATCAAGCTCTCGCGTCTCTTCCAGCAACCTTTCGAGGCGCCAGGGACTGGCCCGGGGCAAAGCGTGACACTGTCTCATACAGCAACCAGGACAGAAGACAGCCGACCAACGCCGCGGAATTCAGGTCCACCGTTGTCAGCAGCACGGTGACCGCGATCCCGACGTTCAGGGACACGATTGCCGCCGGCGCGCTCACACGCCGGCCGCGAACCGACGCCCAGACAACCGGCAAGAACACCGCCAGCGAACTGAAGGCGGAAATGATCGAATTCAGGACATCCGCGAACAAGGCCGCTGAAAGACCGAGCAACGTGAACAGCGCGGCAACGATCAGCTGCAATCTCCCCAGCGACAGCTCTGTCCGCTCCAGACCGGCCATCAGCGGCATCACGAACGTGTCCATCGTCGACATCACCACGGCGATGAGCATCAGGTCGACAAGCCATGTCCAGGTCTGCGGCACCGACGTGTGCAGGATCTGCATCACGTCCCCGCCAGGCATGCTGTGCAGCCCGAGCCAGACGATAATGAGGTATCCCGCGAGGCATATCGGGGCACCGAGCAGGAATGCGCGCCGGGCGACCGACGGCTCCCGAGCGGTCGCCATCCGCTGCCAGTTGTCGACGGCCAGAACAGCGCTTGCCGGTATGAACAGCCAGATGCCGATCAGGATCGGAAAGCGGTAGGGACCGAGGTCGAAAAACACGAGCTCCCGCGTAGGCGCTTCCATGTTCCACATCCCGAGGATCGCAATGCCGACGAGAATGACCACGGCCTGCGGAATGTCGGTTTCCGTTGCCACCCTGTAGCCGCCAATCGCCGTATAGGCCCCTGCAACGAATGTTGCGAGCACGATTGCCGCAAGAGGGGGAATTGGAAAGACGGCCGTCAGGATAACGGCCAGGGCAATCAATTGTACCGAGGCCCGCAGAAGAAAGACAAAGGCAACCGGCACCCATATCAGGATCGGGTGCCGCACCTTGTGGGTGACCACGATGAGGTCGATCAGCCCCCTCACCCCGTATTTTTGCGACAACCTGTGGACACCCGGAGCGACAAGGGCACACATCATCAGCCCGGTGCCATAGGCCAGCGCGAGCGACAGGCCGATGACCGGGCTTGCCGCGGAAAACAGCACCAGGGCAACGAATGTACCGATGCCGATATTGCCGCAGATGATACCGGCAACGGTAGCCAGCAAACCCGTGCGACCCGAGTTGAAAATGTAGTCGGCTCGCGTCCCCTTGCGGCTGCGCCAGAAGGCGTAAACCAGCGGTCCCAACAGAAGCGTTCCAAGGACGATTGTCTGTGATCCCGTGCCTGTCACGCCAGAAGCAGCCCCTCGAAAACGTGTTCCGTCCGACGGGCCCTGGTCAGGTAAAAATCCCCGTGAACTCTAACCGTTGTCCGATGTAACCCGGCACCCTATGATCTCCAATATATGGAAAACCATAGTTTATGCTTGGACAGACGCAGTGCCGCCCAGTTTGATCGAGAAATTGCCTGAAGGAATTTCTTCCAACAGTGCCTGGACAGCCAGTGCGCAATTCTTCGAATCCTTTGGCTTCGACAAGCTCATTTACATCGACCGCACGATGGCGGGTCTCTCGATGTTCACCACCTTTCCGGAAAGCTGGACCTCTCATTACCGCGCCGCCGCCTATGAGCGGATCGACCCCTTCTTTGCCTACTGCTGCACCTCGACTACTCCTATGGGGACAGGCATCGACTATCTTTCGGACTATCCGTATCTGTGCGCCGCCCAGCGCCAACTCATTCAGGAAGCTGGAGAAACCGGCATGCGTGCCGGCATGTCCTGTATCGTGCGGCAAGCGAGCCCTGGTGGAGCTGGTGGCTGGAACCTCGGATCAAGCCTGCCGCGCCACGAAATCGAGAAGATATTTTCAGAACATGCCGACCTGCTCCGCCTGACAGCCTTCTTTGCGCACCAGCGCCTGCAGGCCGCGTTGGAAAACGAGCACAGGGACATCGCGCTGAGCCCGAGGGAAAAGGAATGCCTCCTTTGGGTCGCGCAAGGCCTGCGCAGCAAGCAGATTGCAGACAAGCTCGGCCTCCGGCCGGTTACCGTCGAACTTCATCTCAAGAACGCCCGCACAAAACTTCGCGCCGCGACCCGCGAACAGGCAATTGCCATCGCGCTGCTCAACGGGCTGATTTCCCCTTAGTCAGGAATGTGGGAAAGGTGTCCTGTGCCTTTCACGTATTCAAGCTCCCTTAAATGGGAGAGGGCGCGTACCACCCCAACTGTTCTGTTGTCTTCCGGACATGGGTTTTCCGGAGACATGCATGACGACGCTTTTCATCCTACTGATCATGAGCCTTGGCGGGTTCGTCTACCTGCAGAACCGCCTTGCAGCGGCCAGAAATGCCGTTGCGAACGGGCGTTCGGGCATTCAGGTTCAACTCAAGCGGCGGCATGACCTTGTTCCCGGGCTGGTGAGTGCGGTCCGCTCCGCCATCCGTCAGGAAAACCATGTCTTCGACCGTCTTCTGGACGTGCGGAAGAAGGCGATTGCGGTCCGGCAGGGCAGCCTGGAAGATATCGAACGGGCCGAAGGCGACCTGACTGCGGGGCTGAGCACTTTCCTTGGCTATACGGAACATCATCCTGATGTGACTTCGACGGAAAACATCCTTCAACTGCAAAAACAGCTGGAGGAAACCGAGGACCAGATCAGTGCGGCACGTCGGCTCTATAACGGCAATGTGGATCGCTACAACACGCTGCTGGATGCCATCCCTTCGTGTTGGGTCGGCTCGCTCCTTGGCTTCGAGCGGGCAGCGTTTTTCGCACTCGATGCAGACCAGTTGAAATCCGCTGAAGCCGTACCGCCAATCGACCTGACAAGAGCGCCGTCATGAGTGGGCGCGTCACGCACTGGGACCCGATCAAGGGTGAAATCTCCGTTGAGACTCCCGACGTCTCCGACATCCGATCAGGTGTTGTTCTGCCTGCTCCGGTCCGGCGCATGCTGCCGATAGGGGCGATCCTTGCCCTTTTGTGGACCATGGTGCAGGGCTTCTGGACGGACGGCTTTCCGTTTGTGCCTGTTGCGGTCACGACCGTGATGTTCGCGCTCATGTTTCTGGCGGGGGAGCTTGAAAACAGGGACGGCCGACAGCTGAAGCGCCGGGTCGAACTCGCACGCAGGAAAGGCTGGAGCTACACCGGCAAGCTCATGGAGCGCGTGCGCGAATTCGGCACCGTCATGACATCGGACGGCGCGGATCGCCGAACGCACCTGGTCAAATCCGAAAGAGCGCTTGCCGTGGAAGACCGCGTCCCCGAACTGACCAGGCTTCAGGTCGGATCCTTTGTCGGTGCCCAATTCGATGGCGAATTCTGGGGCACAAGCAGCAACGACGGATTGCCGTTCTGGGTCGCAATCGGTGCCATGGAAATGGAAGCCGGCCTTGCGGCGAATCCTGCCCTGAGGCGTGACGCCCGTGGCGGCAGAGGGGGCTTCGGCGTGTTCTACTCCCTCCTGGGTGCTTATAAACTTGGCCGCAAGACAGGCGTCCGGGCCGCAGTGCGACCGGAGAACCTCTTCCACAAGGGCCCTCTGGATCGGGACATCAAGACGGAATCCATCGCCTTCAACGAGGCATTCCATGTTTCCTGTTCAAACGATGCCGGAGCGGATGCGGACCTTGCCGTTCTCAGCATCCTGACACCCGCTACTCAGACCACCCTGCTCGATCTGCTTGAGCGGTATCATACCGTCGGCTTCGTGATTGACGACGATGTCCTGTTCTTTCTGGCGCAGGACAAGCTTGTCGGTGCCAACGCGCATCCGGACCGGGTCGATGCACATCTCGCCGACCTGCTGACCGAGTTCGAGGCTGCAAAGTTCTCTCTCAAGAATACCGTCGAATAGGGGCACTCGGCATGAAACGCCGCTTATGCAGCCAGACCCTATGGATTTTCATAGATTTGCAACGGCGGCTTTCTGCTGCAGTCTCGCGGCGGGCGTCTGCAAGGGGACTTTTGACACATTGGGCAGATGTGGTTCTGAGACGAGATCTGCGCATGGAAGCAAAATACCTACCGAGACCTGACGGGCCTTCTCTTTATTACCGTCATTGGCCCGTCAACGTGACGCGCCGTCTCTATTCGGGAAAAAGAACCGTTTTCCTGGGCCACAGCCAACCAACGCATTCAGGAATGCTGCAGCCACTCGCGGCCGGGTTCCGCGCCTCCGGCTGGGACGTCCACTCCGGTGATATCCGGGGACACGGCAAGAGTTTCGACAAGACCTCGGTTGCCGGGCATCTGGATCCGCGAGACGGCTGGAAATCCGCTGTAGAAGACATGCGGCACCTGCTGGAGAGAAGCTTTGAGGACACGCCCTGGCAGGACCGGTTGATCGTCGTTCCCAATATCACCGCCCTGCTGACGCTGGAAGTCATGAAGACCTGGCCGGACCTTGCCCGGCACATCGTGTTCATCTCGCCGCCGCCCAACCAGAAGACGCTGGCCCTTTTCGGCAAGACTTTTGCCGAGGTTCGAATCCGCCTGAAAGGGGCGGATACCCCCGACGAACAGACCCTGCACCATCTCTATTCCTTCCTTGGCGCACACCTGAAGGATCGCAGGCACCTTGCCGATGTCATGAGTACGGATCACCGCGTCATTCAGCAGGTCCTGGAAGACCCGCATGGTTGGCCGACACCGACACCCGCATATTGGAAGCAGATTTTCGAAGGCATGCTCAGTGCGTGGTCGTGGCCGCGTGACGCTCAGATGAAACCGGGCACGCGGTGCCTTGTCGTCTTCGGCGGCGAAGATGCAATGCTCCGCGACGGCGGTTTCCTGCCACCCATCGAGCGCTTCCTGTCGCGGATTGGCATTGAGGACGTTGCCTCCGAACGTGTCGACGGAGCCCGGTCGGCGCTGTTTCTGGAAGAGGACAAATTCTCGATCAGCGGACGGATCCTGGACTGGGTCCAGAAGAACAGACGCCCTGAGGCCGATATCAGGGAAGTCGGCGTGGAAGAGCTTGCCTCGGACATCCTCAACCGGATCAGCGAAACCGGCGCACGGCAGCTGGAGCCGGATGAACTTGTCGAGCTCTGTTACAACGCCATCGACGACGACAGCCGATGGACGGAAATCATCTACCGGATGATCCATGAGGCAGAACTCTCCGGGAACGTCAACGAGGAGGAACTGCACGAGCGCATCAGCCGGCTGATGCCGCACTGGGAACGGGCGTTCAACCTGAACAAGCAGGTCATGATGAGCGCGACGCTCGGCGTTCTTCTGGAAAGCGTGATCGAGCGGCTGCAGATCGGTGTTGCCCTGCTGGACAGGCAAAACGACCTCCTGCATTGCAACGGCGCCTTCGAAACTTCGCTCTCGGGCCTGTTGCCGCAGGACGACGATTGTCAAATTCAAGAAACCGCGAAGGCGCGGGTAAAGTCGCTGCTGGCAGAAAACGAAGCGGCAGTCATTTCTCGCCAGAACGGGGAAAGACTGATTGTCCATGAGGGCAAGCCTGTCGGCTTTCAGTTTTTTCCTGCCGCCCTCAAACAGACCAGCCTTCAGAGGCACGGGCCTGCCAGCTTGTTGTTGTTGAGGGTGCAGACCGGCGAAGACACCTCCGAAACCCGAAAGACCCTGATCGAACTGGCCTATGGCCTGACCGGCAAGGAAGCGGAGATTGCCCTCGAGATCGCCGAAGGACGATCGCTGGACCAGATTGCAGACAACCAGGGAATTCTGGTCAGCACGGCACGCGGGCATCTTAAAAAGAGTTTCCAGAAGATCGGCGTGCACAGTCAGTCGGAGCTTGTGGCCCGGCTGATGGCCGGGCCTGTCGGCTGGTTGAAATAGACCGTCCGCACGCATTCCATTCGGGAAGTTTTCGTACCGCCTGTCACCTGCCAGCAGCGTAGACGGAACATCCCTGCTTCAAGGCGGCGCGACGGTCGCTCTGGCACTCGCAGGAAGGGGTGATCCCCGTGCCGGTGAGGCAGGAAACGCCTTTGACGTAGCAACCCTGGGCGCGAACCACCACCCTGTGGTTAAACCGGGTGCCATCGAACTTGGGATAGCCTTTTGTCACCCGGGCCATGGAAACGGCAAACCGGCGTCCATGGCTGTTCCTCATCTTGCCTTGCCAGTTTACCCAGGCTCTTGCCTCGGCACCTGCCCGGGTCTTGTGACCCTTGCTGAAAGCGCTCTCCGCCTGGATCGTGCAGATCGTCTTGGCCTGCGCCGAAAAGGTTGGCAGCAGGAAACTCGTCCCCAATGCCAGAAAAAGTATCATCCAAATCTTCCGCATTTTCAGTCTCCGGTCTTGTTGGCGAGACATGTCGATGACGCAAGACTGACGTTTCGATCCGGCTGAAGCCTCTCCCATTTGGGTGAGCATCGATGCGGTTCCGGCACCGGATGACGCTTATTTGCAGACAATGAAACCAAAAGCGGGACACCCGCCAGCTTCGCAATAGGCGTCGACAGTGGCGGCCTTGCCGACGAAGTTGATGTCGCCGAAACAGGCAACGTCCGGCTGACCGAATTTCAGACAATAGGCACGGGCGGGTGCCTTGCCGCATTCACTGTAGCGATTGTCCGCTCCCTTGAAACAGGCGAGCACCCGGATGTCCGGTTGCCCCTGCACGAAGATCGGATCGACAGACACATTACCCGGACATGGTGTCTCGGAAAATCCGTCGAGACTTGCGAAGTCGGGCAAGACTTGTGCACCGCTGCCATTCGGCGATGCGCCGGTGTCTTCGGCACCCGAACTTGAAAGGCTACCCGCGCCGGTGCCTACACCGGAACCGGCAGCCTGCAGGCATTCGGACGGTGGCAAGGATACGTTTCTTGCCACCTCCGTAAACCGTGCGGGATAAGCCTGGGCGAACAGGTCCCGGGCCTCTCCCGTCGTCATCAAGCCCAGCATCGCCAGGACGTCGCATTGCGAAGACGAAACGCCTTGGCAGCCATATCCCGCCGCACAAGCGAGGTCTTCGACACCTGGGGCCTGGACGCCGGGAACTTGCGCGAAAACCGCTTCCAACAGGAACCAGGGGATTACAAAGGCCAGACAAGCACGGCGAGGACGAATCCTCATTGCGAAACCAGCTCGATTGCAAACCTGTCGAACTCGAAATGGCTCTCTTGCGACTTTGCCTTGTTCCACTGACCGGCGAGCACGCTCGGCTTGCCGGCAAGGCGCAGCACGGTAACCGGATCGGTCTCAAGAACGTAGGGGCCGCCCTCCTGACCGTCAGCAGCGGGCAATTCCAGTTCGATGGCAGCGGAGAGCGCACGCCCTCGCCGTTTCAGACGCAGCAGAGCACCATCGGTCGAAAGCGATTCCAGAACCTTGTTGCCATAGGCCCTGCCCGCCTTGTCGCACACGGTCTTGACGATCTGCTTGCCGAACAGATTGACATCGAAACGCGAGACTTCAGGCTTGCCTTCGGGATCTCCGGAGAGGCGGGTCAAGGACAGGTTCAGATAAGAACCGCAGCCTTTTGTCCAGATCCAGGCCATTGCGCCAATCTGGTTGTTCGTATCCTCCAGCAGCGACAACGATACGCTTTCATGACCGCTTTGTTCATGCAGCTTGAACTTGAGACTCAGGTCGAAATCACCGTCAGGCAGCGGCTCGTCAAGAACGAGGCGGTTCAGCGCGTTCTTGTTGTCGTAGATCGTGTCGCCCCCCAGTGCGGAGACAAACAGGGTGCCGCTTCCGGTAAACCTGGCCAGCCTGTCGGTTCCATTCAGTGTCTGCCAGCTGGCTGCCAGCTCCGGGCCGTCAAACGTTTCTTCAAACACAAGGGTGCTGGCCGGAACGACCTCTTCAGCTTCCGGCGCCGGTGCGGGAGGTTCCGCTGCCTTGCCTGTGTCCGCGACAGCCTGCTTGACGGCCTCGGTGAAGCTTTCGGCATTGTTGGCGGCGTAATAGTTGCCGCCGCCATTTTCGGCGATGCACTGAAGGGCCTGATTCTCCTCCTGCGTCAGGTCAAACCCGACCACATGGACGCGGGTGTTGATACCGCGCTCGGCCAATGCCTTCGCCGCGGCGCATGGGTCACCGCCGCAGGTTTCCAGCCCGTCTGAAATCAGAAGCACGTTTGCCGGCCGGTTGGAGGCGGGCATGGCGGAAGCCGCCTGTTGCAGGGCGGCTGCGATGGGGGTTTTTCCACGAGGCGTAATCGCGTCGATAACCGGCTTCAGACGTTCGGTATCGAAGTTGGAAACCGGATACAGGATCTCGGTGTCTCCGCAATCCCCCTCCCGGCGGTGTCCGTAGGCCATGAGGCCGACATTGGTCTGAGCCGGCAGGTCACCGATAAGACCTGTCAGCGCCTGCTTCGCGGTGGTGATCTTGGCAACACCGTCGACCTGACCCCACATGGAGCCTGAACCGTCCAGAACGAACAGAAGGTCGCTCCCTTCAGAGGACAGGCCGTTTCCGGGAAGGTCTCCTTCCTCCATGCCGGGTACCACGGCGTCTCCGCCATTTGCAGCTTGTGTCTGCCCCGATCCAACAGTGGACCCGGCCGCTGAACTGCCCTTGAGCGTGATCTCGGAACCTGGATCCGATCTGATGTCCACACCGGCGGACTGCAGGAGATCAGACAACGACCAGTCGTTTGTTTCGGAATAGATGTCGTTGATCTGCCAGGAACCATCCGGCACGGTTATCAGCGTGTAGATGTGCCGGATCGGCATTCCGAAGTTGGTAAAAGTCACGTTTATCCGGGCAGCTCCCTGCAAGAGGGGTGCGTCCGGATCGGGCCGGATACTGAGATTAGAAATGCTCGCGTCCTGTGCATCATAGACCGGATCGAATTGCAAAATCCCCTGAAGCTCCCCTTGCACGAGGCCGTCGACGAGGAACTCCTTTGCGGCCGGAGCGTCGTTCAGGAGCGGCGTATCGCCGTCGTTGAACCGCTTGGAATGTTCGGCATAAAACAGTCGCACGAGGTTCTCTGCGGCGGCGACATCACCTTGCTGAGCATGAGAAGGTAAAGCTGCACAAAGGGCGAGCGAGAAAGGAACCACGAGCCGCAGTACGCGCGCCCGAGTGGGAAGAGCAGACATGGGAAACTCCGGGCTCATTGTTGCGGACGGCGGATGCTGAAGTGGTCGAACTCGGCCAGCGTTTCACCGCTGCCGGCGCGGCTGCCCTGGCCAAGCAGGAAAACCGGTTTGCCGAAAGGCGCCATGCGGGCAATCCAGTTGGTGTGAATGGTCTCGAGACCGGCGGGCTTTTGCGCCCCTCTGTCCGGAACGGTCAATGTCAGGGAGGTCCGGTAGCGCAACCCTCTTCTGGAGAGGGTCAGCTCAAAACCTTCTGCAAACAGGTTCGACAAGATCTGATCCCCGAGGGGCCGGCCGGCCTTGTCGCAAACAGACTTGATGATGGGACCGTCAAACAGGCTGTGGTTGGCGGCGGTCAAAACCGGCTCGCCTTCCGGCATTACCGGCTGATTGGCGACAGTCCGCAGGAACAGTGCAGGACCGCACCCCTTGGTGAGCACATAAAGATGGGCTGCAATAAAATTGTCCGGACTTTCCCGAAGTCCCAGCCAGACTTCGTCGTAACCGGTTTTCGGATCGAGCTTGCCCTTGATAGCAAGATCGAAGTCTCCCTCAGGCGGCACGCCTTGCAGCTCGAAGATGTTGCTCGTATCCGCATTTCGCAGACTGTTCTTGCCGCCGCTCGTGAGCGCAAGCAGGATGCCGTTCTCTACAACGAAGGAGTCCTTGTCAGCATTCAGGAGCTGCCAGTGCCCGGCCAGATCCTTGCCGTCAAACGGCTCCTCGAAGGGAAGTTCGATCGCGGTGGCAGTCGGTGCCTGGCCGCTGTCGGCTGCGGCCAGCCTGGCCTGTTCTTCAGCTGTCAGGTTTGTCTGGGCCTGCGCCGAAACCGCGCCGAGCAGAAAAACTGCAGTTGCCTGAAATAGCGAACGTCCCGATTTCTCGGATCTGCGCACCAGCTTCTGCAAGCGGGAAGAAACTTTCGTGCATTCGGCCATCTATAAATGCTCCAACCGTGGTCGACGGCTGGAAGCCTATAGAGGCGTGGCAGATCGGCCCTCCCTCAAATGGGAGAGACACCGAATGCAAATCATTATTCAGGACTGTTTTTGCAAAGAAATTGCCGATGGATTGCAGGCAGTACATGCCCGCTTCAAAGGCTCATTCGGTTACGCCCCGGGCAACGCAGGCACCTGGCGGACTGCAAGCTGCCTTTCAAAAACAAGTCCCGCTGCCTCATGGAAGCAGCGGGACTTGAATTTCGGCAATGCGGACTGGTCTTAGTCGGCGAGATCCTGGACGCTGACCACGCCGCCGTTTTCATCGAGGCGATAGATGATCGGCGTTCCGGTGCCGAGTTCACGCTTCAGGATTTCTTCCGGTGAAAGATCTTCCAGATCCATGATCAGCGACCGCAGCGAGTTGCCATGCGCGGCGACGATCGTGCGGCTGCCAGCCAGAACGCGCGGCAGAATTTCCGACTTGTAGTAAGGCAGAACGCGCTCTGCGGTCATCTTCAGGCTTTCACCGCCCGGAGGCGGAATGTCGTAGGAGCGGCGCCAGATATGGACCTGCTCTTCGCCGAATTTCTCGCGCGCTTCGTCCTTGTTCATGCCGGTGATGTCACCGTAGTCACGCTCGTTGAGAGCCTGATCCTTGAAGGTTTCAAGGCCGGTCTGGCCCAGTTCTTCCAGGATGATGTCCAGCGTCTTCTGTGCACGCGACAGATCGGAGGTGAAAGCAACGTCGAAGGACAGCTTCAGATCCCTGAGCTGCTCGCCGGCCTTGTGAGCCTCCGCCACGCCCTGCTCGGTCAGGTCCGGGTTTTTCCAGCCGGTGAACAGGTTCTTCAAATTCCAGTCGCTCTGTCCGTGACGGACAAGCACAAGAAGGCGGTCCATGCCATTCTCCTCAAGCTAAATGCGTATCTTCAAGAATCCAGGCCGAGGACATCGGCCATCGAATAAAACCCGGGCTTCTGGTCAAATCCCCACAGTGCCGCCTTGACGGCCCCGCGGGCGAACAGTTGCCGGTCTTCCGCCCGGTGAGTGAGTTCGATGCGCTCGCCCTCACCTGCAAAAATCACTGAGTGCTCCCCGATGACCGACCCGCCCCGCAGGGTTGCAAAGCCTATGTCGCCAGTCTTGCGAGGGTCCATGATACCGTCGCGCGAACGGACCGAATGGGCGGCCAGATCCAGGCCCCGGCCCTGTGCAGCCGCTTCGCCAAGCAAAAGCGCCGTGCCCGAGGGGGCATCCACCTTGTGCTTGTGATGCATTTCCAGAACCTCGATGTCGAAATCCGCGTCAAGCGCGGCGGCAGCCTTGCGCACCAGGCTCGCCAGCAGATTGACACCCAGGCTCATGTTTCCGGATTTGACGATCCGGGCATGACGGGCAGCCGCCTTCAGAGGTTCGTCCTGCCCTTCAGCCCAACCGGTGGTGCCGATGACATGGACGATGCGAGCCTGCGCGGCCAGCTCGGCAAACCAGAGGCTTGCCGCCGGAGCCGTGAAATCCAGGACACCGTCCGAGGCGGCAAAGGCGGTCAAGGGATCGTCGGTGACAGGAACGCCCAAGGAACCTGTTCCTGCCAGGTCGCCTACATCCTTGCCAAGAAACTCGGAGCCCTCGCGTTCGATCGCCGCGACGACGGTTGCACCTGTTGTTTCCGTGACCGCCCGCGTCAATGCCCGGCCCATTCGGCCACCGGCTCCAACGACTACCAAGCGCATCTGCCCCATCAAGTGGCTCCGTCTTCCGCAATAGGTCAATCGACCTCAATTCACTTCACGATGGGGGTATACCAGTTTCGCCGGGGGAGGCAAACGCCCGATCATGCGAGAGGACAGCAGCGCTCAATAGAAATGGCTCCTGTCAAATATTACTATATTCAACCGCGACATTATTAATGAACAGCAAGTTAAATTGACAATAAAGTCGCAACATCTTCACCATTCCAATTCACCAAAGGTAAACCTCGAGCAGTTACGTTTAAGTCTGCAAGTGTTTTTTCTTACAATTGCAAAACGAGGACCAGGTTTCATGATACTGTGCTTATGGACGCATCGGTTCGTCACAAGCTGTCTTTTCCCGAAGCTGTCCACACCTGCCGCCGGGTGCCTTGTACTTGCAAGACCAGCAACAACCTGTTGTTCCAACCGAGAAGGACCCCGCCCCGCCTTGCTTCCCGTCACGTCCCATTATCCTGTCAGATGATGCCCGCCGGTTCAGGAGCGCTTCGTTGAAGGCCAGCTTTTCCATTCCCTTCAGCCGCCTTGTCATGGCTCTGTTTGCGTTCGGCCTCATGGGAACGGCGATCGCACTCTTCTGGATTACGTACCTTGGCAGCCTGTCGATTGCCGAACATGAAATTGCCCGCAGCGCAAAATCCAAGGCAACGCTCGCAAGGCTCGTCTTCACCCAGCATCTGGACAAACTCGAAACGCAGATCCGCGCGGTCGCGGCCAATCCGGATATCCGGCAGGCTCTTTTGGACAACGACAAGGAGACCGCCAAGGTCATCATTGAACGCGCTTCCGAAGGTATGACCAGTGCGGTTCTGGACATTCTCCTGATCGATCTTCCAGGTGAAAACGGCTGGGTAAACGGCAGTCTCGGCCTGATCGACCTGAGCCATCAATTGCCGGTGAAGATACGTACGGCCATGCCGCCCGACATCTGGGTAACTTACGCGGACCATGGTTCCGATCCCATACAGATCACTGCAGCGCTCTCTGTTCTGGTTCTCGATCCCGATACCGGCCGAGTCCTCGGCAGGATTTATGGCGGGACGACTATCACCGATTCCTTCTCCCTGCCGGGTGTCCTCGCCAAGGCGTTACGGGTAGAAGATATCGCCTTCTATCACCATGAGGATGTTGTGGCGGGCATGGGTGACCTGACCACGGAAGTGCTTCCCGAACGGCTCTACGCTACACCTGAAGACGTCAATTACGCGCTGAACGGAGAGAACCTTTTCGTTTTTGCTCCGCTGATGCAGGGCCTGGACGGCCACATGCTTGCGACCGTGATCAAGCAGCCCGTGGACACCCTGCAAAAGGTCGAGGAAACCTACAGCCAGCTGTTCACACCGTTCCTGCTTTATACGGCGATACTGGCAATCGGTGCCGCGCTTCTGGTCAATCGCATCACCACGGCCGGCCTGGGCAGGCTGCTGAACTACGCGATGAGCCTGCGGCAGGACAAGGTGGTGTCGCCGCCGCCGCCCGGGCTGATCTTCGAATTCAACAAACTGGCGACCATGTTCCAGGCGGCGTTTGAATCCGTTCGTGACCGCGATGCCCAGTTCAAGGACATGATCGACGGCTCGATGCACGGCGTGCTGGTTCATGCCAATCATCGCATCCTTTATGTGAACGACGCCCTGCTGAAAATGTGCGGTTACGCCCCCGGTGAACCCGAGCAGCTTGTCGAGTCCCCCACACTGGTGATCTACGCGCCGGAAGAGCACAGCCGGCTGCGCAGCTATTACAACATGCGTGAAAACGGCGAAGGCGCTCCGCGCGCCTATGAGGTCAAGGGCATCCGCAAGGATGGAGAGACCATATGGCTGGAGCAGCATGTTCGGTTGACGGAATGGCGCGGGGAACGCGCCTATTACGCTACCATCACAGATATCAGCGAGCGCAAGCGCCAGGAAGAACTGGCAACCAAGAATGCCAACTTCGACATTCTGACCGGTCTGCCGAACCGGCGCCTGTTCATGGACCGTTTGCGCCAGGCGATCCAGCGCGGCAAGCATATGGGCGACCTGACGGCGCTGATGATCCTGGACCTCGACCGGTTCAAGACCGTCAACGAAACCTATGGTCCCAAGGCCGGGGACAAGGTCATCGAAACCGTAGCCGCGCGTCTGACCAGGACCCTTGGCCCGGACCAGACCGTGGCCCGCATGGGCGGCGACGAATTCGCCATTATCCTGTCGAACCCGGAAGACCGCTGGCAGATCGAGCAGACCGCCCGTGACATTCTGAAGGCGATCGGTGACCCGATCGAACTGGAAGACGGCAATGAAGCCGTGCTTGCCGGCAGTCTCGGCATTACCGTCTGCCCGCACGACGGCACACACGAGGAAGCGCTGCTGATGCAGGCCGACACCAGCATGCTGCAGGCCAAGGCCGATAGCGGTGCCAGTTACAGGTTCTTTGCCACGCGCATGAATGAACAGGCCGCCCGCGCAAGCCAGATCGAGATCTGCCTCCGGCAAGCCATCGACAAGGGTGAGCTGCACCTGAATTTCCAGCCGATCGTGGACTATGAAAAGAACCGCGTGGTGAGCTGCGAAACCCTGGCCCGCTGGACCGATCCCAAGTTGGGCGTTGTCCCTCCGACCGAATTCATCAAGGTGGCCGAAGACTGTGGGCTCATCGTGCCGCTTGGCGAACAGGTGCTGCGCGAGGCCTGCGAATTCTTCCAGTCCTGCAACCGTAACGGCCTGCAGCTCGACGGGATCAGCGTCAACATCTCGCCGCGCCAGTGCAGGGATGCAGATTTCCTGCCTCGGCTGAGAGAAATCCTCGACGAGACCGGCATGGACCCGACACGTCTGCAACTGGAAGTCACCGAAAGCGTGATGTTCGACGACCAGCGCGTCAACCCGGTCGAAATTCTGGAAGCCATCAGCAACCTCGGCATCAAGATCTCCCTGGATGATTTCGGCACCGGCTATTCGTCGCTCAGCTACCTGAAGCGCCTGCCGATCGACACGCTCAAGATCGACCGGACCTTCATCATGGGCCTGGAGCGGGATGTGGACGGCCAGGCACTGGTTCAGGCGATCATTTCAATGGCCGGCTCGCTGCATATCGAAGTCGTGTGCGAGGGAGCCGAAACGCACGAACAATGTGAGCTGATCCATTCCTTCGGCTGCTCGCTCATCCAGGGGTACAGCTTTTCGCGCCCGCTTTCCGGCGTCGACTTCCACCGCTATCTCGCCAAGATGAACGGCGTCGATTCAGTTGCCGCCCGGGCCGGCTGACCAGCCTTTCTCGCTTCAAGACAAACAAAAACGGGGACCTTTCGGTCCCCGTTTCATATCTTGCGTCAGTCGGGCGGAAGCTTATTCAGCTTCTTCCTTCTTTTCGATTTCCTTGCCGGTTTCCTGGTCGACAACCTTCATGGACAGGCGGACCTTGCCGCGCTCGTCGAAGCCCATGAGCTTGACCCAGACCTTGTCGCCTTCCTTGATCACGTCGGTGACCTTGGCAACTTTCTTCGGAGCCAGCTGGGAGATGTGGACCAGACCGTCCTTCGCACCGAAGAAGTTCACGAATGCGCCGAAATCAACACATTTGACGACGGTGCCTTCGTAGATCATGCCCACTTCCGGCTCAGCGGCGATGGAGTTGATCCAGTTGACGGCGGCCTTGATCGCCTTGCCGTCGGCAGATGCGATCTTGACGGTGCCGTCGTCTTCGATGTTGACCTTCGCGCCGGTCTTTTCCACGATTTCGCGGATGACCTTGCCGCCCGAACCGATGACTTCACGGATCTTGTCGACCGGGATCTTCATCACTTCGATGCGCGGAGCATGTTCGCCGAGCTCGGCACGAGCCTCGGTGATGGCCTTGGACATTTCGCCGAGGATGTGGATACGGCCGTCCTTGGCCTGACCCAGAGCGACCTTCATGATCTCTTCGGTGATACCGTCGATCTTGATGTCCATCTGCAGCGAGGTGATACCGTCCTGGGTACCGGCGACCTTGAAGTCCATGTCGCCGAGGTGATCTTCATCGCCCAGGATGTCGGACAGAACCGCAAAACGGTCGCCGTCCTTGATCAGGCCCATGGCGATACCGGCAACCGGTGCCTTCAGCGGAACACCGGCATCCATAAGCGACAGCGAAGTGCCGCAGACGGTTGCCATGGAAGACGACCCGTTGGATTCGGTGACTTCGGAAACGACGCGGACGGTGTACGGGAACTCGTGATGCGGAGGCATCATCGGGTTGATTGCACGCCATGCCAGCTTGCCGTGACCGATTTCGCGGCGTCCCGGGGAGCCCATGCGGCCGGTTTCACCGACGGAGTAAGGCGGGAAGTTGTAGTGCAGCATGAAGTGAGACTTCACGGTGCCTTCCAGAAGATCGATGAACTGCTCGTCTTCGCCGGTGCCGAGGGTGGCAACGACCAGGCCCTGGGTTTCACCACGGGTGAAGAGTGCGGAACCGTGCGCACGCGGCAGAATGCCGACTTCTGAAGAGATCGCACGGACGGTCGACAGGTCACGTCCGTCGATACGGGTGCCGGTGTCGAGGATCGCGCCACGAACGATTTCAGCTTCCAGTTTCTTGAACTGCTCGCCCAGAACGGTGCTTTCGACGGCTTCGCCTTCGGCAGCGTTGGTGATCAGCGCTTCAACGACCTTCGCCTTGGCAGCGTCGACTGCGTTCTTGCGGTCGGTCTTGGACGTGATCTTGTAAGCGGCAACAAGCTCGGCTTCGGCCAGAGCCTTGACCTTGCCGAACAGCTCGGAATGATCCGGCAGGACCAGCTCGCGCGGTTCCTTGGCAGCGGTTTCAGCCAGTTTGATGATCGCGTCGATCACCGGCTGGAAGCCCTTGTGGCCGAACATCACAGCGCCGAGCATGATGTCTTCGTTCAGTTCCTTGGCTTCGGATTCAACCATCAGAACGGCGTCATTGGTACCGGCAACAACCAGATCCAGCGAGGATTCCGGCATGTCGTCGACCAGCGGGTTCAGCACGTATTCGCCGTTGATGTAGCCAACGCGCGCGCCGCCGATCGGACCCATGAAGGGAACGCCCGACAGGGTCAGAGCAGCGGAAGAAGCCACCATCGCCAGGATGTCCGGAGCGTTTTCCAGATCGTGCGACAGAACGGTGATCACCACCTGGGTGTCGTTCTTGTAGCCGTCTGCGAACAGCGGGCGGATCGGACGGTCGATCAGGCGGGACGTCAGCGTCTCGTGCTCCGACGGACGGCCTTCACGCTTGAAGTAGCCACCCGGGATCTTACCAGCGGCAAATGCCTTTTCCTGGTAGTTCACGGTGAGCGGGAAAAAATCCTGGCCCGGCTTCGGAGACTTGGCGGAAACAACCGTCGCCAGAACCTTCGTTTCGCCATAGGTCGCCATGACGGCGCCGTCGGCCTGACGGGCAACCTTGCCCGTTTCGAGGACGAGCGGGCGTCCGCCCCACTCGACTTCTACACGATGAATATCAAACATCATCTGTCCTTACAGCTTTGCCTGCCTTTGGCTGCTTTCGGTACAGCACGGTCATGGCAGACACATTCCCGGTCGGCCCCGTATGGGCCGGTTACCGGCGGACAGGTCACGGGCAAGACGACGAGCTGCTTTCGGCTCAAGACGGAAAGAAGCCGGCAATCCTGCCCCATGACGTGTCACGAGGTCTCTATAGAGCGTTCCACTCGAATTTGAAACACTCAAAGCTCTTTCGCGGAACAAAGACCCGAAGTGGATCAGTGTTTTGCCCGCAAGAGCTGCGTCCGGCAAATGCCGTCACGCAATACAAAAACGCGGCGGGTTCTCACCCACCGCGCTTTCAGGTTCTGAGTTCTTAGCGGCGAATGCCAAGACGCGAGATCAGCGACTTGTAGCGTTCTTCGCTCTTGCCGCGCGTGTAGTCCAGAAGGGACCGGCGCTGCGCAACCATTTTCAGAAGACCGCGGCGGGAATGGTTATCCTTGCCATGACCCTTGAAGTGTTCGGTCAGGTTGTTGATCCGCTCGGTGAGGATCGCGACCTGTACTTCCGGGGAACCGGTGTCGCCTTCTTTGATGGCGTATTCCTTGATGAGCTCAGCTTTGCGCTCTGCAGTAATCGACATCGCTCTTTCCTTTCAAAGAGTGGGGTCCGTTGACCGGACACGTTGAAATGCCGGAGACCGGCCTGATCCGGACGTTTCCAGAGCCGAGATGTCGTTCAGCAAAGGATCCTTCCGGACGAATTGGGCATCAGTGCCCAATGGCGGCGGAATATGGCGGAAAACCCTTCGAAAATCCAGAGGTTTCTCAGGTTTTTTCGCCACACCAGAATTTACAGGTGAAACACCCTGGTCGGCTGGAACCGGCCCTTGTCAATTGAGCCGATGGCAACCGGCACGCTGGCGTGGCTGGCAAAGGCGACTTCCGTGTTGAGCGGAGCATCCCGGCCGCGCAGCAGCACGGCCATGCCTTTGCGGATCTTGGCCGCGTCATCGAGCGACACGGGTACCTCGATCAGATTGTCCATCGCCTCGCGAACCGGCAGGACGAACTCCTCGACCAGAGCCCCAATGCCGGCGCCTTCCTCAAGCGCCTCGGATGCTTCCTGGATTTCGTCCAGCCCGATCAGGTCCTCTTCGCCGAACGGACCGACCAGCAAACGGCGCAGTTCGGTTACGTGACCGCGGCTGCCGAGCCGGCGGCCGAGATCGCGTGCGATGGCCCGCACATAGGTGCCCTTGCCGCATTCAGCCTCGAAGACGGCGCGGTTCTCATCCGGACGTTCAACCAGATCCAGTCGGTGCACGTCGATCGGGCGGGCTTCCAGTTCGACTTCCTCACCGTCACGCGCCAGATCATACGCCCGTTCACCGGCAACCTTGATGGCGGAGAATTTCGGCGGGACCTGCATGATCGTGCCGACAAACTCGCCAAGGACGGCCGAGATTTCATCCGCACTCGGCCGCACGTCGGACGTTGCAACCGCCTCGCCTTCGGTGTCGTCGGTATTGGTTTCCACGCCCCAGGTCACCTCGAAACGGTAGACCTTGCGGCCATCCATGACGAAGGGCACGGTTTTCGTGGCTTCGCCGAAGGCAACCGGCAGGAGGCCGGACGCGCGCGGATCAAGCGTTCCGGCATGGCCGACCTTTTCCGGCGAGAAGATCCGCTTGATCTTGCCAAGCGCCTCGTTGGAGGAGATGCCATATGGCTTGTCCAGCACGAGCCATCCGTTGATTGCGTTCTTTTTTCTTTTGAATTGTTTTTGGCGTGCCATGAGTGCGTTTCAATACGATTGCAATTGTTTTACGGCGACAAAAGAAACACTGACTGTCGGCCCCACCATCCATGCGCAACAGCGAGACCCTGAAGACATCAGCTTTCGTCAGCGATCATTCTTGAGTTTTTCAAGTCTGTTGTGGTCACAGTAAGTCACCTGGTTTCCAACTTTATGCGCCTTCGCCAAGTCGCATGCCCCACTTATCTTTGAAGGGACACTTCCTGTTCCACTATCAGAGAAGCCTATCAACTCGGTGCTCCCAGCCCTGATAACGAGATAGTACCCAAGTAGTTCGTCGCCATACACATGAACCGTTTTGATTCCTGACAGCGGCCCCACTTTGAATTTGCCATCTGCATCCGTTCTGGTGACTGCATGCCTTGACCCTGGCGGGTTATCTTTTGATGCGTCTGATGGAGCCAATGCTGCCACCAACTCAATCTCTGCATTCGCAACCGGCATACCATCGTTTAACAGCACGCCCGAAACCTCAGGCGCGAGGACGCGTGGAACGGGAAACACGACACATGCAGAGGTCGCTGCACCAAGTGCGATTGCTGCGATAGTTCTGAAGAGCGCCATCTTCTTTCACATCAAGTGACTTGCAGACACGGCACACATTCAAGTCGACCGACCAGACAAATTCAGTTTTCCATTTCCCGGCGAGGCTACAATTACCGAGGGCTACGAACTCGAATTCACGCAATTTCAAATTGAACCGTGAATTGTGGTTTCAGCGCGGCAATCAGTCCTTGGCTGGGTCGCCGTCCTCTTCGTCCGCGTCGAGATCGCGGGAGACTTCCGGGGAATGCAGCAGCGTGCCGATGCGGTCGTCGTCGTCGAACCTGGTGTCGAGAACGAAGCGCAGGTCCGGCATGTATTTCATGGTCAGCCGGCGGGACACCTGGCCGCGCAGATATTTGGCGCTGCGGTTCAGGGCCTTTTCGACATTTTCAGCGTTGACACCCCCAAGCGGCATCACCAGGCAGGTGGCCAGGCGCAGGTCCGGTGTCATGCGCACTTCGGGGATCGTGACGATCACCCCGTCGAGATCAGGGTCGGAGAACCGTCCCCGGGTCAGAATATCGGACAGCTCCTTGCGAACCGTCTCGCCAACGCGCAACTGGCGCTGGGAGGGGCCGCGGCTGTCCTGTCCGTGTTGTCTTGCCATTTTATTGTTCCTGCATCTCTGGCAGCGCAATGCGTCCCGACGTTTCGGGTGCCGTTGCCGGACCTTTTCAGGCTATCCACGCCTTTACCGTGCCCCAAGCACAGACATTGGCCAGACTGCCCGGATGGCGCGGCTGCCACGGCGAAGCCTTGGCATGACGGCGTTACCTGCGACCAGATACGACGTCAGCGGCTTAATTGAATAAGCCGCTGACATCAGTTTCAAGTAGATTTCTGACTTCGATCAGAGTGTCCGTGCGATCTGCTCGACGCGGAAGCACTCGATGACGTCGCCCGGACGCATGTCCTGGTACTTGACGAAGTTCATGCCGCATTCCTGACCGGACTCGACAGACTTGACCTCGTCCTTGAAGCGCTTGAGCGTGCCCAGTTCTCCTTCGTGGATGACCACGTCGTCGCGAATGAGGCGAACGTTGGCGCCACGTTCCACGACACCTTCGGTGACAAGACAGCCTGCAACCTTGCCGACCTTGGAGATGTGGAAGATTTCCTTGATCTCCGCATTGCCGAGGAAGGTCTCGCGGCGCTCCGGCGACAGCATGCCCGACAGGGCCGCCTTGATGTCGTCGACCAGGTCGTAGATCACGTTGTAGTAACGGATCTCGATACCTTCGCGGCTTGCCGCTTCACGAGCCTGCTTGTTGGCACGCACGTTGAAGCCGATGATCGGAGCCTTGGAAGCGAGCGCCAGCGTGACGTCGCTTTCGGTGATGCCACCGACACCGGAGAGCAGGATGCGTGCGCCGACTTCCTCGTTGCCGAGTTCGTTGAGCGCATGGGCAATCGCTTCCGCGGAGCCCTGCACGTCGGCCTTGAGCACCAGCGGGAACTCTTTTTTGCCGGTTTCCTGCAGACGGTTCATCATCTGCTCGAGCGAACCACGCGTACCGGAGGCGACCACGGAGGCCTTCTCGCGGATCTGGCGCTGACGGTAGTCGGTAATTTCACGGGCGCGGGCTTCGTTATCGACGACCGCAACCATGTCACCGGCTTCCGGCGTGCCCTGGAAGCCCAGAACCTCGACCGGTTTGGCCGGACCGGCTTCCTTCACCTGGTTGCCATTCTCGTCGAGCATGGCGCGGACGCGGCCCCACTCGGCACCGGCAACAAGAATGTCGCCCGGCTTGAGAGTGCCCTTCTGCACCAGAACGGTGGCAACCGGACCGCGGCCCTTGTCGAGCTGCGCTTCGATGACGATACCTTCCGCCTTGCGGTCCGGATTGGCCTGGAGTTCCAGAACTTCGGACTGCAGCAGGATCATTTCCAGAAGCTTGTCGAGGCCCTGGCCACTCTTGGCCGAGACTTCCACATCGATCACGTCACCGCCCATGGATTCCACAACGAGGCTCTCGCTGAGAAGTTCGGTACGGACGCGGTTCGGATCGGCTTCCGGCTTGTCCATCTTGTTGATGGCCACGATGATCGGCACGTCGGCAGCCTTGGCGTGTGCAACGGCTTCCTTGGTCTGCGGCATGACGCCATCGTCGGCAGCAACAACAAGGATCACGATATCGGTCGACTTCGCGCCGCGAGCACGCATCTGCGAGAACGCAGCGTGGCCCGGGGTATCGATGAAGGTGATCTTGTTGCCGTCCTGATCGACCTGATAGGCGCCGATGTGCTGGGTAATGCCGCCGGCTTCGCCGGTGACAACCTTCGACTTGCGGATCGCATCGAGCAGCGAGGTCTTGCCGTGATCGACGTGACCCATGATGGTCACGACCGGAGGACGCGGCAGCAGGGTGGACGGTTCGTCTTCCGTGGTGAACAGACCTTCTTCGACGTCTGCTTCAGACACGCGCTTGACCGTGTGGCCCATTTCCTCGGCGATCAGTTCGGCGGTATCGGCGTCGATAACGTCGTTGATCTTGAGCATCTGGCCCTGCTTCATGAGAAGCTTGATCACGTCCACGGCGCGCTCTGCCATACGGTTGGCGAGTTCCTGGATCGTGATGGCTTCCGGCAGAACGACTTCACGCATGATCTTCTCACGCACGACCTGCTGCTGCCCGCGCTTCGCCTTTTCCTGGCGACGGCGCATGGAGGCCAGAGACCGCGCACGCTGGCCGTCGTCGCCACCGGTGGCGGCGGAGATGGTCAGCTTGGAGCGGCGGCGGTCGTCGCCGGTGCGCGGACGCGCGGCGGGAGCCGGAGCCTGCTTCGGGCGCTTGACCGCACGAACGCTCTTGTTGTTGCGATCGTCTTCTTCGGATTCTCCGCGCTCGGGTTTCGCACGTGCGGCCGGAGCTTCCGGCGCCTTGCGCTTGCCCATGTCGTCAAGGCTGGGCGGCTTGCCGCCGTCGGCGTGAGCCGGCTTGCGAACCACGGTGCGACCGGTTGCTTCCTTGCGCACAGGCGCAGCAGCTTCCGTTGCCGCTTCGGCGACAGGTTCGCTCTTCGGTTCGGCCTTGGCCTGTTCCGCAGCCTGGAGAGCTTCTTCGGCTTCACGCTTTGCGCGCTCTTCCGCTTCCACCTTGGCGCGGGCCTCTTCTTCGGCCTGACGCTGCGCGGCTTCAACAGCCCGGCGCTTGTCTTCTTCTTCGCGGCGCTTGCGGTCTTCCTCGTCGCGCACCTTCGCCATCTGAAGGGCTGCCGCACGTGCTGCCGCTTCTTCCTTGGTCAGGGTGCGCAGAACGTTGCCGTTGCCCTTCTGGCGCTGGCCGGAGGCAGACCGGCGGGCCTGCTTGGTCGCCTGTGGATCTGGCTGTGGCGGCGTACGCGGCGCTTCAGCCGGCCGCTCGAGGCGCTGTGTTGTCGGCGCAGGAGCTTCTGCTTTCGCTTCCTGCCCCGGGAGTACAACACGACGCTTCTTCTTTTCCACGACGACGGCTTTGGTCCGGCCATGCGAGAAGGACTGCCGAACAGTTCCCTGATCGCCACCGCCGCGCTTTAGGCCAAGCGTTTTGCCACGCTCAACGCTGATTGTCTTGTCGCCTGGATTTTTCGTATCGCTCATATTGCCTTCAGTCCTGCGCAACCGCCTTTTCAAGCGTTGCCATTATCGCTGCTTGCCCCGGAGGAGTTGCGAAAACGCTCCAGGTCACGCACCCGCGACAGGAAGTTTTCGCTCGCCTGCCCCGCAAGCAGTGCAGCATGTATCACATTTGACCGGCCCAATGCCAAATCCAATTGGTCCGAATCGAACAAACGGACGATTTGGCATCCGTTTGCGTGTTCCTGAGTGCCGGCAGCCAGTGCCGCCAGCTTCCTTACCCCGTCTTCTGCAGCGTCCGAGGCATGGACCAGCCCGGCGACATCTTCCTGCCGCAGAGCTGCTTCAACTTTCGCATATCCCGTTACCAGCTCGCCGGCCTTGCGCGTCATGGAGAGCGCTTGCAGCGCCGATCGTTCCATGAGCGCATCAACCCGATCCGCCAGTCCCGGCTCGACAGAGGCTTCCCCTTTAAAACCCCTGCCGAAGACCTTTTTCCGGTCCTTTTCGGCAACAGCCACGACTTCTTTCGTGGCGGTTATCCAAACACCACGCCCTGGAAGAACCCGCTTCAGATCCGGAACCACCTCGCCTTGCGGGTCGAGGACGAACCGGATCAGCGCACTGACGGGCTGAACCTCCCGGGTCACGGCACATTGCCGTTCGGTCGGCTCACTCTTCCTGGGCACGCTGCCACTCCTTTAGATCAACCTGCTTTTCGGTGCGAACACCTTCGGCGCAGAAAAGTTGATCGAACTTGCGAATTCGAAGCTGCCGATCGGCCGGGGCCAGACCGGAAGCCTCATACAGGAGGCTTTTGCCTCTCTCGTTACCCGTTCAGGATCGCGCCGCCCTGCGGCTCTTCTCCAACGGTCTCGGCCATTTCGGCCTCGTCTTCTTCTTCGGCTTCTTCTGCCTCAGCCTGAGCTGCGAGTTCTTCCTCGGTGATCCAGCCGGCGGCCAGACGGGCGGCCATCACGACGTTTTCCGCTTCAGCGCGGGACATGTCGAATTCCGAAAGAGCACCTTCGAAGCGCTTGGTTTCGCCGTCCTTGCGTTCGGTCCAGCCGACGAGATCGTCAGCAGCGCAACCGGCGAGGTCTTCCATCGTCTTGATGTCGTCCTTGCCCAAGGCAACCAGCATAGCCGTTGTCAGGCCATCAATCGACCTCAAGTCGTCGGCAACACCGAGCGAAATACGCTCTTCGTCGAGTTTTGCTTCCAGTTCGGCCAGGTAATCCCGGGCACGTGCCTGGATTTCGACGGCGGTGTCGTCGTCGAAGCCTTCGATCATGGAGATCTCGTCGAGCTCCACATAGGCAACTTCCTCAACCGAGGTAAAGCCTTCGGTCGCCAGCAACTGTCCGACCATCTCGTCCACGTTGAGGGCTTCCATGAACAGCTGCGAGCGCTCCAGGAATTCCTTCTGGCGGCGGTCGCTTTCTTCCTGCTCGGTCATGATGTCGATGGCCCAGCCGGTCAGCTGTGAGGCCAGACGCACGTTCTGGCCGCGGCGGCCGATCGCCAGTGATAGTTGGTCATCGGGAACGACAACTTCAATACGCTCGGCGTCTTCGTCCAGAACAACCTTGGCAACTTCGGCCGGCTGCAGGGCGTTGACGATGAAGGTTGCCGCTTCTTCGTTCCACGGGATGATGTCGATCTTTTCGCCCTGGAGTTCGCCAACAACGGCCTGGACGCGGCTGCCGCGCATACCCACGCAGGCGCCGACCGGGTCGATGGAGCTGTCCTTGGAGATCACGGCGATCTTCGCACGCGAACCCGGGTCACGGGCAACGGACTTGATCTCGATGACGCCGTCGTAGATTTCCGGAACTTCCTGGGCAAACAGCTTCGCCATGAACTGCGGATGCGTGCGCGACAGGAAGATCTGCGGGCCGCGCTGTTCGCGGCGAACGTCGTAAATGATGGCGCGGATGCGGTCGCCCGTGCGGAAGATTTCGCGCGGGATCAGCTCGTCGCGGCGGACGATGCCTTCGCCGCGGCCAAGATCGACGATGACGTTGCCGTATTCGGCGCGCTTGACGACACCGTTGACGACTTCGCCGACGCGGTCCTTGAATTCTTCGTACTGACGGTCACGCTCGGCTTCGCGCACTTTCTGCACGATAACCTGCTTGGCGGACTGGGCGGCGATACGGCCGAAATCGAGCGGCGGCAGCGGCTCGGCAATGAAGTCGCCGATGCTGGCTTCCGGATTGCGAGCCTGCGCATCATCAAGAGAGATGTCGGTGGAAACGTTCTCGACAGTGTCAACGACCTGAAGCAGGCGCTGCAAACGGATCTCGCCGGTCTTCGGATTGATTTCGGCGCGGACTTCCGTTTCCGTACCATAGCGGGAGCGGGCTGCCTTCTGGATCGCGTCTTCCATTGCATTGATGACGATCATCCGGTCGATGGATTTTTCCCGTGCGACCGCGTCAGCGATTTGCAGCAGTTCCAGCCGGTTCGCGCTGATTGCCATATTCCACTCCTCTTGCGCCAAGGATCGGTTCGGGCGCGTTCTTCTTCTTTCCCTTAGAGCCTGTGGCTCAGTTGGGCATGTTGTCCTGCGACAGCTCGTCATCCTGGCCACGGGCGGCAAGCGCCGCCTTTTCCGCCTGAAGAGCTGCGGTAATCAAGTCATCGGTCAGAACCAGCTTGGCTTCGCCGATGTTCTCCAGCGGCAGCGCCACGGTGTCCTCTTCGCCTTCCCGCACATCGGGCAGCCGAAGGTTGGCCTTGCCGTCTTCCGCGCCGAGGAGCTTGCCCCGGAATCGCTTGCGGCCATCCAGCATGACGGCCATCTCGACCTTCAGCTCATGGCCGGCCCAGCGATTGAAATCGCCGGCCCGCACGAGCGGACGGTCGATACCTGGAGATGAAACTTCTAGATGATATGCCCGGTTGATCGGGTCTTCGACGTCGAGCGCAGGCGACACGGCCCGGCTGATGGTTTCGCAGTCCTCGACCGTCATGGTGCCGTCCGGGCGCTCCGCCATGATCTGCAGGGTGCAGCCGTTCTGAGCACTGATCTTCGTACGCACCAGTCGGTAGCCGAGGTCCTCGATGACCGGCTCCACAATTGCGGCAACACGGGCATCAAGACCCTGTTCCGTCACAATTCTCGGTTCGTGTGCGCTCACACTTGGCTCCTGTTGGCGGCCGTTACCGGCTCTTGAGCATCAGATGCACCTGATTGTCGATTTACATAGGGCAGTCCTGCTCGAACTCGTTGGTTTCCGGTTATGTAAGCAAAAAAGAGCGGGTCCCCGGCGGGCCCACTCTCAAAGTGCTCAGATAAGCCGTTTGAGGTGAAACACGGGCTGTATAACGCCAAAGGGGGCAAAAAGGCAAGAGGCCGGGCCAAATTCCTCAAAGAAGTTGGCGCCAGTCCGGAATCCCCCGATAAACGGCAGCAAACGCGCCGTTCTCCCGATGCGCCGCTACACCCTGCGGAAGGTCAGGTAGCGCCCGATACGCCCCTCACGGATGGCCTTCGCCTCGTAACGTGTACTCGGCCAGCCTTCCCAGGGTGTTTTCCAGTCGGACGCCGTTTCCGCCGCCCATTCGAACGCCGCATGGTCGCGGCAATGGCGCAGTGTCCAGTCGACGTAGGTATCGATGTCGCTGGCAAAACGGAACTCGTGGCCGGGCTTGATAGCCCGGGCATAGCGATCGAGATTCTGTTCGTTGATGAACCGGCGCTTCCAATGGCGCTTTTTCGGCCAGGGATCCGGATAGAGCTGATAGGCCAGGTCGAGACTTGCCTCGGGCAACCAGTCCAGAACATTGACGGCATCATCATCGTAAAGGCGGATATTGCGGAACCCCTCCCCCACGACGGCATTCACGGCCTTGGCCATGCTGCCGACGAAAGGTTCGACGCCGATGAAGCCGACACGCGGATTGGTTCTGGCCCGGTGAAGCAGATGCTCACCGCCACCAAAGCCGACCTCCAGACACACCTCGTCGACATCCGCATCAAAGAGGGTCTTCAGATCCTCCGGAGCGGGTGTTGCCAGGTCCAGCGCCAGGCGCGGCAGTTCGTTTTCCATCAGCGCCTCACGGCGCGGGCTCAACGGCTTGCCCTTGCGGCGGCCGTAAAAGGAACCTTCGTAGCGGTCAGTCATAATTCAACTTCAAAACGACAGATCGCCGGCACTGAACCGGCGATCTGCTTCACTTCTTCCATGTTCAGCGTAGGCGCAGCTTATCCCGCAAGCGGGCGCAGCGCGTCAACCAGATCCGTCTTTTCCCAGCTGAAGCCGCCATCGGCCTCAGGTTCGCGGCCGAAGTGGCCGTAAGCGGCGGTACGCTCATAGATCGGGTTGTTCAGCTTCAGGTGCTGGCGAATGCCGCGCGGGCTGAGGCCCATGACATCGCGCAACGCTTTTTCCAGCTTGGCTTCATCGCAACGGCCGGTGCCATGCAGGTCGACGTAGACCGACAGCGGCTCCGGAACGCCGATGGCGTAGGAAAGCTGAATGGTGCAGCGGTCGGACAGATCGGCTGCAACAACGTTCTTGGCAAGATAGCGCGCCGCATAGGCTGCCGAACGGTCCACCTTGGTCGGGTCCTTGCCGGAGAATGCACCGCCGCCATGCGGAGCCGCACCACCGTAGGTGTCGACAATGATCTTGCGGCCGGTCAGGCCGGCATCGCCGTCAGGGCCGCCGATGACGAAGGCGCCGGTCGGGTTGACGTGCCAGACGGTGTCGCCGGTGATGAAGCCTTCCGGCAGTGCAGTGCGGATGTAAGGCTCGACAATGGCGCGTACGTCGGAGGAGGTCAGGGCCGGATCCAGATGCTGGGTCGACAGAACGATCGAGGTTGCCTCGACCGGCTTGCCGTCGACGTAGCGGACGGTTACCTGGCTCTTCGCGTCCGGACCGAGCGCAGGCTCCTGACCGGATTTGCGGACGTCGGCCAGAAGACGCAGGATCTTGTGCGAAAAGAGGATCGGAGCCGGCATCAATTCTTCGGTTTCACGGCAGGCGTAACCAAACATGATGCCCTGATCGCCTGCACCTTCGTCCTTGTTGTCGGCAGCATCAACGCCCTGGGCGATGTGCGCGGACTGCGCGTGAAGGTGAACGGCGATATCGCAGTTTTCCCAATGGAAACCGTCTTGCTCGTAGCCGATATCTTTCACGGCCATACGGGCAAGATGAGCGATGTAATCGTTGGTGATGGTTGACGGACCGCGGGTTTCGCCGGCGATCACGATGCGGTTGGTCGTTGCCAGGGTTTCACAGGCAACGCGCGCTTCCGGCATTTCCTTGAGGTAGGCATCTACAACCGCATCGGAAATACGGTCGCATACTTTATCCGGATGCCCTTCGGAGACGGACTCGGAGGTAAACAGGTAATTCTGACGTGCCATTGGCGATCGTCCTTCTGGGAATGAATATGACAGGAGCGGCGATTGTCATCGCCGCTCCGTCTGCATCAATCTTAGAAGTTCTTCGCCGCGTCAAGCGCGCGCGTGAATTTTGTCAGTCGTCGCCAGCCAGAGACCGGACCAGATCGACGATCCGGCGGCGTACTTTCGGGTCTTCAATCCGCACGAATGCCTTGTTCAGGGACAGGCCTTCGGAAGAAGACAGGAAGTCGACGACATAAGAGGTCGGCTGCGTTTCGCCGAAACCTTCCGCCTCTTCAGGCGTACCGGGCGCATCTTCGAAGAAAAAGGAAACCGGGACTTTCAGAACGGTTGCGATGTGTTGCAACCGGCTGGCACCGATACGGTTGGTGCCTTTTTCGTATTTCTGGATCTGCTGGAAGGTGATGCCCAGACTTTCGCCAAGCTTTTCCTGACTCATGCCTAGCATCATGCGGCGAAGCCGAACGCGGCTGCCAACATGAATATCGATCGGATTCGGAGACTTTTTACTGGGCATCTGTGTCGCTCTTTCTTTTTCTCGCGGAAAAAGCCCGCTCGTTTTCGTTTGCACAAGCTCTCCTGACATCCCCCCACAGGCTCAAGAGACCGAAGTTTGCCCGCAACCTTTCACTTGTACATGAAGCAGCCTTCAATCGGCTATTTCACGGTTGTATCACAGTTTCTTCACTCAACTCAAACAAAAAATATCAATTTACACGCGAATCGCGGTTGTATTGGTAAACCCCGGCAAATACTACGATAAGAAACGAGATAACGAGCACGGGCAGATCGCCAAAAATGCCGTAGAGAGTATTGTCTAGTCTCTGCGGAAGCTTGGAATCGATCAGACCTTTTTCGAATATCGCGAGTTTCGCGACCACCTGACCTTTGGCATCAATCACCGCTGAAATGCCTGTATTTGCAGCTCTAATCAGCGGCAGGCCAGTTTCGATGGCACGTAAACGAGCCTGTGCGAGATGCTGATAAGGGCCGGGCGTCCGGCCAAACCAGGCGTCGTTGGTAACGTTCAGCAGAAAGTCCGGCCTTCTGGAAACACCGTCCAGAGATCCCGGAAAAATTGCCTCATAGCAAATCATGGGTAGAAAACTAAAACTTTCGGAGGTGGTCAGTACACGCGGTTGATACCCGGCCTCGAACCCATCCATGGGGCCCGCAAGGTTAGAAATTCCCAGTGATTCAAGCAGAGGTTTAAACGGAACGTATTCACCGAAAGGCACGAGCCGAACCTTGTCGTAGATGCCCTGAACGGTGCCCTCGGTGCCGATAACGAAGACGCTGTTGAAGTAATCAGCCCCTCTCATGCCGGGCTCGGCCCGGATGGCACCGGTCACCAGTTCGGTCTTGTCACCGAGCGACTGACCGATCCGGAACAAGGCTCCCGGCTCCTGTGTCAGCAGGAAGGGAACGGCCGATTCCGGCCAGACCACCATGCGCGGCTGTCCGACGCGCGCGGCACCGCCAAGCGGCGCTTCGGTCATGTCGAGGAAGGTCTGAAAGATCTCGTCGCGCAGCTCCGGCCGCCATTTGTCTTTCTGATCGATCGATGGCTGTACGATTCGGATGTCGAGATCGGCAACGGGCAATGCCGTCTGCCAGAGCCTGACGGCGCCATAACCTGCAACCGCGGCCAAGGCAACCGCCGCAACGACAACGGCCGTCGCACGCTGGCGAAACGGGCGAGCGTCGGCCAGAACGGCCGGCGTCGAAAAGACCGCAACCACGAAGAAGGTGAGACCATAGAGCCCGACGAGACTTGCCGCCTGCGACACGCTCAGCGATCCGGACACGCCATAACCGAAGGCATTCCAGGGAAACCCGGTCAGGACATGGCCGCGCAACCAGTCCGTCAGGGTCAGGCCGGCAGCAAGCACCAGGATGCGGCGAAACTGGTCACTCCAGAATATCGCGGCCAGTCCCACCCCAAGACCCGTGAACAGCGCCAGTCCGACAGGCATTGCCAGCACGGCAAAGGGCATCAGCCAGGCAAAGCGCTCCGCTTCCACCAGAAACGCCGCACCGATCCACCAAAGGCCCGAGAGAAAATAGCCGAAGCCGAACAACCAGCCGAGCACGAAGCCCGTGCGAAACCGCTGAACCCGCTTGCCGGGTGCGGGATCGACCGCTCCGTCCAGCATCCAGACCAGACAGGGAAACGTGACCAGAAGCACGAAAGTGAAGTCATAAGGGGGAAGCGCAAAGGCCGTCAGCGCACCGCAGGCGACGCACAAGAGACGGCGCTGCCAGCCCCATGCCAGAAGAAAGGTATTTGGCAGGGCCGACAGGCGGTGTGACAACCATTGCATCAAAGAGCTTCCCCATACTTGCGGTCAGGAGATTTGTCGGCTCGCCGCAGTGGGGTCAAGGGTTAATACCAACGGCGCGCGAAGAAGTCGCTTCGAGACGACGGGCCATCGGCACCGTTGGCAAGCATCCTTTTGGCTGGTTTCGGCGTCCGGCCGCTCATCCGTTTCCGCTGGACGCAGCAACCTTGGTCTTGGTGCTTTCGCTGTCCTGGCTGCTCTCGCCGGAAACGGAATCGGTCCGCTTTGGACGGCGGCGAAGGTCCGGCGGGCGCGCGTCGGCGCGGCGGCGGCGGATCTTCAGGCGCTTGATGCGGCGCGGATCCGCATCCATTATCTCGAATTCGAACCCGGGCACTTCATCCGGCACCAGCAGCAGCTCGCCGCGGACCGGTACGCGGCCAACGGAGACATAGAGCAGACCACCGAGCGTATCGACGTCCTCGGAAATCTCGCCGTCGTTCAGCTGCGTGCCGAGCGCTTCGTCGAGTTCCTCCAGCGGCAGACGCGGATCTGCGATCCACACGCCCTCGCCGGCGGCAGCCAGCATGGCTTCCTCGTCCTCGTCGTGTTCGTCTTCGATATCACCGACAACTTCCTCGACAAGATCTTCCAGCGACACAAGTCCGTCGGTTCCGCCGTATTCGTCGATCACCAGCGCCATCTGGATACGATCGGCCTGCATTTTCGCCATCAGGTCCGTCGCCGGCATGGACGGCGGCACGAACAAGAGATTGCGCAGCAGATCCGTGTCCTTCAGCGAGACCGACAGGTCGACACAGGACAGATCCAGGTCGGGCATGTTGTGACCGTTCCGCGCAGGCGCATTCGAATTGGACGGTTGAAAGCCGGTTGTATCGTTTTCATTGTCCACAGAAGTTGCAGGACGGTTCGAAGCGCCACGTTCCGCGATATAGGCCATCAAATCCTTGATGTGGACCATGCCGCGCGGATCGTCGAGCGTCTCTTCGTAAACCGGCATGCGCGAATGCCCGCTCGTCTGGAACAGTTCCATGACGCGGCTCAGGCTGGTTTCCAGATCGACCGCGTCGATATCCGCACGCGGGATCATGACGTCGTCGACGCGCAATTCACGCAGTCTCAGAATGTTGCCGAGGAGCATTCGCTCCTCCGGCGAGAAGGCAGCATCACCACCCTCGCGGGCAAGCTCGTCCTCCAGGTTCTCGCGCAAGCTCGAAGACTGGCGGCCCAAGCGCAGGAAGCGTTTGAGAAGATCGAGAAAGGCCGCAGGTTTCTGCGGCTTCAGCTGTTGCGGGTCTTCCCCGTCTTGGTCCTGTCCGGTGCTGGCAGGCTTCTGCCCGGTTGCCGGACTTTGCGGTTCAATTGAGTTCATCATCCATCAATCAAGAACATCACATCCCATGATGCCACTTAACCGCCGTCGGCCACAAGTGGCCTGTCCGCGTAAGGGTCATCGATGCCAAGAGACGCCAGAATGGACTTCTCAAGGCTTTCCATCAGTTCCGCCTCTTCACTTTCCTGATGATCATAATCGAAAAGGTGAAGCAAACCGTGAACAGTCAGATGGGTAAGGTGATCGGAAAATTCAATTCCAAGGTCTGCAGCTTCCGCCGCGACGGTTTCATAGGCGAAAACGATGTCCCCCAGAAGGGGGCCATAAACGTCGCCTTGCGGATCGCTGCCGGGAAAGGACAGGACGTTCGTTGCCTTGTCCTTGTCGCGCCATTTCGCGTTCAGCTGCCGGATCGACGCGTCATCGGTAAACAGCAGCGAGACTTCGGTTCCCTCCAGCACTTCCAGATCCGCCCCCGCAAAGGCAGCGGTGATTGCCTTTTCAGCTATTGCCTCCAACTGGCTTTCCGCCGGCCAATCGCCTGCTTCTATCGACAGGTCTATCTGAAAACTATCAGGCAATCGGTCTGGCATCGTCGGCAAGGGCTTTTCAGGAATTTGCGGCTTCACGAGGGCGCGTAGAGGCACCGTCGCGGTCCGCACCACGTTGTCGCTCGGCAAAGCGGCGCTCGCGCGCTTCCGATTCTTCCCGAGAGGCGTTGTCGTAAGCGGTCACGATCCGTCCGACCAGCTCGTGACGGACAACGTCCTTCTCGTTGAAGCGGATATGGGCAACTTCCGGAATGTCCGTCAAAAGCCCCAGCGCTTCGCGCAGACCGGACATCTGCCCTGACGGCAGGTCGATCTGGCTCGGATCGCCGGTGACGATCATCTTCGAGCCTTCCCCAAGACGCGTCAGGAACATCTTCATCTGCATGGAGGTCGTGTTCTGCGCCTCGTCGAGCAGCACCACCGCGTTGGAGAGCGTTCGGCCGCGCATGAAGGCGAGCGGCGCCACTTCGATCATGCCGGACTGCAAGCCACGATCGACCTTCTCGGCAGGCATCATCTCGTAAAGCGCATCGTAGATCGGCCGCAGGTACGGATCGACCTTGTCCTTCATTTCACCCGGCAGGAAGCCGAGGCGCTCACCGGCTTCCACGGCAGGACGGGACAGGATCAGTCGGGCCACATCGCCGCGCTCCAGAAGAGCTGCTGCATAGGCAACCGCCAGAAAGGTCTTGCCGGTACCGGCCGGGCCAGTTCCGAAAATCAGGTCGGCCCGATCCATCGACCGGATATAGGCATCCTGGGTCGGTGTGCGGGCGACGATCGTTTTCCGGCGGGTCGCGATCTGGGCGAAGGCCAGCCGGGACTTCGGCTCCAGCGTCGGCAACGGCAGCTGCGCTTCCGCAGCCGCTGCCATGCGCAGCGCGCCGTCGACATCACCCGGGTGGATTTCCTGCCCCTGCAGCAAACGCTGATACATGGCTTCCAGAGCCGTGCGCGCCTGGGCGCAGCTAACCTGGCTGCCTTTCAGTGTCACCTGGTTGCCCCGGGCAATCGCATCGATGCCAAGACGCTGCTCGATCAGTGCAAGGTTCTGGTCGAATTGCCCAAACAGATCTCCGATCAGCCGGTTATCTTCAAAGGCAAGAACAATATGGGTCATGTCGGAGGCCGAACCGGCCGCAGAGGATTGTACCGAAGACTTGCGGGATGAAGAGTGGCTGTCGCGCGTCAAATGACGTCTCCTTTAGGCCGCCGGAGCCGGGATGCGTCCGGACCTTCCAAGATCATCTTGCCCCGCAATCAGCCGCCCGAACAGGGAATTGGACCCGATGTCGACGATTTCCACCGCTTGTATCGACCCGATGAGGTCTTCAGGTGCATCCAGTTGCACCGGCTGCAACCACGGCGACTTGCCGACCAGCTGTCCGGGATTGCGGCCGGTCTTCTCCAGAAGCACATCGCAGGTCATGCCCAGACGCGAGGCGTTGAACGCCTTCTGCTGCTCGGCAACCAGCGTCTGAAGCGCGGCCAGCCGTGCGGACTTGACGTCCTCCGGCACCTGTTCGTCCATGGTTGCGCCGGGCGTACCGGGCCTGGAACTGTATTTGAACGAGAAGGCCGAGCCATAGCCGACCTGTCGAATCAGATCCATCGTGTCTTCGAAATCCTGGTCGCTCTCGCCCGGGAAACCGACGATGAAATCGCCTGAGAGCGCAATGTCGGGAGAGACCTCGCGAATGCGGTCGATCAGGCGGAAATACTCATCGCGCGTGTGCCGGCGGTTCATCGCCTTCAGGATCTTGTCGGACCCGGACTGCACCGGCAGGTGCAGATACGGCATCAGGCTTTTCAGGTCCCGATGCGCCTCGATCAGGTCATCATCCATGTCGCGCGGATGGCTGGTGGTATAGCGCAGCCGGTCCAGACCGTCGATTTCCGCCAGACGACGCAGCAACCGGCCAAGACCCCAGACAGCACCATCCGGCGAAGTGCCGTGATACGCGTTGACGTTCTGGCCCAGCAGCGTGACCTCGCGTACCCCGGCCGCGGCCATGCGTTCGGCTTCGCTGACGATCTGTTCGACAGAGCGGGAGACTTCGGCGCCGCGCGTGTAGGGAACGACGCAGAAGGTGCAGAACTTGTCGCAGCCTTCCTGCACGGTCAGGAAGGCGGATGGCGGGCGTTTGAGAACCTGCTTTTCGGCACGTTCCGACAAGTGATTGAACTTGGCGTCGATGTCGAACTCGGTCTCGACAACCTTGGAGCCTGCGCGGGCCTTTTCCAGAAGGGACGGCAGCTGATGATAGCTCTGCGGGCCCACCACAAGATCGACAATCGGAGCCCGGCGAGAAATTTCCTCGCCCTCCGCCTGCGCAACGCAGCCGGCGACACCCACCATCATGTCCTTGCCGGATTTTGCCCGCTCTTCCTTGACCTTGCGGATGCGGCCAAGCTCCGAATAGACTTTCTCGGCTGCCTTTTCACGAATATGGCAGGTGTTCAGAATGACAAGATCCGCGTCTTCCAGATCGTCCGTCGCCTCGAATCCTTCCGGTGCCAGCACATCGGTCATGCGCTCGCTGTCGTAGACGTTCATCTGGCAGCCATAGGTACGCACGAACACCTTGCGGGTGTTTCCGCCCTTGCGGGCGTCTGTCATATCGGCGGCGGAAACGGCGGTGACGTTCGTTTCCATGTCTTGTTCAGGGCGGCTTGTCATTCGCTCCTCGTGGGGCTCCTCATGGCCTTGATACGCTGGCCTTTTTCAGGCGGCCGGATGTCGTGAATGTCGGTACCTTCATCGGGCAGTTCACCCGGCACAGGCACAGGATCGATCCGTCCTTCATGCCCGGGACCCGCGCCTGAGACCGGCGGCGGACGGCACCTTGCAAATTCAGGCGCCAGCTTTAGCGGTTTTTTCCGCGTTTGAGAAGAACTCGAGTGTCTCGATTTCGCTGAAATCTTCGGTGTCGACCGGCTTTTGCAGCAGCGAGGCTATCGTCATCGCCCGAACCTCCGTTTCCAGACGGCGGGTCAGGGCTTTCCGGTCCGTTGTCCGGTCAACCAGAACCGGCTCGCCCCAGCGCACCACCACGTCGAGTGCACCGCGCGAAAAGATGCCCCACAGATGGCCGGCGAGTTCCATATCGCCATACCAGGCGACATGCGGCCGATGGGCCCGGCCCATCGGCAGGCCGTAAAAGCCCTGATAGGCGACCGAAAGCGGCTGCACCCAGACTTTCGAGGTTTCGTCCTCGCCGACCGCACGGGTGGCGGCGCCCAGTAGGGCCGAGCGAAACGGCAGGACGCAATTGCCGTCGTTGGAGGTACCTTCGGCAAACAGGACCATCGCGTCGCCGGCAGCCATGCGAACGGCGATGGCATCGGCAACCTGGGCGGTTTCCGTGCGCCGGGTGCGATTGACGAACACCGTGCGCTGAAGCTTGGCGAACAGACCGAAAATGGGCCAGCCTGAAACCTCGGACTTGGCGATGAAGGAGAGAGGCATCAGCGAGCCGACCACGGTGATATCGACCCAGGATGCGTGGTTGGAGGCGATCAGCAACGGCCGGTCCACGGCAGGGACCCCGATCTGCTCGATCTTGATACCCACAAGCCGGGTGGCGATCCGGTGCCAGAGCTGGGGCAGTTTTCGCTGCATCTTAAGCCCGAGCTTCACCGCCAGCCACTGAAGCGGGATCAGCACCAGCGAGACCAGCGTCAGAAGGAAAATGATAACCCCGGCCTTAAGCTCAGCCATCGCCCTGACTATCCTTCGGGACATCGAGTGGGACGCCATAAAGTTCCAGCCGGTGATCGACCAGACGGTAACCCAGCTTCTTGGCGATGAATTCCTGCAAGGCCTCGATTTCCTCGTTGCGGAACTCGATGACCTGGCCGGAGC
Organism: Labrenzia sp. R5_0; assembly: GCF_017743835.1. Taxonomy (NCBI): domain Bacteria; kingdom Pseudomonadati; phylum Pseudomonadota; class Alphaproteobacteria; order Hyphomicrobiales; family Stappiaceae; genus Labrenzia; species Labrenzia sp. R5_0. Next base: position 296,477 of record NZ_JAGHRK010000003.1, on the reverse strand, counting down.
GCAGATCGATCAGATGGTCGTGATGCTCGTCCGGAACGGTTTCATAACGCGACCGGCCGTCACGAAAATCGTGCCGTTCGATCATGCCGGCGTCCTCGAACAGCTTCACCGTGCGATAGACCGTCGAAATGGAAATGCCGGGATCGATCGCCACGGAGCGGCGGTAGAGTTCCTCGACGTCCGGGTGCTCGTCGGACGCGGCTTCGATGACGGAGGCAATGACGCGACGCTGTTCGGTCATGCGCATACCTTTTTCGATGCACAAGTCCGCTAGCGTTGATTGCCGCTCTTCCGCCATTGCGATGCCGTCCGCTGTCTGTTTCCGATACCGTATCCGTTTCCGCTACAGCGCTTAACCAAGATCGACGCGCATGACAAGCGCGGTGCCGTCTCCTCCACTGTCGCTGTAATAGCCTTTGCGGCTGCCGACTTCCTTGAAGCCGAGCGCCCGGTACAGCAGCAGAGCCGGTTCGTTGGCTGCGTCCACTTCCAGAAAAAGGTGTTTGCAACGTTCACCGTAGAGCCGAAACAGGCCGGCTTCCATCAGCTTCTTGCCGATGCCACGGCCGCGCTGGCGCGGGTGAACCGCAATGGTGATGACCTCGGCCTCGTCGGCAACGGTGCGCACGATCAGGAAACCAAGCGGTGCGCGCGTGCCATAGGGGCTCGCCCGGCGTGCCACCAGAAACATCGTCCCGGCGTGCGCTTTCATCCGCGCAAGCTCGTCCGTATTCCATTTGTGCTTGAAACAAAGCGCGTGGATGTCGGCAATCTTCGGTAGATCCTCGTCCAGCGCCTCTTCTATCACCGGCGGCTGGGTCCAGAACCACCAAAAACTCATTGCCGTTCTATCCTTCCCTTCGTTTGCGGCGTCGCATCGGGCGGCCGCAAATAGAGTGGCGAAGGGGATGACCTCGAAGGATCGGCGGAGATCCCCAGTTCCGCGACATCCCGAATACCCGGGAAAGTGCTGCGGGACAATATCGCGCTTTCCGGAAGCCCAAGCTCCATCGCGATTTTTTCCGATGCCGATCCTGCCAATCTTATGTCCTTGGGCAGGTTCGCCGCAAGATCTGCGATGGTGCGGACACCGGCTTCATCGGCAGCGGTGCCGGACGCATGATAAAGCTGGCAGTAGACCTCGTCTGCCTTTCCCGTCAGCGCCACCAGCACGGGACCGCCATCATCTCCCGGCACGGCGGAACGGGCAATGGCTGCCAGGGTCGTTACGCCGACAACCGGCTTCCCGAGCACGAGACCAAAGCCGCGGGCAACCGCCAGTCCGACGCGAAGGCCGGTAAAGCTGCCGGGTCCGATGGTCACGGCAACGCGGTCAAGCTCGGAAAAGGTGGTGGACGACTCGGCCATGACCTCACCGATCATGTCCATCAGCTTCTCGGCATGGCCGCGGCCGATCTCCTCGCCGCACGCCTCGAAACACGCGGTTTCGACACCGTCGTCGAGAACGGCGGCGGCGCAATTGGCAAGGGCTGTATCGATGGCGAGGACGCGCATTCCGGTTTGGCTCATGGTTTTCGTGTCCCACATGCCACTACCCCGCCCCGGCCCGCGAGTCGAGCGGGGCTTTGGACCTAAGTCCAAAGGGGGGCTTGCCTTCCACAAAGAATGGGAGTCGAAAATATTAAAGGCCCGGACAAGAGGCCGGGCCTTTGAAATTCTTCAGAAATGCTCCGATCAGATCGGGCGGACTTCCTCGACTTCCGGAACGAAGTGACGTAGCAGGTTCTGAATGCCGTGCTGCAGTGTTGCCGTGGATGACGGGCAGCCGGCGCAGGCACCGCGCATGGACAGATAGACCACGCCTTCCTTAAAGCCCTTGAAGGTGATGTCGCCACCATCCTGCGCCACAGCCGGACGCACCCGGGTTTCCAGGAGTTCCTTGATGGTGCTGACGGTGTCCGCGTCCCCTGCCTCGAAGAATTCGCCTTCCTCGATATTTTCCGCTTCGCTGGTGGCCATGACCGGCTGTCCGGACATGAACTGCTCCATGATCACGCCCAGGATGGCGGGTTTCATGTGCTGCCAGTCGGTTTCGTCCTTGGTCACGGTCACGAAGTCGTGGCCGAAGAAGACCGCGACCACGCCCGGCACGTCGAACAGTTTCTGTGCAAGAGGCGACACCCCGGCGTCGGTCCTGGAGCGGAAATCGTAGGTTCCCTCCGGCAGGACAACCCGTCCCGGCAGGAATTTCAGTGTCGCCGGATTGGGAGTGGCTTCGGTTTGAATGAACATCTTGTCTCGTCCTTGCGCTTCAGGTCGCGCCCATGTTGCCGGCTTCGTTTTGCGCCTCACCTCCATCGCAAAACGCCGATGAATGTTTCTAACGTATCTCTCGGCAGTTTGGAACCGTTAAAAACTAGATAGGTGCAGATCCTGCCTGGTCAAGCCGTCTTCTTGAATCCGGCCGCCCTGCGATCGCTCGTCAAGCCAGCGCGGCGATGGAATCATCATCCAGGTTACCCGGCACGATCGTCACCGGAATGGGGAAGGTTCCCGCGGATTTTCCGGCAATCGACGACACCAGCGGTCCCGGCCCTTCAGAGCCCGTGCTGGCGGCCAGGATCAGGATCGCGATGTCGGCATCCGCCTCGATCAGCTCCATGATCTCCTCGGCCTTTGTCCCTTCCCGCACCACCGATTCCGGTTCGGTACGGGCAACGGACCGCACGCGCTCTGCGGCTTTCGCAAGCGCTGCCTCGGCTTCTTCCTGGGCTTCCGCCCGCATGATGTCTTCAACCCCCAGCCAATGCTGGAAGTCGCCAGGCGCAATGATGAAGACCAGCGTCACGACGCCGCCGGTCCGGGCCGCCCGTTTCGCGGCATATACGATCGCCCGGTCACATTCGGGCGTCTCGTCGACCACGACCAGAAACTTCCGGCGGTGGCCTTCCTCGTTGCTTTTTCTGATAGCTACCATGGGCCGCATGCTGCCACCGGTCCGCGCACTCCGCAAGCGGCGAAATCGCCGCGCACGAAGCGCTCAACCGGTGTCTTTCCGCATGCCTCCTAGAGGATGAACTTCGACAGGTCGACGTTCTTGGCAAGGTCGCCGATGTTGTCGCGAACGAATTTGCCCGTGATCTCCACCTCTTCACCCGGACGGTCCGGCGCCGTGAAGGAAATCTCGTCGAGAATGCGCTCCATCACCGTCTGCAGGCGGCGGGCACCGATGTTCTCGACAGAGGCATTGAGATCAACCGCAATCGAGGCGATCTCGTCGATGGCGTCCTCTGTGAAGTTCAGCGTGACCTTTTCCGTTTCCATCAGCGCCACATACTGCTTGATGAGGCTGGCTTCCGGTTCGGTCAGGATCGCGCGGAAATCGTCCTTGTCGAGCGCACGCAGCTCGACCCGGATCGGCAGGCGGCCCTGCAGCTCCGGCAAAAGGTCCGAAGGCTTTGCGACGTGGAATGCACCGGAAGCGATGAACAGGATATGGTCGGTCTTGACCGGTCCGTGCTTGGTGGAGACGACTGTTCCTTCGATCAGCGGCAGCAGGTCGCGCTGCACGCCTTCACGAGAGACATCGGCTCCCGCACGGCCTTCACGGGCACAGATCTTGTCGATCTCGTCCAGGAAGACGATGCCGGAGTTCTCGACAAGTGAAATTGCCTCTTCCACCACCTTGTCGTCGTCGAGCAGCTTGTCGGATTCCTCGTTGATCAGGAGCTGGTAGCTGTCGCGAACGGTGGTGCGTTTGGTCTTGGTCTGGCCGCCGAACGCCTTGCCCAAGAGGTCGGAGACATTCATCACCCCGACGCTGGCACCCGGCATGCCCGGCAAATCAAAGCTCGGCATCTGTGCCTGGGCCCGGACCTCGACCTCGATTTCCTTCTCGTCCATCTCGCCATTGCGCAGCTTGGTGCGGAAGCTGTCCCGGGTCGCCGGGCTTGCGTTCTTGCCGACCAGCGCATCCAGCACGCGTTCCTCGGCAAGCATGTGTGCCTTGGCCTTCACCGCTTCGCGCTTCTGGTCGCGCACCAGCGTAATGCCGGCTTCCACCAGATCACGGACGATCTGCTCCACGTCGCGGCCGACATAGCCGACCTCTGTGAACTTGGTGGCTTCCACCTTGGTGAAGGGGGCATTTGCCAGCTTTGCCAGACGGCGGGAAATCTCGGTCTTGCCGACGCCGGTCGGGCCGATCATCAGGATGTTCTTCGGCAGAACTTCCTCGCGCATCTGGCCTTGCAGCTGCTGGCGGCGCCAGCGGTTACGCAATGCAATTGCGACCGCGCGCTTGGCATCTTTCTGGCCGACGATGTAGCGGTCGAGTTCGGAAACGATCTCACGCGGAGAAAAATCGGACATTGTTTAAGACACGCCTTCTTTACTTATGAGTTCCATCAGCAGGCAGTCGCCGGTGCGTCCCAGAAGCGCTTCGATCTCCTGAAAGCCCGCCTTGCGATAGGCCTTCAGGGCCCTGAGATTGGCCGGATCCGGATCGATGATGATCCGTTCGTGACCTTCCTCGCGCAACTGGCGGACAAACGCCTGCAAAGTTCTTGTTCCAAGTCCCCGGGACAGATCTTCCTCGAATGCAATCGAGAGGTCGACACCGACAGCTTCTGCCGGCAGCCGCTCCAGCCAGGGATAATTCGCCGCAAATGCGCTTCCCTGCTGATCGCCGACACACCAGACCTGGATATAGCCCTTGTCGGTGCCGTCTTCCTGAAAGATGAAAGGCCGGGTCGTATCCCTGCCTTCGACCATGTCCCGGATGTTGCTCAACTCTTCGTCCGGATCGCCCCACCATTGCCGCCAGTGCGGCCGCGCCAACCAACTCGCCAGCATGGGCAAATCGTCGGCGGTGACGGGGCGAAACGAAATCATCGGCCCTTACTCGGCCGTATCCAGCGACTCGACCGTCACGCTGGCGTTCGTGTAAACGCAGATTTCCGCCGCAACCGCCATCGCCTTGCGGGCTATGGTTTCTGCGTCATAGTCGGTATCTGCCAGGGCACGTCCGGCCGCAAGTGCATAGTTGCCGCCTGAACCGATACCCATGACACCCCCTTCGGGTTCCAGGACGTCGCCGGTACCGGTCAGCACCAGCGACACGTTCTTGTCGGCCACCAGCATCATCGCTTCCAGTCGGCGTAGATAGCGGTCGGTCCGCCAGTCCTTGGCAAGTTCCACGCAGGCGCGCATCAGCTGGCCGGGATACTGTTCCAGCTTCGCTTCAAGGCGCTCGAACAGGGTGAAGGCATCGGCGGTTGCACCGGCAAAACCGGCAATAACCTCGCCCTTGGCCAGCAGGCGTACCTTGCGGGCGGTGTGCTTGATCACGGTTTGGCCGAGGGAGACCTGGCCGTCACCGGCGATCACCACCTTGCCACCCTTGCGCACCATCATGATCGTCGTACCGTGCCACTGGGCCGGTTCGCGCGTTTCGCTCATTCAATCCTCTTGGCAATCTTCATGGTCATCTTGTCTGCCGCCCTATGTAGGCGGCAAATCCGGTATTTCCAAGCAGTCAATGGGATGCGGCCTTGTTGAGCCCGGCTATGAAGCCGGCCGAAATCGGCTCAAGACACACATTTTCAGGGCGATTTCTGCCGGCAATTCGAAACCTCAGTGCGACATCTCGATCCGGGTTGCCCGCAAAAGTGCGTCCACCAGCTTGTCGAGCTGGCCGCCTGCCCGTTCATCGGAAAGTTCGCCCTTGTCGTCAAACGCGCCCGCCGCCTTGGGTACGGCCACCATCTGCGGCAGGACCATTGCTCCAAGGCCGACTTCCAGAATGGTGCGCATGCCGATCAGACCGCGCATGCCACCGAATGCGCCGGTCGAAGCTGCACCGAGTGCAAAGACCTTGGTCTTGTAGGGATCGCCCGGTTCCTTCACGCGGCTGATCCAGTCCAGGGTGTTTTTCAGCAGCGGCGAGACACCGGCGTTATATTCCGGACAGGACAGAAAAATACCATCCTGCGCCAGGAACAAGCGTTTGAGTTTCCTGGCATTTTCCGGAACGCCATTCGTGTCCTCCAGATCGCCGTCGTAGATCGGCAACGGATAGTCCTTCAGCGACAGATGCGTCACCTGAGCATCCAGGATCGCAAGTTTCTTGGCGGCCAGCGCCGTCAGTCTGCCGTTGAAGGAACCGCTTCGGACCGAGCCCGAGCAAACGAGGATCTTCGGATTGCGCATCAGAACCTACCCTACAAATGTCCGGCTCGCGCGTAGCACCGCGGTGAACCGCCTGAGGGCAAGTTTAGGGCGCTTTTCGGGAAATGGGAGTGCTTCTTGCCCGCTGTCCCCTGCCGTCTGAGCCCTCAATGGGCCTTGCGGTAAACCCAGACGCGTGCCGGAGGCAGGTTTTTCCAGACCCAGTCCGAACTGAAGACGGAGACGGAGCGGTTGTCCGGCTTAACCGGAGCGACCAGCCCGTAGGAAAACTGGATGAAGGGCGCGCCCGGTTTCAGAATTTCCAGAGCTTCCGCCAGCAGCGCCTTGCGGACCGTTTCCGGTCGCGTCAGCAGCGGCAGGGACGAGACGATGCCATCAAGCGAATGGCGCTGGTCTTCCGCAGCCGACAGCGTATCGCCGGCGCGCGAGAGGGTGGCGCCAAGGGCGTAGGCATCACCCTGGACAATTTTCAGGCCGGGGTATCTGCGGGTCAGCAGTTCGCAAAATTCCGGGCAATACTCGATGAGCCTGAGCTGCTGGGAGGAAAATCCACGGTCCAGAATCGCCTTCGTGACGACGCCGGTTCCCGGCCCGAGTTCCACAACCCTTGAATGGGGACGGGGTGTCAGAAAGGACGCCATCTTGGCGGCGAGCTCTGGCCCGGAAGGGGCGACGGCACCGGTTCGAAGCGGGTTCTGAGCCCAGGAACGGATGAATTTGACTTCATCGAGCACCTTCGCCCGAACGGCACTTGCCTTCTCAAGCTTTTCCCGAAAAGCTTCCCGGCGCGAGCTATTGCGTTTCAGCATCTTTCCTCACTCACATCCCCCACGCGGGGAATATAGGAGTGATTGCAATAAGATGCCATGGGCAAGCGCACATATTGCACGCATACGTCACCCTTTGCAGACTGCTTATGCACCGAGATTATCGATGAAATCCTTCACCTTGGAGAAAAACCCAGCCGATTCCGGGTGGTTTTCACCGGAGGATTCCTTCTCGAATTCCGCCAGAAGCTCACGTTGGCGCCTGGTCAGATTGGTCGGTGTTTCGACCGTGACCTGAATATACATGTCGCCGTGCTGGCTGGAACGCATGATCGGCATGCCCTTGCCGCGCAACCGGAACTGCTTTCCGGTCTGGGTGCCTTCGGGCACCTTCACGCGGCTGGTCGACCCTTCGACCGTCGGCACGTCGAACTGACCACCCAGGGTCGCGGTCGACATGGAAATCGGCACGCGGCAGTAAAGATCGGCGCCATCGCGCTGGAAAAGCTCGTGCGGCCTTATGGAGAGGAAGATATAGAGATCGCCCGCGGGGCCACCGCGCACGCCTGCTTCACCTTCACCTGCCAGCCGAATACGGGTTCCGTCCTCGATACCGGCCGGAATGTTGACCGACAGCGTGCGCTCCTGGGTCTTGCGTCCGGAGCCGCTACAGCTTTCGCACGGATCGGTAATCACCTGGCCGCGTCCCTGACAGCTCGGACAGGTGCGTTCCAGCGTGAAGAAGCCCTGCGCGGCACGCACGCGGCCTGCCCCGCCACAGGTGCGGCAGGTCGTCGGGCTGGTCCCGGGCTTTGCGCCCGAACCGGAGCAATCGTCGCAGGTAACGCTGGTGGGAACCTCTATCTCCACCGTCTTTCCGGTGAAGGCATCCTCCAGCGTGATATCCAGATTGTAGCGCAGGTCCGCGCCACGTTCGCGTCCGCCCGACCGGCGGCCACCGCCGCCACCCATGCCGAAGAATTCCTCGAAGATATCGGACATGGTGGAGGAAAAGTCGTGGGCACCGGCACCGCCGCCGCCAAAACCACCGTTTTCGAAGGCCGCATGGCCGAAACGGTCATAGGCTGCACGCTTCTGGCTGTCCTTCAGCGTGTCATAGGCCTCGTTGACTTCCTTGAACTTGGCTTCAGCGGCCTCGTCGCCCGGATTGCGGTCCGGGTGAAATTGCATGGCCATCTTGCGGTAGGCGCTTTTCAGCGCTTTTTCGTCCGCCTCACGCGAAACACCCAGCACCTCATAGAAATCACGTTTCGACATCAAGATCTTCCGGTCTTGTTGTTGCACCGCTGGCGGCCTGGCAAATGCCGGCGCCAATTACGGCGAAGGCGCCGCGCACAAGTGCCCTTTCATCAGGCAGTCGAGCGACCGGCGCCAGGATTGGACCAGCCAGCCGGAACACGGCTGGCTGGTATTTTTCGGTTATGCGGATTTTTTGTCGTCGTCTTCTTTGACTTCTTCAAAATCCGCATCAACGACATCGTCTTCGGCCTTGGCTTTCGGATCAGCTTCCTCGCCGTCTTCTGCCTGGGCGTCAGCCTGAGCTGCCTGATACATGGCTTCGCCAAGTTTCATGGAAGCTTCTGCCAGAGCCTGGGTCTTGGCCTTGATGTCTTCCAGGTCTTCACCTTCAAGAGCAGACTTCAGGGAGGCAAGCGCGGTCTCGATCGCGGACTTGTCGTCCTCGGAAACCTTGTCGCCGTAGTCCTTCAGGGACTTGTCGGTGGAATGGACCAGGGATTCGCCCTGGTTCTTGGCTTCCACCAGTTCCTTCCGCTTCTTGTCCTCATCGGCGTGGGATTCAGCGTCCTTGATCATCTGGTCGATGTCGCTGTCGCTGAGGCCGCCGGAGGCCTGGATGCGGATCTGCTGTTCCTTGCCGGTGCCCTTGTCCTTCGCGGACACGTTGACGATACCGTTGGCGTCGATGTCGAAGGTGACTTCGATCTGCGGAACGCCGCGCGGTGCCGGCGGCAGGCCGACCAGATCGAACTGACCGAGGATCTTGTTGTCCGCGGCCATTTCGCGCTCACCCTGGAAGACCCGGATGGTCACGGCCGTCTGATTGTCTTCAGCGGTCGAGAACACCTGGCTCTTCTTGGTCGGGATCGTCGTGTTGCGATCGATCAGACGGGTGAAGACACCGCCAAGCGTTTCGATGCCGAGCGACAGTGGGGTCACGTCGAGCAGCAGAACGTCCTTGACGTCGCCCTGCAGAACGCCGGCCTGGATCGCAGCGCCCATGGCCACGACTTCGTCCGGGTTCACACCCTTGTGCGGGTCCTTGCCGAAGAAGGTCTTCACGGTTTCCTGGATCTTCGGCATGCGGGTCATGCCGCCGACCAGAACCACTTCGTCGATTTCACCGGGAGCAAGACCTGCGTCCTTCAGAGCGGCTTTCATCGGCTCGATGGTGCGCTTGACCAGATCTTCAACCAGCGACTCGAACTTGGCGCGGGTGAGTTTCAGCGTCAGGTGCTTCGGACCGGAAGCGTCCGCCGTGATGAACGGCAGGTTGATTTCGGTCTGGGAAGAGGACGACAGTTCGATCTTCGCCTTTTCCGCAGCTTCCTTCAGGCGCTGCAGGGCCAGCTTGTCGTTTTTCAGGTCGATGCCCTGGTCCTTCTTGAACTCGGACGCGAGGTAGTCGACGAGAACCATGTCGAAGTCTTCACCGCCGAGGAAGGTGTCGCCGTTGGTGGACTTCACTTCGAAGACACCGTCGCCGATTTCCAGGACGGAGACGTCGAACGTACCGCCACCAAGGTCGTAGACCGCGATGGTTTTACCGTCGTTCTTGTCGAGACCGTAGGCAAGCGCTGCGGCCGTCGGCTCGTTGATGATGCGCAGGACTTCAAGACCCGCGATCTTGCCGGCATCCTTGGTTGCCTGGCGCTGCGCGTCGTTGAAGTATGCCGGAACGGTGATGACCGCCTGGGTCACTTTTTCGCCGAGATAGCTCTCTGCGGTTTCCTTCATCTTCTGAAGGATGAAAGCGGACACCTGGGACGGGGAGTATTTGTCGCCGTTGGCTTCCACCCATGCGTCGCCATTGTCGGCCTTGACGATTTCGAACGGGACAAGCTTCTTGTCCTTGTCGACGGTCGGATCGCTGTACCGGCGACCGATCAGGCGCTTGACTGCAAAAAGGGTGTTGGTCGGGTTCGTGACCGCCTGGCGTTTTGCCGGCTGGCCGACGAGACGCTCGCCATCGTCGGAGAAGGCCACCATCGACGGGGTGGTGCGGGCGCCTTCTGCGTTTTCAATTACCTTGGAATCCTTGCCGTCCATGACGGCGACGCACGAGTTCGTCGTGCCGAGGTCGATACCAATGACCTTTGCCATATCTGCCTCTCTTTCTAGCAAACCGGATAGACCCAAAAAGGCGTCATTCCGGCTCCTCTCAGTTGGGTTCCGGGTTCCCCCGGACATCGCGCCAGAACGCTAGGCTCATGATTTGGCGCGAAGCTTGACCGCTATATAGGTGGATGAAACTTTGCCTGCAAGACATCTGTCCACTGACATTTCACAGACCTTCCGTTCTTCGCCGATATTTCTTCCCAGATCGTTACCAGCATTGTCAGCTTTGCGAATTCCACATGCAATCGGCACATGGAGACGAGGTTTTGCTCAAACCTTGCGGACAATACGGTTAACATCGCCCCGTCACCGCAATGGCAACGCGGAAAGGAGATCCGAATTGCAAGATCCCAGCCTCTGGAATCGGCTTAAAGCCTGCCACCCGGACGATGTGGAAGCGGATTTCCCGTTCTCCGCGCGCCTTGCCCGAGACAATGGCTGGAGCACAAGCTTTGCGGGACGGGTCGTTGTCGAATATCTGCGGTTTGCCTATCTCAGCCGGCTTGGTGAAGGCATCGTGACGCCGAGCGACGAAGTGGACCAGGCCTGGCATCTGCACCTGACCTACACCAGACATTACTGGGGCCCATTCAAGGAAGCGCTCGATGGTCCGCTGCACCACATGCCGACAAAGGGCGGCCCGGAACAGGAAGTCCGGTTCCGGCAGGCCTATGCAAGAACGCTCCGGCTCTACCGGTCGGAATTCGGCGACCCGCCTGTGGACATCTGGCCACCGGAGGAACTCCGGTTCGGCAAGGCACCGGGCTTTGTCCGCGTGAATGCGCAGGATGTGTGGATCATCCGCAAGCCGGGCTGGCCGAACCAACTCGCAAGACTTGCCGGGAAGGTTGCGAATGCGCCCACCGCCGTCCACTGCGCCCTGCTGGCCGCCATGTCACTGCTTCTGGGCACCAGGCTGGCCTTTGCCCATGGCGAGGCGCAAGGCGATACTCTCATCGAGCGACTGCGCAACATGGTCTGGCACTGGGCCACCATGCACACGGCCGAATTCCTGATTTCCCTGTTTATCATCGCCGTGGTGCTGATCATCCTCTTCAAGAAATCGACCGGTGGAAATTCTTCCGGGTGCAGCTCAGGCTGCGGCACCAGCAGCAGCGGCGACGGAGGCGGCGGTGGCAGCTCCGGCTGCAGCGGTTGCGGCGGGGGCGACTGACGACCGGCGACAATTGACCATGCAGGAAATTCCCATAAACGGCCTGAGCGGGCTTTATTATCTGCCGGGTTATTTCGACCGCGAGGGCCAGGAACAGCTTCTGGCAGATATTCGCGCGATCGTCGCCGAAGCGCCCTTGTTCCAGCCGGTAATGCCGAAAACCGGAAAGCCCTTTTCGGTGCGCATGAGCAACTGCGGGCCGCTCGGCTGGGTGTCGGATATCCGAGGCTATCGCTACCAGCCGGCGCACCCCGAAACCGGCCGGCCATGGCCGGCCATGCCGGATGCCTTGACGCACGTGTGGAAGGACGTTGCCGGAACGGCGCCACAACCCGAAGCCTGCCTGATCAATTTCTATGATCCCAGCGCCCGCATGGGTCTGCACCAGGACAGGGATGAACAGATGTTCGAAGCCCCGGTCGTCTCGGTTTCCCTCGGAGACACTGCGACCTTCCGTGTTGGCGGCGTGAACAGGAAGGATCCGACCAAATCCTTCCGCCTTCAATCCGGTGACGTCGTCGTACTCGGCGGCGAGGCTCGACTGGCCTTTCACGGTATCGACCGCGTGTTGAAGGGAACTTCGACGCTTCTGAAAAACGGCGGCCGGATCAACCTGACCCTTCGGCGCGTCACTCCGCCCTGAATTCCTACGTTTCCACGTAGGTTGCCTCGAAGCTCACCGGAAAATTCACCGAGCGGGCGATGAAGCAGACCTTGTGGATCTCGTGGTGGATCGCATCGGCCGTTGCCAGGTCCGTGCCCTTAGGCACGGTGATGACCGGCTTCAGCACAGCGCGCAGAAAACGGCCAGCACCCGAGGGCTCGGTTTCCCCCGTCGCTTCCGGCGCGTCCTCGTATCCCATGACGGCAATGCCTGCATCGCTTGCCAGATGCAGGTACCAGAGCATATGGCAGCTCGCCAGGGAGGACAGGAGCAAGTCCTCCGGATTATGGAACGCGGGATTTCCCCCCAGTAGCGGGTCGTTCGAACAGGAAACCGGAGGCTTTCCAGGTGTTCGTATCTCCCAGGTTCGGTCATAGGACCTGTAAGTCCTCGTCCCCTCGCCCCGGTTTCCCGTCCAGTGGATGAGGGTTGTGTAGCCGTGCTCTTTGCTCATGCTTCCTCCAAAATGTATACATTTATACATTTTTGATTTACAGGCTGCTGTCAAGGCTCTATTGGAAATTTCGGGAGGCGCCATGTCCGCAGAAAAAATCGCAGCCACGCTTGAAACCGATATCATCTCCGGGATCTTCCGGCCGGGTGAGGAACTGAAACAGGGAGAGCTTGCTGCCCGCTTTTCGGTCAGTCGCATTCCCGTGCGCGATGCCCTGCAGCTGATGGCCGCCCGGGGCCTGATCGACCTTGAGCGCAATCGACGGGCTCGAGTGATCAGTCTTACCCCCGCGGAGATTGATGAGGTCTACCATCTGCGCGTGCTTCTGGAGACCGATTGCCTGCGGCAATCAATCCGGCGGCTAGAAGCAGACGATCTTGTGAAGATCGAAGCAGCCCTTGCCCACTCCAGCATAGACGCGGCAACCGACCGGTGGGCCGACGGCGACTGGGCCTTTCACAAGAGCCTTTATATGCCTGCAAGTCGGCCAAGAGAGCTGGCGATGATCGAGGATCTTCGGCGGACCTGCCGCATTCACATTGCCGGCTACGGCGTTCTGCCGACACTCACCGACTGGTGGCTGAAGGACCATGAAGACCTGGTGGCAGCGATGAAATCACGCGCGGAAAACCAGGCGGCAGACATTCTGGCCCGCCATATCGCGGACGCGCGACAGACATTGCTGGACGCAATGCCCGGCTGAACCTTCAGCGTGCCAGCCGAGCCTCAGAAAAGCATGTAGGTCGCCACGACCGCACAGGCGGCAATGACCCACAAGGCAGCCCGCCCCGAGCGGGTGTGACGTGCCTCTGCACGGCCGATTGCTTCTGCGGTCTCGTCATCGAACCTGAGGCCGCCCTGTGTCATCCTTTCCAGCTCTTCCGACATCCGACCGATCCTGTCGGCAAAGAGCGGCATGTCGTTGGCAATGCGCGCCAGTGCCGACAGCGCATCACCGGCGTCACGCAGTTTGCCGACCGGACCAAGGTTGTCCTTGATCCAGGTGCCGACAACGGGTTCCGCCGTCCGCCACATGTCCAGATTGGGATTGAGCGAACGCGCCACGCCTTCGACCACGACCATGGTCTTCTGCAACATGATCAGCTGGGTCTGGGTGCTCATCTCGAAGAGTTCCGTCACTTCGAACAGCTGGGTCAGCAGGCGGGCCATGGAGATTTCGCTGGCATCGTGACCGTGGATCGGCTCGCCGATGGCACGGATCGCCTGGGCGAACATGTCGACATCCTGATGCGCGGGCACATAGCCGGCCTCGAAATGTACCTCCGCCACCCGTCGGTAGTTGCGGGTGATGAAGCCGAACAGGATTTCTGCCAGGAACCGGCGTTCGCGCTTGTTGAGACGACCGATGATGCCGAAGTCGACGGCAACCAGGGTGCCGTCGGGCTCAACGAAGAGATTGCCCTGGTGCATGTCTGCATGAAAGAAGCCGTCGCGCAGTGTGTGGCGCAGGAAGCTCTGGATGACGGCAGCCCCCAGCGCTTCCAGGTCATGGCCATCTTCCTTGAGGCCCTCGACGTCCGACATCTTGCGGCCGTCGATCCATTCCATGGTCAAAACGCCCTTGGCGGTGCGCAACCACTCGACAGCCGGAACGCGGAACCCCGGATCGTCAGCGGTATTCTCGGCCATTTCCGACAGGGCCGCGGCCTCCAGACGGAAGTCCATTTCCATCGCGACCGACTGGGCCAGCGTGTCCACGACCGCAACCGGCCGAAGGCGCCGCGAGGGCGGATGGAACCGTTCGGCCAGGCGGGCAACGAGGTAGTAGCTTTCGAGATCGCGCTGGAAGCGGCGGGAAACGCCCGGCCGCAGCACCTTGACCGCAACCTTTCGCTCCGTGCCGTCCTGATCGAGGATCACGGCCGGATGAACCTGGGCAATCGAGGCAGCGGCAACGGCTTCGCCGAAGGACACGAAGACCTCATCGAGCGGCTTGCCGAGCTGCTCGGCTACCGCGGCGCAGGCCGCATCATGATCGAACGCCGGCAACCGGTCCTGAAGGGCTGACAGTTCGCGTGCGGCTTCCTTGCCGACCACATCGGCCCGGGTCGCCAGGAACTGACCAAGCTTCACGTAGGACGGCCCAAGCTTGTTCAGCGCGTCGGACAGGCGAAGGTCTGCCCGCTTGTTGCGAACCGACCGACGCTCCAGAAGCCGCGCCATGGCAATGGCGAACCGAGGCCCGGCCGGCAGGTCCGGAAGCGAAACGAGGCCGAAAACGCCCTCGCGCGCCATCACGAAACCCGCCCGCGCCAGGCGGAGAAAAGGCATCACGGGAAGGGCCATGTATCAGAGTTTCCAGCCGTAATGCAGGGCGGCGATACCGCCGGAGTAGTTGCGGTAGCCGATACGCTCGAACCCGGCTTCGCGGATCATGTCCGCAAAACGTTCCTGGTTCGGGAAATTGCGGATCGATTCCACCAGATACTTGTAAGGGTCACCGTCCCCTGTCACCCAGCGGCCCATGGCCGGGATCGCGTTGAAGGAAAAGGTGTCATAGACCTTGTCGAGCATCGGCACGTCGACTTCGGAGAACTCCAGGCACATGAAGCGGCCACCCCGCTTCAGGACTCTGCGCGCTTCTCGCAGCGCCTTGGGAATGTCCGGCACGTTGCGGATGCCGAAAGCGATCGTATAGGCATCGAAACTCTTGTCGGGAAACGGCAGCTCCTCGGCATTGCCCTGGCTGAAGGTGATAAGATCCGACAGACCAGCTTTTTCGGCCCGGTCGCGGCCGACGCCGAGCATGCTTTCGTTGATGTCGCACACCACGGCACGGGCCGTGTCGTTGGACCGGCGAACCACGCGGGTGGCGATGTCGCCGGTTCCGCCGGCCACATCCAGCAGCCGCCAGTTGGAGGCAGCTGTCTTGGGCGGTGCCAGGAACGAAACCATGGCATCCTTCCAGACCCGGTGAAGGCCGCCGGACATGAGGTCGTTCATGAGGTCGTAGCGCTCGGCAACCTTGTGAAACACATCGTCCACCAGTGCCTGCTTTTGCCCTTCGGCAACCTTGGTAAAGCCGAAACTGGTCGGCATTTCTTCCGGTGCGCGGTTCGACCTGGCCGAATGCCCCTGTGCCTGTTGCGTCATGAAAGCGCCTCCAAGATCACCCCGCGCCGCGACAAGACTGCCGGGCGGCGGCGGGTTCGATCACTTCTTACCCGTTGGACAAGCCACCTGTTGAAAGAGCTGGCGGATTGCCGTTTCGAAACTATCTTCAAAGTGCGCCGGACCATAGTACAAGCCATTGGCGAGCGCTATCTGTGCCGGCCACCAAAAACCATATGCCGCAGGCCTATAGCCTGCCATGACAGCGGATACCAGACCTCTCATGCCCGAACTCCCGGAAGTCGAAACCGTCAAGCGCGGCCTTGCCCCCACTTTCGAAGGGGCTCTGATTGCCAAGGTCGACCAGAACCGGCCGGACCTGCGCTTTCCTTTTCCGGACGGTTTCGCCGACCGATTGACCGGACGAAGGCTGACCGTGCTGTCGCGCCGGTCGAAATACCTGTTGGGCGATGTCGACAGCGGCGATGTTCTGGTTATGCACCTTGGCATGTCTGGATCGTTCCGGATCGAAAACGATCTTTCCGCGGATACGCCAGGCGCCTTTGCCCATGCGCGCAGCAAGGACCCGAAACACGACCACGTCGTCTTCCATCTGGAGACCGTTGACAGCGGGCGAGCCCGGATCGTCTACAACGACCCGCGCCGGTTCGGCTTCATGGATCTCATTGCCCGTCCCGTGCTTGCAGACCATCCCTTTTTCCGTGAGCTCGGCCTGGAGCCTCTCGGCAACGATCTTGGCGGCGAAACACTGGCGCGGCTTTTCAATGGCCGGAAGACGCCGCTGAAGGCGGCCCTGCTCAACCAGAAACTGATTGCGGGCCTCGGCAACATATATGTGTGCGAAGCGCTCTGGCGCACCGGGCTCAGCCCGGAACGGGCTGCCGGCACGCTGGTGACGAAAACAGGCAAGCCGACAAAAAAGGCGGAAGAACTGGCCGCCAATATCCGCGCCACCCTGGAAGACGCCATCCGGGCGGGCGGGTCCTCGCTGCGCGATCACACCCAGGCAGACGGCACACTTGGCTACTTTCAACACTCGTTTGCCGTCTACGACCGCGAAGGCCAGGCCTGCCGGACACCAGGCTGCAAGGGCACCGTCGCCCGGCTGGTCCAGTCCAACCGGTCAACCTTCCACTGCCCGGCCTGCCAGAGCTGACTTGTCCTATCGGTCAAGCTTGCCAGACCCGCCCGACCTCGGGTAGGCATTGCCGGTGAAGTACACGTCCAGGAAACCGCAGGCACCAGGAGCCGGGCTTGAGAAAGACCTGGTCATCCGGCCCGCCGCGGTTTCCAGCACTGGGAGCGGGCAACATGGGATATGAGAACATCCGCGTCGAAAAACGCGGAAAAGTCGGTCTGATCACTCTGGACCGGCCGAAAGCCTTGAATGCACTCAATTCGGCCCTGGTTGCCGAACTCGGCACGGCGCTTGACGGGTTCGATGCGGACGAGCGCATCGGCTGTATCGTCATCACCGGCTCGGAAAAGGCCTTTGCCGCCGGTGCCGACATCAAGGAAATGCAGCCGCACAATTTTTCGTCCGCCTATCAGACGGACCTGATCACGCCCTTCGACCGGGTTTCGCGCAACCGCAAGCCGATCATCGCCGCCGTGGCGGGTTATGCGCTTGGCGGCGGCTGCGAGCTGGCCATGCTGTGCGACTTCATCATTGCCGCGGACACGGCCAAGTTCGGCCAGCCGGAAATCACGCTCGGCGTTATTCCGGGCGCTGGCGGCACTCAGCGTCTGACGCGGTTCGTCGGCAAGTCCAAAGCCATGGAAATGGTCCTGACCGGCCGCATGATGGACGCGGAAGAAGCCGAGCGCAGCGGTCTCGTCAGCCGTATCGTTCCGGCGGATGACCTGCTTGAAGAGGCGCTGAAGGCCGCTGAAAAAATCGCCGATTTCTCTCTGCCTGTCGTCATGATGGCAAAGGAAAGTGTCGACCGGGCCTATGAAACCACCCTGTCGGAAGGCGTCCGCTTCGAACGGCGCGTGTTCCAGGCCCTGTTTGCCCTGGAAGACCAGAACGAAGGCATGAGCGCCTTCACCGAGAAACGTACGCCGCAGTTCCGGAACAAATAAACTACGGCGTTCAACGATAAAGCCGTTGACGGCGTCCGAAAGCGCGATTATAAGCAGCGCCCAATCGGTGGCGGTTTTCCGCCGCCGTTGTTTTTTGATCGGGTCTTGCAGCTTTGGCTCCCTTGTCCCGATCGCCACCGGACACTAGTCCCAATTACCGATCAGGATAGAGCCCATGGCCAACACACCATCGGCCAAGAAGGCGGCCCGCAAGATTGCCCGCCGGACGGCCACGAACAAAGACCGTCGCAGCCGCGTGCGCACGTTCCTGCGCAAGGTTGAGGAAGCAATTGCTTCCGGCGATCAGGCCGCTGCAAACGAAGCCTTCAAGGTTGCGCAGCCGGAAATCATGCGCGCTGCCGGCAAAGGCACGATGCATGCCAACACGGCCTCCCGGAAGGTTTCCCGCCTCAATGCCCGTATCAAGGCACTCAGCGCGTAACCGACCCGTCATACGACCGTTAAAAAGACCCGGCCACAGTGCCGGGTTTTTTTTAGCCACGCAATTTTGTGGATGACGAAATTTGACAACTCATACGCGCAATATTGCAATTTCTACCGAGTATAATAGTGTCAGGAAAAACGTTTATTTTTCAGATATTTACGCACATGTACCATTGAGAGAAGGCGATCAATCCGGATTCGATACGAGTCAAGCTATCAGTTCCGAAATTTTTTTTGAAATTGTTGTTTTTGAAATGTGACAGGGCGCTTCAGAGCGAAAAGTCATTGCGGCAAAACACATTTGCTCGCTCGCCAGCAGGGGCCAAAAACACAGTGACGCGGGGGGAGAAACCGGCACTTTCCGCCATTCGCAAAAACCCGCTGTTGCCCCTTCGGTCGCGGTCTGTATATTAACAATACGGCTGGCGGGTAAGACCAGCGACCAACTTAAAGACGGTGCTTGGAAAACAATGAAAAAGTTAAACCGGACCATCGCTGAGCACATCAAATCCAGTTCACGGAATGAATACGTTAGAGTATTCGAACACTCGGGCATTTAGCCTGAAGTAACCTACTTCTTTCTCAAGAAAATCTTGAAGAATACTTTTGATCAATAGCGTCACGCTATTGAAGGGGGCGGCTTTGCAATTTCAGGGTGGATATGCAGGAAATGTGACTGCGCAGGAGGCCTTTGACGGTCTTGCCGAGCAGCAGGAAGCAACTCTTGTCGACGTACGCACACAGGCTGAATGGTCCTTTGTCGGGGTGCCGGACCTTCGTCCGCTCGGCAAGGAGCCGATCCTGGCCGAATGGCAGAGCTTTCCGTCGACCGGACCCAATCCGGCATTCGCGGAATCGGTTTCTGATGTTCTCGTCAAAAAAGGACTTGACCGGAACGCGCCAATCTATTTCTTGTGCCGCTCCGGAGCACGGAGCCAGGCAGCTGCGATCGCCCTGACGCAGGCCGGCTTTACGCAGTGCTTCAATATCTCCGATGGTTTCGAGGGCCCACTCGGCCCGGATGGCCACCGTGGGACCCAGTCCGGCTGGAAGGCCGCCGGATTGCCCTGGATTCAAAGTTAGTTACCCTGCCCATCGACAGGGTCAGGTGAAGGGAGATTTTCCTTCGCCATATAAATAACCGTCCCAAAAGGGACATTATAATGCTGCAAAAGCAGCAAGGCGTCGAAGAACGGCTGTGGCGGACTGTTCTTCACATTTACAGGAGGCAGATGACATGCAGGTTCAGGAGGCAGGCGGCTCCGAACAGTGGAAACGGGTGAAGAAGCAGCTTCGCGCAGAATTGGGCGATGATGTTTTTACCAGCTGGTTTGCACGTGTAGACCTCGAGGAACATCAGGACGGCACCGTTCGTCTGTCTGTTCCGACCCGGTTTTTGAAGCAGTGGATTCAGAACAATTACAACGATCAGCTGATGGGTCTCTGGCAGCGTGAATGTGACAACGTTCACCGCATCGAACTGACGGTACGCGGCGCAATCCGCCCACGTCAGACCCCGATTGCCAAGCCAAGCCTCGCAGCCCCCCAGGGCAGCAAGCCGGCGGCTGCAGAA
Source organism: Labrenzia sp. R5_0 (assembly GCF_017743835.1). Classification (NCBI taxonomy): domain Bacteria; kingdom Pseudomonadati; phylum Pseudomonadota; class Alphaproteobacteria; order Hyphomicrobiales; family Stappiaceae; genus Labrenzia; species Labrenzia sp. R5_0. The sequence goes on along the minus strand of NZ_JAGHRK010000003.1, from coordinate 276,695 downwards.
ACCCGTTCCGACGCACTTTCCGACGCGGCACAGGTAACCCGGGCCCAGGCGGCAACCGCGGCTCTCGGCCGAGGCGAGACCAGCTCGGACAACGCTCGTGACGTCCTGCAAGGTGCGGCGCTCGATCCGAAATACACATTCGAGACCTTTGTCGAAGGCGAGTCCAACAATCTGGCCCTGGCTGCGGCCCGGCAGGTTGCTGCCGGCGGCGCGGTCACATTCAATCCGCTTTACCTGCATGCCTCCGTCGGTCTGGGCAAGACCCACCTGATGCAAGCCGTGGCCGCAAAGGCACGGGCGTCCGGTCGCAAGGTGCTCTACCTGACGGCCGAGCACTTCATGTACAAATTCGTTGCCGCCCTGAAGTCCCAGTCCGCACTGGCCTTCAAGGAGAACCTGCGCACGATCGATCTTCTGCTGATCGACGACATGCAGTTCCTGCACGGCAAGCAGGTGCAGCAGGAGTTCTGCCACACCCTCAACGCCCTCATCGACGGGGCCCGCCAGGTGATCGTGGCCGCAGACCGCGCACCGTCCGAACTTGATACTCTCGATGACCGTGTCCGCTCACGCCTGTCCGGCGGCCTGGTGGTCGGCATTCAGGAACCGGATTTCGCACTGCGCCGGAACATCCTGGCCACGCGCGTCGATACGGCCCGCAAGACCTACCCGCAGTTCGACGTTCCGGAAGGTGTGTTGGATTACGTCGCGCGCCATGTTGCCTCCTCGGGCCGCGACCTTGAAGGCGCGCTCAACCGGCTGATCGCGCACAACCAGCTGACCAACCAGCCGATCACGCAGGAAATGGCCGAGATGACCCTGCGCGACCTGGTTCGCTCCAGCGAGCCGCGCCGGGTGAAGATCGAGGACATCCAGCGGGTGGTCTCCAAACACTACAATGTCACCAAGGCGGATCTGCTGTCGGCCCGGCGTACCCGGACCATCGTTCGCCCGCGCCAGATCGCCATGTATCTTGCCAAGGTGATGACCCCGCGCTCGCTGCCGGAAATCGGTCGCCGGTTCGGCAACCGGGACCACACAACGGTTCTGCACGCTGTCCGCAAGATCGAGGAAATGGCGCGTGCCGACTATGCCCTGGCGCAGGAGCTGGAACTGCTCAAGCGCATGCTTGACGCCTGAGGCGGCAAGCTTCGGAAACGGGCCTTTTGCGGATGCCTGCCTGAATTCATACGGGCATCCGCCAGCCTGATCCCGGATCGCGCTAAACCAAGGTTAAAATACACGATATTCTACCAAAATTGGGGGCGTTCGGGCAGAACGCCCCCTTGCTTTTGGAGCCGGTTAAGGGCAGTGTCGTCCACCCCGCTCCACACCGGAGCCAAGAATATTCAATCAGCCCGGCAGTTCAGCCAGGCGCTTCATGAGTACGGAACGAGAGTATGAAAGCGACCCTCGAGCGGACCGACCTCCTCAAGTCCTTGACCCATGTTCACCGCGTGGTCGAACGCCGGAATACCATTCCGATCCTGTCGAACGTTCTTCTGCGCGCCGATGGCGGCGCGATCAACCTGAAGGCAACGGACCTCGATCTGGAAATCGTCGAAAGCGTTCCGGCCATGATTGAATTGCCGGGTGCGACCACCGTTCCGGCACACATGTTCTACGACATAGTTCGCAAGCTGCCGGAAGGCTCGCAGGTGGTTCTGGAAACCACCAGCGACAACGCCACGCTGGAAATCCGTGCCGGTCGCTCGAAGTTCACCCTGCAGATGCTGCCGGAAACCGACTTCCCGGACCTGACCGCGGGCGACTTCAGTCACGGTTTCGCACTGACAGGCGCCGATATCCGCAAGCTGATCGACGCGACCCAGTTCGCGATTTCGACCGAAGAGACCCGTTACTATCTGAACGGTATCTACCTGCACACGGTAGACGCGGGCTCCGGTCTCCAGTTCCGCGCTGTTGCCACAGATGGCCACCGTCTGGCCCAGGCAGAAGTGCCGGCGCCTTCCGGTTCGGCCGGCATGCCGGGCATCATCGTGCCGCGCAAGACCGTTGGCGAGATCCAGAAACTGCTCGAGAACCCGGAAGCCAATGTCCAGGTCGAGCTTTCCGATACCAAGATCCGCCTCACGACCGGCTCCGTCATCCTGACGTCCAAGCTGATTGACGGCACCTTCCCGGACTACGGCCGGGTGATCCCGCAGAACAACGACAAGGAAATGCGCGTCGACCGGGACGAGTTCAAGGAAGCTGTCGACCGCGTGTCGACGATCTCTTCCGAACGTGGCCGTGCCGTCAAGCTGTCGCTGACCGAAGGTCGCCTGGTGCTGACCGTGAACAACCCGGATTCGGGCAGCGCGACGGAAGAACTTGCCGTCGAATATGATGCCGATCCGTTGGAAATCGGTTTCAACTCCCGCTACCTGCTCGACATTGCCAACCAGCTGTCGAGCGATACGGCCCTGTTCCGTCTGGCGGACAGCGGCTCGCCGACCCTCATTCAGGACAACACCGTCGACGACTGCCTGTTCGTTCTCATGCCGATGCGGGTCTGATCTAGCCGGCACGCCCAAACAGTAGCGGAAGTGGGGTCATGACAGATTACCGGACGGCGCGGCTGACCCGTCTGTCGCTGACCGGCTTCCGCAACTACAGCACGCTGACATTGCCGATGGCGGCCAGGATGGTCGCTTTCGTCGGCCCCAATGGCGCCGGCAAGACCAATATTCTGGAAGCCATATCCTTTCTGACTGCCGGCCGCGGCCTGCGCCGGGCGGCCCTTGCCGACATTGCGCGCAAGGACGGCGATGGCAGCTGGAGCGTTGCCGCAACAGTTCTCTTGGATGGATTCGAAACCAAAATCGGCACAGGCTTGGTGGCCGGCACCTCCGGGCGCAAGGTGCGTATCGACGGCGAGGAAGTTCGCGGCTCGGAAAGTCTTCTGGACTACATGCGGGTGCTCTGGCTCGTGCCTTCAATGGACGGGCTGTTCACCGGCCCCGGCTCCGACCGTCGCCGTTTTCTTGACCGGCTGACGCTGGCGATCGACCCGACCCACGGCCGCCGGGTCAGCGACTTCGAAAACGCCCTTCGTCAACGCAATCGCCTTCTCGATCAGGGCGGCTCCGATGCCTTTCTCAGCGCGCTGGAACAGCAGGTCGCCGAGCTCGGCACCGCCGTCTCCATCGCCAGGGCAGAGACCGTCGACCTGCTCAGCCGCATGATTGCCGGCCAGGCAGCCCAGGACCTGCCGTTTCCCCATGCTTCGGTTTCCCTCGAAGGTGCCTTCGAGGCGGAAACCGCCGGTTTGAGCGCCTCCGACCGGGAGGATCGCTACCGCCAGATGCTGCAGGACGGTCGACACCGCGACAGGGCCGCCGGGCGCACGCTCAACGGACCGCACCTGAGCGATCTCACCGTTCATCACGCAGCCAAGGCGATGCCGGCTTCGCAATCCTCGACCGGGGAACAGAAAGCGCTGCTGATAGGCCTTATCCTTGCGCATGCCGAACTGACGGCAAAGGTGTCGGGAATGACGCCTGTCCTGCTGCTTGATGAAGTCGCCGCGCATCTCGATCCCGACCGTCGTTCTGCCCTGTTTTCGAAGCTGGATTCCCTTGGCGGACAGGTCTTCATGACCGGTACGGACGAGGCCCTTTTCGAGGCTTTGCCGGCGGATGCCGAAGTGTTTGAGATCCGAGAGCACCAGGGCCGCCTGCTGAAGCGAGGCGAGGCCCCTTAAATCCGCCGGAATCTTATGGTTTTCCACCAGAATCCCTTCGCTGGCTTGGCTATGGCCGGCACGTGGTTGAACCCCCGCCGGAACCCCGTATAACGGGGGTGGAAAAGATAAATCGATTGGTGATTGATTCGCATGAGCGACACGTCCACGCCTGAGAGCAGCCCGACCCCCGAAACCAATGGCGGTGCCGAATATGGCGCCGACAGCATCAAGGTCCTCAAGGGCCTCGATGCCGTGCGCAAGCGGCCCGGCATGTATATCGGCGACACCGATGACGGCTCCGGTCTGCACCACATGGTCTACGAGGTGGTCGACAACGCCATCGACGAAGCGCTGGCCGGCCACGCCGACCATGTGACCGTGACGCTCAACCCGGACGGATCGGTTACGGTATCCGATAACGGCCGCGGAATTCCGACGGACCTGCACCCGGAAGAAGGCGTGTCGGCTGCCGAGGTCATCATGACCCAGCTGCACGCGGGTGGTAAGTTCGACCAGAACTCCTACAAGGTCTCCGGCGGTTTGCACGGCGTGGGCGTATCCGTGGTCAATGCACTGTCGACAAAGCTGGAACTGCGCATCTGGCGCAACGGCGAAGAACACTCCATGACCTTCGCCCATGGCGATGCCCAGGCACCGCTCAAGGTGGTTGGGCCGGCCAACGGCAGAAAAGGGACCGAGGTGACCTTCCTGCCGTCACCGGAAACCTTCACCAAGACCGAGTTCGATTTCAGCACGCTTGAACACCGGCTGCGCGAGCTGGCCTTCCTGAACTCCGGCGTCCGCATCATCCTGACGGACAAGCGCGGCGTTGAGGACAAGGTCGAGGAGCTGTTCTACGAAGGTGGCCTGGAAGCGTTCGTGCGCTATCTGGACCGTGCCAAACATCCGTTGATCGAAGAGCCGATCAACATGCGGGCCGAGCGTGACGGCATCACGGTCGAAGCCGCCATGTGGTGGAACGACAGCTATCATGAGCATGTGCTGTGCTTCACCAACAACATTCCGCAGCGCGATGGTGGTACTCACCTTGCCGGTTTCCGGGCTGCGCTGACCAGGCAGGTCACCGGCTATGCGGAAGCAACCGGACTGATGAAAAAGGAAAAGGTGAACCTTTCCGGCGATGACTGCCGTGAAGGCCTGACCTGCGTTCTTTCCGTCAAGGTGCCGGATCCGAAATTCTCGTCCCAGACCAAGGACAAGCTGGTTTCCTCCGAAGTGCGTCCGGTGGTCGAAAACCTGATCTCGCAGATCCTGAGCGAATGGCTTGAGGAAAACCCCGCGCCGGCCAAGACGATCGTCTCCAAGGTGGTGGAAGCGGCGTCCGCGCGTGAAGCCGCCCGCAAGGCACGCGAGCTGACGCGCCGCAAGGGGGCCCTCGACATCGCCTCCCTGCCCGGCAAGCTTGCCGATTGCCAGGAGCGCGACGCCTCCAAGGCCGAACTCTTCCTGGTGGAGGGTGATTCCGCAGGTGGCTCGGCCAAACAGGGCCGTCACCGCGAAAACCAGGCCGTGCTGCCGCTGCGCGGCAAGATCCTCAACGTGGAACGGGCACGCTTCGACAAGATGCTGTCCTCGAACGAAATCGGCACGCTGATCACGGCGCTTGGAACCGGCATCGGCAAGGAAGAATTCAACGTCGAGAAGCTGCGCTATCACAAGATCATCATCATGACCGATGCTGACGTGGACGGCGCGCACATTCGCACCCTGCTGCTGACGTTCTTCTTCCGCCAGATGCCGGAGCTGATCGAAAACGGCTACATCTATATTGCTCAGCCACCGCTCTACAAGGTCAAGCGCGGCCAGTCCGAACAGTACCTGAAAGACCAGAAGGCGCTGGAAGACTATCTGATCGGACAGGGTCTGGACGAAGCTTCGCTGACGCTTGCCAACGGCGAGGTTCGCACCGGCCAGGACCTTCGTGCCGTCGCCGAAACCGCACGGACCATTTCCGACATCTTCGACGGGTTGCATTCACGCTACAACCGCGATGTTGTCGAACAGGCCGCGATTGCGGGTGCGTTGACACCGGAGATCCTGGACGATCAGGGCAAGGCTGAGGAAGCTGCCGCCTATATCGCCCGCCGGATGGACATCCTGGCCGACGAATTCGAACGGGGCTGGACCGGCGAAGCGCGGGACGACGGCAGCCTTGTGTTCAAACGGATGGTTCGCGGCGTGCAGGAAGCCGCAACGATTGACGCTGCCCTGCTTGGCTCCACGGACGCACGCCGTCTTGCAGCACACGCAGCCCATCTGAACGAGATCTACGGCAAGGCCGCCGTCTTGCGGCGCAAGGATATCTCGACGGAAATTCGGGGGCCTCGCGCCTTGCTGAACCAGATCTACGCCGCCGGCCAGAAGGGTATCTCGCTGCAGCGCTACAAGGGTCTCGGCGAGATGAACCCGGAACAGCTCTGGGAAACGACGCTCGACCCGAATGTCCGCTCCCTGCTGCAGGTGAAGGTGCGCGAGGCGGACGACGCCGACGACATCTTCACCAAACTGATGGGAGACGAAGTCGATCCACGGCGCGAATTCATCCAGGAAAATGCCCTGGCCGTGGCCAACCTCGACATCTAAGGCCTTGGCAAACAAACAAAAAAGCGGCGCTATGCGCCGCTTTTTTTACGTTTCAGGTTTCGCTCAACCGCCGGGCCAGGGTTCTGGCCGACCGAAGAAGTAGCCCTGTGCCGCCTCGATATCGAGCTCCCTCAGCAGACTGGCCTCTTCCGCCGTTTCCACATGTTTGGCGATCACCTTGATGCCGAGCTCGTGGGCGGCGCGTACCAGCCCGTTCAGGATGGCCGCCTTGGCGGGCTCTTCCACCACCTGCTGAGTGAGGCTCGATTCAAGCTTCAGCCATTCGACACGCAGGTTGGTCAACCGCGACAGAACCGGCCAGTGTCCGGCAAAGTCGTCAATGGCGGTCTGGCACCCCAGTTCGTTCACGAACTTGAAAAACGCCTGAACGCTCGCTGGCTCCCGCAGAAAATCCTTTTCCGCGATTTCGAGGCACAGCTTGGATGCCAGCAGCGGATTGACCGACAAACGATGATAGAGCCCATCACGGAAGACCGGATCGCGGGCGGATTCAGCCGAGACGTTCATCGTCAGGATGGTACGGTCGGGATTGCGCTCTGCCGCGTCCAGCACCTTGTCCAGCGTCCAGGCATCCACCTGTGCAATGAAACCGGAGCGTTCGGCGGCCGAGATCCAGGCACGTGACGAAAGGCCCCGGGCACGATCCCCCTGCAGACGCAGAAGGATTTCAGAACCGCAGGCCCTGTTCCGCTTCAGGCAGACGATGGGCATCGCGTAGAGCGTCAGCTCGTTGCCACGGAAACTTCCCGGCTCGGGTAGATCCGCCAGCTCACCCCCCGCTCCTTCGCAGTCCTGCGGCTGCACCGAATGAACCTGCACGGAACGGCCGCCAAATCGCTTGCCGCGCAAACATGCCCGGTCGGCCAGCCCCAGAAGAGCTGCCGCATCACCTTCACGCAGCTTCACGTTGCTGTCGAGGAACGCCACACCGATGGACCCGCCAATGGTGAACACCCGGTCCCCCACCTCCAGGCGGATACGGTCAAAACCGGCCAGAATTTCCTCGGCGATATCGAGAGCGGCTTCCTCGTTGACCACCGGCACCATGCCGGCAAATTCATCGCCGCCGATCCTGGCGGCTGTACCGAATTCACCCAAGGTCAGGCGCAGGCAAGCCGCGACACGCTGGAGCATGTCGTCACCCGCGTCGTGGCCACCAAGATCATTGACCTTCTTGAACTCGTCGAGATCGATATAAAGAACGGCAAGGCCGATTTCATCTTCTGCGGCAAGCCGGGTCAGTTCGCGTTTCAAGGCCTTGGTGAAGGCACGGCGGTTCTCCAGGCCCGTCAGCGGATCGAGATACGCCAGGCGCCTGTTTTCGGCGGTTTCCTGAGGGCAGTCGACATTGCGCCGGATAACCGCCATGGAGGCACCGATGCCCGGCTTACTTTTCACCGCACCGGGAATGGGAACGAGCCGTACTTCGCACATCTGGCGATCAGCCACGTAACCTGCTGCCTGGAAGCTTCGGTTTTCCGGAATATAGAAGGTCTGCGGCAGTTCGCCTTCCAGATTTTCCAGGGCTTCGGCCAAGAGGTCCACTTCATAGTCGCTGTTGATCAGCTTCAGCAGCTTTCCCGCCATTTCGTCGGGGCTTTCGGAACCGTCGAACACAAGAACGTCGTCCGGAAAATGCTCCAGAAGATCGAGATCCCTTGCGGACTTCGCGGAGCGGATTTCATTTCGGGCCGGCTCTGGCAGGGTAACGATCTCGTCCTGGCCGTGTTCTTCCAGATCGAACTGCACCAGGACGGCCTGGCGCTCGCCCGAGAGGGAGACAAAGGATGTGCAAATCATGTGGTGGCAGAAGGTTTCGCCCGACTGCAGCACGATGGCCCCGCTCGCCTGCGCGGGAACGCCGCTGAAGGCCGCCGACAGAACCGCCTCGCACCGCCGCCAACTGGTTTCCGACAAAAGCGACGGCAGGCTGACCGGCACCGGAAAGACACCTTTTGCGGCGCAAAGCGCCTTCATCTGCTTGTTGTGAACAAGGACGCTGCCATCCTGCGCGACGTAGGCCGCAGCATGGGGAAGAACCTCCAGCAGGGACGTGTGGAAGCCTGTAAGATTATTATTTTCCGCACGACCGGATTGTTCCAGCCGGTCGCTTAAGAACCGATGGCTGACTTGCACCAGACCGCCCTTTCAAATTGCCGTTAAAATGGCGCTAATCAATACACACATGCGCCGCTCCTATGTAAAAATTACTAACACAGTTCAGTTGGCAAAACCGAAACAGAAAAACTACCCACAACTCTTAGAATTTTTATAGTAAATCAAAAATTAATGCGACCCTTTCAAAGGTATTTAAAATTTTATGTTTATTTTATACTAACGCCTCATTTGCCCCGAAAACTGCCACATTTTGATCACCCTCACGACGTAAAGGCGCCGCTACGGAATGTTACCAGCGTCGTCACGAAACTGTGTTCAAGATCGATCGGGGCGGGCTCACTTGCCCCAGGGGGACTATCATGAAGAGAATTATCTTCGCGCGGCATTTATCGCGCGTTGCCTTGGCGGGTGCCTTGCTTGCAGCAGCAGGTGTCGTCAGCGGTGCTCAGGCGGGCGTCTATCAACAATGCGGGAAAGCGTCCTGGTACAAGCTCGGCGGCACCACCGCCAGTGGTGAACGTGCAAATCCCAATCGGCTGACCGCAGCCCACAGGAGCCTGCCCTTCGGTACGCTGGTGGATGTGACCAATCTTGCAAACGGAAAGACCGTCACGGTGCGTATCAACGACCGGGGCCCCTTTGCCAAGGGCCGTGTTATAGATGTGACCTGGGCGGCAGCAAAAGAGCTCGGCTTTGTCCGCAGAGGCATCACGCGCGTAAAACTTTCCAGCAAAACCGGGAAAATTTCTTCCGAATATAAGCAAATTTGCCAATAAATTTGCGGCAGGAAAGACAATATTTCCTTGCCGCAACGGCGCCTCCAAATTGTATGACAAATTTAAAGCGCTGAATTTAATGAATTAATTTGTACGACACATTATTTCATATATGACTCAGTATGAATAACGATCAGTCGCATTACAGTGAATCAAAAAATAAAATATTTTACGGTAATGACAATCGAGAAAGATGCCGCTAGAGTTGCCGCCGTGGTCGATGGGGCCACGTGCACAGTAACTTTATTCGCGCAGTCTAACGGCTGCGCGTTTTTTTTGTAACATTCCTCATCCCGCCGTAACCGGCTCGAAACAGCCCTCGATAGCCTCTGCGTTTGCTTACGCGGACGAGCCACTTTCAGACCTCCTCCCCCTCGAGCAGACGTTTCAGGAAGTCCGCAGCACTTTCCTTGAGTAGCTGCTGTTTTTCCGGCCCCATCCTGGCCCAGGACGCGTAAGGCTGACCGAGCCGTGGATTGCCCTTCAGCACCTCCTTGTTACGGTCCAGAAAGTCCCAGTAAAGCGCATTGAACGGACAGGCCTTCGGCCCGGTCTTCTGCTTCACGTCATAAGAGCATGCGCCGCAATAGTCCGACATCCGGTCGATATAGTTGCCGCTCGATACATAGGGTTTGGAGCCGAGGAGCCCGCCGTCGGCGAACTGGCTCATGCCGATGGTATTGGGCGCTTCCACCCATTCATAGGCGTCGGCATAGACCATCAGATACCATTCATGCACTTCCTTCGGCCTGACGCCCGCCAGCAGGGCGAAATTGCCTGTCACCATCAGTCTTTGAATGTGGTGGGCATAGGCTTCTTCCAAGGTCTGGCCGATCGCTTCCGACAGGCAGCGCATGCGTGTCTGTCCGGTCCAGTAGAAATCGGGCAACGGATGGTCGGCGCCAAGTGCGTTGCTGTCGACATAGTCCGGCATCTTCAGCCAGTAGATGCCGCGCACATATTCCCGCCAGCCAAGGATCTGCCGGATGAATCCTTCGGCGGCATTGAGCGGAACCTTGTCCTCTTTCCATGCCACTTCCACCTTCCGGCACAGCACCTTGGCATCCAGCAGGCCGGCATTCAGATAGGCCGACAGGACCGAGTGGAACAGAAACTTCCGGCCGCTCAGCATGGCATCCTGATAGGTTCCGAAATCGGCCAGCATGTCGACCAGGAAGTGCTCACAGGCCTCTTCCGCGTCCTTGCGGGTCACTGCGAACCAGAATGGCTCAAGATCGCCCATGTGCCCGGAAAATCGACTGGCGACCAGGTCCAGCACCTCTTGTGTGATTGCGTCCGGCTCAAAGCGCTTCGGCTCTGGCATGAACAGGTCCGGCTGCGCGGGCTTGCGATTGTCCGCATCATAGTTCCATTTGCCCCCCGCAGGCTTGTCACCGTCCATCAGCAGGCCGGTGGAACGGCGCATCTCGCGGTAGAAATATTCCATGCGCAATTGCTTGCGTCCGTCCGCCCACGCCCGGAAATCCGCCAGCGTTGAGAAGAACCGCGTGTCGGTAAGGATCTCCACCGGAAGGCTGAAAGCGTCAGACCAGGAGCGCATGTCCTCCAAGACCCGCCACTCGCCGGGTTCGGTAACCACCATCCGCTGTGGCCGCAGGCGTTCGCAGGCCCGCTTCACCTCGCCCTTGAAGCTGCCGCTGTTGGCAGGGTCATCCAGCTTGACGTAATCCACCGTCCAGCCGGCTTCCTTCAGCTCTTCGGCGAAGTGGCGCATGGCGGAAAACAGGAAGGCAATCTTCTTCTTGTGATGGCGCACATAGGTGGCCTCCGCCATCACCTCGACCATCAGCACCCTGTCGTGGGCCGGATCGGCCCGCTTCAGGCTGGACAGGTCAAGGCTCAGCTGGTCTCCCAGCACAAGTACAAGCGAACGGCAGTGGTTGGTCTCGGTCATGGGGCTCTGTTTTTTCCGGTCCTGGCCTTCCTACGCACAAACCCCGCCGCCCTATCACCTCTGCGGCCATTTTTTCCTCGCGCTCCCGGATCAAACGCGACCCGCCCTATTCTGTCCGGCCAGTTTCTCCCTAACCAGCCAGGCTCGAGCACCCAAAAACCACCGGCAGCTGCGCAGATAACCAAGCGTTCATCCAGCCCCGACAACCCCGCCGATATCTTGTCCAAAATTTCAGAAAGCGATTGCCCCGGATCGCCGGATCTTGTATCAGACCCCTCTATCCGCCGCGCAGCCATTGCGCGCGCGAAGAGCACCCGTAGCTCAGCTGGATAGAGCGCTGCCCTCCGAAGGCTGATGTCAAGGGGCTAGGCTACAAAGAGGAGACGAAAAGAGGTAGTAAGAACAAGGATTTGCGAGGCCCTCGTTCTTTTCTTTCATCTCGCGAAAAGTTCACGTAAGCACTGCGTAAGCAGTTGCGATACGGTAAGCACCCATAGCTCAGCTGGATAGAGCGTCGCCCTCCGAAGGCGAAGGCCCCAGGTTCGAATCCTGGTGGGTGCGCCACTTCCCCACAGTCAAACATCAAGCAAAGCCAGCCTTTCCGTCATAGCGCTCACCATAATTGCATATGTATGCGAAGCAGTCTTTCACAGCGAACTGCTGTTTTTGCACCTACGCCAATCGCTGTTTAGATCACCAGTGACGTTCCGCTCGGCTTTTGCTGCAACACGCTGGATATCATTGCGAGGCCGCGTTTAAGGCGGTCTTCATTCGGCTCGTGACTGACGCAAATGCGGATGGCTTCCGGTGCATCCCCCACATTCATCGCAAAGCTGCGACCCTCACTGACCCGAACGCCCAGGCGCGCGCACTCCGCGCTGAATACATCGGCACGCCATCCCTCCGGCAGCGGCATCCAGACGTGAAAGCCTTCTGAAACGTCCGGGATCGCGTCGGCCCCCAGGACGCGCTGCACAATCTGCTGGCGGTGCATCGCGGTGCGCTGCTGATGTTCGGTGAGCTTGGCCGCCCTGCCGTCCTTGATCAACCGACTGGCTACCTCCAAGGTCATCGGGGGCGTCATCCAGACGCTCAGGTTGACCGATTGATGCAGCGCGGGCGCAAACTTTCCAGGGGCCTTCAAGAAGCCCACCCGCAATCCGGGGGCGACAGTCTTGGACAGACTGGTCACGTAGATGGTCGTGTCCGGTGCAGCTTGCGCGATAGGTGCTGACTTGTCGCGCTTGAGCGGTCCGAACACATCGTCTTCGATCAGCACTATGCCGTATCGGTCCGCGATTTCCGCGATCCTCAACCGTCGCGCCTCGGATAGCGTTATCGTCGTAGGGGCCTGCAAGGTCGGAGTCAGATAAAAGGCCTTCGGGTTTGCCTCCCGGCACCATGCCTCGAACGACTCCGGTACCACGCCCTCGGCGTCCATCGCGACGGCCCCCGTTTGCAGGTCGAGACGCGCGGCCATGGCGAGAACCGGCGTGTAGGTCAGAGCCTCGGCCAGCAACAGATCGCCAGGCTGCAACAGCGCCATCAAGATGCTCAAAATGCCGTGCTGCCCACCGACGACAGGGACGACGCATTCGAGGTCTGCATCCACACCGCAGGTCGCAAGCCACATCTGACCGGCCTCGCGGTGATGCGCGAGGTCCGTATCGGTCTGGTAGTCCAGCAGGGACCGCAAACCTGCGTCACTCGCGATATCTGACATTACGCGACGAATGTGCGGCTCGGAAAACCCCGGCATCGGCAGGTTGCGGGAAAGGTCAATTGGCCCGCTGTCGGTGCGGCGCAGTGTCTCCGGTTCGGCTTGTGCCGGATCGGCGTTGATCGCCCGCACGAACGTCCCTCGGCCAACCTCGCCTTTCAGGAGCGCCCGTTTCACGGCCTCGGCGTAAGCCCGGCTGGTCGTGTTTGGCGATATGCCGAGCTGATATGCCAGCTCACGGTGCGGCGGAAGGCGTGTCCCGGCGGGCAATCGGCCCGTCGCGATGTCTTCCGCCATGGCCTCCACGATCCGGAGATATTTCGGGCCGTCTCGGTTCGACAGGTCGGGCACCCAAATTGCCATCAGATCAATCTTTCTATTGCACTCACACATACATGAATGCAATTCGTGTATTGGTCAATGCAATTAATGGATCTCCGTTATGGCGCTTTTCTCTCCGTCAACCGGTAAAGGCATCGCCCTCTCCCTCATCAGCCTCATTCTGCTCGGCCTCATGCCGATCATTTCGAACCTGCGTGCCGCCGATGTAGGAGCGCTCAGCTTCGCCTTTGCGCTGTCCGTCTGGCAGGTCGTGTTCGCAGCACCTCTTTTCGTTGGGGAACTGCGCAACGGGACCAAGGGGATTTTCGGCCTTGATCTATCTCGCCGCGAACGGGGCCGGATGATCCTCGTTGCGCTGTTCACGGGGACACTATTCGGTCTCTCGACCTATCTCTACGTCCTCGGTGTCGAAAAAGCCGGGGCGGCGAACGCGGCCATCGCGATCCAGGCCTATCCGTTGTTCGCGATCCTCTGGGAATCCCTATTTCTCAAGCGCCGCAAGACCGCCGTCGAGCTGGCCCTGACCACTGTGTTGATCTGCTCGCTCTACTACCTCGGCACGGGCGGCACGTTCATGATGTCGGGTCTTTCCCCGTGGTTCCTAGTCTCGCTCGGGGTGCCTCTACTGTGGAGCATTGCACATGTCATCATAAAGGAGGAACTGAGCAACACGCCCATCACGCCCGCGCAGGTGACGTTCTTCCGAGTTGCGATCTCGACGCTTTTCCTTCTGGTCATTCTGGCTGTCGTGGTGCCGGCAGGAATTCCCTTGGGCGTCGGTGCAATCTTCCAAACGATGTCGGCGATCATGGGCTTGGTCTACTTCCTTGAGCTGATCGTCTGGTTCTACGCCGTACGCCATATCGACGTGTCGCTGGCCAGCTCGATCACCACGCCATGGCCTGCCCTGACGATGGTTCTCGCCGTGCCATTCCTTGGCGATGATATCGCGCCCTATCAGGTTTTGGCGTTGATGATCGTCGTGGCGTGCATCTACGGCCTGACACTTGCCAGCCTGAGAAAGGGCCGGGTGGAACCGGCAGCACCGGAGGCATAAGTGATGCTCAACATTCTCGCCCGCACATTGATGATCGCCAGCCGTTGCGAACCACTTGATAGAGGGTCGGTCAAAACGATGAGTGGCACTGTGCTGCAAGGCAAGGACGACGATGATTGCCGGTGCCTGCATCGCAGTGTCGAGGATAAGGCCACCCGAATAGACAGGGAAAGCCGCACCTGCCAAAGCGTCAACATTGCGCCAGTCCTGCGAAACTTGCCCTGATCAATGCTGCCGTTCAATTCCATACACCAAAGGCCCGTTTCATCCCGCCTAACAGTCACTCAGGCATCGTGCGCCGCAGGTCCGCACCCGGCGCACAATGTCGACGGTGTTGAACAGAAAGAGGTTGCGATCAGCATGCGCCAGCTCCGCTACTTCTTGGCGGCCGCAGAGCACGGGACCTTTCGAAAAGCTAGTGTTGCTCTCAATGTTCAGGAATCGACGATCAGCCGTGCGATTCGTGACCTTGAGGATGAATTGGGCGCTTCACTCTTTCATCGGCATGTGGGCGGTGTCTCTCTGACCGTTGCGGGGCAACGCTTCCTGAAACGAAGTCGAATTATCTTCCGGCAGCTCAAAGACAGTGTTCGGGAGATTTGCGCGATTGGACGCGGCGAAACCGGCCGGATCAGAATCGGAGTTCTTTCCTCTTTAGCTTCAGGGTTCCTCGCTGACTTGCTCCGTGCCTTCAGCGATGAGCACACGGGCATCGAGTTTGATTTTTTTGATGGTGATGCGGTCGAACATGTTGCTGCAATCCGCCGACTGCAACTAGACCTCGCCTTTGTCACGGGTATGCGGGTGTGGGCAGATTGCGATGTTGAGCTTCTCTGGTCTGAGCGGGTCTTCGCCGCAATACCAGAAGGCCACAAGCTGACGGCGAAACCCGATATCCGCTGGCACGATCTTCAAGGGGAGCACTTCATTGTCAGCGAAGAAGCGCCCGGCCCGGAAATCCATGACTACCTTATACGACGGCTCGCCGATCTCGGCCATAATCCAGATATCCGACGCTTCAGGGTCGGCTGCCATAATCTGCTGTCTCTTGTCGCGGGCGGACATGGGGTAACGCTTACAAGTGAAGCAACGACCGCCTTCAGCATGCCCGGCATCGTTTATCGTCCTATCGACAACGAAGCTCTATCGTTCAGTGCCGTCTGGTCTCCTCAAAACGACAATCCCGCACTCCGTCGCCTCCTGAGCATGGCACGTCGGATGTCATTCGACGCCGCTTCTTGAGGGAACTGTATCACGCGATGCACTCCTATGAGTGCCTTCCTTTCGCGCTTTAGCGAATCCGCGATCGGTTGACATGAACCGTGCCAGCATCGGTGCAATGAGTTTGACCGGCTCGTTCTTCTGCCCCGTCTCGCGCGCCAGCAATTCGGCATAGGCAACGAGATCGCGATGAATGTCGGCGGGCAGTTCGATGTTCAGTTTGACGGGTTTGTCGTCGGGAATTGTCCCGAGTTTCAGCTTGGTCATTGATCAGCTCCGATAGGGTTCAAGAACAAGATCGCGGGTGACCATGACGCGCACCGGGAAGCCCGGTCGAACGGTCAGGGTTGGCGGGATTGAAATCTGACGGCGGACAATTTCGTCGCCGGCGCGGCCGACCGTATCCTGTGTCCCCTCGCGAATGGCGCGGGCGACATCACTCTCATCATCGGCGCCAAGCTCCACGCCAATATTCAGGACGGTGGCGAGACCGGCCGCCATGAATAAGCTGCCCCAGTGATGATCGACGCCGTCTTCGAGCCCGGCGTAGCCGGCTTCGTCGACGCCGGGTTGGCGTTCGAGAACGATGGAGCGGCCGTTGGGTAGAATCAGCCGCGTCCAGGTCAGCAGCACGCGGCTCTGCCCGAAGGCGACGCGGCTGTCATATTCGCCGATGAGGCGCGATCCCTGCGGGATCAGCAGAAAACGCCCGGTCGGGCTGTCATAGACGTGAGACGTCACCTGGGCGGTGATCTGGCCGGGAAGATCCGAACGAAGGCCGGTCACAAGCGCCGCCGGAATAACCGCGCCTGCTTGGACAACATAAGGGCTCGGCGGATCGGTAAGCCGGTCGGTGCTCGTCGTGCGGCGATCGACAGGTTCATCGAGAAAGGCCTCGCGCCGTTCCGTCGCGTCCGGCGCGGCGGAAGCCGCATCGGCGGGAAAGAATGACTCGGCGGTGGGCGGAGCCGCAGCCCCTTGCGTGGTTTGCGGTGGTTCCCGAACGGTGGTGTTGGCATCGGCGAAGAGTTGACTGAGGCGGGCTGCTTCCATTTCCTGGGCCCGCCGCTGTTCTTCCGGGTCGGCGGCCGGGGTGGTGACAACTGGCGAGGGGACCGGCTCGCCGCGCTGCCGGGCCGACAGGATCGGCCGTCCGAGTTCGCCAGGCAGCGGCGGCCCGAGTGGCGGCACATCCGTGTAATCCGCCGGCAGGCGCGACAGGCCTTCGGCTTCCTGAATGCGCTCTGTGGAATAGAGCTCTTGCGGACCATCGACTGGTTCGCGGTCCTGCAGGGCAACGATCAGGATGGCGCCGAGCCCAAGACCGCCAGCCGTTCCCAGAACCATGAGCGTCCGGCGTGAGAGCCGCATGACACGTGGCGGATCGGCGCGCAGTCTCAGCGACGCAGCGATGTCCTTCCCGTCCTCGATCTCCGGCCCTTTTTCGGTTTTCTCGCTCATTCGGGACCTCCACCGGAGGCATGCCGTGCAGCTACGGCCTGCCGCACGCCATCGGTGCGGACGATCCGTACCCGCTTCTGTTCGTCGCCAAGGCGCAGCTCCGCGGCGGCGAAGAGCCGGTCGACGATCATGTAGTTGCGGCGGATGCGGTAATTGACGAGCTGGCCTTCGCCTTCGGGCCCGATGACAAAAAGCGGCGGCATCTCGCCCTGACCGATCCCGCGCGGAAACTCGATGAAGACCTGCCGCCCGTCATCGAAAGCGCGCTGCGGCCGCCAAGGCGCGCGGTCACCTTCGATCCGGTAGCGGAAGCGCAGAGAATCGAGCGCAACGTCGCGTTCGATCGGCAGAGCAGCCTCAGCCTGGGCGTTACGGCGTCTGAGGGCGATCAGCGCGTCCTCGGCATAGGTCCAGGAGACCGACGCCATATAGGCGGACGGGTTTGCCCTCAGTTCGAGATGATAGGTGCGCCGATCCGTATTGATGACGAGGTTTGTCTGAAGATCTGGCCGCGTTGGTTTGACTAGGATATGGATACGCTGGCTGTCGCCCGAACCGCTTAGCGTGTCACCGATGATCCAGCGGGCCGTGTCACCGGCGGCGATCGGACCGGTGCCGACGAGCTTCTCGCCAGGCTGAAGAGCGATGTCGGTGATCTGCCCTGGCGAGGCATAGACCTGATAAAGAGCGCCGGCGCTATACGGATAGAGCTGGACAGCATTGATGAAACCGTCGCGCACCGGCTCCATTCGGGCGGCGGCGTTCGCCTCGGTCACGCGTTCGGCAGGATCGGTGGGCTCCGGCTCTCCCTCTTCGCCATCAACCGGCTTGAGCTGTCCCGGAAGGGGCAGCGGTTCGGTTCGCTCGACGATCCGCACCGGACGTTCCGGTTCCGGGAGAAGCGTCGCTTCGATAGCAGGTTCGTCATAGGCGATTTCGGGCGGCTTGAAGGTCGCGCATCCCGACAAGGCGGTGGCGGCCAAAAGGACGGCGATGGAGGCCTTGCGAGGCGGACGTGTTCTTGTCATTGGGCAGTCTCCCGGGACCAGTTGATGGCGTTGACGAAAATGCCGAGCGGGTTCTTGCGCAGGCGCTCGGCGTCGCGCGGCTGTTGCAGGACGATGGTGAGAATGGCGGTCCAGCGCTCGGTCGCAGCGAGTTGCCCGTTCGTGTAACGGCGCTCGATCCAGGCAATGCGGAAACTGCTCTCCGAAGCGCGGATGACGCTAGAGACCTCGACCGAGATCTGCGTTTCGCCGACCTTGGCGAAGGGGTCGTTCACGCGGGCATAGTCGTTGAGGGCGACCGCCCCTCTGTCTGTGGTGAAGTCATAGGCGCGCAGCCAGTTCTGGCGCAGCACGATCGGATCGGCGGGGATCTGGCGCACATTCTCGATGAAGCGCGACAGATGATAGGCGATCTGCGGGTCTGTCGGGCGGTAGTCTGCGGTCGCGGGCGCCACGGCTTGCGCCGCGCCGAGCCGGTCCACTTCGACGACATAGGGCGTGATCGTCCCTTGCGTGGATTGCCAGGCCAAGGCTGTGCCGAGCCCGGCCGACAGCAGCAGGCACCCGAACGCCATCAGCCGCCAGTTTCTGGCCTGGACGCGCGCCGAACCGATCCGTTCATCCCAGGCCTGGGCGGCTTTCTGATAGGGCGTGACGGGTTCGGGGGTTTTGGAATAGCGAACGCTCGGGCGACGGAACATCATGATTTCTCCGAAAGGCTGACAGCGGTCCCGCCGCCGCCATGGTCGCCGGAGCGAACGACATGGGCGGCGGTGGCGGCGCCGTGGTGAAGGGTCTGCTGGTGTTTCATGCGACGGGCCCAGGCGGGCGGCCCGCTTGATGATCCTGGCGCGGACGCCGACCTTTCGGGGGCGTTGGGGAACTTGCCGCCGGTGGCCCCGAAGGCGGCGCGCGAACCGGACCGGTAGCTCTCGCTCATCGAGCGGCGGAGCGGACTCGTCGCGGCACCGACACCGGCCTGTCCGACGCCGGCTATGCCTGCCGCGACACCGGCAGCGCCGCCGCCAGCGGCCGTACTGCCCACGCGGTAGGCGGTCGATGCCCCGCCGGCCAGCGCCGCGGTGCCACGAGCCCCAGCGCCTGCCGCACCGGCGGCAAGCTTTGTGCCCGCCACGCCACCCATTGCCATGCCGCCTGCGGCGAGACCGGTTCCGACCGCGGCGCCGGCGCCGAGTTGCGGACCACCGGAGACGATCCCATTGGCGATGCCGGGGCCGAAAATGCCGAGCGCCAGCATGGAGAGCGCGGCCAGCACGATCGCCATGGCGTCCTCGATGGTCGGTTCACCAGTGAAGCCTGCGGTGAACTCGCCGAAAATGGTCGAACCGATGCCGACGATCACGGCGAGCACCAGCACCTTGACGCCTGACGAGATCACCAGCCCCAGCACCCGCTCGGCCATGAAGGCGGTTTTGTTGAAAAGACCGAAGGGCACGAGGATAAAGCCGGCCAGTGTCGCCAGCTTGAACTCGATCAAGGTGACGAAGAGCTGGATCGCCAGAATGAAGAAGGACAGGAGAACGACCAGCCAGGCGAACAGCAGGATGACGATCTGTAGGAAATTCTCGAAGAAGGACACGAAGCCCATCAAGTCGGCGATGGACGCAAGGATGGGGCGGCCAGCTTCGAGCCCGATTTCGGCGATGCGGCCCGGCTGGAGAAGTTCACCGGCGCTCAGGCTGCCGCCCGAAGCGATCAGCCCGAGGCCCGCGAAGCTTTCGAATACGATGCGGGCGAGCGTGTTCCAGTTGCCGATGATGTAGGCGAAGACGCCGACGAAGAGCGTTTTCTTGATCAGCCGGGCGAGGATGTCGTCGTCGGCGCCCCAGGCCCAGAACAACGCGGCGAGCGTCACGTCGATCACGATCAGCGTCGTTGCGAGGAACGCGACGTCGCCGCCGAGCAGGCCGAAGCCGCTATCGATGTAAGAGGTGAAGACCTGCAGGAACCGGTCGATGACGCCCACGCCCTCCATCGTCTATTCCTCCTCGGTATTGTCGGCAGGCAGACCGAGGAAGCGGCGACGATGCTCGGCCCAAGCGGCGCGGCAGGTCGTGTCGGTGTTCATATCTTCCGGGGTCATCGTCCGGCACCGCGCCAGGTCTTCCTGCAATGGATCATCGCCCGCCGACGGTTCCACCGGCGCTTCTGGTGCGGCAGTGGTCGCCAACTCGACGGCTGCGAAGAGCGCCGCAAGGCCGCCGAGGCCGAAGGCGATGAGCCGAAGAATATGGTCGGGGGAGCGGCGCATCGGCCTACCGGAACATGGTGACGGTGGTCGGCCGGTAGCCGCTTCCATAGTCGAGGAAGCGGTTCAGATTCTCGCGGGCCTGAGCCTCGGCGGAGGCTTGGCGAGCCGCGTCCAGCGCCTGTGCGCGGTTCTGCGCGGCGATGGCGGCAGTCAAATCCATCATCTGCTGGCTTTGCAGCGCGAGAAGCTGATTACCGGCCTGCGCGGCCTGCAAGGCGCCCGTCGCGCCCTGACTCTGCGCGACGAGATTGCTTAGCTCCGAGCGCGTCCGTTCGATGTTGTCGACGACGCCGGCTTGGACTTTTAGTGCGTCCTCATATCCGGCCACGGAGTTGTGCCAGCGCGCTTCGGCACTTGCGATCATATCGGCGAACTCACCGCTCGCAGCCGCCTCGCCGTACTGTTCGTTGAATGCGGTCTCGATCTCGGAGACCTGATACGCGATGTTCTGGGCTTCGTTTAGAAGGTTCTGGGTTCGCGCAATGGTGGTCTGAAGCTGGGCGAGCGAGGATTGCGGCAGGCTCGCAAGATTGCGCGCCTGATTGATCAACATCTGCGCTTCGTTCTGAAGCTGCTTGATCTGATTGTTGATCTGTTCGAGCGTACGCGCGGCGGTCAGGACGTTCTCGGCATAGTTTGACGGATCGAACACGATGTCGCCAAAGCCAAACAGTGCATGAGCCGGTTGCACCGGCGCGAAAGCGATGGCGCCGGTCATCATGAGGGCGGCGAATTTTTTACGCATCTGTATTCTCCTGGATTTGAGATGAGGGATCTGGATCGGGGACCGGGCCGAGCAGTTCGACGGCCCAGTCAAGTCCGAGCCGGGTGAGCCAGGCGGCGGCGAAGCCGTCCCGCCCGTGTTCGGCGAGGATGTCGGTGATGGCGGCCTGGTCGGCCTTCGACGATGCGGCGGTGAAAGCCAGCGCCACCTCGCCGAGACCGAGCGAGAAGAGCCGATTGCCGCGTCGCGACTGGCAGTAATAGTCACGCTTCGGCATGGCCCGCGCGACGATCTCGATCTGGCGCTCGTTGAGACCGAAGCGGCGATAGATGTTGGCTATTTGCGGCTCGAATGCGCGCTCGTTCGGCAGAAAAACCCTGGTCGGGCAGCTCTCGACGATGGCTGGCGCGATAGCGGAATTGTCGATATCGGCGAGGGATTGCGTGGCGAATAGGACGGAGGCGTTCTTCTTTCTCAGCGTCTTCAGCCATTCGCGGAGCTGACCGCCGAAGGTGCCGTCATCGAGCGCGAGCCAGCCTTCGTCGACGATGATCAGGCCCGGGCGTCCATCGAGGCGCTCCTCGATCCGATGGAACAGATATGCGAGCACGGCTGGCGTCGCGGCCGATCCGATCAGCCCTTCGGTCTCGAACGCCTGAAAGTCGGCTGTTCCCAGTTCCTCGGTCTCGGCGTCCAGCAACCGTCCGAAGGGGCCGCCAAGACAGAATGGCGCCAGCGCCTGTTTGAGCGCGGTCGACTGCAACAAGACCGAAAGGCCCGTCAGCGTGCGCTCCTCGACGGGCGCCGAAGCGAGCGAGGTCAGCGCCGACCAGAGATGATCCCGCGCCACGGGGTCGACGGTGACGCCTTCGCGCGCGATCAGGCCGGACAGCCAATCCTGCGCCCAGGCGCGCTCACTCGTCTCGTCGATATTGCGGAGCGGCTGAAGCTGGACCGCTGCCTCGTCCTCAGACAACGCTCCGGCGAGATCCTGCCAGTCGCCGCCGCAGGCAACCGTCGCGCAGCGGATCGAACCGCCGAAATCGAAGGCAAATACTTGCGCGCCCGCATAACGGCGGAACTGCAGAGCCATTAGCGCCAGCAGCACCGACTTGCCCGAGCCGGTGGGGCCGACGACCAGCGTATGGCCGACATCACCGACATGAGGTGAAAAGCGAAACGGGGTCGAGCCCTCCGTCTCCGCATAGAACAGCGGCGGGCCGTCCAGATGATCGTTGCGCGCCGGGCCCGCCCACACCGCCGAGATCGGGATCATGTGCACGAGATTGAGGGTCGAGACCGGTGGCTGGCGGACATTGGCGTAGAGGTGACCGGGCAGCGAACCGAGCCAGGCCTCGATCGCGTTGACGGTTTCCGGCATGCAGGTGAAATCGCGACCCTGTATGACCTTCTCGGCCGCTTTCAGCTTCGCCTCGGCGACGGCCTCATCTTCATCCCAGACCGTCAGCGTGGCCGTGACATAGGCGGCGCCCGCCATGTCCGCGCCGAGCTCCTGCAAGGCTTCGTCAGCATCGGCGGCCTTGTTCGAAGCGTCGGAGTCGAGCAACGTCGAGGCTTCGTTGGTCATCACCTCCTTCAGGATCGCGGCGATGGATTTGCGCTTGGCGAACCACTGTCGGCGAATGCGGGTGAGGAGCTTGGTCGCGTCGGCTTTGTCGAGGCAGACAGCGCGGGTCGCCCAGCGATATTCGAAGCCCTGGCCGTTGAGTTCATCGAGCAGGCCTGGCCATGTGGCTGTCGGGAAACCGATAATGGTCAGCGTACGGAGATGGTCATCACCCAATTTCGGCGCCAACCCGCCGACAAGCGCACTGTCGGCCAGGAGCGCATCGAGATGCATCGGCGTTTCCGGGATGCGCACGCGCTGGCGCCGGGTTGAAATCGTCGAATGGAGATAGGTCAGCGTCTCCTCGTCGGAGAGCCAGGCCGCCTCCGGCATGAAGCCATCCAGCAGGTCGAGCAGACGATCCGTGCGCGCGGTAAAGCTTGCGACATGCTCTTGCGGGTTCAGACCCTTGTCCGGCGCGTCCTCATAGAGCCAGCGTCCGGCGCGGCTGGCGTCGTCCGCCGGCGGCATCCAGACGAAGGTCAGGAAATAGGCGCTCTCGAAATGGCTCGAAGCTTCCTCAAATTGTGCCCGCCGCTCAGCATCGACCAGAGCCGAAACAGGATCGGGGAAGTGCGAGAGCGGATAATCCCGGGCGGGCAGTCGTTGCGCTTCGACGAAGACAGCCCAGCCGGAGCCAAGCCGGCGCAGGGCATTGTTCAGCCTTCCTGAGACGGCGACGAGCTCCGCCGGCGTCGCGGAGTCCAGGTCCGGCCCGCGAAATCGCGCGGTGCGCTGCAGGCTGCCGTCCTTGTTGAGGATGATGCCCGGCCCGATGAGCGCTGCCCACGGCAGGAAGTCGGCGAGCAAGGAGGCTTTGGAGCGGTATTCGGCAAGGCGCAGCATCGCTCAGACTCCGAACCAGGTTGGAAAACGAAGATGCCGCCGGGCGACGTCGACGATCTGGGCGTCACGCTTGGCAGCCCAGACGGCGAGCAGATGGCCGACGAGCCAGAGCGCGATCCCGACCACCCAGAGCCTGAGCCCAAGGCCGACTGCGGCCGCGAGCGTGCCATTGGCGATGGCGATCGCGCGCGGCGCGCCGCCGAGCATGATCGGCTCGATCAGCGCGCGGTGAACGGGCGCGTAAAAGCCCGGGATTTCGGCCGCGCCCTCCATCAGATCAACGCTCCGCCGCCGAAGGAGAAGAAGGACAGGAAGAAGCTCGACGCGGCGAAGGCGATCGACAGGCCAAAGACGATCTGCACCAGCCGGCGGAACCCGCCCGACGAGTCGCCGAAAGCGAGCGTCAGACCGGTAATGATGATGATGATCACGGCGACGATCTTGGCGACCGGTCCTTCGATGGATTCCAGGATCGATTGCAGCGGCGCCTCCCAGGGCATGCCCGACCCGGCTGCATGGGCGGGCGCAGCAAGTAGAACGCCGACGGCGAGGGCCGTCGCATAGAGCGGCCAGCGTGGATAGAGAATGGTGGTTCTCGTCATGGATGGTCTCCTGTTTTGGGGTGAAGAAGGGGCTGGAGCCGATAGTCGCCGCTCGTATCGAGGCGTTCGACGCGGGTGAGTTCGGACAATCGCCGCGCCGAGCCGCGTCCCGAGAGGACCGCGATCAGGTCGATCGTCTCGGCGATCATTGCGCGGGGCACGGTGATGACGGCTTCCTGGATGAGCTGTTCGAGGCGGCGCAGCGCGCCGAGGGCCGAGCCGGCGTGGATGGTGCCGATCCCGCCCGGATGGCCGGTGCCCCAGGCTTTCAGAAGATCAAGCGCTTCGGCGCCACGCACCTCGCCGATCGGAATGCGGTCGGGCCGAAGGCGTAGCGAGGAGCGGACAAGATCGGAAAGCGACGCGATGCTGTCCTTCGTCCGCAGCGCGACGAGGTTTGGCGTCAGGCATTGGAGTTCGCGCGTATCCTCGATCAGAACGACGCGGTCGGAGGATTTGGCGACTTCCGCCAGCAGGGCGTTTGTGAGCGTAGTCTTGCCGGTCGAGGTGCCTCCGGCGACGAGGATATTGGCGCGCGACGCGATGGCGTCGCGCAATGCCGCCGCTGCATCGTCCGGCATGATCCCGGCGCCGACATAATCTTCGAGCGTAAAGACTGCGACGGCCGGTTTGCGGATCGCAAAGACCGGCGCGGCGACCACGGGCGGTAACAGGCCCTCGAACCGCTCCCCTGTTCCTGGCAGCTCCGCGGATACACGCGGGGCTCCGGCATGAACTTCCGCGCCGACATGGTGCGCGACCAGTCGCACGATACGTTCGCCATCGGCCGCCGAAAGCTTTTCGCCCGTATCGGCCAACCCTTCGCTCAGCCGGTCGACCCACAGGCGGCCGTCGGGGTTGAGCATCACCTCGACGACGGCCGGGTCCGCAAGCCAGGTGGCGACATGCGGCCCAAGCGCCGTTCGAAGCATGCGGGAGCCGCGCTCGATCGCTTCGGTTCTGAAAGGTTGGTCGGTCATTCGCGGTCCCGCAATTGGTTACGGGGCTCATCAAGAAGACCGTTATTTGGTCATCGGCAACAGTCTAGAAGGCGTAGTAGTAGAAGGGCGTGTGAAGGCAGGAAATCGCGTAGGTCGCAGGGTTGAATGAAGGCGGCTTTGCGGACGAAGCAGACGCTTGGTTCAGTCATGAAGGTGCCTAATCGGGAGCGGCCTCGCGGCGGTATCGGGAACGGCGACCTTGACATATCCGAGTAGCAGCAGTAGCCAAGGCTCATGATGTTTACGTCCACGTTCTTCCCGCGATTCTGAGCGACCCGCGTCGCAGGCGCTCCAGTGCTTATAGAATCGTGACGGCTTCGCATCGCGACAGCCGATAAGGAGGACGTAAAATGTCCATTCCCGTAGGGTTGGACCTGACTCCGCATCAGGTCGAAAGTTTCATCAAGGACGGCTTCGTGAAGGTGGAGGACGGCTTCAGCCGCGACCTCGCCCAAGATTGCCGAGACGAGTTGTGGGCCGATATGGGCCTCTCGCCGGATCGGCCCGAGACCTGGACCGAACCGGTCGTTCGTATTGGCTCGAAATCATCGCCATCTTTCGTGGCTGCCGCCAATACGCCGCGCCTGCATGCCGCCTATGACACTCTCGTCGGTGAAGACCGGTGGCTGGCCCCTCAGGGGCTCGGAACCTTCCCGATCCGCTTTCCGTCGAACGAAAGCGCCGGGGATGATGGCTGGCATGTAGACGTAAGCTTCGGGACCGAGACCCCCGACTTCATGGAATGGCGGGCGAACGTCATGAGCAGCGGAAGGGCACTGCTGATGCTCTTCCTTTTTTCGGATGTAGGCCCTGATGATGCTCCCACGCGGATACGGAAGGGATCACATACCACCATCGCCCGCGAGCTTCTGCCCTACGGCAAGGCCGGTGCGACGCTCAGGCAGCTTTCGGCCGAGGGCTACGCTTCCACGCAAGAGTGCGAGATCGCTCTCGCCACCGGAGCGGCTGGGACGGTCTACCTGTGCCATCCCTTCGTGGTTCACGCAGCACAGTCGCATCATGGGAGCGAGCCGCGCTTCATGGCCCAGCCGCCGCTGGTGCCCAGCATGGAATTCGATCCGAAACTGGCACCGTCGCCAGTCCAGATCGCCATCCGGAAGGCGTGCGGTCTGACGATATAAAGTGAAGGGGTTCAGGGACCGCAGGTCGGTTCCGGAACCTCGCCACGAATGTTATGGAAGGGCTCACTGCCGCCATTGCTCCGATCGAAGACCTGCAACATCCTCCGAGACTTCCTTGGTCAGCGTGTTCCCCTTTGCGAGCCGCCGACCGAGCGTTTCCACAAAGCCCTCATAACGCTCTCGACCTTTCGCTTGCGCCGCCTCGCGCATCGTATCGGGTAGCGGCGGAGTCGTGGTGAGCCAGAACCGGACGAAGAGCGCCAGCGCTTCGGTGGTAATGGTCTGGTTGCGCTCCAAACGTTCGACGGCGCGGGTCAGGCGATCGAGACGCCGGGTGATGGCGGCCTCTCGCTGGTCAGCGGCATCCGGTGAGAGATAGGACGCGAGCGCGGCTTCGACGATCTGCGATTTGGAAACCTTTCGGCGTGCTGCCAACGCTTCGAGCTCTGCTGTCAGCGATGGGTCGAAATACACATTGAGCCGGTCCTTCTTCATGGCGAACCTCAGAGCTCGATGCCGTCATCGGGATCGAGCGAGGCTTGGCGCGCTACGCTTTTAAACCGCCCCTGCATCTTCCGGGCACGTTGCGCATCATCATCCGGCTCATCGTCGAGACCTGCGAATTCCTCCCGTGCCGGCGCCGTTCGTTCCGGTGCGATGTCTTCATGCTCGGGCAGTTCCGGTTCGCGACGGATGCCGCCGTCACTGTCCTCACTCCCGTAGCGGAAGGCCTTCTTCCCGGCCTTGGGTGCAGCGATAATAGCTCCTCCGCTCCAATCATCCGTTCGCGGTTTATCGGGCGCGGCACGATCGGCAACCAGGTGCAGCGGTTCGACGATGCGTGATTTGAACTGCGGGTCGGTATAGTAACGCGCCTTCTTCCCCCGGATCGGCGGTGCGCCGGATACGAGGACGATCTCATCGTCTGGCGGCAATTGCATGATCTCTCCGGGAGTCATCAGCGCGCGCGCTGTTTCCTGTCGCGAGACCATGAGATGGCCGAGCCAGGGCGACAATCTGTGCCCGGCATAGTTCTTCATGGCCCGCATCTCGGTCGCCATGCCGAGGGCGTCGGAGACCCGCTTGGCGGTTCGCTCGTCATTGGTCGCGAAACTCACCCGGACATGGCAGTTGTCGAGGATGGCGTTGTTCTGGCCATAGGCTTTCTCGATCTGATTGAGGGACTGGGCGATGAGGAAGGCCTTGAGGCCGTATCCCGCCATGAAGGCGAGCTGGCTTTCGAAGAAGTCGAGTCGTCCGAGCGCCGGAAACTCGTCGAGCATCAGCAACAGGCGATGGCGCCTGCGATCGGTGTTCAGTTCTTCGGTCAGTCTGCGCCCGATCTGGTTGAGCACGAGCCGGACCAGCGGCTTGGTGCGGCTGATGTCGGAGGGCGGCACGACGAGATAGAGCGTTGTCGGTTGGGCTCCAGAAACAAGGTCCTCGATCCGCCAATCGCAGCGGCTGGTGACCTTGGCGACGACCGGGTCACGATAGAGGCTGAGGAAGCTCATCGCGGTCGACAGCACGCCCGAGCGCTCGTTCTCGGCCTTGTTGAGCAGTTCGCGGGCGGCTTGCGCCACGACCGGGTGCGGCCGGTCGCCGAGATGGGGTGTGCGCATCATGGCCGCAAGCGTCGACTCGACCGGTCGTCCTGGATCGGAGAGCAAGGCGGCGACGCCGGCGAGCGTCTTGTCGGCCTCGGCATAGAGGACATGGAGGATCGCGCCAACAAGCAGCGAATGGCTGGTCTTCTCCCAATGATTCCGGCGCTCGAGCAGGCCTTCGGGATCGACCAGGATATCGGCTATGTTCTGAACGTCGCGCACCTCGCTGTCGCCGCGCCGGACTTCGAGCAGCGGATTGTAGGCCGCGCTCTTCGCGTCGGTCGGATCGAACAGTAGGGTGCGGGAAAAGCGCGACCGCCAGCCGGCCGTGAGATCCCAGTTCTCGCCCTTGATATCATGGACGATAGCTGATCCCGGCCAGGTCAGAAGACTCGGCACCACGAGCCCGACGCCTTTGCCGGAGCGGGTCGGCGCGAAACACAGCACATGCTCGGGCCCGTCGTGACGGAGATAGCGGTTCTCGAAACGGCCGAGCACCACGCCGTCCGGAGCGAGCAGCCCGGAGGCCTCGACATCCCTGCGTTCCGCCCATCGGGCCGAGCCATAGGTGGTCACGTCCCGCGTCTCGCGGGCGCGCAGGATGGAAAGGAAAATGGCGACGGCGATCGCGGCGATCCCGCCGCTGCCGGCGATGATGGCGCCTTCGACGAACACGCGCGACGCATAGGCGTCGTAGAAATACCACCAGACGAAGAAGTTCCAGGGCGGATAGACCGGCCAGCCGAGGATGTCCGTCATCGGCGCGCCAAGCTGCGGCTGGAAGCCGAGCCGCCATGCGGTCCACTGTGTTGCCACCCAGATGAAACTGAGCACGACCAGAGTGACGATGATGATCTGGCCCCAGAGGATTCTGGCGGCCTGTGTTTGCTGGGTCTTGATCGGCATGTCTTCTCCTTCCGGTGCAGCGCTCAGAGGCTGAGACCCCGCTTGCGACCGAGGCTCCAGTCGATCCCGTCGCCGGGTGTCATCGTCCCCGACACGGTCTGACCGAGATGGCGTTCGAGCTGGGGCTTCCAGGGGACCAGTTCGAAGCCGAGGCCATCGTCGACCATGGCGAAACGGCCCGAGGCGAGATCGAGGCGCTGGCGATAGGTTCCGGCGATGCGCTCGCCCTCGGCGGATTTGCGGCGCGGCAGGCCCGTCTCGGCTTCGATTCTCGCCGCCGTCGCGTCGAGCTCTCGTTCGCGCAGCGTCTGCAGAAGATCGCGGGCGAAGGTGATGCGCCGGCCGTTCCTGGTCGCCAACCCTTCGGCGACGAGATGATCGCCGCGCCGCTCCAGCGCCTCGCGGACTTCGGCGCCAAACCCGCCCATGCTGAGTGGCGCGCGTTCCCTGGCGAGTTGCAGGCGGTCGAGCCAGGTCGCGCCGCTGGCGCCGATCTGTGCTTCGAGGTTAAGATCGGAGCGGCCGACCAGGGCCATGCGCTGGCGACCGCTGCCGCCCGAACGCCAGACCCGCGTTTCGACTATGCCGCCTTCGGGCGTGTCGCCCGTGGCGTCGAGATCGTGGAACCGCAGATGATGGACCCGGCCGTCGACGGCGTCGATCACGGCATAGGCTTCGCCGCTCAGTTCGTCATGAAGGCCGCGTTCGACCAGCCGACCGAGCACGGGAGTGTCCGGCGCAGCCTCGATCGCGAAATCCTCCTGCGCCCGTTCGCGGCCACCCCCCATGGCGCGGTGCATGGTCTTGATGATGTCGCCACGCTCGGCAAGACCGCGCAGCGTCTGTTCTGCGCCAGGCTTCAGTGACCAGACCGCGGGGTCGAGCCTGTCCGCGAGACCGAGCCGTTCCAGTGTCTGTGCGCGGCCGATCAGCAGTTTGTGCAATTCCGGATCGCGCGGCTCCGGTGCGCCGGGCCGTAGATCGGCGACGCCGGCGGCGTCATCGGCAAGCCCCTGCAGCGCGCGATCGAGGCCTGTCCAGCGCTCGGCCGTGACCTCGGCCTGAAGCCCCGCGGCAATTTCGCGTTCGTTGCGCGGACCGAGCTCCAGTTCGACCAATTGCTCGGCGCGGCCGCGAAGACCCCGGCTGATATAGTCGCGAGAGATGACGAGGTCTTTTCCGTTCTCGGCACGGCCGCGCACCAGCACGTGCACATGCGGATTGTCGGTATTCCAATGATCGACTCCGATCCAGTCGAGCTGGGTGCCGAGATCGCGCTCGGCCTGTTTCATCAGGTCGCGTGTGAGGGCGCGCAGATCCTCGAGACGGTCGGCGTCTTCGGGCGAGACGATGAAGCGGAAATAATGCCGATCCTCTTCGCATCGCCCGACGAAGGCACGATCATCGACACTGTCCGCGCCGGTACTGAACATACCGGCATCACGACCGTCGCGCGTCACGCCCTCGCGTTTGAGATAGGCGATATGCTTGGCGAGCGGCGCGGAGCGAAAGCGTGCACCGCGATGGCGAACGACGCGCGCCTTGACGACGACGCGCCGCTGGGTGCGTGACAGTCCGCGCGCTGCACCGGCGAACCGGCCGCGTCCGAATTGCGAGCCCCGTCCGCGACCCTTCGATCCGCTGAGGTTGTAGCCCGTGTGTCCCGCCTTACGGGCGGCGCCCATGACCTGGCCGACGAAGCTCTGCACTTTGCGAGAGCTCGTCCCCTTATTGCGGATGCGCCCCGGCCGGATACGCAGATCATTGTCGCGGTCGCTCATGACAAAATGCCCGCCTGAAAGCGCGCGGCACGGGGAAACCCACGTGAAAACAAGGGGTTGGGCGGTTGGGTGGCACTGTGTACATGGCTGCGGCGGGCCAAATATCCAGCAACAACAACGACATAGCGCGCATCAGTGCCGCGCCTTTTATCTCGCCCTCCCGTCGTTGTTGCGCCGTCCGTCTCCGTCCTTTCTTCCGGAAACGCGCTGATGCGCGACGGACCGCGCTGGAATGCGACCAGCGGTCTCATTGCTGATCCCCGGTTCCATTTGGCGGGAACAGGCTGTCCGAAGCACCGGATGTGTGCGGAGGATAAACGCCTGCACCGCCGCTCGGGCGCGTTGCATCGGCAGAGTTTTGTCGGTCAGCATGCGTGGCGAAGAGTGGCGCCGCGCGCCAGTCCACGACCACGACAGCGCTCTGCTGTTGTGGTTCTGCTGCATCCGGAAGACCGATGAGCGGTTCGAGCAACGCCACATAGGCGCGGGTCTCACGGGGTAGCGGGCGGCCGGTCGCCAGGTGCTCGGCATAGCGCGTCGGTCCCGCATTGTAGGCAGCGAGAAAACCCGGCGACCCGAAGCGGTCATGCAGTTCACGCAGGTAAGCGGCGCCGGCGAGAATGTTGTCGCGCGGATCGAATGGATTGCGCCCCAGCTCGTATCGCGCGCGCAGCTCACCCCAGGTGCCGGGCATGATCTGCATCAGCCCCATGGCGCCTTTCGCGCTGACGGCGTGCGCATCCCCGGCGCTTTCCACGCGCATGACGGCGGCGACCCAGTGCGCCGGGATGCCGAACCGCTGCGCAGCTTCGGCGATATAGGCCGCATGGGGATTGCTGCTTTGTGTCGTCCTGGAGGACGCAGTTTCTGCAAGCGCGACGCCGGGAATGACGGCGCCCGCGAGCAGACCGCTGAGGACTATTCGCGCCACCAACGCGCAGCACCGAGAGGGTTTAGCGGCGGTCATCGCGCTTCTCGGGGCGCTTTGCGGGACGGTTCCAATGCAGCGCCCAATGTCCGTCCTCGGCGTCCGTCTCGAAGAGATTGGCGCGGATCGGCAGAGCGAATGTCGGGTCATCGATCTGCAGAGAGATATATTCGCCGGCCTTCTCGCCGGTGCGTTTCCAGCCGGCACCGATCTCCGGCCCATCATCACCACCATGATGGATGCGATAGTCGGGAGCGTTCTCGCTTTCCGATGGCGCTGCCGGGACGAGGGTGAGTTCGCGGTAGAGAATGAGCGTGTGCAGTTGTCCGACGAAACCGGTTTCCGTGCGGGCGAATTGACCGATCTGAGCCATGGGAGGTTCCTTTCATTTGCGGTCGGAAGAGTTTGGAAGAGCGCCGGCGTTGCGGTCGGTGCGCCAGACATAACGGCCGTCACCGTCTTCATCGGTGAGGATCGGGACGGCACGTCCGATCACGGCGTCCGCCGGGAGCGCGCCGAAATAACGACCGTCGAGGCTGTCGGGATGGTTGGGATTCAGGAGGAAGAATTCTGTCTCGGCGACGATATGGCATCCCTGCCATACGGGCAGGTCGCGTCCGAAGCGGTCGCTTGGTTGCGCCTGCGCCATGTTAATGTCGTCGACCGTGACGACAGCGCCGTCACGACAAATGCACTGTCCGGGAAGCGCGGCGATATGCTTGAGGAGAGGCACGCCGTCGGGCAGATAGCCGCGCTCGTCCAGGTAACTCGCAAGGGGTCTGGGAGGATCGACAACGACGAGATCGCCGGCGGAAAGATCTTCGTCCGAAGCGACGGCGTACAGCCCGATGGGCGCGCTCGCGGAGGCGTTCCAGATCAGCCTCGGACTGACATGGACGAAGGCCAGCCCGCCGATCGCAAGCACTGAGAAACAGGTCGACATGACGTAGCCGAGCCGGGTCATGACGCGCTCCCCGCCGATGCGGCGCGCAAAGTCTGGGGATCGGGCGGACAGGTCTGGCGCAGCAGCCAGGCGCGATGTTGAGCGGCTGTGTAACTGCGGGGCTCCAGGCCCGCAGACAGTCTGTTGTGAACGTGGCGCCAGTAGTCCGGCGCGGCGTCCGCCGGGTCGATGCCGAGCGCTTCGATCGCATCGACGATCTGGAGTACCCGTTCGACCTTGGGCCAGCCGGACAGGCGCAGCAGACTGTCGCCGCCGGGCGTCACATGCGGCACGGTCGCATAGGGCTCACCCGGTCGGGGCGCGCTCAGGATGTCGATCCGGCTTACCGCGGTGCCGAAGTCATTTGCCTGCCAGCGGACGAAGGCGAAGATGGCGCCGGCACCGAAGGCGGCGGTGCTGCGACTGCGGCTCTGAATCGTAGTCCGCACGATTCGACCGAAGCGAATCCAGTGCTCGATCCGCTTCTCGATCCAGACGAGTTCGACTGCGGCGCCGCCACTCATGAGCGGGCCTTCCGCACATGAGCGGGCGAGATCGCGGAATGCCGCTTGGCGGGCAGAACCTCTTGGCCCGTGTCATCCGAGGTTGAATGCTTCTCGCCGCGGCTGACCCAGGCCTGCAGATCCTCGATCGCATAGACCACACGCCCGCCGATCTTCGAATAGCGCGGCCCCGTGCCATAGGTGCGGTGCTTTTCGAGGGTTCTGCCCGACAGGCCGAGAAAACGGGCCGCCTCGGGCGTTCGCAGATAGCGTGGGGGAAGTCCGGCATTGGGGTCTGGCATGGGTCGCGTCTCCGGTTAGGCCGTCCCGCTGCAGGATGCGCGGGACTGTCGGAGACGAGAAAAGCGGAGAAGCGCCGCCGGGAGGGATGACGATCAGCGTACAGCGAAAACGTCACCCCCTAAATGACGGCAGTAAATGACACTGCAGCGGGCTCGATCAGAACGGGATTTCGTCACCCAAATCGGCGGCCGGTGTCTGCCGCGAGGCTTCTATGCGCTTGATGAATGCAAGCGAGGCGAGGACGCAATCGATGATGAACTGCGCTTCCGAAACCTCAAGAAGCTCATTGTCGTGTGCGAAGGAGCGCTTGTTGCGGGCCTGGTTCAGGCTGTCGAACAGTCTGTGCTGAACACGGAGGGTCGGCAGGGCGAATTCGCTCACCGCGCCTTCATCACGTAAGGCCTTGCCGTATGCGCCGAATATGGCGTCGAGCGGAGTCTTTGCATCGACGGCCTGGTTCCGCGAGGCGAGCAGATCGCGGAATCGTTTGACGCAGTAGGTATGCACACGATCCAGTGCGACATCCGGTTTTTCTGCGACAAGATCGGCAGCGATGGACGCACGCAGTTTGGGAAGCGTTGTGTCGCGCGAGAAGTCCTTGAAGGCGTCGTCGAGGTTCAGCGTAGACGCATTTTCAAGCTCACTCGTGAACTGCTCAAGCCATGCTTTCAGGCGCTCTTCCTTCTCGGCGTCCGCATCCACGTAGCCATCGAGACTGCAGCGATACGTCCACAAGACGCGAAGAACCTGAGCGACGAGGCGCGGTTCGGCGACTTCGACGAAGCCTCTGAGTGTCTTGCCCTTGCTCGCGCCTTCGACCTGGAAGCGCTCCTGGAAGATCTGGATGTCGAAATTTTCCTCGAACCACTCGGCCATCGTTCGGTCGGAGAAGTCGAGAACGTAGCCGCCTCCACTATGAAATATCTGGTCAAAGACAGCTCGTTGCTGAGACGGCAGCCGGCGCGTGCGTCCGATAATCCTGGGAAGGCTGGAATCAAGGTCTTGCGAAGGCTGCGTCATCCGATGAACATACCGAAAACCCTCCGTGGCGCACAGTCACTGTGAAGTATTGGCGGCCTCAGCGGCCTTTGCCCTGAAGAAGTTGGCGATAGCCGCGATCGATCATCATTCGGCCGTACGAGGCCAGGCGTGCAACCTGGGCCTTGAGCGAACTGGTCTTCCACGGTTCGGCGGCGACGCGATCGGCGCCGAA
This sequence comes from Labrenzia sp. R5_0, assembly GCF_017743835.1. Taxonomy (NCBI): domain Bacteria; kingdom Pseudomonadati; phylum Pseudomonadota; class Alphaproteobacteria; order Hyphomicrobiales; family Stappiaceae; genus Labrenzia; species Labrenzia sp. R5_0. The sequence continues at coordinate 242,367 of NZ_JAGHRK010000003.1, read as the reverse complement.
GAAAGCCGTAGCAATAGTACGATAGCTGGCGCCGCTCTGTCGCCCATCGATCGTGCGCAGGGCGCGTTTCAGACGCTCGCGCCGATGCGGCGTAATCGGCGGATCGGCGTCGCGGTCGATGAGTTGGCGATACAGCCGGTCAGCGGCGGCAAGCCGCACGGGCCAGGCGTCATCGAGAGGAAGAAGGAGACCTACGGGCTGATCATCGGCCTGATCGCCGACAAGATTGGCGCCGTTCTCCAGTCGCATCCATGACAGTCCGTCGGCGCCCGTTCTGCGCTCTGTGATGCTGTCGGTAGGAATGGCGGCGGTCAGGCCGATGTCGGGCAGAGACGCGATCAGGTGAACCACGGCGGGTGCAGCGGAAGGCAGCCAGAAGACGGGAGCGCCAAGCGCGTTGAGCTCTGGGTCTACCGGGAAATCGCAACCCCCAATCGGCTGGAGCGCCGCCGCCCTCCTGCATCATGTCGTAGTCTTTGCGATAGTGCGTGTTCCGCCGAAGGCATTCCCAGGCGAGGCCCGAGATGCCGAGTTCGTCGAAATGAGCGTATTGGTTATCGTCGCGCCAATCGGCCGCCATGGCGAACTTCTCCCAATAGGGCGCCGAAAAAATAACGACGCCAGTTGCTTGGGATGTTTCGCTGTAAATCTGTGATTGCATAGCTTGGCTGCATGCATCATGCGATGCATCTTATGCATCACTCACCGCTTAGCGGACGGGAAAGCCACTTTTGAGAAGGTCGCGATACCCGTGCTCGGTCATCCAACGCGCACGGGATAAATGACTCTCGTGGACACGGCGAGCACGTTCAGGCTCCGCCTTGGCGTCGATACCGAGCAGCACCGCTGACACCTCTTCTAGCGTGGCGCCAGCCGCTTCGGCGTCGAGAAGCCGCATGTAAAGCTTGAGATGATCCTGATCGTAAGCCGTCACGGCCCGTTTGTCCGGTGGTGCATCGGCGATCTCTAGCTGGGTGGCGGGCATTCAGCTTCCTCGCAGATCGAGCAACTTTATTAATGAACCGGAAACCACGATGCGCGCAAGCGCCGGTCGGTTGAAAATTGCGGTACTGACCGCAGCCACGTGGCCGAGTGACCCTCGGGGCCGCGTATTATAATACGTCGCATCAAAATACGCGATCCGCATTTTCATTGCGGATGGATATTCGAACAGTTTTCGGCGCGAACCTTCAGTTTTTTCGAGAGAAAGCAGGTCTCAGCCAAGCCGCCTTGGCAGACAGGATGGGCGTTGATCGCGCACACATAAGCGCCATGGAGCGCGGCCAGCAGAACGTCACCATCATTACGCTCTGGCATGTGGCCGAAGCGCTTGACGTTAAACCGGCGGCGCTTCTGGACGATCAGCGGGAGGGTTGAAAGCCATGAAAGACGCCCCGCCCGGGTTTTCGGGCGGAGCGCCGGAGGCGTCAGTCGCCGTTCTGACGGCGGGATCGCGACCAGATGAGGCTGAAGCTTTCGCTACCCTCGATGACGGTATCGTCGAAGAGGTTGGCGTAGATCGGCGCGGAGAAGCTCGGATCATCGAGCTTGAGGCTCAGATAGTCGCGGCCCTCGTTCGAGCGCTTGGACCAGGCGGCGCCGATCTCGGCGCTCCCGACGACGACGCGGTGAGAGGGAGCTTTGTCGTTCGTGCGGTCCTCTTCGGGGACAATGCGGACATTCTTCGCCTGAACGTTCAGGGTGACGATCTCGCCGACGAACTCGTTGCCGGTCTTCTTGAAGGTTCCGATGGTGGCCATGTCAGTTCTCCTTTTGGCTTTCGAGCCCGCGCCCGTCGCGGCCTCGATGGCGATCGACAAGGCCGGGGCGACCGCCGACGCAGTCCATGGACACGGAGCGGATGCGGAGGACGGCGGGGCCGGAGTTTCTTGACGCGCGAGGAATGGGCGAAGCCTAGGGGAAGAAAGTCCGGCCCCGCCGTTGCGGCCGAGGCGGTCGAGGCGTCAGCCGGCCCCGGCCAGATCAGCCCATGAGAGGCCGTGACGGAGGCGGGTGATGGGGACATGGGAGAAGACCTGACAGCCACATCGTGCGACCGGCAATATCCCGGCAACGGGTGTCGTGCGAAGACAGGCGGCGGCGTGCAGACTGGCGGAGACATATCGTCCCGGTCAGGAGGGTGGGAGACCAGAATCGCGCCCCGGACCGATCCTTCGGACCGATGCGCGGCGTTGGCTCACCAGCTCCCAAGCTCGAACGGCGATTCGCAACGTTACCTCGAGCGTCGACCTGCCCCTCTTTCCTAACGAAGATTACGGCGAACGGTCAGCATGCAGAAAGAGGGGGGCAAGACGACCTTATCCATCTTTGGCTGCGCGCCCGCGACTAAGAGATTATTTGCTGATGGGAGGAAGAGCGGCCCCTTACCGTTCCTACATAAGCAATCGCACAGGGTACGAATGCGGCTCGAGTTTCGGCATTTGCTTAACGACGGATGCGAGGGAACCAGCAAAGTTGAGCGTTACAGGCATACGGTCATAGGGACCGTCGTTGTTCCAGTCCATCTTGGTGAGCGCGAGGGTTTCTTTGCACAGGTCATCCATCGCACCGCGCCCGGCATAGCGGTTCAGGATAAGAGGTTCGGGCGTGCCCTTCCCTTCCTTGAAGTACGACTTGCCATTGGCGACAGCAGGAAGATCGCCTTGCGTCCACAGCAAAGAGGTGTGCTGGCCAAGCTGGAATGCGCTGCCTCGTAGACACGGATAGCCATTCGGCTGCTGGGGCTTGGGGATGTAAACGCCACGCCATCCGCTGTTCTGCTGCACGTGAACGAGCTCGATGTTGTCCGTGTTTGGGAAGGCGTCAAAAACCCCATCAATCTCATAGGGCTTAAACTCCGTGTTCTTATGGACGACGATGCGGGACGGAACCGCCCCGTTATGCTTGCGCTGATAGACGGCCAGACTGCGGGCCATGACCTTCATCATCTGGTCGCGATGCAGGAATGGGTTCTTCCCGAACATGCGCACGCCACTGGCCTCATAGGCGACGAACTCCAGCCCTGAGCCTTCAGCGTCGAATACCTGACTGCAACAGATCGCGAATTTGGAATCCGCGTCTGTGTTCGGCCGTAGCGCATAGTCGATACCGATGTACGCCGTACCCGGATCAATGTTGGCCAACACCCACGGCACCCCGCCGGCCTTGGTGTAGAGGGCGATGCCTAGGCGCCACATCACGCTGGCGCGGCAATGGTAAGCCAGTGAACGGTCTTCGTTGAGAAACTGGGTAGGTATGCCATCGAACGCGGCAATGGCCTTCACGTAGTCATGGAGGTTGAAATCGTCCCCATCCCCGCCAAAGAAGCCAGGCTCCCATGCTTTGTCCAACAGGATGTAGACGACATCGAAGGCGTCGCGCTGATGTCGGAGCGCGCGCAGCGCATGTTGGAGCGCTTCGGCAAGCTTGAGGTGGGGTTTTTCGGCGCGCCTTATCTGTTCGGTCAGATCAGCGGGCAATTCCACATTCGCCTGCGGGCCGGCCGGCCCCATGTTCACATGAAAGACCTTTGAGAAGCCCGGAAAGCCGGGAAGATACTGACGTCGTTCGCGCGGCTGATGCGACTGCTGAAGCTCCCGCAAGAGGTCGTTGACCCGCTCAACCTGTCCGGCGGGCGCGATAATCGCGACACGGATCGGGTCGGCGATCGCCGCCAGCTTGTCTCGGGAATACGGGCCAAATCGAAGCAACCCCTGTAACGGGTGTGGATCGACCGCTTTCGAATCCTCAGCGCCGAAGCGCAGCTCCTGTTCTTGGAGCACCGCGTAGCCGGGCAAGTGAAAAGGCTGGGGGGATTCGGTCATCGGCTCACCCCACTGAATCCGGTAATCGTCGACATTTCGAAGGTCGCATCCATGCCATCGGAAATCCCGAAACTCTTCAGCGTGACAGTTCGATCAGTGCCGAGAAGCAGCCGCGCCCATCCGCTTAACATGGCGTTGGCTTTTGGATTGAAGCGCCCTGCCAATCGGGCACGCACGAACTCTTTGGACTCGTCGATTTGCTCGACCGTTGCCCCTTCAGGAACATCTCGGTGGATGCACGGGTCCATCAGGAGCCAGAGCCGATCGAGCTTGTAGTCGAGGCGCAATTCGCAGCACTCGGTCCAGCGAATACCCGTGTTACCCACCATGCCGCTCAACCGGTCAACAGGGTTGATGTTCTCGTTCCTAAAGTGACTCGGCTTGACGGTTTGCGAGTTCGGAAGGGCTAAGACCCGCCAGCCTCGGCGAAGTATCTCGATGTCGGGCCGGTCGCTGAGCGCGCGCATGAGCACATCCCGGATGAGGCGGCGTTCCTCGCTCTCGAAAGTGAGGCTTGTGTCGGAAATGGCGCGCGTGTCGAACCGCTTTATGCCGAAGGGTTCAAAGGCCGCGCGAACGTGAGGATCTCGGCCAAAGGCGATGACACCATCCCTGGTACGTCTTGCCACGATATCGACACCGGCCTTTTCGACTGCTGCCTGGATATCTTTCCAGCCACCAATGTCGCAATCGATCAGCTTGCACATCACGGGGTGTGAGATAATGGGCAATGCGTTGGTGCGGATCGACGGCACCTTTGCGCCCGGCGCCTTTAGCGGTCTAGTCCCGAGCCGCGGCGGCTTCGCCCCTTCGATATCTCCGAGCTTGTTGGCGGTCTCGGGCAGAAATCGCACCAAATCCGAGAGCAACTCGTCAAAGGTCTCGTTGTCGACTATATGGGCGTCCACACCGAGGCGGCGCGCCTCGTCAATCAATTCGGTTACCGCCTCGAACGATGCTTCACCGGATCGCTTGAACCAGAAGAGTCCATTCGGGAAGCCGCGGCCGCCGTCCAGCGCCTCCCGCAGAGCGTCCATCACCGACGCATCGCGGCCGCTGTAGCCGATGACGGCGAGGCCATTGCCCTTGCACGCCTGCACCAGGGCCCGACGCATCTCTGCGTCCTGCTCCCGAAGTTCGTCGTCGGTATTCTTGAGTTCGACGGAGTGGTAGTCGCCGTGCAGCTTGCCGTAGATTGGAAAGCGTTTGGCATCCAGCGCATCGGCAACCTTCTTCGAGTCACCAAGATCGGCCACGACAAGGTCGTTCGTCGAACCATAGATCTTGGCCGCGGCGTCCTCGACGGTCTTGTCGAAATTGGTTGTCCAGACGATGCGGCAACATTGCTCCCGCATCAGAAGCGCGAGTGCCAGATGCCCGTAGGTTGGCTTTCCAAGCTTGATGAGCTTGTCGAGATAGGCGCGTCGATCGTTCGCGTTGGGGTACGTCGCCTCGAAGAAACGGGCGTACTCGTCAGCCGCACCATCGGCCGGGAAGCCCGGGAGGTCGTCAAAGTACCTCTGGAGTTTGCGCCGCACGGCCGGGTCACCGGCATCGGTGATCGCATTCGGCGGCAGCTTCTTCTGCGAGCGATATAGGTTCTGCTTAAAATCCCAGATCATGTCGCCAGCTGTTTTGATGCCGGCGGCTCGTGAGGCACCGGCGCCAAGAAGCCACATAACGTTGCCGGCACGCATCTGATAGGCACGAAGAAAAGCGGCGACATCCATGTGTGCGTTCTCGTCCCGCGTGGTTGTCGGCTTGCCGTCGTGCATTCTGGATTCCTACTTTATCTCGTTTCTATGGTCATTAAATATAAAGTATCTACTTCAAGTTGATTTCCATAGGATCACACAAGATTCGGTGTTCAAGGTCATTCCTTTAATTTGAGACAGCTTGTTTCGCTCTTTTCTTTGTCACAGGCGGTGCATCAAGATCATTTGCGCCAATTTCGATCATGCGTTGCTTGAGAGAATTAAAGAAGGCTTCGTTCACGTGCCGATTCTCATAGTGGTCGCGTACCACATGATAGGGGTTGAACAGCAGCACGTAACTGATCGGGCCGCTGGGTCCCTCTTTGATGTCGATGAACCCCAGATCCTTCAGGATGCGCATGCGCGAGGCCCAGGTCCGCACGGCACGCTCGCCGGTAAATCCTGAAAAGAACGCCATCTCTCGTTCCTTGTTCGCGATGATGAAAGCATCGTCATACGTCCGGCACCAGAGATCCAAATACGTGGATGAGACGGGCTTGCCTTTGGACAGGCTGTCCATGATCTGCAAGAGCAGCGGCATGGCGCGAGGCACGCTGAGCCAGCCGTCGGATTTCTCTCGATCCCAAAGTCGGGTCATATCCAGGCCAGGCCAGAGCTCTTCCCTAAGGGCAAGCTTCTGGCGGGCGATCTTGCTGACGCGTTTCTTACTGGCAGTAGCCATTGTATAGTCCTTCCTTGTTGGGGGCGGGCCGAGGTGTGGACCCCCGGCCCTTCAGAGTGATGTGTGCCGCCGCCCTGGCCGGTTGTGTGGTGCGCTGGCTTGACGTGGTTTGGACCCCACGCTTGCCAGCCCCACCCTCCGATGCTTTGAATATGATCGACAATAACAGCAAAAACAATGACTTAATAAGATATTTCCTTTCCGAGTAACGTATAAACCGCGCGCACTCAGGATGCCAGTCGACAACATTTGTTGTCAATTCAATGATTGTATGGATAGCGATCGCGCGCGATGAAGCTGAAACAGGACGTCATTTCAAAGGGTTGCCAGAAATCCGCCAGTGCTCTTGGTGATCCCGTGCTCGCGTGCTCTCAATGTGCTCCCGGTGCTCCTGGGGTGCAGGGGGACAGGGGCGAGCGATCAAAGCGGCTTTTTGAGCAGTGGGGCACGACGGAAAAAGGGCGGCACAGGGCCGAACCACCTGTTTCGATCTTTGTGCAGCTATCGATGGTTTCGGCACTTAACTCTGGCGGCTCGGGCTCTCATCCGTCGTGGGCTGGGCGCTCGCCGGTCATTGCGTGGTGTGCTGCCGGCGCGCCGTCGTCCGGCCCTACGAGCGAGGCGATCCGCACCCAGGCCGTGCCACCAACGATGACGGCGCCGGTCCACGCGAAGACTAGCGTCCAAGTCTCGCCCGCGCCGCCGATCTCGGAAAGGCCCTTGATGGCGTGGTAACCGGAGACGGCCGCAGGTGCCGAGTAGAGCGCGCCGATGGCGAGCTTGACGAGGCTGGACTTGATTGTCGCGAACGCGATCTGACCCACGACGAGTGTCGCCCCGCCTGCGAGAAAGGCCGAGACGAAGGCGGCGGCTAGACCGGCCTCACTGTCATGGACATGCATGCCGACGGTGACGGCGACAAAAATGGGCATCGCATAGACGGCCAGGCTGAACAGCAGCCAGCACAGAAAACCGAGCCCGATGATGCTCAAAAACGCGGACAGGAACATGGGCGGTCTCCTTGTGGACGGAGCGCCTCTGCCAGCCGCCATTTGAAGCATAACGCAAAGCAGCGCGCCGGAAATTACCGGCGCGCGCATCGGGTGATGCATCCGATGCATCACGCTGGCTGCGTGGTGCGTTTCGGAGACCGGAAATCGAAGAGCGGTACACCGAGCTTTTTGGCTTTATCGGCCAGGTTGTCGGTAATGCCGGACCCCGGAAAGAGGATAAGCCCGATGGGCATCGCCTCCAGGAGTGCGTCGTTGCGCTTGAACGGGGCGGCCTTGCCATGGCGTTTCCAGTCGGGCTTGAAGACGATCTGCTGGCATTTTCGGGCGTCGGCCCAGCAAGCAGCGATCTTCTCGGCGCCTTTGGGCGATCCGCCATGCAGGAGCACCATGTCGGCGTGCTTGGTCTTCACCCGGTCGAGCGCCGCCCAGATGGCGTGATGGTCGGTGACGTCGAGCCCGCCGGAGAAAGCCACGCGTGGGCCAGTTGGCAGGAGAGGCTCGATCTCGGCGCGCCGCTTCGCTGTCAGATAGTCGCGGCTGTCGATCATGGCGGCCGTCAGCGTGCGGCGACTGATCCGTGATCCCGAGTGCGGACGCCAGGGCTGGCCGATATGGGTCTCGAAGTGGTCGGCGGCGATGTCGCGCATGAGTTCGTAGGCATTGCGCCGCTCGATCAGCGTGACGCCCTGCGCCGTCAGGGCTTCGAGCTCGACAGAGCGCACTTCCGATCCGTCCTGTTCGCTGTGCGAGCGTTTCTGGGCCTGTTCGTTGTCGTCGAGCTCGCGATCGATACGGGCCGCCGTGCGATGAAACAGGTTCGTCACGGACCAGAGCAGGTCTTCGAGGTCCGGTTCCAGACGCGTATCGCTCAGCGTTGCGGCGAGTGCGTTGAAGATTTCGGCCATCGCAGCCAGGAGGGCATCGGCTTCAGGTAAGGGCCTCGGATCGGGCTCGTCGGCGAAAGACCGGTAGCCGTAGAGCTGCAATTCTTCGAGCGCGATGGCGGTTGCGGAACTGGCCATTGGTTCGGTGGTCTCGGCTGTCATGGGATCGTCTCCTGTTCGGCATGAGCCGCGCGTCTCGCGGCCTTCTCGAGCGACGGAAAAGCGGGGGCTGGCCGGGACTGCACCGCCGATCCCGGCGGCCGGAGCCAAAGGCGGAGGACGGCGGAGGCGGGGCTCTTTTGTTTCGCGCTGCAAAGCCGGGCGCAGATATGGTTTGTGTCCCCACGCGAAACGCGTGGGGTGGGCCCGGCGGCGGAAAAGAGCGCCGCCGCAGCCGTTGCCGGCCCGGCCGGGCTCCGCTCCGTCTCGCTCCTCTCGGAAGGCCGAAGGCGTGGCTCTCGGATAGCGAGACACCGTGATGACGCAGGTGAGAGTGATGACTGTCCTGTTCAACTGCTCAGGTGTCGCAGGAAAGCAGCCGCGATAAATCGGCCGTGGCCAGTTGCCGCCCCAGACGCGCCCGTAGGCCGTCCCGCCCGAGCTTGCGGAGGTCCTCATTGAAGTCATTGCCAATGGGAGAAAGCCGGATCGTATCGATGCTGACGGCATCTGCGCGTTCCGTCAGTTTGTCAGCCGCCATGGCGCCTGCTTCGTCGGCGTCGGCCGCGATATAGAGACGCCGAAGCCCTGCCGGTAGGATCATCGCGGCGAGATGGTTGGCCGATAACGCGGCGATGACCGGCAGGTCGGGTAACCCCATGCGCAGTGACAGCGTGCTTTCCAACCCTTCGCCGGCAGCAAGAATGTCGTTCGCGGCCCCGATCCGCACGCCATGGCCGAGCAGATTCCCCATCGCCTTGCGCGGCGGGTCGAGCGGCGCCTTGCGTGCTGTCGCCGGATCGAGCCAGGTCCGATGGACGCCGGTGAGATTGCCGTGTCCGTCCGTGACCTTCGCAAGCAATGCGGGCCAGGCCTCTGGTAGCGCCTCTTTCGGCTGACCTTCGCGCCAATAATAGCAATGCGGATGAAACCGCAGCGCTGGCGCATCGCCAAGTCGAGCAAGACCACGCCGATGGAGATAGCGTTCGGCGAGCGTTCCACCGACCGGCCTTCCCATAGCGATAAGACGGCGTGCCGCCTCCGATGATCCGGCGGGTGCGGATTGGCTATCACGTCGTGGCGGTTCGGTGCGCGGCAGACTCAGGAAGCGTCGCGCCTCATCGAGCGTATCCCCGAAGGTGTGGAGTTGCTGTGCGGAAGCAATGAGGTCGAGCAAATCGCCATGTTCGCCCGTGGCGGCGTCGGTCCATTTCCCGGCAGCGCCTGGACCATGAGTTGGTCCTGTCAGACGCACATAGAGACTGCGCCCGGGCGTGTTTCGGGCGTCGCCGACGATCCAGTAGCGGCCCTGTCTGCGTCCGTTGGAGAGATAATGGCGACAAACGGCCTCCGCCTCGCGCGCGAGCCGTCGCGTGATGTCGGATGTTGTATCGGTCATCCACGCCTCCATACTGACAGCAAGAAAGAAGGAGCCCGCCACGATGGGCGGGCTCCAGGGGCGGCTGCGGGAGCCACGGGGGAATGGCTCCCGGTCACTCGGCCGCGGTGGCGAAGGCGTTGCCGGTGACAGGTTCATCATCGGCGATGACGGCGGAATCGCCCATGGCCGTTTCGCCGCCGTTCTCCGCCGATTGCGCTTCGCCCTCGGGAAGGCCCGGCATGCGCAGCACTTCGGGCAGCCAACCGCTCGCGCTGAGGAGCTCTTCGGCCGCCGCGACCATGTCCGGCTTCTTGAGACCCGCGATGCGGTCGGCGGCTTCATCGCCCTTGGCTTCGCGCACGGCCTCCAGAATGCGGGCCTTGGTGACGCGCGCGAGATAGCTCTCGCCCGTCGGCGTCCAGCCGGCCGCCGCCATGTCGAGCCCGAGCGCTGCCGCCAGCACGTCCGCATGGGCGAGCGCCCGCGGCCGGCGGTTGTAGGGTTCATGGACGGCGTTGACGGTCATGGCGACGCAATGCGCGAACAGAGCCTCGCGGCTATCACTATCGAAGCCAACCAGTGCCTCCCACAGATCCTCCGGCGCTTTGGGAAGCGCAGTGAGCCACCTTTCGGTGCGAGCATCAATATTGAGCGCATAGGCTGTGTCGGCGAGACCCGACGCCTGAGTACCCAGACTTGAGCTGTGCGGCGTGATCTCGACGCAGCTATCCAGCGGATAGTGGTAGAAGAGCCGCAACGTCATTGCATGCAGAGCGGCAAGGAAAGCCGTCTGCGGATCGTTGGCCAGCGTGTCGCGCAGGGCAAGCGTGCGATGCGCCGTCAACTCCATGACGAGGCGGTCGGATAGCGGCTTCAGGCCATCTTCTTCCTCTTCGGTCTCCTCGCTGGTCTCCGCGGCCGTGGTGTGATCGACCTCCTCGTCGGCGGAGGCGTCGATCCCATCGGCCTCATCCTGCCCATTGGTCTCAACCGGGGGCTCGTCCTCCGGGCGGACATAGCCGCGCTCGACACGCAAACGGCCGTCATGACCGATGCTGACGAAAACGCCGGCCATGGCGATTTCGTCCGGCTCGAAGCGGACAGGTCGCTCCTGCAAAGCTTCCATCGCCGTTTCGATCTCGCCGAGCCGGATGTCGATCTCTTCCGGGACCTCCTCGGCGCCGGCGTACTCGTCTTCGAGCCGATCGTATTCAGCCTTGAGCGCTTCTAAGCTGGCCGTCTCCTCGTCGCTCATCGGCTCGGGCTCGCCGATAATCCGGCGCAGACCGTAGGTGTGGCCGTAAGGGAAGTCGGCGCCGATCTCGATCCATTTCCAGCCTTCGGCACGGATCGCTTGCGTCTCTGTTTCGAGCTTTTCGTCGACGAGCTTCGCAAGCAGGCTTGCGTCCTGCAGCCAGCCGCCATCATCGGACTGGAAGAGGTCGCGAAGGATGACGCCGCCGGCCGCCTCATAGGCGTCTAGCCCGACGAACTGCGCCCGCCGGTCGGAGGCGCGCACGGCACCTTCGGTCAGCATGCGACGGATCTCATAGGGCTGTTTCGCGTAGGTCCGCTTGATCGTTTCCCAGACCTGTTCCTGCCGCTCATGATCGGGATTGACCGTGAAGGCCATGAGCTGGTCGAGCGTCATTTCCTCCTCGGCATAGGCGTCGAGGAGCGACGGCGCGACGGCGGCGAGCTTCAGCCGCTGCTTGACGACATTCGCCGAGACGAAGAAGGCCGCCGCGATCTCTTCCTCGCTCTTGCCCTTCTCCCGCATCGCCTGGAAGGCGCGGAACTGGTCGAGCGGATGGAGCGGCGCCCGCTGAACATTCTCGGCGAGACTGTCTTCTTCAGCCAGGCCGTCCGTGCGCACGATGCAGGGCACGGGCGCCGTGCGATTGAGCCGCTTCTGTTTCACCAGCAATTCGAGCGCTCGGTAGCGGCGTCCGCCGGCGGGGATCTCGAACATGCCGGTTTCCGCGCCGTTCTCGTCCAGCATCGGCCGAACCGTGATTGAGGATAAAAGTGTGCGCCGGGCGATATCCTCGGCCAGCTCCTCGATCGAGACGCCGGCCTTGACGCGCCGGACATTGGACTGGCTCAGCACCAGCTTGTTGAAGGGGATGTCGCGCGAGGCGCTCAAGCGTATTTTCTGAGACTTGGTCATGTCAGTTCTCCGCGACGGGCCAGCCGAAAGCCTCTCTCTCGACCTCCAAACCCGTCACGAAAAACCCGGCCCGCCTCTTCCTCTCGAGGAAGCGACGGACCGGACAAGCAGAGCACCGATCTCAGACTACGTCGCGCGCTCCAGAAGCTTCTTCGCCTTGCCCTCCATATCGAGCCGGGCGTCCTGCTGAGGCTTCGACCGGGCCAGGGCAGTGATGCCCTGCACGAAGTCGAAGACGGACTCGGGCGGCCGGCTTTCCTCGGCGAGGACCGTCTCGACGATCCTGGCCGTCTCCGCCTTGGAGAACCCACGCTTGCGGAGGAAGTCGGTGCGGTCGTCGTCACTGCGGGCGACGATCCGCTCGCGCGCCGCACGGATACCTTCGACGAAGGGGCGTGGCGAGGAATCGGCGAAGCGGGTCAGCGCCGGCGCCGCCTCGTGCGCGAAGCGATTGGCGGCGTATTTGGAATGCCGGATGCTGATTTCCTGAAAATCCTCAACGCCCCAGAGATTGCGATTCTGGCAGACGGCCCGCAGATAGAAGCTGGCGATGCCGAGCGTCTTGGCGCCGACTTCGGAATTCCAGCAATAGAAGCCCCGAAAATAGAGATCCGGCGATCCATCCGGCAGCTTGCCCGCCTCGATCGGGTTCATATCGTCGACCAGAAAGAGGAAGACGTCTCGGTCCGAGGCGTAGAGCGTCGTCGTGTCCTTGGTGATGTCGACCATCGGGTTGTAGACGCCGCTCGACCAGTCGAGCGTGCCGGGCACTTTCCAGCGCGTATCACCGGTGCCATTGCCTGCGATCTTCTGCACGGCGGCGACGAGTTCGTGGTCATAGATGCGGCCATAGTCCGGGCCGGTGACGGCGCGCAGCTCCATGCGACCGTCCTCGGTCTCCAGCGTCTTGATCTGCTCGGCGCGGTGCGAGGTGAGCCCGTATTGCAGATTGATGCCGGCGAGCGGCGCCGGGAGCTGACGAAGATAGGCCGCCGGCGCGCTGACCAGGCTGGCGAGTTGGCCGAAGCTCCAATGGGTCGGCGCGACCGGCGTCTCGGCATCGGGCAGGATGAGCGCCAGGGTTTCCGGATCGTCGCGATGCGCCTCGACGCGGATCGCTGCGCTCTCGACCGTCCGTGTACGGCTCCGCTCGGCGCGGGTTTTCACCGAGGTATAGAGTTCCGATAGGGACAGATAACGCTCATCGTCCGGCCGCGAAAACCATTCCGAGGAGACGCGGCCGATCCGCTCTCCGCGGGATACATCGACTTTGTAGCCGCCGCTCGCGTCACGCCGGCTGTCCAGGGTTTCAAGGTTCGTCATGGGTCAATCTCCGCGACGGGCCGGCCGGGAGCCTCTCTCTCGACCTCCAAACCCGTCACGGCGAAAGCCGCCGAACTCTTACTCTCTGGGGGCGTTGCGGGGTCTCCCCGCAGAAGGGGTCGGCCGAGACCTGGGCTCGGACGCAGGGGAAGGCTTTCCGAAGACAGACTTCCAACGAGCAGTCGACTTGGTACCAATTAGCGGAACATTGACTCCCAGTCAGCCGAAGCGGGGCTTCCGCTCCTTCGACAGCCCGGTCCGTAGGGAGATGCCCCTCTTCCTTTGCTGGCTGGATCAGGGTCCTGCGGTCGACTTCACCAACGCTTTGTCTTTCCCTTCACCGTTGTGTGTGATACAAAACCTCACACTATGGATACTGAAGTGCGAGAATATATATCCATGCCCCAGACAAGGTCCCAGCGCGATATCGCCCGCGATCTTCTCGCGGCACGCGGGATTCTGCGCCTTTCGGAACTCAGGGACGCCGGCGTCACGGCTGCAACGGTCGGGCGCATGGAAAAAGATGGCGAGGTCATTCGTCTCGCGCGCGGGCTTTACCAGCTTCCCGACGCAGAGCTCGACGCGAACCATAGTCTCGCCGAAGCGGCCAAGCGTTTCCCCAAGGGAGTGATCTGCCTTGTCTCGGCGCTTGCCTTTCATGGACTCACGGATCAGCTTCCCAGGAAGGTGTGGATGGCGATTGGCCGGAACGACTGGACGCCGAAGCCGAGTGACATGCCGATCCGTGTGCTGCGTTTCTCGGACGATCTGCTTGCTGACAGCGTCGAAACCCATGCGATTGAAGGCGTATCGGTAAAGATATTCGGCGTGGCGAAGACCGTCGCGGACTGCTTCCGGCATCGCGGCAAGATCGGTCTCTCCGTCGCGCTCGAAGGCCTACAGGAAGCCCTGCGTCAACGCAAAGCCACGCCGGCAGAGATCGCGAGGGCCGCGGATACAGGCGGGGTCGGCACGGTGATCCGCCCGTATCTGGAGGCGCTGACCGCCAATGGCTAAGGAGATCAAGAATATCGGCGCCTCGGTGCGCGCCCGGCTCCTCAACCTATCCAAGGCGAACGGGCAGAGCTTCGATCTGGTGCTCACGCGCTTTGCGCTGGAGCGCCTTCTGTTCCGGCTAAGCCAGTCACCCCATACCGACCGCTTCGTGCTTAAAGGCGCCATGCTGATGATGAGCTGGTTCGACGATCCCTACCGCGGCACGCGCGATCTCGATCTGCTGGGTTTCGGCGATCCGAGCGAAGCCGCGATGCTGGCGACTTTCCGGGACATCCTCTCTCACGAGGTCGAAGACGGCGTCGTGTTCGATCCGGACACGCTGCGTGTCAACCGCATTCGCGAAGAACTTGACTATGGTGGTCTCCGGCTGCGGGCGATCGCTTCAGTCGGTGGCGCCCGGATCACTCTGACAATCGACATCGGCTTTGGCGATGCGCTGGAGCCTGGAGCGGAAGTCGTCGACTATCCTGTCATGCTCGACCTGCCCGCGCCGAGGCTGCGCGCCTATGCGCGGGAGACAGTCATCGCGGAGAAATTCCAGGCGATGGTGGCGCTTGGCCGCGCCAACAGCCGGATGAAGGACTTCTACGACATCTGGATTCTCAGCCGGTCGTTCGCCTTCAATGATGACAGGCTTGCACAGGCTATCGCGGCGACTTTCGCACGGCGAGAGACAGCGATACCGACCGAGCCGCCCGATGCGTTCACGCCGGCATTCGCAACGGATGAACAGAAGCAGCGGCAATGGCGGACCTTTGTCGAGGATCTTTCCGTGGATCCTGGTGAACTGAGCGAGGTGGTAGGAGAGCTAAGCGCTTTCCTCATGCCTCATACCGCCGTAGCGCGTCGGCGACGGAGCAAGGATTTTGACCCAGAGAGGTGATCTTCATCCTGGCACCTGCGCGTCGGGACGACAGCTAACTGGTTCGGCCAAAATGAACTTTTGGCTACACAATCGTGTATCCATTGGGTACACTCGACGCCATGAAGGATGTCGGCCTACGCATCAGAATTCAGCGTGATCTACGTGAGCGGTTTCTTGCCGTGTGTCGAACACAGGACAAGTCAGCCGCCCAAGTTCTTCGCGAATTCATACGCGATTATGTCGAGCACCATGACGCGAAACATATTGACGTCTCCCGCAAAGGAAAGACGTCCAATGATAAAATTGAGGGATAGATGGCCGCGAGCCGACAAAGCCAATCCACAAGAGCAGAGACTGCTGCACTCGCGAAAAGCATTAGCGCCGTGGATTTGTTCTGTGGTGCGGGCGGGCTGACACGCGGGCTGGAAAATGCCGGTATCGACGTGACTACAGGCGTCGACATCGACCCGGACTGCGAATATCCATATGCAGCGAACAATAAAGCGCACTTTTTGCTCAAGTCGGTTGGAGACCTGACCGCAGACGACTTCGAAAGAGCCTACAAGGACGCTCCCTATAAGTTGCTAGCCGGTTGCGCGCCATGTCAGCCGTTCTCTACGTATCAGCAAGGCAAGTCCGGCCCAGCCGACGCCCGCTGGAATCTTCTTGATGACTTCGGGCGCATCGTCCGGGAAGTGATGCCGGACCTTGTGACGATGGAGAACGTGCCGCGCTTGGTGGAGCAGGATATCTTCGCCGATTTCGTCGCAGGCCTGGAAGCCGAAGGCTTTCACGTAGAATTCAAGGTGGTCAACTGCGCCGACTATGGAGTGCCCCAGCAAAGAAACCGGCTTGTGCTGCTCGCTTCGAAGCTTGGTCCGATCGAACTTATCGAGCCGACCACGCCGGCAGGAAAGCAGAACACTGTCCGAAAGGCTATTGCGAACCTGCCTGAGCTAGCGGCAGGGGAAGCGTGTCCGGCCGATCCCCTTCATCAATGTTCCAGCCTTTCGCCTCTCAACCTTCGTCGCATTCGCGCATCCAAACCGGGCGGCACCTGGCGTGATTGGGATGAAGACCTCATCGCCGAGTGCCACAAGAAAAGTACAGGGAAAACATATCCAAGCGTCTATGGACGCATGTCCTGGGACGAACCGGCGCCGACGATGACCACACAATACTACGGATTTGGAAATGGCCGCTTCGGCCACCCCGAGCAAGATAGAGCCATTTCGTTACGTGAAGGGGCGATCCTTCAAAGTTTCCCGCGCAATTACAAATTCGTCCCGACAAAGGCGCCGATTCATATGAAATCGATCGGGCGGCTTATCGGCAACGCTGTGCCGGTCAGGCTGGGGCGCGCGATCGGCAGAAGCATCGTACTGCATGTGCGAGAGCATGCGGCCGAACGAAAACAGGCGGCCTGATGAGTGATGTCCTTGCCGCGCAAAACGCCAGTGAGAACCATGCCCTGGTTTCCCTTCCCGAGCCCGGTCAACTAGTGGAAGTGCGGCGACGGCAGTGGGTCGTTGCCGATGTCGAACGCTCCGCGGCTGGCAGCGAGTTTGCCGCCGCTCAACACTGTTTGACGCTCACCTCGATCGACGAAGATAGCCTCGGCGAGCGAATCGATGTGATCTGGGAGGTCGAGCCCGGCGCACACGTTATCGAAAAGGCCGGGCTACCGACTATCACGGGCACCGACGATACCGAAAGGCTGGAGGCTTTTCTGGACGCCGTTCGATGGGGGGCGGCCACCAACGCCGACCGGAGTTTTCTGCAAGCGCCGTTTCGAAGTGGCGTCAGCATTCAGCATTTTCAGCTCGACCCGCTTGTCCGCGCGATCGACATGGCGCGCGCAAATCTCCTGATTGCCGATGATGTCGGTCTCGGTAAGACGATCGAAGCGGGCCTCGTCATCCAGGAACTCATCCTGCGCCATCGGGCGCGCACGGCACTGGTCGTTTGCCCGGCATCCCTGCAGGAAAAATGGCGCGTGGAGATGCTGGAGAAATTCGGCCTCGAATTTCGTGTCGTCAATTCGGACTACATTCGGGAACTGCGTCGTAGCAGGGGTATTCACGCCAATCCCTGGACGTCGTTCCCCCGGCTCATCACATCTGTCGATTGGCTCAAGTCTGGCGAAGCACTGCGAATGCTGCGGGACGTGCTTCCGGTTCACGCGAGCTATCCGCGCAAGTTCGACCTTCTCGTCGTCGACGAAGCGCACAACATAGCGCCGGCCGGATCGGGCCACTATGCCGTCGAGAGTCAAAGGACCCGCCTGATACGGACCATTTCTCCGCACTTCCAGCATCGCTTGTTCCTGACGGCGACACCGCACAACGGCTATACAGAGTCGTTCACATCACTGCTGGAGCTACTTGACGACCAGCGGTTCTCACGGAACATCCTTCCGGACGAGATGCAGCTATCCCAGGTGATGATCCGGCGGCTCAAGACCGACCTCGTCGACAAAGACGGCAAGCCGATCTATCCGGCGCGGAATCTCAAAGCGCTTACCGTTCCTTTCACGGCGCAGGAGCGGGATATTCACAAGCTGCTCGACAGGTACTGCACGAGCCGGGAAAGCACAGCGAAGGACACGGGCACGACAGGCACGAAGTTCGTCAACAGCCTGCTGAAAAAGCGCCTGTTTTCCTCGCCGGCGGCATTCGCTTCTACATTGGAGCGACACCATGCGACGCTCACGGGAGCGAGCTCCGTGCGCGAGCCGGACGCGCTCAGCGATCGGATACTGCGAAAGGCGATCCAAAAAGCCGAAGAGGATTACGCTGACGATGGCCGCTTCGAGGAAGCCCAGGAAGAGGCTGTAGAAGAGGCTACGAGGCGTACCGCGCCGCTATCCGATGACGAGCGCCGCATGCTCCAGCGAATGCGGGAGTGGGCGCAGGGCGCGAGTCACCGCCCCGACTCCAAGGCGAAAGCCATCATCGAATGGATCGAAACCAATCTCAAACCGGGCGACGAATGGAACGATCGGCGCGTTATCCTTTTCACGGAGTATCGCACGACACATCAATGGCTACACGAGCTTTTGGCGGCCCATGGCTTCGGCGGCGACCGCCTGGCCATCATCCATGGGGGCATGGCCCAAGAGGACCGGGAGATCGTCAAGGCAGCCTTTCAAACCCATCCCCGCGACTCCGAGGTCAGGATTCTTCTCGCGACCGATGCCGCGGCCGAAGGCATCGACCTCCAGAACTACTGCAACGCTCTGATACATGTCGAGATTCCATACAATCCGAACGTCATGGAGCAAAGGAACGGGCGAATCGACCGGCACGGTCAGAAAGAGGACGAAGTCCTGATCTGGCATCCGGTGGACGGCGGCGAGGCGGATGGCGATACGCTGGGCGGCCACAAGGACGATATTATCCGTGCGCTCAAGAAGCTCGAAGCGATGCGCGAAGACATGGGCTGCGTTAACCCAGTGATCGTCCCGCAGATGGCGGGCCTTATCGAAGGCCAGAGGCGCGAGCTCGACACACGCGAAGCCGAGGCGCGCGCTGCTAAAGCGCGGCGTTTCGTGAAGGCCGAACGCCAACTCAAGGAACGTATCGAGCGGCTTCACGAGCGTCTCGAAGAAACCCGCAAGGATTTCCATCTGCGCCCCGAACGTATCCTCGCCGCTGTGAAAACCGGCCTGGCTCTCGCCGAGAAGCCGCCGTTGAAACCGGTCGATCTCGAAAACGCCCCGGAAGGCAACGTATTCGAGATGCCGCCGCTCACAGGATCATGGGCGCGCTGTCTGGAAGGCCTTCGGCATCCTTTCACCGGAAAGCTGCGGCCGATCACGTTCGACCACGAGGTCGCCGGGAACCGTGACGACGTCGTTCTGGTACACATGAACCACCGTTTGGTACAGATGTGTCTCCGTCTGATGCGCGCGGAAGTCTGGGCGACGGACGATGTCAAGAAGCTGCACAGGGTCGATATCAGGTCACTTCCGGACGATGTTCTGTCCTCACCGGCAGCGGTCGTCGTCTCGCGCCTCGTCATTACTGGCGGCAATCATCACCGTCTGCACGAAGAGCTCACGGTTTCCGGTGGGTATTTGCGTGAGAGCGGTTATGCCCGCGAAGCGCGTGTGACCCAGATCGACGACTGGCTCGATCGCGCGTGGCCACTGGACAACAAGGAAGCCATATTCGAGCTATTGGCAAGCCGCTTCGAAAGCCAGGAGAACTCCGTTCTCCAGACGGTGGAGGCGCGGTCTCGCGATCGACTGCGAAATCTCGAAAACACTTTGAACACGCGCAAAAATCAGGAAATCAAGAACATTGGAACGGTCCTCGACGAACTCGCGCGTGCGATCGAAAGCGAACTCGAAAAGGACACGCAGCCGCAGCAACTAGCCCTCTTCTCTGAGGACGAGCGCCTGCAGGTTCGTCGAGACTCCGACGCCTTGCGGGCGCGCCTAGCCAGAATCCCCGATGAGAAAGCGCAGGAAGTGGCCGCTATCGAGCAGCGCTACGACGGTTTCGTCGCCCGAACATTCCCCATCGCGGTCATTATGTTGCTGCCGGAGTCCATGGCGATGGAGGCAGCGTCATGAGCGACCTCCAACCGCATACCGAGTGGATGTCACTCATCGATATCTCCGGCCCATTCCTGGCCGAGCCGGTTCTCAAGGATGCGTTCCCCCAGGGCCTGGAAGACCTCGAACCGCATAGGCGGAGGTCCATCCGGCAGGCCTATGACGAGTGGCGTGAAGCGCTCGACCTCGATGATCCGGACCTGTCGAAAATTCACCAGGCCTGGATCGATTTCGTCTTGAGACAGGCCCTCGAACTCGACGAAGACGGCAAGGGCGACGTCTTCAAGGGCCAAGCCGATCTGCCCGACTCGATACGCCACGATGTCGACGAATTCGGCGTTTCGCTTCGCCCGGACTATGCCGTTGTCGACGACCAGCGGGCAGACAAGCCATTGATGCTCGTCTGCAAGTACGGGCCTGACACGCCGCTCGACAAGCCGCTGAAAGGTGACGGTTGGGCGGCCAGCCCCGCCGAACGTATGGTCGATCTGTGCCGCGCGGCGGATGTCAGGCTGGGGCTGGTTACCAACGGTGAACAGTGGATGTTCATCGACGCGCCGATCGGCGGCGTAACGACCTTCGCGAGTTGGTACGCGCGGCTGTGGGGACAAGAGCCGGCCACATTGCAGGCCTTCGTCAATCTGCTGGGTGTAAGGCGGTTCTTTGTCGATAGCGGCGAGCAATTGCCGGCCCTGCTCGACGAGTCCGTGAAACATCAAGACGAAGTGACCGACGCGCTTGGGGAGCAGGTGCGACGCGCCGTCGAAGTGCTCATTCAGGCACTCGACCGGGCGGACGTCGACCGCAACCGCACTCTTCTCGCCAATGTCGAACCGGCGGAGCTGTACGAAGCGGGCCTGACCGTCATGATGCGGATCGTCTTCCTGCTTTCCGCCGAAGAGCGCGGACTGATGCTTCTGGGTGACGAGCGCTATGAAGCCAACTACTCCGTCTCGACCCTGCGCATGCAATTGCGCGGCGAGCCCGAAGAAATCCTCGAACGACGCTTCGATGCGTGGTCGCGCCTGCTTTCGATTTTCAGGGTAGTCTATGGCGGTGTGGAACACGAGGCGATGCGCCTGCCGGCCCTTGGCGGCTCGCTCTTCGATCCCGATCGTTTCCCCTTCTTGGAAGGGCGCGCGGAAGGAACGAACTGGAAATCCGATCCGGCCGCACCGCTGCCGATCGACAATCGCACCGTGCTCTTGCTTTTGGACGCCGTGCAGCTGTTCCAGGGAAGGGCGCTGTCCTATCGCGCGCTGGATATCGAACAGATCGGTTACGTCTATGAAGGCCTGCTCGAAAGAACGGTGGTCCGGGCCGAGGAAGTCACCCTCGACCTTGATGCCACCAAGAGCGCGAAACGGCCTTGGGTGACAATCGACGAACTAGACGATGCGAAGGCCAAAGGAGATGACGCCGTCCTCGAATTGTTAAGGGAACGCACTGGCAGTTCGGCGAGCCGCGTGCGAAATGACTACGCCAAGAAAGTCGACGAAGCGGACGCCGACAAGTTGCTCACGGCCTGTCACGGCGATCAGGCCTTGCGCGACAGGATCAAACCCTACTTTCACCTGCTGCGCATGGATAGCTGGGGGTATCCGCTCGTCTATCCCGAAGGCACTTTCACGGTCACCTTCGGCACGGATCGCAGCGAATCCGGAACGCACTACACGCCGAAATCACTGACCGAGGCCATCGTCAGGGAGACGCTGGAACCGGTGATTTACGACGGGCCGGGCGAGGGCAAGCCGCGTGAAGAGTGGCGGCTCAGAGCGCCCGATGTCTTGCTCGACCTCAAAATCTGCGACCCGGCCATGGGCTCGGGCGCGTTTCTCGTTCAGGTCTGCCGGTGGCTTTCGGAGCGGCTGGTCGAAGCGTGGCGGCAAGCCGAAGCGGCAGGTAACGCGGTTACGGCCGAAGGCGCCGTTGTCGCCAAGCGCAACGGACACGAGCCCCTCCGTGACGATCCCGAAGAAAGACTGCTCACGGCGCGGCGCCTGATCGCCGAGCGATGTCTATACGGTGTCGACGTCAATCCGCTAGCGGTGGAACTTGCGAAACTCTCGGTCTGGCTGGTCACGCTCGCCAAGGGTCGTCCCTTCGGCTTTCTCGACCACAACTTCCGTACCGGTGACAGTCTTCTGGGCGTCCACGCCCTGGACCAACTGCTCTATCTCGACATGAAGCCGGACAAGGGCAGTTCGAAGAAGCTCTTCGCCAAGGAAATCGACAAGGCTATCGAAGCGGCGATCGAGGTGCGCGCGGGCATTCGCGCCCGGCCGATACGCGATATTCGCGACGTGCAGGCGATGGCCGCTATGGACGAGGAAGCGCGAGCGAAACTGGAACTTCCGGGCCTGATCGCCGATGCCTTGATCGGCGAAGTCCTGACCGCTGACGGCAAGAATCCGAATACCGCGGCGCTTTCGGTCGAAGCTGGCAATGCGATTGCGGGGGAGGCGAATGCCATTACCGCCTTGAAACGGCGGGCGAGGATCGGCCTCGAAAAGGACTTGGCGGATGGCAAGCCCGTCCGCCGGCCGTTCCACTGGCCGCTCGAATTCCCGGAGGTCTTTTCCGGACTGAGAGGTGGCTTCGATGCGGTAGTGGGGAATCCTCCATTTCTTGGAAGCCAAAGACTGTCAGGCATATTTGGCCCAAGCTACAAGGACTATCTTGCCAACAATCTTACATTGGATGGTGCAGCCACTGCTGATCTCGTGGCATTTTTCTTCTTACGAGCTTTTCGTATCATCAGGCGTGAAGGAAACTTTGGATTTCTTGCTAGACGCTCGCTGGCCGAAGGAAAGAACCGCGAGATTTGCCTTGAAGCGTTGTTGGCGCATTCCGCATCTATCTTTGCGGCGAACACAAACATCATTTGGCCCGGAAAAGCATCCGTTGTTGTACACCAGGTACATGTTTCCAGATCACCATGGGGTGGGGCTTTCCGCCTGAATGGCGTCCAGATTTCGTCAATAAACTCCTATCTTGATGAATTAGCAATAGAGTCTCCGCGGCCCCTGGCCGAAAACGCGGGTCAGATGTTTCAAGGAATTATTCTCAATGGAGAAGGATTTAAGATCGGATCCGATGAGGCGGATCAGATAAAATCTCTAGATTTAAAGTATGACAAGGTGATACTTCCTTTCATTGGGGGAAATGAAGTTAATAAGGACCCGAATTATCGACCAGCATGTTATGTGATTAGCTTCTGGGATTGGCCAGAAGAAGAAGCAAAGAAATTTGAACAAGCTTATGAAATCGTGGAAACTTACGTAAAGCCAGAGAGGCAAAGAAAAAAAGACAACGGCGATTTCAAATTGCGTAATCCTTTGCCCCAAAAATGGTGGCAATACGGTGAAAAGCGGCCTGCTTTATTTCATGCGGTGGGGCGCGGCTCCTTATTTCGTAGCCATCCCGCTGATTGGAGGGAAGATCAAGAGCGCCTCAAGCGAGTCATTGTTATATCTCGCGGCGTAACAAAGTATCCATCGTTCACTTTTCTCTCGAACGATTTTGCTTTTTCAGAGAAGCTCTATGTGCTTGCGGACAGCAGATATTCTGTATTTTCGGTGCTCTCGTCTGACATACATGCAGTTTGGGCGTGGTTTCAGAAAACATCAATGGGTGCGGACCTGCACAGTCTCTCCTATACTAGTGGAGACATTTTCGAGACGTTCCCGTTTCCTGACAAAGTTCTTTCGGACGATGCCGCAGAACTGACCGCTCTCGGTGAAAAGTTCTTCGAGGCCCGGCGCGACTACATGGTCGCGACCGACAAGGGTATGACCAAGTTCTACAACGACTTCCATGATCCCGGTTGCAATGATGCCGCTATCGTGGCCTGCCGAGACCTCCAGAAGCAGATAGACGAAGCCGTCCTGGCGACCTACGGATTCGACGACATCGATCTCGATATCGGCTTTCACCAGGTCGCCTACCTGCCCGCAGGCAAGAATACGCGCTACACGATGAGCGAGGACGCGCGTCAAAAGGTTCTCTCGCGGCTTGCGCTTCTCAACAAGGAACGGCACGAGGCCGAGAGCAAGAAAGGGGGCGCCGGCAAGCACGGCGCATCCATGAAGGCGTCCAATACCGATATGCGCGACGATTTGTTTGCGGCGGGAGGAGGTGGTCCATGACGGATACGACGCACGACCAAACGTTGCCTGGATTAGAAGAGAGCGCGTCAACCGCCGATACCTACCGCATGACGGTCGACCTCAATGTGCTCGACCATCTCGGGATCAATCTCTACAGCAATATCGCCGCTGTCCTGACCGAAGCGGTCGCCAACGCATGGGATGCCGACGCGGAGACCGTCGCGATCACGATAGACCCTAACGCGGAGTGGATCGAGATCGTCGATGACGGCATCGGCATGACTGTTGCGGACATGAACGAGAAGTATCTCCGCGTCGGCTATCAACGACGTGAGGAAGACGAGGCTTTCGGCAAGTTTACGGCCAAAGGCCGCCAGGTCATGGGACGCAAAGGCCTCGGCAAGTTGTCCCTGTTCTCAATCGCGAACCGGATCGACGTGCAGTCGGCAAAAGACGGCCAGGCTCACGGCCTGCGGATGAGCGTCGACGGCATTCATCAGTCCGTCGAAAACAAGGAACCGTTTTACCGTCCCGACCCGCTACCCGTTGACGAGGTCACGGTAACCAAAGGCACCAAGATCGTCCTGCGGGACATCAAGCGACAGAGGCTCGGCCGCGGCGCCGCGGCACTGCGCAAACGCTTGGCGCGGCGGTTTTCGGTGATCGGGGCTATGTACGATTTCACGATTACGATCGACGGCCAGCCCATCACCACGGATGACCGCGGCGATTTGCCGATCGTCCAGTTCCTCTGGACCATGGGCGAGTTCGAGCCCGAGGAAAAGAACATACCCAATGTCCTCGAACACGAAGAGCTGCCGCCCCGGTTCGGTGGCTGGGACAAGGACTGGACTGTCGAAGGATGGATAGGCACGGCGCGGCTTCCCAAGCAACTCGATAGCGAAGACACCGGCAATCTGAACGGCATTGTCGTGTTCGCGCGGGGCCGCCTGTTCCACGAAAACATCCTCGACAAGGTCAATGACGGCCGGCTCTACACCAAGTACCTGACCGGGCAGATTGAAGCCGATTTCCTGGACGAGGATGACGAACCGGACATCGCGACAAGCGACCGGCAGCGTGTGCAGGAAGACGATCCGCGCTACGCCCAGCTTCTGGCGTTTCTGCGCTCACGTCTCACGCAGGTCGAAAAGCGCTGGACGGAATGGCGGCGCAAGCACGAAGTCGACAAGGCGAAGGAAACGTCACCGGCTCTCGCTGAATGGTTCGAAACGCTGCCGGAAGGCTTTCGAAAGAGCGCCGAGACCCTGATCGCGAAACTGAGCGCCTTGCCGGTCGATGAAGACGAAGACCGGAAGCTGCTCTACAGGCACGGCATTCTCGCCTTCGAGCGCATGCGGATGCGCGGCTCGACCGATGAATTCGTCGCCAGTATCCACGATGTCGACAAGCTGCTCTCCGTTCTGGCGGACCGCGACGCGCTCGAAGCGTCCCTTTACCGCGACATCGTCAGATCGCGCCTCGACGCGATCAAGGACTTCCAGGGTATCGTCGACGAGGACGCCAAGGAAAAGGTGCTGCAGCAGTACCTGTTCGATCATCTGTGGCTTCTCGACCCCGCGTGGGAGCGCGCCACCGACAGCGAGATCATGGAATCCCGCCTCATCGACGAAGGCGTCATCACCGATGACCTGACGGAGAAGGAAAAGCTTGGCCGCGTGGACATCGCCTACCGCACCAACGCCGGCAAGCACATCATCGTCGAGCTCAAGAAAGCGGGGCGTAAGATGAAGCTCCTCGAATTGCAGGAGCAGGGTCAGACCTATGTCGACAAGCTGCGCAAGATTCTGCTCGCGCAGGGGGAGAAAGCACCGAACATCGAGGTCGTGTTCGTGGTCGGCAAGGCCCTCGACGACGAGAAGGACAACCCGGAGCGGGTCAAGGCCTCGATGGCGGCCGTTTCGCCCGGCAGCCGTATCGTCCACTACGACTCCCTGATCGCCGGTGCCCAGACGGCCTATTCCGGATATCTCAAAAAGAGCAAGGAACTGGACCGGCTCGAAAAGATCGTGGACAGGATTTAGGGGGCGTCGCCGATGGGAAACACGAGAAACGCCTGGATAATACGCGAACCCGACCACGCACATTCGGTGTCCTTTTCGGCTTACATGACGGCATTGCCAGGCGACGGCCGGAAGCTGACCGCGATCGCCGAAGGCGACGGCCTCATCGTTGCCGACAAGGACGGTAACGTCCTGCGTGTCGGTCGCGTGCTTCGTCTGCGTTCGAACCTCCAGGAGACGACCGTCTATTTCGATCGTGTGGCGGAAGGTATGGCAGGCGCTTCACTTTCAGACGCGGGCCTGAGCTCTCCTGCCTCGGCAGGTGCCACCCGTCTGCAGTGGGATGACTTCGAGGCGGCGGTTCCCAAGCTGACAGGCAAGACGCCTGAGGATATCCCGCTCATCCAGGAGCAGGCCTATATCCGTGAGCTTTTACAACTCGCCGTCACCGACGACCTGCTCGGACCGGCGAACGGGCCGTACGAACAGATCGTCGATATGGGCGTCCGTGACCGCTACCTGGTCGGAAAGATCGCACCACGGCAGCAGGGAGGGTCCGGTGGCGGAATCGAGGGACTCGAAGGTCCACTCGAAGCCGATAGCGAGGAAGAGCCCGACGACCTGGACGTTCATACCGGTCGCCACGATCCCGGCGCCGAATTCGACACGACCAGCGGTCAGGTGGAAACGGATGCGGATGCCGCGGACGAGATCGATGCGGCGAGCAACCAGTCTCTCGTACCGTCCAGCATCGGATACACGTTCTGCGTCGACGGCGATGTGAATGCGATCGAAATCGAAGCGCGCTGGGGACGGTATGTCCGCTCCTACGACCACGACCACACCAAGACCGTGAACAAGAAGATCAAGGACGCCGACGGCAACGTCGTCGATACCGCGCAGCAAGAGGTGAAGGTCAAGGTTTGGCAACGGGAGCCTTGTGGCGGCCGGGTGAAGATCGAGTTGACCGACGGTCCGATCGCCCACCGCGCGCCCGATGAAGGGCACCCGGAAGTGCGTGTGCAGGGAACCGTTCGCGGTAAAAACGCCAACGGTGACCGGCTCGTTACCCTGTTCCTCGTCAACGCGCAGGAAGAGCCGGAAGAAAACAAGGATAGCGCGTGGCTGTTCCAACCTGAATTGGTCGCGCGTGCCCTTGAGGACGAACACGAAAAGGCGATCTTCCGGCGGCGGCTCGCCTTGTCGACCCAGGGTGAAGATCCCGAGCGTGACACGCTCGAAATGATTTATCGGCGCCAGGTCGAGTTCGCTGTCGGCCATGGCATCGCGGTGCATGCCGTTTCGCCGCCGGATGACCCGGAGCGTGCCATTGAGGTCAGCACGACCGTACTGCCCGAATACGAAGTGCCGGTCACCGAAACGCCGGGCCTGCGTCCCGAAGACCGTCCCGCGATGAAAGAGATGACCGGAAAAGGCTATCTCGACATGGACTTGCTCGCGGGCATGGACCGTCCGGAGCTCGTCAGCGCACTGAGGGTCCTTTCGAACGACTATTTGGCCTGGATTGCCGATCAGAAGGCGCGCATCGGCACCGATGTGCTCGGTCACGACGTTCCGGCCCATGCGACGATCGAACGCTGTGAAGAGATCGCGAAACGCCTTGAAGACGGGATCGCCGTTTTGGCCGATCCTGCCAATGAAAACGCCCTGACCGCCTTTCGCGTCGCGAACAAGGCGATGGCCAGTCAGCGTATTCACAGCATGTACGCGCTCGCGCGCCGGCGCGGCGAGGATGTCGAACTCGCGACATTCGAGACGCGCAAGAACCGATCATGGCGGCCATTCCAGCTCGCCTTCATTCTGCTATCTCTGCCGTCCCTCGTCGATCCCGCACATAAAGACAGGACAGAACCGGTCGCGGCCAATGCCGATCTACTCTGGTTCCCGACAGGTGGCGGCAAGACCGAGGCTTATCTCGGCGTTGCGGCTTTCGCGATGACCATGAGGCGTTTGCAGGGTGATCTCGGTGGCTACGATGGTATGCGCGGTCTCGGTGTGATTATGCGCTACACCCTCCGGCTTCTGACACTACAGCAGTTCCAGCGTGCATCGACGCTGATCTGTGCGATGGAACTCCTGCGTCAGCAGGCGATCGCCGCCGGAGACGATACCCTCGGACACACGCCGTTCACGATCGGCCTTTGGGTCGGAAACAAGGTGACTCCGGGGACGACCCAGGACAGCCACAAAGCCATCAAGGATATCCGCGATCCCGACAAGTTCGACGCGGGGGCCACCTCGCCGGCGCAGCTCACGAGCTGTCCCTGGTGCGGATCGGAAATCTCCGACCGGCGGGATATAGAGGTCGATACGCTACTCAAGCGGACCACGATCTATTGTGGTGACAAAAAGGGCCGCTGCGAATTTTCGAAAGGCAAATCCAGCAAGAATGCCCACCCCGGTGTGCCTGTGCTCGTCGTCGACGAGGAAATCTATCATCGCCCGCCATCCATGCTGATCGCCACCGTCGACAAGTTCGCGATGATGGCGTGGCGTGGTGAAACGCGGACGCTGTTCGGCCGTGCGACGACCGAGTGCCCGCGTCATGGCCTGCTGTGGCCGGAAGCCGACTGCACCGGGCGCCATACCGCGAGCAAGGGGCAACCCAAAACGGAAGTGAAAAGCGTTGCGCCGCTCCGCCCGCCCGATCTCATCATACAGGACGAGTTCCATCTTATCAGCGGACCGCTCGGAACGATGGTCGGATTATACGAGACCGCCATCGACGAGCTTTCGGGCTGGGCTCTCGGAAACAAAACCGTAAAGCCGAAAATCGTGGCCTCGACGGCGACAGTCCGTAAAGCGCCCGAGCAGGTGAACAATGTCTTCATGCGGCGCGTCGCGGTGTTCCCGCCGAACGGTCTCGATGTCGACGACAACTTCTTCGCGGTGCAGCGGCCGATCGAGCATATGCCTGGCCGGCGATATATGGGCGTTTGCTCTCCGGGCAGTTCGCGCCCGGCAATGCTCATCCGCGTCTATACGGCTTTCCTGACGGCCTCGCAGGCCCTGTTCGATCGCTTCGGACAAGCAGCCGATCCGTATCTCACGACCGTGGGATATTTCAATTCGTTGCGCGAACTCGGCGGGATGAAGCGCCTCGCGGAGGACGACGTGCAGACCCGCGCCTACCGTGTGCAAATGAGCCTCGTTGACCGGCCCGGCCTCGTACAGCGTAGCGTCAATAATATCCGGGAGCTCACATCGAGAGTGTCGAGCCGGGATATCCCGAAGTATCTCGACCAGTTGGAAGTGAAGTTCAAAGCGCAATACGACGCGTCCGAGGGCAGGTTCGTCACCCGGTGGGAGGAAGGGGATACGCGGTCGATCGACGTGGTGCTCGCGACCAACATGCTGTCGGTCGGCGTGGACGTGAACCGTCTCGGGCTTATGGTCGTGAACGGCCAGCCGAAAGGCACGGCGGAGTATATTCAGGCCACGAGCCGTGTCGGCCGGTCATTTCCCGGTCTCGTCTGTACGGTGTTGACATGGGCTCGACCGCGGGACCTCTCGCATTACGAGACCTTCGAGCATTATCACGCGACATTCTACAAACACGTGGAAGCGCAATCCGTGACACCATTCTCCCCCCGGGCGCTGGACAGGGGATTGACCGGTGCGCTTTTGAGCGTCGTCCGTCTGGAAAACGACGTCTACAACCCGAATGCCGGTGCGGGAGCGTTGGAGAAAACGGGCGATGCCGACGTCCGTCGGGCTGCGGACAATTTGGTCGCACGGGCATGGGCCATTTCCCAGGAAGGATGGGTGAAAGCGCTCGCCTCCGACGAGATCAAGGAACGCATCGACGAATGGGCGACCGAAGCGAACAAAGGCGGGCGCACGCTCGCCTATGAACGCAAAGGTCCGAATAAAGACACGACCGTCGCTCTCCTGCGCAAGCCGGGTATCCAGGCATGGGACAACTTCACTGTGCCGATGTCGATGAGGGAGGTCGAACCGGGTGTCCGTCTGGTCATGAATACGCGGCGTTTCACCGGCACCGAACCGAACTGGACGACGCGACCGGTCTCTGACGATGGAGGTGACTCGTGACCAGCGAGAAGACACCCGTCGGCGCCGTCCGCCCATCGCAACTTCTCTGGACCTACGGTCCGGGTGCGCTCATTGACCTTCCGAGCTTGTCGGTGGTGACGCTGGCGACAGACCGCTGGGAAGAAAGTCGGTGCCAGCCGATCGAAGAGGGCCGGTTGTTGGCGGCCGTCCGGAAGGCGCTCGGACCCCAAGTCGAAAAACTGCGAATGCCGCCCTTTCAGACCAGTGATGACATCAATGTCTGGTCCGCCGAAGCGAATATCGGCGTTCCGGTCCGGCCGTTCCCGCGCTGGCTGCGCTGCGTGAAATGCGGCCTGTTGTCGCCATACGATCTCGGCTTGTTCGAGTGCAAAGAGGACCGGTACAGACCGGAACGAACCCGTTTCATCCACAAGGATTGTCGCGGGTCACGAGGCGAACAGCCCGCGAAGGACGCGGACGCCGTGCCGGCGCGTTTCCTGCTCGCGTGCCGCGCCGGTCATCTCGACGATTTTCCATGGCACTATTTCGTTCATAGCGGGCCGTCGTCATGTAAAGGCCTGTTGCGCTTCTTCGAGAGCGGCGCTTCGCTCCAGACCGAAAACCTGTGGGTCAAGTGCGACTCTTGCGGTGCATCGCGAAATATGGCGCATGCATTCGGCAAATCCGGCAAGGAAAACCTCCCTCAGTGCCGTGGGCGTCATCCCCACATGGATCAGTATGACCACGAGTGCGATGAGCAGGCCCGTGCCGTTCTGCTCGGTGCGACGAACAGTTGGTTCCCGATCACGCTTTCGGCGCTCGCGATCCCCCTTGCACGCGATCCGATCACCCAACTCGTCCAGGACGGGTGGGACTATTTCATGGATCTGGCTTCGGAATCCGAAGTCGCGGTCACAATCAAAACCCTGAAAAAAACCGGGGCATTGCCCGGCATCGACAAGCACTCGCCAAAAGCCGTCTGGGATGTCGTTCAGGCCATTAAATCCGGTACCCCCGCCGGTGTCGGTGGCGCCGACATCAAAGGGCCGGAGTGGGACGTCCTGACCGATCCCAGCCCGCCGACCGACTGGCCGCACTTTCTTAGCAAGCCGGCCGCCGTGCCTGCCGCCTATCAAAATCGGATACACAGTGTTTTGCTGCTGGAGCGGTTACGCGAGGTCAACGCGTTGCTTGGCTTTACGAGGGTCGAAGCGCCGGAAGAGTCCGGTGACCCGGACGAGCAGCCTGTCCGCGCGGCACTCTGCAAGGACCCGCCGCAGTGGGTGCCCGCTACCCAGGTTCATGGTGAGGGTATTTTCATTCGCTTCGATGAAAAGGCCCTGCAAAGCTGGGAAGGGCGTCCCGCCGTACAGGCACGGGACAAGAAATTAGTCGCCGGACATCGTGGTTGGCGAAATGCCCGCAAACTCGACCCCGGTGAGGGCTATCCGGGCATTCGTTATGTTCTCCTACACACGCTGTCACACCTGCTCATAAGAGAACTCGCACTCGAATGCGGCTACAACGCCGCCAGCATACGTGAGCGCATATACGCGGACACCGAGGGAGACGCGCAGCAGGCTGGCGTACTGATCTATACGGCTGCCGCCGATTCCGACGGTACACTCGGCGGATTGGTGGAACTCGGAAAGCCCGATAACCTCGGCCGATTGCTCAAACAGGCGCTCGGTCGGGCGACGATTTGTTCATCCGATCCGCTTTGCTCCGAGCACGAACCCGAGAAGGACCGGTCCCTTCACGCTGCCGCCTGTCATGCCTGCTCTTTCGTCTCGGAGACTTCCTGCGAATTCGGCAACCGTTACATCGATCGCGCCCTGATCGTTCCCACGCTGGACGAGACGGACGCGGCATTTTTCGATTGAGGTGCCGGATTGCACTTGCTTCGTGCCATTACCGATCTCGTCGCGAATACACCGCCTGACCGCATTCGTCAGCTCGCCGGGCTGATCAAGGCTCTGCCCGGCCCGAACGCGGCGTCGGAATTATCGGGATGGACCCTGACTTCGGGCGGCCGTCTAAGGGTAAAGGCACTGACGGAAAGCTGGGCCGCCAGTGATATATCCGCCATGGAACTCGCGGGTATGCTTGTCGGCGCGAGCCACGCATATCATGAAGCGAAGACCGAACAGACGACCGAACTGGTTTGGACCGGCCCGTCCAGCGAGCTGATCGCCACTCGCAAGACGGAACAGGCCTTGCTTCAGGTGATACAGGGTGCAGAGAACAAACTGTTCTTGACCAGCTTCGTGACCTATAAACTCACGTCGGTCATGGATGCGCTGGCGGCGGCTATAGAGCGCGGCGTCCACGTCTCCATGCTGCTGGAGTCCAGTGACCAGCACGGTGGCGGGGTCTCGGTCGACGGCATCGGTCATATGAAACAAGCCCTCCCGACGGTCCGGCTCTATTCCTGGAATGAGAAAACGGAACCCTTTTCAGGCGGAAAAGTCCACGCCAAAGTGGCGGTCACGGATGAGCGTTTGTGCTTCATTTCCAGTGCCAATCTGACCGGCCATGCCATGGAGAAAAATATGGAAGCCGGAGTCCTGATTGCGGGGGGCACGATACCGCGCAATTTGCACAGGCATCTGGAGGCGCTCGATACGACCCGCGTCATTACGAGGGTCTGAGATGGACACGGTCGACCGTCAAACACGCTCACGGATCATGGCCAGCGTCGGCCAGAAAAACACCGGTGCGGAAATGATTCTGCGCCGGGCGCTTCACGCAAGCGGATTTCGCTACCGGCTGCACGATCGGGGCCTGCCGGGAAGCCCCGACCTCGTGTTTCCCCGGTTCCACGCCGCTGTGTTCATGCATGGGTGCTACTGGCATGCCCATGGGTGCTATCGCTCGACCGTCCCAAAATCACGGAACGATTTTTGGACCGAAAAGTTCGCCGCCAACCGTCGCCGTGATGCCGCCAAGGCCGCCGCGCTGCGCGAAGAGGGCTGGCGCGTACTGACCGTCTGGGAATGTGCTCTCAAGGGGAAAACCGCGCTACCACTACCGGATGTCGTCGATCGTGTCGCCGGCTGGCTACGCTCCGATGAACCCGCGGCAGAAGTTTCCGGCCACGACGAGACGGATTCGCCCGATCGATCGGAGGCCTCATGAGGATAGCCTGTCTGGGATGGGGCTCCTTGATCTGGGACCCACGATCGCTTCCCGTCGTCTCAGACTGGTCGCACGATGGGCCGAGCCTACCAGTCGAGTTCACACGGCAATCGAGCGACGGCCGTATTACGCTCGTCATCACCCCGTCTGCTAAAGCCGTGAAAGTGTTGTCGGCCGTCCTGGAGATGCCGTCGATCGAGACGGCATGCGCCGCGCTGGCGGAGCGTGAGGGTATTCCCGGCAAATTCGTCGACCGTTCGGTAGGCTATTGGATCGCCGAATCCCGGTCCCATCACCCCGAAGCCGACATTGTCGCCCGTTGGGCCGAACAGGCCGGGTATGAGGGCGCTGTATGGACAGCCCTCAAACCAAAGTTCGATAATGCGTACGTTGCGCCGCCCTGCGAACGAGTCGTTTCGTATCTCGACAGCCTTGCTGGCGAAGCCCGTGACCGGGCGGAAAATTATGTGCGTCGCACGCCTGCGGTCATCCGAACCGAATACCGCATGGCGATCGAGAAGGCGCTGGCCTGGACCCCGGCTCCCGATGCGTGATGAAGCCCTGGCCATCCTGGAAACAGGAATCGAGAAGCAAAAGGCGCACCTCGAACAGTGGCGCCAACCTGTCGAACCATTGCTGTTCGAAACGCTGCGCACCATCGATGCGTTATATTTCGAAGAGCTGTTTTTTTCGGCGGATTCGTCCGCACGAACGCCGCTGCCGCAGCACACACTGTCCACCTGGGGTGTGAACAAGGCGCTGTCGCTGATGGTTCCCAAGCAGCTTGACAGTGGACCGTTTCGCCTTTTTCCGAGCACCGGGCAGACACAGGCTCAGGCAGCCGAGCTCTTGCTCCAATGCGGTATTCTGCAACGTGCGGAAACGCTCTATGGCTGGCTGCGAGAGGGCCTTCTTTCCGCAAGAATAGATCGGCCCGCCATGCCCCTGGAATCGGGCACCGATACGATTCTCGTCCTCAAATCCGCTCACCCTTCCATGTTCAGCGAAGTTATTTCGCGTAAACACAAGAGATGGATCAGCGATCTGACGATCGATCATGACAGCGTCTGGAAGCATGAGCTGCAGCAGCGCCATACCGCTCTCGCTCCTGCACTCGAAGAGGCAGTCACGTGCTTCGGCGGCTGGGGCATTTCGTACACGACGACACGGGAGATCGACGATCATTTTCTGGAGTGCGGGCAAATATATTTGCGCAGGATGTGGAGCCAGGACCTGCTCGGGACGGACGAGGTGATCGGCGGTGAAGCGTTCGGTGACTATCTCGGGGTTTTGACGGCCGTGGCGGGCCGTGCCGAAAAGCAATTGTGTTTCGCTTCAATACTCAAACGCCGCCATCCAGAGCTCCGGCTGGAAAACCTGCTCACGACATTCGCGCCGTGCGATGAATTGATCACGGGTCTCGCGGAACATCTCGACGCTGAAACGACGCAGATAAAAAAGTTGCTGAGTTATCTCGTGCTCGGTCCGGACAATCTCGACGTTCATACAGATTCGGGCGAAATCGCATGGGCGCCGATCGCTCGTTCGAGCGCGGATTATTTCCTTCTTCCTCTCTACGGGCTCGACACCAACCCCTTCTTGTTTCTTCTCACCGAATTGCAGGCCAGGCACCGCGAGGACTGGTTTCGTGCAGCGAATAACCGCGAGAGAAGGTGGCTCGCGGACCTGAAACACCTCTTTGCCAGCGAAAGATGGGTGGTCAATGATCGCAACCTCAAACTCCGTGAGGGTAAGAAGACCGTAACCGATCTCGATTTCATCTCTTACGACAAGACCCACAACGAACTCGCGCTATTTCAGCTCAAATGGCAGCACCCGGTCGGGATCGATAACCGGGCACGACGAAGCGCCGGCAAGAATCTGTTGTCGCAAGGCAATGATTGGGTCGAGCGGGTCATGGGGTGGATTTCAAGAAACGGCGTCGACGAGCTCGCAAAAAGAGCCGGCATCGCCATAAAGCCGGACATCAAAGTCAGATTATTCGTTATCGGCCGCTATAATGCCTATTTCACGGGATTCTCGGATCGCGATGAACGCGCGACCTGGGCGGACTGGAACCATTTGATGAAAGCCCGTCTGGACCAGCCGCAAGCATCCGTAAGCGAGCTTTGTGCGACATTGAAAGCCGAGGCGGACGAGATTTCGACCTCGTATAAAGGCGACTCCTACGTTGTACCGCTCGGCAACGTCGCTGTTTTGTTGAATCCGGTGCGGGAACCGACCTCTTCATAGACGTGCATCTGGCTGTGGATTGCTACCCAATACGCCCTCGGGTTGGCCGTTCAGTACGATATGCCCCTTCCTGTCCAGACGACATCAAATCCAGGGATGCGCTACTGCGATTTAAACCACTTTCCCGGCAAGGCACTATCGGAGCCGCTACGAAAAGGTGAAGCGCAAGGAGAAGGACGGTGGCAAGTTCCAATATCCAGTGCTGCCCAAACGGTGCAGTGGCGACGGTAGCTGATATGGCGACCAGGATATAGTTATCATATTTGACGGCTGCGTCGGATACAAGCATTAGATGTGGTGCCTCTTGGAGGTCGATGCAAAAGCATGACAAGACTGGCCGGTCGAGATGGCTTGGGCATAGCCATCATCTACGTGGCTGACCTCGATTCAGTGAGCATCAGCTCGATCGCATTCTGCCGGGATTGTCGGTCCAGTGTGTAGGTGTTCCGTCTGAACTCAACCCCTTCGAGCAGCGCCTTCACGTAGCCGGACACGGTGTCAGCAGCCATGATCAGCGTGGAATCCAGCGTGTGAACATACTTGCTCGTCACCGAACCTTTCGCGTGCCCGATCAATGCTGCGATCGTGATCTCTGTGAAGCCCAGGTCGTTCGCTATGCTCGCGAAACTGTGCCGCAGTACGTGAGGTGTCACATCCCACAGTGGGGTGTCCTTGAACAGCTTCTTCCAGCTCTGCGGGAAGTTGCCGACTGCATTGTCGAAGCCTTGGCCGGGAAAGACATAAGTTCCGGTTCTGTGCGGTCGTTCCTTCTCCAAATATTCCACGACTGGAAGGCCTACCGGGCGAACCGAGGAGCCTTCCTTGCTGTCAACCAGCCGCAAGCAGCTACCCTCAAGGTCGACCTCGCTCCATTTGAGGTTGACGATTTCCCCGCGCCGGCAGCCGGTCAGCGTAATCAGCCTGAGGATCTCAGCATGTATCCTGTAGCGGTCGCTTCGCTGAGCCTGACGAAGGATGTCTCCCAAAATACGGTACTCAGCTTCGCTTAGCCGGCGGTCGCGAACCTGGTATTTCGGCTTGCGGAGGCCGTGCGTAGGATTGTGCTCGATCACCCCGGCCTCGACTGCGTATGAGAAGATGCCGCCAAGCAGACCCATCGTCCGGATCGCGGTGCCGCGGCCGCCGCGAACGATGGCCTTGCCGCGGAGCTTTTCGGTCTTCATGGTCACGCGTGTCTTGCCAGCGATGATGTCCTTCATCAGGTTGTTCATGTCGGGCTTGGTGATGTCCCGCACGCGTCGCGTCCCGAGAAGGGGGATGATGTGCCTGCGGATACGCCCGACATCGGTGGCGATGGTGGTGTCCTTCTTCGGTCTGCCGCCTTTGCCAAGGATGAGGCCGGCTTCCATGTCGGCGATGTACTGCTCGCACAGTTGCTTGATGGTCAGCGCCTTGCGGTCTTCCTCTCGCTCTTCAGCGGGATCGCCGCCATGGGCGACCTGTCCGAGCAGGGCCTTGGCTTCGCGGCGCGCAGTCTCCGGGGTCCAGACACCATGAAGGCCGATCGTGTAGCGACGCGAGCGACCACGGGATCGGTACTGGACGATGTAGCTGCGCTTGCCGGAGGGATAGACGCGAAGACCAAAGCCTGGCAATTCGTCGTCCCAGACGACGTGACCTTTGCTCTGCGGCTCGACGGCCTCTACAAACCGTTTGGTCAGTTTGGTCATGCTCCCGTCCCTCGGAAGCCCCGATTTCGAGTAAGCACCACGCAAGCACACGGGCGGAAATCAAGGCGTATTCACGGATAGAGACTTCGGAGCTCCGATTCTGAAAATCAATCCATTTCAGATAGTTAGCGTACTCTGGCGTGCCCTATCGCGCAATTCGGATGGGGTACTTGACCAGCTCCGAAGGCAGAGGTCACAGGTTCGAATCCTGTCGGGTGCGCCAATTCTCCTGACTTTCAGTATCGTAATCTGCCATTGGGCATTGACTCGCTGCGATGGGCGTTTTTGCCTTTCTGTGAACACCCTTCCCGACCTGATTTTCAAAGCGACCAAATCGGGCGCTCAGATGACCGGCTTGGGCAGGCTGGCTGGCTGAA
Source organism: Labrenzia sp. R5_0 (assembly GCF_017743835.1). Taxonomy (NCBI): domain Bacteria; kingdom Pseudomonadati; phylum Pseudomonadota; class Alphaproteobacteria; order Hyphomicrobiales; family Stappiaceae; genus Labrenzia; species Labrenzia sp. R5_0. Next base: position 205,107 of record NZ_JAGHRK010000003.1, on the reverse strand, counting down.
GGATTATTTCCGAAAGAGGGCTTTCTGTTCGTGGGCGAGGCCTGAGGGCACTATGCAGCCCGTTTGCTGTCGACTGAAACGCAAACAGCCCCGGTGGTAACCGGGGCTGCGCAGGTTGACCGGCTGGATAAGGCCTGGACCTAGAACTCCAGGGCGCGGTCGCCGTTGGCGTCCTTGATGCGGGTCGGCAGGCCGATGCGGTTGAGGATGCCGAGGAAGGGATGCGGCGGCAGTTCTTCCACGTTGGCCATCTTCTTCACGTCCCATTCCCCGGTGGCGATCAGCATGGCGGCCGCGACCGGCGGAACGCCGGCGGTGTAGGAAATGCCCTGGCTGCCGACTTCCTCATAGGCTTCCTTGTGGTCGGCCACATTGTAGATGAACACCTCGTGCTCCTTGCCGTCCTTCGTGCCTTTCACGAAATCACCGATGCAGGTCTTGCCGGTGTATTCAGGCGCCAGCGAAGACGGATCCGGCAGACACGCCTTGACCACCTTCAGCGGTACGACTTCCAGTCCTTCCGCCGTCTTGACCGGTTGCTCGGACAGGAGGCCGATGTTCTTCAGAACGGTGAAGACGTTGATGTAGTGCTCGCCGAAGCCCATCCAGAACCGGACGTCCGCACCGTCCATGTTCTTTGCCAGGGAATGCACTTCGTCGTGGCCGCACAGATAGGCCATGCGCTTGCCGACCACCGGCAGATCATATTCCTTGCCGATCTCGAACATCTTGTTTTCCTGCCACTTGCCCTGCTGCCAGGAATAGACCGTGCCGGTGAACTCCCGGAAGTTGATCTCCGGATCAAAGTTTGTGGCGAAATAGCGCTGGTGGCTGCCGGCGTTGATGTCGACGATATCGACCTCGGTCACCTTGTCGAGATAGTCATCCTTGGCAAGGCGGGCATAGGCGTTGACGACGCCCGGGTCGAAACCGGCGCCCAGAATGGCGGTGACGCCCTTGGCGGCGCATTCCTCGGCCCGTTTCCATTCGTAGTTGCCATACCAGGGCGGGGTCTCGCAGATCTTGCCCGGCTCTTCGTGAATGGCCGTGTCGATATAGGCCGCTCCCGTCTCCAGACAGGCGCTGAGGACGGACATGTTCAGGAAGGCGGTGCCGACATTGATGACGATCTGCGCACCGGTTTTGCGGATCAGCGCGCTGGTGGCGGCAATGTCCAGAGCGTTGAGTTCGTGTCCTTCCAGAACACCCGGCTGCTTCAACGCCTTCTTGGCATGCACGGTTGCGATGATGTCGTCGCATTTGGATTTGGTGCGCGAGGCGATATGTATATCGCCGAGAACATCATTGTTCTGAGCGCACTTATGCGCCACCACCTGAGCGACACCTCCGGCGCCGATGATGAGAACAGTCTTTTTCATTTGATAAAGATACCTTCCTTGGACCTTTGGGGGTGTTCGGGGTTCAAGTCTCAAGACAGACTTTGCTCGTAGTCCTGGTATGAAAACTCACGAGCAACGTGGACTGTTCCGTCCACTTCCTTGACCGCAATCGCGGGCATTTTCACGCCATTAAACCAGTTTTTCTTGACCATCGTGTAACCCGCCGCATCCTGAATGGAAACCCGGTCACCGGTCTTGAGTTCGGCAGGGAAGTTGAACTCGCCGAATATGTCGCCGGCAAGGCAGGACTTGCCACAGATCATGTAGCTGTGCGGCCCTTCGTTGGGGGTCACCTTCGCGGTCTCGCGGTAAATCAGCAGATCGAGCATATGAGCTTCGATGGACGCATCGACGATGGCCAGGTTCTTGCCGTTGAAGAGCGTGTCCAGCACCGTTGTCTCCAGTGTGGTCGACCGGGTGATCGAGGCTTCGCCCGGTTCCAGGTAGACCTGAACGCCGTATTTTTCGGCGAAGGTCTTGAGGCGGTCGGCGAAGAGGTCGAGTGGGTAGTCGTCTCCCGTGAAATGGATACCGCCCCCAAGGCTCACCCATTGCGCACGGCTCAAAAGCCCGCCGAACTTTTCCTCGATATCGCCAAGCATGCGGTCGAACAGCGCAAAATCGGCATTTTCGCAGTTGTTATGGATCATGAAACCGCTGATCCGGTCCATGACCTTTTCAATCTTGGCGACGTCCCATTCTCCGAGGCGGGAGAAAGGCCGGGCCGGGTCGGCAAGGTCGAAACTGGAGGAGCTGACCATCGGGTTGAGGCGAAGCCCGCGCACGATGCCGGCGGATTTGTCCGCGAACCGTTCCAGCTGGCTGATGGAATTGAAGATGATCTTGTCGGCATGGGAGATCACTTCATCGATCTCGTAGTCGGCATAGGCCACGGAATAGGCGTGGGTTTCCTTGCCGAAGCGCTCATGCCCCAGCCGGACTTCGTTCAGCGACGACGAAGTGGTGCCGTCCATATACTCGCGCATGAAGTCGAAAACACACCAGGTCGCAAAGCACTTGAGCGCCAGCAGGGCCTTTGCGCCAGACCGCTCTCGAACGTAGGCGATCTTCTCCATGTTGCGGAGTAGCTTCGCCTTGTCGATCAGATAGTAGGGTGTCTCGATCATCTGGTTCCGTCGCCATCGTTGCCTGCGACCGGTTCGGGCCGCGCGGACAGGTGATTGGGAGCGATTTCCGGTTGCCCGGTTGTCCGGACCGGCCGGTTCGCCACAAGGCGTTCCAGCTTCGCTGTCGGCGTGACGGATACCGTCTCCATGCAGGACCTTGCAAGGGCCCGAGGCGTCTTTCTTGCTACAGCCGGTCAGCCGGTTGAGCCGCAATCTCCCGGTTTCACCGAGTTGCTATGCTTTACGTGAATGGAACGCAGAACAGTTATGCAAAAATAGGAGGGAGATTCGTGCTTTCACTCATTGAAATCTTAACTTTCCTCCCGTATTTGTCCGGCAGATCAAATATTCACCAGCCCGCTCAAGAGTTGGGCAAATTCTGGAGGTCGGCATGACCCGGGACGATCTCATTCGCGAATACAAGGCACAGAGCGGCTCCTGGCCGGCGCTTGTCGGCGTTTACGCCGTTATCGTGGGTGCGATGGCTCTTTCCGGCTACCTGATGGTCGGCTGATCCCGCACGCCTGACGAAAAGTCGGCAGAGTTTCAATCACCCCCGGAGCGACCTCCGGGGGTGATTGCATTTTGAGGCAGGCAAACCGCCTGCGATTAGACGTCGGCGGCTTCGCCAATGGCATCGGTGCCGCGCTCTTCCAGAAGCGTCGTCAGCCAGTTCGGGTCCATTTCGGGAACCGAAGACAGAAGCAGATCCGTGTAGGGATGATGCGGCGGCGTGAACATCTCGTCCTTCGGCCCCTGCTCCACCACCTTGCCGCGTTGCATCACCACAACCTCGTCCGCGATGGAGCGCACCGTCGCCAGGTCATGGGTAATGAACATGTAGGCCAGGTTGAACTCCTGCTGCAGCCGATCGAGCAGCTTCAGGATACCTTCCGCCACGAGCTGGTCGAGCGCGCTCGTCACCTCGTCGCAGATGATGAAGGCCGGATCGGCCGCCAGGGCCCTGGCAATGCCCACACGCTGTTTCTGGCCGCCGGAAAGTTCCGGCGGATAACGATTGTAGAATTTTGACGGGTCCAGCTCGATCAGGTCCAAAAGCTCGTCGACGCGGTTTTTCAGTTTCGCGCCGTGCAGCCCGCCATAGAACTGGGCAGGCCGGCCGATGATCTCGCTGATCCTGATCTTCGGGTTCAGTGCGGTATCGGCCATCTGGTAGATCATCTGCGCCTGGCGAAGCTGATCCTTGCTGCGGTCCTGATAGCGCGGCGGCAACGGCTCGCCCTTGAACAGGATCTGCCCCTTGGTGGGCGGCAGAAGACCGGTGATGCAGCGCGCCGTCGTCGACTTGCCGGAACCGGATTCGCCGACAACCGCAACCGTCATGCCCGGATAGATGTCGAAGGAGACATCGTCCAGCACCTTGGTCTTGCCGTAGGCCGCATCAATTCCCTGCACGGAAACGATCGGAATGGCACCTGCCTCGGTCGGCCGCTGCTTCTGCGGCCGCTGGAAGCTGCGGACGGCCCAAAGGCTCTTGGTGTAGTCCTCCTTGGGAGACCCGAGCATCTGCTCGGTCGGCGCCTCTTCGACTTCCTCCCCCTTGAGCAGCACCTTGATGGTGTCGGCCATCTGCGCCACCACCGCCAGATCGTGCGTGATGTAGATCGCCGCGGTGTTGAACTGGTCGACAATGTCCCGGATTGCCGCCAGAACCTCGATCTGCGTGGTCACGTCCAGCGCGGTGGTCGGCTCATCGAAGATGATGAGATCCGGCCGGCACGCCATGGCCATGGCCGTCATCGCGCGCTGCAACTGGCCGCCAGAGACCTGGTGGGGATAGCGGAAGCCGATTTCGTTCGGGTTGGGAAGGCGCAGCCGCTCGTAAAGCTCCATGGCGTCTTCCTGCGCCTCGACCCGCTTTTGAATGCGGTACTGGATCGGCGCTTCCGTGTGCTGGTCGATAATCCGGTGTGCCGGATTGAACGAGGCAGCAGCCGACTGGGCGACATAGGCGATGCGCGATCCGCGCAACGCCCGGAGATCGCTCTCCGGCGTCGTCGTCAGTTCCATGCCGTCGAACTCGATCGAGCCGCCGGATATCCGGCAGCCGTCGCGGGCAAAGCCCATGGAGGCGAGGCCGATGGTCGATTTGCCGGCACCCGATTCTCCAATCAGCCCCAACACTTCCCCCTTGTGCAGGGTAAGATTGACGCCATGAACGATCTCGACCCATTTTTCGTCCGAGTACCCCTCGATCCGGAGATCGGTGACCCGAAGCAGTACGTCTTTTTTCGGCACCATTCTCAAACCTCCTTCAGGCCGGAAGACCGGAACAGCATCCAGTCGACGACGAAATTCACCGCGACAGTCAGAAGCGCAATGGCGGCCGCCGGGATCAGCGGCGTCATTTCGCCAAAGGAAATCAGTGTCGCGTTCTCACGCACCATGGAGCCCCAGTCGGCGGTCGGCGGCTGAATGCCGAGGCCAAGGAACGACAGGCCTGCGATGAGCAGGAACACGAAGCAGAATTCGAGACCGAATTCGGCGATCAGCGGTGCTGTCGAGTTTGGCAGGATTTCCCGGCGGATAAGGTACCAGGTGCCCTCGCCGCGCAGCTTGGCCGCTTCGATGTAGTCCATCACCACCACGTTGCCGGCAACCGCCCGGGTAAGGCGGAAGACGCGTGGCGAATAGATGACGGCAACGACGACCACGATCACCACAAGGTTGGTGCCGAAGATACTGAGCATCAGCAGGGCGAAGATCAGTGACGGTACCGACATGATGACGTCTGCGACACGGCCGATGAGCTGATCGAACCAACCGCCCTTGGTGGCGGCAAGCAGGCCTGCAAATGCTCCCATGAAGAAGGCCAGCATGGTTGCCAGCAGCGCGAGACCGACAGAGTTGCGCGCGCCGTAGATGATGCGGCTGAACATGTCGCGGCCGAGCTGGTCGGCCCCCAGAAGCATGGTTTCATCCGGCGGTGCAAAGGCCGACGAAATGACCTGCGCTTCACCGAAAGGTGCAATCACGGGGGCAAAGACCCCGGCGATGGCGTAGGTGAAGATCACGAACATGCCGAAGGCGGCCGTGAGAGGTGCGGTCCGCAACTCCTTGGAAACACCGGCGGGCGTGATGATGATCAGGAACTCCCTGAACGCGAAGGATGTCCCGGCGGCCAGTGCCAGGAGACCGGCAGCCGTAGTAATGAACCGGAGCGCCGGAGCGCCGCCGATGATCCCCGCGATGAAGGAGATCATCGTCAGGGAAAAGACAAGAATGAAGATCTTGCGCTTGTTGAAATAGGCCGCCAGGCAGGAAGCCCCGATCAGCAGCGCATAGTAGCCAATAACGAATGTGCTCATGTCGCTGCCCTTACTTCGGATGCCGCAAACGCGGATTGGTCAGGATCGCGCCCACATCGGCTGCCAGGTTCAGCAGGATGAAGGTTGCCGCGAAGATCAGACAGCAGGCCTGCACGATCGGGAAATCGCGTTTGGCAACCGCGTCCACCAGAAGCTGGCCCACGCCCGGATAGACGAAGACCACTTCGACCAGAACCACGCCGGTAATGAGGTAGGCGAGATTGAGTGCGACGACGTTGATGATCGGCGCCCAGGCGTTGGGCAGAGCATGTTTGACGATCACCTTCCAGGGCGGAACGCCTTTCAGCCGCGCCATCTCGATGTAGGGCGAGGCCAGTAGGTTGATGATCGCCGCGCGTGTCATGCGCATCATGTGGGCCGTCACCACCAGCACCAGGGTCAACGCCGGCAGGAAGGTTCGATGCAACAGATCCCCGAAGCTCATGTCCGCGCTGAGGCTGGCAATGGCGGGGAAGTAGTTGGTCTTGACCGCCAGATAGAGAATGAGGATGTAGCCGAGAAAGAATTCCGGAGAGGAAATCGATGTCAGCGTGACCACGTTGGCGACCCTGTCGAACAGGGTATTGCGCAGGAGAGCGACAATCACGCCGAGAACGATGGAAACCGGCACCGCGATGACAGCCGCATAGGTCGCCAGGAAAAGCGTGTTGACGAACCGGTCGCTGATGGCAGCACTGACCCGCTCGCCAGAGACGAGCGAGACGCCGAAGTCACCGGTGAGTGCACCGCCGAGCCATTGGAAATATCGCAGGATCGCGGGCTGGTCGAGGCCGAGTTTCTCTCGCAGGGCGGCGACGGTTTCAGGCGTTGCTCCCTGTCCAAGAACGGCCTGGGCAATGTCGCCGGGCAGCAGTTCAACTGCAAAAAAGATCAGGATAGAGACCACTAGTAGCGTGATCGCACCTAAGCCAAGTCTCTTAAGGACCAGCTGTAGGATGTCCCCCATTTGTCCCTCCAGAATAGGAAAGCCCGGCACGGCACATAGCGCCGCCGGACACATATCGGGCAGGTTCCTGTCAGCTCTTTTTGCTTTGCGTTGGCAGGAGCCCTGTCCGTCCAGGTCGGCCCGTCCCGCGTCCGGGGCAGGGCCAAATTGCAGGCGGCGGCCTTAGCCGCCGCCTAACCCCTCAATCAGGACTCGAACCACCAGCGGCTGGCGGCGCGCGCGCCGTCATTTTCCCAGCTGGCAGCCAGTTTCTCGGGCGTGCCTACCTTCGCGCTGTTGGCGTAAACGAAGTTGTTGAAGAACGGGATGATGGTGCCGCCATCGTCCCGGGCCAGCATCGCCATCTCGCGGTACATTTCCGCGCGCCGGGTGTCGTCCAACTCGGCCTTGGCCTGAAGCAGAAGCTCGTTGAAGCGCGGGTTTTTCCAGTGAGATTCGTTCCAGGCCGCGTCGTTCTTGTAGGCCAGCGTGTACATGACATCAGGTGTCGGACGCGCGCCCCAGGACACGAGACAGAACGGCTTCTTCAGCCAGACGTCGGAATAGTAACCGTCGTTCGGTTCACGCACGACATTGATGTTGATACCCGCCGCCTTGGCGTGTTCGGCATAAAGCACCGCCATGTCGACTGCACCCGCATAGACGCTGTCCGCGGTGCTGAGGCTGACCGTGAGACCTTCCGCGCCCGCTTTCTTGAGCAGGGACTTGGCCTGGTCCGGATCGTAATCACGCTGCGGGATGTCGTCCGGCCAGTAAGGCTGGGCCGGCGAATGGTGGAAGTCATTGCCCTTGGTGGCTGCACCGAAGGTGATCTTCTCGATGATGTCATCCCGGTTCATGGCCAGCTTAAGCGCGTTGCGCACGTCCGGATTGTCGAACGGTGCCGTGTCACAGAACATCGGCAGTGTGATCGCACCCGCGGACGGGATGTTGTGGATCTTGATGTTCGGATTGCGCTGCAGCAGACCCATGGTCTTCAGCTCGATCAGCGAGACCGCATCCACATCGCCGGTCACAAGTGCCGTCTGACGAGCGTTCGGATCGTTCAGGGTGATCAGCTCGACCTTGTCGAAATAGGCGCCCTCACGGTGCCAGCCGTCATGCCGGCTGAGGCTGAACTGAACGCCGAACTCGCCGTTGTCGATCTTGTAGGGACCAGTGCCGTCGCCGGACTGCCAGTCGATCGTGCCGTCGTCGTTGGCCGGGCAGATCGCCATGTGATAGTCGGTCATCAGCCATGGGAAGTCGGCGTTGCCGCCGGACAGCTTCACGACAACGGTGTAGTCGCCATCCTTGGTGATGTCGGTGACATCCGTCAGCAGCGCCTTGGCTGCGGAGGTTGTCTTGTCGCCGCGGTGGTGGTTCAGCGATGCGATGACGTCGTCAGCCGTCAGTTTCCTGCCGCTGTGGAACTCGGCGTTTTCAGTGATCTTGAAGGTCCATTCGGACGCATCCTCGCTGGCTTCCCAGCTGTCGGCCAGATCCGGCCCAAGCGACCCGTCGCCCATGATCATCGTCAGGTAGCTGCGGTGCGTGTGGGCGAGGAAAATCATCACACGGGTCAGATAGGTGCCCGGATCGTGAGAATCTGAGGTGTTGCCGTCGTGGATCCCCCAGCGGAACGTTCCGCCCTGCTTGGGCTGGGCTTTCGCCTCGGTCGACCACAGGCCTGTTGCGGTGCTTGCTGTCAGTCCGGCCAGCACGGAGTAGCGAAGGAAATCACGTTTACTGATCCCTCCCGTGCGGGCCGCTGCTTCAAGCCTTTCGAGCATCTCGGCATCTTTGGACTTCGTCATCTGTCTCCCCTTCCGGTTCTTCTTAAACAGTCACTTGCCAATTTCCCAAACGTAGCATCCGTTGTTTTTTTGTAACCATGATGCTCATTTGCGACATTTACATAGCAAAACACGAACTGCCCCTGCTCGGCCACCCCCATGGGTAAATTCCTCATTTAAAATGTTTAATGTTGACTGGTTGCCCAGATATTGTGCACAGCAACATTATTATGAATGATTTTTGATTTTCAGACAGGCACGGAAAATGCTACGCGCGTATATTCTGGTCTACTGATGCAGATCTCAGATAATTCTTTTAGATGAAAAACGATTATTCTCCAACAATGTCGGAAAATGCAGTGCCAGTTCGTATTTCGGCACTGTCGGGCGGTAAATCAGGCGCATTCTTCTTGTCAAAATAACCGATTACCGGAGAACAAGATGAGTGTTGCCCAACGCAGCCGCAGCGGCGGCCGTGCCGGCCGCCGGGCTATTCGCACCGCTCCCGACCATACCATGCTGCCCAGTCTGCGGCGCACGCTTCCCCTATGCGAACCCTTGGACGAAGAGCAGATCCGAAAGCTGGACGATGCCTCCATGGCAATCCTGGAAGAGGTTGGAATCGTCTTTCGCGATCCGATTGCCCTTGCAGACTGGAAGCGGGCCGGCGCCAAGGTCGAGGGTGAGAGGGTCTACCTGGACCGGGGGCTGGTGCGTGAGCTCATCAGTTCGATCCCATCCAGCTTCACCTATCATGCCCGCAATCCGGCAAAGAATGTCCCGCTTGGAGGAGATCGTTCGATCTTCGTGCCGATGACCGGGGCACCATTTCTGCGTGATCTCGACAATCAGCGGCGCAATCCCACGCTTGCGGACCTGGCCATGTTCCACAAGCTCAGCCACATGCTGCCGGCCCTGCATTCCAGCGCTCACCACATCGTGGAGCCCTACGACCACCCCATCAGCCACCGGCACCTGCGCATCACCTATTCTTCGATCAAGCATTCGGACAAGACCTTCATGGGCATGACGACAAGCCCGAAGAACGCCGAAGATGTCATGGAAATGTGCGCGATCCTGTTCGGTGAGGACTATCTGGAGACCCATCCGGTCACGACAGGAAACTGCAACGGCAATTCTCCGCTGGTTTGGGACGAGACCATGCTGGGAGCAATGCGGGCCTTTTCGAAACGGAACCAGCCCGTGCTCTGCTCCCCCTTCGTGCTTGGCGGTGCCAATACCCCGGCAAGCGTGGTCCCTGCCGTTGCCCAGCTCAACGCGGAAGCCCTGAGCGCCCTTGCCTACACGCAGGTGATCCGGAAGGGCGCACCTGCGATTTACGGGCATTATCTGTCGACGGTCTCGATGAAATCCGGTGCGCCGATGGCCGGCACCCCCGAGATCAGCCTGATGAACTTCATGATCGGGCAGATGGCGCGGTTCTACGATGTGCCCTGGCGGACCTCCGGTTCGCTCGGCGGTGCCAAGACCTTTGACGCGCAAGCCGGGTATGAGAGCGCAGCAACGCTGAGCGCCGTTATCCATTCGGGTGCCAACTACATCTGGCACGCGGCCGGCTGGAACGAGGCCGGGATGCATTGCTCGGTTGCCAAGTTCATTGTCGACGCCGAGCAATGCGCAATGGCCTACCGCATGGCGGAGGGCCCGCGCTGGGATGATTTCGACGAAGGCCTTGCCGCCATTCGCGACGTCGGCCCCGGAGGCCACTACTTGGGGCACCCGCACACCCAGGAGAATTTCCAGCGGGCGTTCTTCATGCCGGAGACCTTCGACAACAATTCCATCGAGCAATGGAAGGCCGAGGGTGAAGTGGAGATCACCGAACGGGCGCTTGGCATCGCCCGCAAGCTTCTGTCCGAGTATCAGGAGCCTGCTCTCGAGACCGCCAAAAACGAGGCCCTTCTCGATTACATCGCGCGGCGCGAGCGTGAAATACCGGCGGCAGATGCGCTGAACCAGGACTATTGAACCGCGGTACCGGCCAAAAACCGGGCTGCCCGTGCTTTCTCTTCTGCCCTGCGAGGCGGTTCATGAAAATCAAGTCTGTCGAGATCTTCCGCCATGACCTGCCGGTCAAGGGCGGCCCCTACAAGATGGCAAACGCCGAGGTCTGGTCTCTCCAGACCACCCTGGTCAAGCTGACCGCGGACAACGGGCTTACCGGCTGGGGGGAAACCTGCCCTGTCGGCCCGACTTACGCCGAAGCGCATTCCGGTGGAGCGCAGGCGGCACTGCAGCAGATCGCCCCTGCGCTGATTGGCCAGGACGTTCGGCCCCTGACGATCGGTCGTCTCATGAACGGCCAGCTCAACGGGCACAACTACGCAAAGGCGGCAATCGACATTGCCGTTCATGACCTGCTCGGCAAACATCTGGGCCTTAGGGTTGCCGACCTTCTCGGGGGTGTCGCGGCGGAACGCGTTCCCTCTTATTACGCAACCGGTGTCGGTGCTCCCGAAGAGATCGCCAGCATTGCCGCGGAGAAACGGGACGAAGGCTACCCGCGCCTGCAGATCAAGATGAGCGGGAAGGACGTCGAGCGCGATATCGAGACGATCCGCAGGGTCTGGGACAAGATCGCCGGATCCGGCATGCGTCTTGCGGTCGACGGCAACCGAGGCTGGACCACACGAGACGCGTTGCGCGTCAGTCGCGAATGCCCGGATATTCCGTTCATTCTGGAACAGCCCTGCAACCGGATCGAGGACCTGGAGAAGATCAGGCCGCAGATCCACCATGGACTTTACATGGACGAGAACGGTGTCGACCTGGCAACGGTCATCCTTGCCGCCGGACGCGGACTGGTCGATGGGTTCGGCATGAAAGTGACCCGGATCGGCGGACTGCAGCAGATGACTGCGTTCCGGGATATCTGCGAAGCCGTCTCGCTGCCGCATACCTGCGACGACGCCTGGGGCGGCGACATCATCGCCGCCGCCTGTACCCATGTAGCTGCCACTGTGAAGCCGTCTCTGCTGGAAGGGGTCTGGCTTGCGGAGCCCATGATCGAGGGCAGTTATTCCATCGGCGAAGGCGTGCGCATCCGGGACGGTCACATTGCTCTGCCACAAGGCCCGGGCCTTGGTGTCGAACCGGATGAGACCCTGTTCGGCACGGCGATAGCTACTTTCTGAACTGGAGGCCGATATGCGCTTTAAAGGCAAACGCGCCCTCGTGACGGGCGCCGCCGGTGGGATCGGCAAAGTCATCTCCGACATGCTGCGGGCAGAAGGGGCACGCGTGGCCGCAGCCGACCGGAATTGCGATGCCGTTGATGCGGAAGTCCGGATTTCGGGAAACCTGCTCGACCCGGCTTATGCAGACGCACTGCCCCGCACCGCGGCCAAGGCACTTGGCGGCCTCGACATCATCATCAACAACGCCGGCGTCATTACCCGCGGTCCCGTGACCGAGACAACCGATCAGGACTGGGCGCTGTCGATCGGGGTCAATGTCGAAGCTCCTTTCCGTATCTGCCGGGCGGGTATCCCGTTGCTGGCGGAGGCCGGAGGTGGGGCCATCGTCAACATCGCCTCTTGCTGGGGTGTTCACCCGGGCCCGAACCACGCTGTCTATTGCATGACCAAGGCGGCGATCGCTTCGCTGACCCAGTGCATGGGCCGGGACCATGCCCACCAGGGCATACACATCAATGCTGTCTGCCCGAATGAGGTCGACACACCGATGTTGCGGACCGGGTTCGAAAAGCGCGGCTTTGACCCCGCAACGGCGATTGCCGAACTGGGCAGGACCGTTCCTCTTGGCCGGGTGGCGCGGCCGGATGATATCGCGGACGTCGTTCTGTTTCTTGCCTCCGATGCGGCTCGCTACATGTGCGGTTCGCTGGTTGAGGTCAACGGCGGGAAACCGGTGTCATGATGCGGTTCGAAGGGAAGATTGCCCTCGTCACGGGTGGGCGAAGCGGCATTGGTCGTGCCATTGGCCGGCGCTTGCAAAATGAAGGTGCCAGGGTCTTCACGGCCCAGCGCGGCGAGGATACGGAGTTTGAGCATGTCCAGGCGGATTTTGCCGACATGGAAGCCCCTGCCTGCATTATCGAAGACGTGGTAACGAAAGGCGGCAGGCTGGATGTGCTCGTCAACAATGCCGGCCTGATGCAGGAAGCGGCGATCGAAGACATGTCGCTCGCCGACTGGCAGCACTCGTTGGCGGTCAATCTGACCGCGCATTTCCTGATGATCAAACATGCCTTGCCGCATTTGCGCCAGACACGCGGAAGCATCGTCAATGTCGGTTCCATCGAAGGCATCGGCTGCAATCCGCTGCATGCTGCCTATTCCGCCTCCAAGGCCGGGCTTCACGGCCTGACGCGCGCCGTTGCGGTCGATCACGGAAAGGACGGCATCCGCTGCAACGCGGTTGCGCCAGGCTGGATCGATACGGAACTCAATCTCGAATTCATCAAGGCGACCCCGGATCCAGATGCCTTCCGGCGCGATATTGGCAAGATCCACCCGGCTGGCCGGACGGGCAAGCCGGAGGAAGTTGCCGCCTTGGTCGCTTTCCTGGCAGCCGAGGAAAGCGGTTTTGTCACCGGTCAGGTCTACACGGTCGACGGTGGCAGAATGACCAGGTTGAGCTTGCCCTGAAGGGTTTGGAGCGGTTCAAAATGCCTGCCGAATAGCGGACTTCATTGTCCTGACGAGATCCTGATTGGCGCTGGCTGCAACGCCGATGACAAGTTTCGACATGGGTGTCGAGGCAAACCCATGCTCGTTGCCAAGCACCTTGAGGTGGCCCGCGAGAGTAGACCGCCCCAGAAGCCCAATCGCAATACCCGCTTCCACGGCAGCCGTTACGCCCGCCACGCTCTGGCTTGAAAAGGCAATCCGGTAAGGCCTCCCTCTTGCCTCAAGCGACTTGAGGGCCGCCTCACGCCACCAGCAGGCGCGGTCGAAAAGGGCGACCGGAACCGGCTCTTCGGCCAGAAGATCCCGGTAACGCGACATTACCCAGCAGGTCGGGTCCTCGAAAACCATCTCTTCGTTCCTGCCGATCTTTTCAACCTCGTAGACGGCAAGATCCAGCTTTCCCCTGGACAGCAGCTCCGGGAAATCGGTGCTGATCGTACAGGTTACCTCAAGCTCCACCTGCGGGTGCGATTGTGCGAAGGCAGACAGGATCTTCGCAAGCTTTGCCTGGCCATGGTCGTCAGGAATGCCGAGGCGAAGCTTCCCGCGCAAACCGTCGGCGGTGATTTCCCTCAGGACGGCATCCAGCCGTTCTTTCACATCCCTTGCGACCGGCATCAGGCGCTGCCCGGTCTCCGTCAGCGTCACACCGCGGCCGGTCCGCTCGAACAAATCCCGCCCGATCACCTCTTCAAGGCGCATGATCTGAAGACTGGTTGCCGATTGTGACCGGCCGATCAGGCGGGCACCTTCAGTGACGCTGCCCGTCCCGGCGACCGCCAGAAAAGTTCGGAGGAGTTCACTGTCGAGATTATTCATCCAATTTTTCAATATCTGACATTCAAGATATTCGTTTCACCAATACTTAGATCACGCCTAGTCTGAAGCCGTCAATCACTGGAGGCCTTCATGGAAGGACAGACGGCAACAGCCACGTTTTCTGGATCCCGAAAAATTGCCGCCGGAGCCGGAGCTGGCCTTCTCGCCGGGCTTGTCTGGCTGTGGCCGCAGTTCTTCGAACAGGGGATCCTGTTCACCGGACAGGGTCTCCTTCAGGTTGCCCCGCTCGTCGTGCCGGGCATAGCCCTCACGGCCTGGATCATGGCCAGCGGTGCCGACAGGATCATCGGCCGCGCGTTTGAAGGACGGCTCATGCGCGCGGTCCTCGTGGCGTCTGCCATGGGGGCGATTACGCCGGTCTGCGGGGTGACGATCCTGCCTCTGATGGCCGGGTTGCTGGCAGCCGGGGTTCCCCTTGCCCCGGTCATGGCGTTCTGGCTGTCCTCGCCGATTACCGATCCGGCCATGCTGGCGACTACGGCGGCGACCCTCGGTGTCGCCTTTGCAGTCGGCAAGACCGTAGCAGCCTTCGCTCTGGGTGTATTTGGCGGATCCGTCACAGCGGCGCTCACGCGTGAGCGAAGCGGTGAAGCGGCACTGCGGTCTGATGGGCTCGCCGCGAAATTGACGGCGCGGTGCTGTGACGGCGCGACATCGTTTGAACCGCGTGTCTGGCGCAACAGCAGCCGGCGCAAGGCCTTCGCGCGGCAGGCAGTGGCAACGACACGGCTGATCCTGATCTGCCTGATCCCGGCCTTCTTTGCCGAATATGCGCTGAATGCGGCTCTGACCCCGGGATCGCTGGCAGCCTATCTTGGCTCGAACACCTGGTGGGCCATACCCGCCGCCGTCTTCGTCGGCGCACCGGCCTATATCGACGGTTATGCGGCCTTGCCGCTGACCCGCGGTCTCATCGACAACGGCATGTCGCCCGGCGCGGCGATGGCGTTTCTGGTCTCCGGAGGTGTTGTCAGCATCTGGGGAGCGCTTGCGATATTCCCCGTACTGAAACTGCGCCCGTTTCTGCTTTACCTGGCGCTTGCCGTTACCGGCTCACTGATCTCGGGCTATGTGTTCGAATGGGTCTACTGACGCCCGGTCGGACTCTGGCCGGGTTCATTCCTCGGCCGCGCGCCATTCCTTCCAGCGCAGCACGGCATTGGCACCGATTTCCCGGAATGGCTGTGGCGGCAGTTTTTTCGGCCGGGCTTCAGCACCGAAATGACGGGTGATGCTGCTGGTCTGTCCCAGCGCGAGATCAGCGGCACCCATGCCGGTCAGGGTTCCGCGTGCGGTGCCGAGACCATTTTGCACGCAACCGGAAAACACGTCCTGCTCCAGTTCTCGCATGACCGAGACACCATTCAGCGACAGGCAAAGGTGTCCTGCCCACTTGTGTTCCATCTTCAACCCTGCCAACTGCGGAAAACGCCGGTCGAACTTGCGTTGCATGACACGGGCCGCACGTTCCACGCTTGCCGGTGTCAGCCGCATGTCGGGTTTCAAGACGGCGCAGGTTCTCGTAACGATCCTGTTTCCACCCTGACCGGCGTCGATCCGGCGCAACGTCGTCCCCATCGGATCAGATGGCGTGATGCCCCAGCGGCTTTGGCCGCCAAGTTTCTTCAACGCCTCACTGTCGAGCTCGGGCGTCATGACGGCAAACAGGAACAGCTGCATCAGCCGGTCTCGTTCGAAACCGAAACTCTCCAGATGACCATTGACCGTGAGGATGACTTTTGTCGTTGAAACGGATCCGGATCGCGTTTCCACCTTCCAGCTTTCGCCCTCCCTGGCGAAAGACAGGGCCGGGCTTTGCTCGAAAACCTGCACGCCTTCCCGCCGAAGTCCGGCGGCAAGTCCGCGGATATATCCGGCGGGCTGCAGCATGACCGTACCGGGGGTATAAAGTCCGCCAACGTAGTGTCTGCTTCCGGTCAGGTCCGCCATCTGTTGGCGGTCGAGCAGCTCATATTTTTCACCGAGGCTCGTCAGATGGTCGGCATAACTGCGGTTATGATGATCGGCCTTGATGCTAGCCGCACCGTTGATCTTGCCTGCCGGATCAAAATAGTTCCTGTCGATCCCGTAGTCCTCGACCGCGCCACGCGCAAAGCCGATTGCCTCTCGATTGAGGGCGATCAGAGACTTGTCGTCACCGTTACCGGCATAATCATCCGATGTCAGCTCATGCGGCAGGTCGATCATGAATCCGGAATTGCGTCCGGCCGATCCTTCCGCAACCCGGCAAGCGTCGAGCGCGACAACCTTGAGATTTCGGTCTGACTGGAGAAGGCGCCGCGCCGCCGACAGACCGGCAAAACCGGCACCGATGATCGTGACATCCGCGCTGATCTGTTCGCTCAGCACCTGCGCGGGCTGTTGTCTCGGCAGGATGGTGTTCCAGGCCGCCGGGCCTTGCAGGTTCGGCAGAGTGTCGGCGGCCCGTTTCGTCATCCGACGGCCTCGTCCTCGTCGTCGGACAGATCCAGCCAGATGGTCTTCAGCTGGGTGTACTGGTCGTGTGCCGCCAAACTGTTGTCCCGCCCGCCGAAACCGGACTGTTTGAACCCTCCGAACGGCGTAGTGATGTCGCCTTCACCAAAGCAATTAACGGTCACGGTGCCGGCCCGGATCGCCCGGGCACCACGCAGCGCCTTTCTGGCGTTGCCGGTGAAGATCGAGGCGGCAAGGCCATACTGCGTATCGTTGGCCAGCGCGATTGCCTCATCGAAACTTCTCACGGTCAGAACGCTCAAGACCGGGCCGAAGATTTCCTCCCGCGCAATGGTGGTCCCCGGATCGGTTTCCAGAACGGTTGGTTCGACGAAAGCGCCATCGCGGCTGCCGCCGCCCATCAACACCTTTGCGCCCTTGTCCAGATAGGAACTGACCTTGGCGAAATGATCGCTGGAAACCAGCGCACCGACACGATGCTCCGGATCAAGGGGATCGCCAATCGTCCATTCCCGCGCATGGGCCAGGATACGCTCCAGGAGTGCTTCCTTGATGTCTTCTTCTACGATCAGGCGGGAACTTGCCGAACAGTTCTCGCCCATGTTCCAGAACGCGCCATTGACGACATGAGCAGCCACCCTGTCGAGATTTTCGACGTCCTTCAGGACAACGCTCGGGTTCTTGCCGCCCATTTCCAGAACGACTTCCTTCAGGTTGCTGTCGGCAGCATAGCGCAGGAACCGGCGGCCGGTTTCCGTCGAGCCGGTGAAGGAGATCATGTCGACATCCATGTGCCGGCCAAGCGGTTCGCCGACGTCCGGACCGGAGCCGGGAACGACATTGAAGACACCCCGCGGAATGCCGGCTTCCATGGCAAGTTCCGCAATGCGCAGGGCGGTGAGCGATGTTTCTTCGGCCGGCTTGACGATGACCGAACATCCCGCCGCCAGCGCCGGACCGATTTTCCAGGCGAGCATCAGCAGCGGAAAGTTCCAGGGCAGAACCAGCCCGACGACGCCAACCGGTTCGCGCACGATCATGGCGATGTGATCATCGGAGGCGGGCGAGACCTGATCGTAGATCTTGTCGATCGCCTCTGCGTGCCATTTCAGGCAATGGATCGTCTCCGGCACATCCACGGTTTCGCAATCGTAGATCGTCTTGCCGCTGTCGAGGCTCTCCATCACGGCCAGCTCCCGCCGGTTGCGGGTGATGAGCTTGGCAAAGCGGATCAGAGTGTCCTTGCGTTCCGACGGATGCAGCTTCGACCACCGGCCGTCCTCAAAGGCTTCCCGGGCCTTCAGCACGGCGAAATCAACATCCTCTGCACCACAGGCTGCCACGGAGGCGAGTGTCTCGCCGGTGGCGGGATTGACCGTCTCGAAGGTATTGCCCGATGCCGCCGGGCGGTAAGAGCCGTCGATGAAAGCATTTGTCGGCAAGGTCAGGCCGGCAGCGAGCGCCTTGTATTCCTCGCGCGTCAGAAGGTCGGTCATGATCATTCTCCCGCCGTGATGTCTTGAATGGTGGATTTCAGAACCCGGACGACCTGATCGAGTTGGCGCTTGTCGTCCTTGTTGAGTGCCTTCAACGGCGGGCGCGGCGGACCGGCATAGAGCCCGCTCATTTCCACCCCGTGCTTGACGCATTGAATGAACTTGCCGCCCTGTTCCAGCACGCGCATCAGCGGCATCATTGCCGACATGATCCGCCGCCCCTTGCTGAAATCCCCTTCAACGGCGCAGGCCCGGTAAAGGGCGACATGTTCTTCGGGCAGGAAATTCGAGCCGGCGCACACCCAGCTGCGTGCCCCCCAGGCGAAGAATTCCAGCGCCTGATCGTCCATGCCGCAGGACATCTGGATGTGCGGGTAGTCGCGTGCCAGAAGGTGGACGCGGTTGATGTCGCCAGAGCTTTCCTTGATGGCGCAGACATTGCGCGAACGGCCAACCCGGTCGAGGAACTCCTCGCCCATGTTCACCCCCATCCGTCCCGGATAGTTATAGAGCATGATCGGAAGATCGGCGGCCCGGTCGATGGTCAGGACATTGAGCGCGTTTTCCCGCTCCGTCGGCACCGAATAGGGCGGTGTTGCCACCAGAATGGCATCGGCCCCGATCTCCGCGGCACCTTCCGCCAGCGCGATGGAATCCGGTGTCCTCATGGTTCCCGTTCCCACGATCAGAGGCAGGCGGCCTGCGAGCTTTTGCGCGGTAAAGCGCGCCAGTTCGAGACGTTCCTCGACGGTCTGGGCATAGTTTTCGCCCGTTGATCCACCGGAAATCAGGCCGTGCACACCACTGTCGACAAGATGGTCGACAACAGCGGCCAGGGCATCCCAGACCACGTTGCCTTCGCCGTCATAGGGCGTGACCACGGGCGTGTAGATGCCTTCGAACTTCATGATTGGGGTCATCGCGGTGTCTGCCTCATGCGGATTTGAGTTTGGGTGGGATGCCGAGCGGAGCTTCCAGGCCTTCAGGCATGACAAACAGTTCGATCTGGTCACGCGAGAGAGCCCAGTGCTCCAGCGCCAGTTCCGCGGCGCGGTTGTCGTCGCCCTGCTCGATCGCCTCGATCATCTCGTCATGCTGGCGACCGGCCAGCTCGAGGCGATCTTCCTTCGCACCGGACTTGGGGCGGAAAAAGGTCATGCCGATCCGGGTATGGTCGATCAGCAACCGGTCAAGGCTCGCCAGCAGGTAGCTGTTGCCCGCCATGTGGCCGGTGATGCGGTGGAAACGGTCGTTTGTAAGTGCCCGTTCAATCACGTCGCCACTTGCCATGGCGGCCCGGAATTCTTTCTGAGCCTGACGCAATTCCTCGATCTGTGTCGGCGTCGCGTTCTGCGCGGCAAGCCGAAGCACGGCGCTGTAGATCAGCGGTGCGGCAAGGAAAAAGTCCCGCAGCGTGTAGTGGGTCATGTCGGAAACGCGCGCACCCCGATTGAGCTGCAGCGTGACATAGCCTTCACCCGCCAGCTGCTGCAGCACCTCGCGCAAAGGGGTCCGGGAGAGGCCGTAGAGATCACACAGATCGGTTTCTTCCAGCGGGCTGCCGGGCTTGCGCTCCAACGTCAGGATCGCGCGTTTCAGATCCTCATAGGCATTCGACTTTGCCGTGCCGCGTACAGGGGGCATGTGACGCTCCATTCCGAATTCAGTTGACTCGTTTGTATACATGATGTGTACAATATCAACACAATAATAATACATGCGCCCGAAAGGCCCTGATCGGCCAGAGGCGACAGAGGCCGGAGAAAAGCGACATGTCCCGAACCACTGACGTCACCTTCCTGTTGCTTGAAGATTTTTCGCATATCGCCTTCGCCTGCGCGGTGGAGCCGCTGCGTATCGCCAACCTGCTTCAGGGAGAGGAAATCTACCGGTGGCGACTGGCCTCACCCGATGGTCAAAGGGCGGTCTGCTCCAACGGAACCGTGACGCTGGTGGATCAGGGCCTCGGTCCTTTGCCCGCGCGCTCCAGCCTGTTCCTGATCTCCGGTCAGAATGTCGGCGACCGGGCGGCGCCGGAGGTGCTGAGCTTCCTGCGGCGGGAGCGTGCCCGGGGCACCCAGATCGGTGCTATCTGTTCGGGCGCCTATATTCTTGCCAAGGCTGGCCTATTGAACGACCGCCGCGCAGCCATTCACTGGTCGTTCCACGACAGTTTCGAGGAAACCTTTCCGGACGTGCAGTTGTGCAAGAATGTCTTCGTCACGGACGAGGCCTTCGTCACCGCATCCGGCGGCACCGCGGCGACCGACATGATGCTGCACCTGATCGGCGAAGCCCACGGTACGGACCTGGCGGTCGCGATTGCGGACATGATGGTCTATTCCGGTGTTCGGCCTGCCAACGCTGCCCAGCAGATTTCACTACAGGCGCGGCACGGAATCCGGAACCCGCATATTGCAGAGGCAATTCGTCTGCTGAACGAAAGCGCGCCCTATTACCTGCCGACATCCGAGATCGCCCGCAAGATCGGCATTTCCACCCGGCAGCTCGAGCGGTTGTTCCAGAAACACCTGAAGGTGTCGCCGAAACGATTTGCCATAGACCAGAAGCTCACGCGTGCCCGCAATCTTCTGCTGCAGACCGAACGGTCCGTGTCCGAGATCGCCCTGGCCTGCGGCTACGAATCCGCTTCGCATTTCATCCGCACCTATCAAAACAGGTTCGGCGTGACACCGCATAATCAACGTCTTTGCTCCGCGGGAACACAGGCTGCGTTTCAAAGGGCATGACCGGGTCCTGGGGCTGCGATCTGCCCGCGTTTTGAAATGCTGCCCCAATTCCTGGCAAGCCGGTTCCGGCTTCTCCGCCTGGTACTATGCCCCATCCTCCTTGCGTGTCTTCGGCCCGTGACTTAGATCCTTGTCTGAAGCCGGTCCGGACCGGAGCGCAAACGGAGGCCGCATCCATTCTTCCCGTCAGAATTGCAGGCACTGGACATGCCTTGCCTGCAAAGTCCGTCACCTCGGAAACCCTCGATCTTCAGCTGGGCTTTCCTGCCGGACATCTTCAGAAACTGTCCGGCGTTTCAAGCCGGTTTGTCGCAGCAGAGGAAAGCCAGATAGATCTGGCGGTTGCGGCTTGCCAAGCCGCGCTTGAAAAGGCAGGCCAAACGCCTCGGGACGTCGACCTCGTCCTCGGTGCGTGCGGAATTCCCTACCAGACCCTGCCGGCAACCGCGCCACTGGTGATGCAGAGACTGGGTTTTGCCGATGGCACGGCGGCGGCCTACGATGTCAATGCGACTTGTCTTTCCTTCCTGACCGCTTTCGAACTTGCCGCCAACAAACTTGCGCTGGGGCAAGCAACGTCGGTGCTGGTGTTTGCCGCGGACATCGCCTCGCGCGCACTGCCCTGGGAAGACCAGCCCGATGTTGCCGCCTTGTTCGGCGACGGAGCGGCTGCAGCAGTCCTGACGACAGGAGGCGATGACGGCCCGGGCATTGCGGCCTCGCTGCTGCGAACCTACCCCTCCGCCTACGCCGCATGCGAGATCGGGGCCGGAGGCACTCGGTTCGATTTTCACAAGGACCGCGAGGCCTTCGCCCGGCATGCCGTGTTTCACATGGACGGCAAGGACCTCTTCCGTGTCACGCACAAGCACTTTCCGCAGTTCGTCGACCAGTTGCTGTCGAAAGCCGGATGGGCCCGGCAGGATATCGACCTTGTCGTTCCGCACCAGGCAAGCCCGCTCGCGCTGGAGCACATGATCCGGGAAACCGGCATGGAGCGCAGCCGGGTGGTCGACATCGGCTGCACCCACGGCAACCAGATTGCAGCATCGCTGCCAACCGCGCTCGACATTGCCTGGCGCCAGGGCCGGATCGAGCCCGGCATGCGCGTGCTGTTGCTCGGGACATCGGCCGGTGTGACCTTCTGCGGCATGGCCCTTGAGGTTTGACCATGGGGCGCTTGCTGGTCACTGGAGCAACGGGATTTCTGGGCGGAGCCCTGATCCGTCATTTGCGCGCCAAAGGCTCCAACCCGATCGCTCTTGGCCGCAGCGAGTTGCAGTGTCAGCACCTTGAGGCCGAGGGCTTCGACATCGTTCGCATGGATCTTTCCAACCCCTGCGACAAGGATCAGATCGCGCCTTTTGGTCCGGTCGACGCCATTGTTCATTGCGCGGCGCTTTCCGCGCCCTGGGGACGACGTAGCGCCTTCGTGGCGGCAAATGTCACCGGGACAAAACACCTGCTTGATCTTGCGGAAAAACTTGGCGTGCGACGGTTCGTCAACATTTCCTCGCCCACCGTCTATTTCGAGATGAAGGACAAGGAGAACGTCCGGGAAGATGCGCTGTTGCCGCCGCCCATCAACGCTTATGCGGCGACAAAGGCCGAGGCCGAACGGCTGGTGCTGACCCGCACCGACCTTGGCCCGATCAACCTGCGTCCACGCGGCCTTTATGGTGCGGGGGACACGACACTCCTGCCGCGTTTGCTCGCCGCAGCCCAGAAGCGGCCCTTGCCGGTTTTCCGGAATGGAGCTGCCTCCATCGACCTGACCCATGTCGATGATCTGCTCTCAGCCGTCGAGACGGCCCTTGAAGCCTCTCCGGAATGCGAAGGCGAGACGTTCAACATTTCCGGAGGCGAACCTTTGCCGGTGCGTTTCATTGTCGAGCGTGTCTGTGCCGCCAAGGGCATTCCGGTTCGCTGGCAGAACCGCTCCCTGGCCCCGGCTGTCCTGGTGGCCAGGCTTCTGGAGACGGCAAGTCTGATTGTGCCTGGCGCCGGCGAACCTCTGGCGACACCCTATACGCTCGGCCTCTTCGCCTTCCGGCAGAGCCTCGACATTTCCAAGGCGGAGCGGTTACTGGGCTGGCGACCGCGGATCGACTTAGAAAGCGGTCTTGCAAAAACACTTGTCGAAGGGAACGCCCGTTGACCCCGGTGTTTGCAAACAGCGCTTTTGTTTCCGCGCCTGAGCGGTTGGTGGTCCGTAGTGGTGGGCGTCACCCGCTTCGCTTCAAGGTACGCTATGGGGTTTACCAGCACCCGACCGCCGGACTGGTGCTGATCGATACAGGTTACGGTCCCCGGGTCACGGAAGGTGCCGGGCGCAGTCTGCCGCTTCGGATCTATGCCAGTCTGCTCCGGCCGACGCTGATCGAAGAGCATCAGCCCACCCGTGTGCTTGATCGCCTGGGCGCAAGCACAGCAGATGTTGCAGCCATCGTGCTGACCCATTTTCACGCCGATCATGTTGCCGCGCTTCACCTATTCCCGAAGGCGAGGATCTATGCGAAGGCAGCGGTGCACGCTCGTGTCGAGGCGCGCTCAAGGTTTTCCAATCTGCGCCACGGCGTCTTTGACGAGTTGCTGCCGCAGGATCTCTCCAGCCGGATCGTCGATATCGACCAACTGCCGGTCAAGCCCGCTCCCAATGGGCTTGGCGAAGGAGCTGATCTCTTTGGTGATGGTGAGACGCTGGCCGTCAATCTGCCCGGTCATGCGGAAGGCCATTTCGGCATTTGCTTTGCCGCACAGCCAGTGCCATTGCTTTATGCGGTCGATACCCAGTGGTGTGCGGCAGCGCTTGATCCCGGCAAGGCCCCCGGACTGCCCGCGGCTCTTGTCGCTTCGGATCGCCGGGCACTTGCGGCAAGCAGCCGCCGGGTTGCCGCCTTCCGGGAGCAAGGCGGCGATGTTCTGCTGTGCCACGATCCGTCCGACAGTCCATACGATTTGCCGGAGGCTTCGGAATGAACGGGCGTTTTCAGACTGGCATTGCCTTTGCCGAAACGCTCTGGACCGGCCGCAGTGGCCGATCTCGAAAGGCTTTCGAGGACTGGCAGAAACGTCGACTGGATGGCTGGTTGCGCCAGTCGCTTCCCAAGGTCGATTTCTACCGCGACGCGCCGCCGCGCCTCGACCAACTGCCGGTGATCGACAAAGCCATCGTGATGAGCCGGTTCGAAGCCTTCAACAGGGCCCGGATCACCGCCGAGGCCGGATGGCGGGCATTGGAGGCGGGCGGCGAGATCGACGGGATCAACATCGGAGCCAGTACGGGCACCAGCGGCAACCGCGGCCTCTATGCCATTACCGCACCAGAGCGGTTCCGTTGGCTCGGCACTATTCTGGCCAAGACCTTACCCCGCTTTCTCTGGCATCCGGAACGGGTTGCGATCATCCTGCCGCAGTCCTCCTCGCTTTACGAAAGCCCTGCCAGACTGCGGCAACTGCACTTGCGGTTCTTCGATCTGCGCCATGGCATCGCTTCCTGGCTGGACGAACTGGAAACCTTCAATCCGACGACCATCGTCGCGCCGCCGAGGGTGTTGCGGCACCTGGCGGAAACGTCGGACCGACTTGCCCCTCGCAAGCTTTATGCAGGTGCGGAAACGCTCGACCCGATCGACCGGGTCGTTGTCGAGAAGAGGTTCGGCATTCCCCTCGGGCAGATCTACATGGCAACTGAAGGTCTTTTCGCCGTGACATGTGCCAATGGCCGCCTGCATCTTGCCGAGGATGCCAATTTTTTCGAGTTTGAGCCGGTCGCAAACGATCTCGTCACTCCGTTGGTGACAGGCTTTCGCCGCGATTTCCAGATCATGGCGCGATACCGGATGAACGATCTCCTGCGCCTGTCGTCGACGCCATGCTCCTGTGGCTCGCCGCTTCAGACGGTTGATGAAGTGATCGGACGGATGGACGATATCTTTCTCTTCACCAGCGAAGCGGGAACGGACGTGCCGGTTACGCCCGACATCCTGCGCAATTCGGTTCTGGATGCCTCGCGCGAGATATCCGATTTTCGCCTTGTGCAGGAAGCAGATGGATCGGTGACCCTGCAGCTCCCGCCGGAGGTGGCGGAGACGAGCGCTGAAGCGGCCCTGGCGGCACTTGGCAAAACCCTGAGCGCACAGGGGCTTGTGCCTGCAATTTCGCTCCGCCGGGAAAGGCTGCCCCTGGAAAGCACCCGCAAGCTGCGGCGGGTGGAAAGCCGGTTTAGGCGGCAGGCTCAATCATGACCACAGCGAAGGATACGGTCATGCGGGACACGTCGGCCAATGGAGGTGTGAGCAACGCCCCCGAGACTGTTCATGCCTTCGTGCGTTTGTGCAACGACTTTGCCATGCCTGATCTTGTTGCCAACCTCACGACGCGTGTCAGCTCGCTGGAGATTGCAGGGCGGTGTTTTCCGGTGACGATCAACGAACCGAGCCGTCCGCCGACGTGCTACATCTGTTCACCCAGCGCTGCCTATATCGACTATGCAGTCGAGGAAACGCGCAATTTCCTGAAGTCGCCGCTGACCTACCATCTGGTGCGACCGCTGATCCGGGCCTGCGCACCGCTGATCGCGGCCAGCGGGCTTGATCGACAGGTGCAGGTGAACAACTGGCTGCTGTCGACCAATCCAGTTCCGGAAATCGATGCAGCCGCAGCCCGCGAGATCGCCAGAACCCTGTCTCAGCGCCATCCGGAGCATGCCATTGTCATCCGCTCGCTCAATGGCCGGGCGGACCGGTCATCGATGAACGCCCTCAGGCAAGCTGGGTTCAGGCTTCTGGCGGCACGGCGGATCTATCTCTACTCCGGTGACCAAACGCCAGGACGGCCGACGCAAAACCGCCACTACGACGCAAGGCTGATGCAACAGACGCCCTATCGGCTCGCGGAAAACGACAGCTTCGAGGGTTCGGATTTTGACCGTGCCGCGGAGCTCTACAAGATGCTCTATCTCGACAAGTACACACCGCTCAATCCGCAGTACACCGCAACCTACATCCGGGAATGCCACCGCAGAGGCCTGTTCCAACTGCTTGGTTATCGCGATGACAGCGGCCAGTTGGTGGCGGTAGCCGGTTTCTTTGCCAACGGCCGCACATTGACGCAGCCGCTGGTTGGATACGACACCCGCCTGCCGCTGAAGGACGGGCTCTACCGGCTGGTCATGGCGGCAGGCCAGGACATTGCAGACCGGCACACTCTCTTTTTCAACATGAGCGCGGGCGCCGGCCACTTCAAACGGCTGCGCGGGGCAGAACCGGAAATCGAGTTCAACGCCGTCTATGCGGGCCATCTGTCCCGGCGCAGGCAACTGGCAGTGCGAAGCCTCGAAAAGCTTCTGTCGCGCATCGGCATTCCCCTTCTGGAGGCCTTCGACCTATGACTTCATCAAAGGATTTCTGGCAGGCCGCGGCGCTCGTGAAGGATTTGAAGCGCCGACCGGCCCGTGTCGAATTCGGTGGTGAACCTGTGGTGCTGTTCAACAGCGCGTCCGGCATTTCGGCTCTGGCCGACCGTTGTCCGCACCGGCTGATGGAACTGTCGAAAGGAAAGGTCGTCGGAGGCGAGATCGAATGCCCCTATCACGGCTGGCGTTTTGACGGCGGCGGACGCTGCACCGCCATTCCGGGACACCTGGGCGACGTGCCGGGGTACCGGATTCCCGGCCTCAAGACCTTCGTGAAGGACGGCGTGGTCTTTCTTTCCAAAGGAGACCCCTCAGGTGAACCCTACCTGCATCCGATGGAAGGCGGAAAGACAGTGGTGCGCCTGGTGCGCAGCAGCACCAACTCGACATTGATCGATGCTGCCGAAAACATCCTCGATGCGACCCACACCCATTTCACCCACAAGGGCCTGCTGCGCGGCCTCAGCAGCAAGCGGCATCGGGTTCGGGTCGATATCACCGGTGGGCCTGGCTGGGTCGAGGCCGTCTATACCGGGGAGGACCGGCAGCATGGCCTGATCAGCAGGCTGCTGGAAGCCGGGCGGGTGCGGACTGTCGGGCGGTATCGCTTTCCCGGTATCGCCGAGCTGGAATATTGGGGTGAAAACGGCCTTGCACTGGCAACCACCTTCCATTTGCGGCAGGCGGCCGATGGACTTGTTGAAGGTATCGGTTGCCTGATCGGACCGAACGAGGGACTGCTCGACCGGGTCAAGTCCTGGATGTTCCAGCCGATGTTCCGCATCGCTCTGGAACAAGACCGCCGCGTGCTGAAATCCTCACTTGAAAACGCGGCGTGCTTTCCGGACGCAAGGCCTCTGATCGGACCGCTCGACTATTTGCGAAGGGACATCGAGGCAATTGAAAAAGGCGATCTGCCAAATGCGGCAGCGTCCCCCAGAAGTGCCTACATCGAACTTTGATCCGGCCCGTTCCACTCGATGTCCCTCGTGGTGGCGCTTTGAAGACTGATCCGGTTGCGCATGGCTATGGCCGCGATTTCCAGCAAGGCGGGTATTTGCGCGCGCCCGGGCGCGGGATCGTCCTCGGTTCGGAGGATCTCCTCGGCCGCACCGAGAACCTCCCGGAAATGGGCAAAGTCTCGTGAGCGGAGCGCTGAAGGCAGACCGTAGACCCACATGGCCAGCCGCACGGCCTGAATGTCCGTTACGTCCGGCAAGACTTCGTCACCACCTTGCAAAAGCGTGCGGACAAACCGGGCCGCGTCCTTGAAAAAATGCAGGCCGCTGGTCGCGCGCGGATTGCATTCCAGCGGGCGCACAGAGCCGTCTTCAAGGCGCATCAGGTCAAACGAAACCTGCCCGGTCCAACCGGTGTTCCCGACGAATGTTTCTGTAAAAGCCCGTGCTGCCGGGTCCGTTACCGGTTCAAAACAGATCCCCGCGCCAGCACCGGCCCGGTAAAGCGAACGGTACATCGACACTGCCAGCACCTTGCCGTCGCGCGCCAGGACGTAGGCACTGATCTCGTCTCCTTCCAACCGTTCCTGGGCAACCCAGGGCATTGCAGCGCTCGGCACCACTTGCGTCAACTTGCGGGACGCTGGCGAAACAAGGACCTGACCGGCGAAGCGCGACCAGACGGGCTTGAACACAAGGCTTTCGGCCTGCTTGCCAAGGTCGGTGACATCTTCCCGAGATGTCAGCAGCCGTGTTTCGGGTACGGCGATCCCGAGCCTTTCACACAGCTTGATGAAGTCATGCTTGTTGTGGGACGTCTGAAGCAGGTCGAGACCTGGCGCGAACAGCTCCGCCCCAAGGCCACGCCTCTCCCGGATTGCCGCCAGGTAGAAGACCTCCTCGCAGGTCGGGACAATCAGGGACGGCTTTTCGCGTTCGATCAGCGCCTCGAGCGCGTCAGTGAAATCTTCCGGATGAAACCTTGGCGATGGCAGACGCTGATAGAGTGCGCAGGCACGACTTGCCCGGGAGACTGGGCGCGCGGGCATATCGGCCAGAACAACACGCCAACCAGCGGCATGAAACAGCCGGGCGTGATGCAGGGCAACAGGCGCGCGAGCACCCGTTATCAGAACAGTCTGGCCGGAAGAGGCATGGCAGCCGGGCAGCATCGTCGTCAGATTCCCTTATCGAATGCAGATCCCGGCATCCGACGCCCCTCAGCGTTCGGCTTCGTAGCGCGCTTTGGTTTCCTCGTTCATCGGGTAAAGGCCCGGTAGCTTCGCACCTGCGTCGACCTGCTCGACGATCCAGGCCTCCATGCGTTCCTGTTCGGGGGCTTCTTTCAGCACGTCATCAAGCGTGGCTGCTGGGATCACGACCGCACCATCGCCGTCTGCCACAATGATATCGCCCGGAATGATCGCAACACCGCCGCAGCCGATGGTTTCCTGCCAGCCGACGAAGGTTAGACCGGCTACCGAAGGCGGGGCCGAGACACCGCTGCACCAGACCGGCAGATCCGACGCCAGCACGCCGGCCAGATCGCGCACTGTGCCGTCTGTGACCATGCCAGCGACATTGCGTTTGCGCATACGGGCACACAGGATATCGCCGAAGACACCGGCGTCGCGGATGCCCATCGCATCGATGACCGCGACGCATCCTTCCGGCATCTCCTCGATGGCCGCACGTGTTGAAATGGGAGAGCCCCAGGAAGCGGGCGTTGCCAGGTCTTCACGCGCAGGCACGAAACGAAGGGTAAATGCCGGCCCGACGATCCGAGGCCTGGAGCGATCGAGCGGCATTGCCCCGCGGATCCAGACGTTGCGCAGTCCCTTTTTCAGAAGGATCGTGGTGAGTGTCGCCGTGCTGACGGATTTCAGGATTTCGACGGCTTCAGCGGACAGGGTCATTAAGGCCTCCGGAAGATGGCGCTGACAAGAAGCAACAGGACAGAAACGGCACCCCAAAAAGCGATGCCGCCAGTCCTGCCAAGGGTGGGCTGCCCGCGGCACGGGAGCCAGCGGATCAACCGGCATATTCCGCCGGATCGCATTGCCGGCCAAGGGATTTTTGAAACGGGAAAGTCAGGAACCGGCCTGGCGGATCACGAGCGGTGGAAAGCCCTTCACCGCCGCGACAGGAACTTCATGGCCTGAGGCTCCGAGCAGGATTGCAGACCCTGCCCGATCACTTGACCGGCGCTTTGCGGGCAACCTTCACGGCGCTGATAGCGCCAGCTGCGGCCTGCGCCGTGATCAGGATGGCCTTGCCGAGATTTTCTCTATCAAGTCCGGGAGACTGGCGGGACGGCTGAAAGCCTGTTGCAACGAGGACGGATATTAGGCCTGCGACATGCGCAATTCATCCGGCCTTCTTGAAACCGAGGCCGGAAGTCTGCGAGCATTTCCGTTGCGCTTGCATCAGCACGTCCTCACGCGCTCGAGTGCGGGATCAGGAAATCGTCAGTTCAAGCGCCGGGTGCAGACGCTGCAGGTTGCGGAGTGATTTCGACTGCCAGGGAATGGACTTGGAGCCCAGAACCCGAACGCCGACTTCCGGCTGCTTTCTGATTTCGATCGTGAACTTTGCGAGCAGGTTGATGCCGGAGCTGTTCAGGAATTCCAGGCTTGTCAGGTCCATGGTGATGAGTTCCGGCTTGGCCGCCAGAACGGAATTCATGATGTCCAGAATAGGTGCGTAGGCATCTGTTCCTGAAAGCCGCATCGTTCCTTCGTAGTGGATGGCGGAGCCTTCAGTCCAAACGCGGTAATCGTTCGTGCTGATTTCCATTGTGATTTCTTCCTTTGGAATATGTCAGCGATCAGGAAAGTCGCAAAGAAGCATATGTCGTCAACTCAACGCCTTCACTTACACGCTCAGACGCGAAAGACCAGCCCAATTTGGCCTCGTAGTCGCTCATAAGTGTGAGCAAACCCAGGCCGGAGCCGGAGGAGTCCGGGTTGAGGGCGTTCTCCTCGATGCGTTCCAGGAGCAGCTCTCCCGGTTCGCGGTCGAGCAGGGCTTTCAGGTGACCCTGAAACTTGACGGCCGTTTCCTGGTCGATCCGGTTCACGATCCGGATTTCAAACGTCTGTTCTTCCAGCGAGCTGTGAATCGCGATGTCGCCGCCGTGACGGAACTTGATCGCATTTTCCAGAATCTCGTTGATCATGTAACTGATGCTGTGGCGGGCATCGACAGGATCGATGCCTTTGCCGCAAGCCCTGCTGAAATATTCCCCGATAAAATCCGATGTCAGGCCGCAATGATGCCAGCTCAGCTCCAGCGGCTCTGCCATCAGCGTGAGACAAAATTGTCTCGCGTCTCCGCCGTTCAAAGCAGCCGTCTCTCCAAAATCCTCGACCATGCCTTACCTATGCTTCAAGACAACAAGAGTGATGTCATCAAATACCTTGTAGTCGCCGATATGCGACTTCACATCATTAATGACCGCTGCGGCAATACCTTTAGCGGATTTTTCGCGATTTTCATGGGCGCTCTGGGCAAGCCTGTCGAGGCCATACATCTCGCCCTTCGCATTTTCCGCTTCCGTGATCCCGTCCGTATGCAGGATCAGGATGTCGTCGGGTCCGAACGCAAGATCCAGTGTGGCCACAAAGGGTGAAATATCGGCCTCGAGCCCGACCGGGAAACCGAGATCCATCGTGTCGATCCGCTCGGTTTCGCCATTGGCACGAATGATCAGCACTTCCTCGTGCTGGCCAGACAAGGTGACCTGTCCGTCCTCGTAGTCGACGAAGGCAAGGGTCAGGTGCTTGTCGGAATTGGTACGGGTGATGTTCTTGTAGACAGCGCGGTTGAGCACATCCAAGAAGGCAATCGGATCCTTGTCCCCCTTCTCCTGAAGCGCACGGGCAACCGACTGCACCATGAGCATCAACACGCCGCTTTCCAGGCCGTGGCCGGTCACGTCGCCGATACCGACCTTGATGCGGCTGCCGTCGAACAGGACGTCGTAGTAATCGCCGCCGACTTCGTCTGCCGGTTCCATGAAGGCGGCAATCTCGATCTGCGGGATGACTTCCAGTTCGCTCAACCGTGGCAGAACCATTTCCTGAATGCGCTTGGCGACATCCAGCTCGGCTCCGAGGCGCAGGTTTTCCGATTTCAGCCGCTTGTTGAGCTCGCCGATCTCGTGGTTCGCGGTTTCCAGCTTCCTGGTCCGCTCCTCGACGAGATTTTCAAGGTTCTCCGTGTGATAGCTGATCTCTTCCGCCATCCGGTTAAACGCAAGCCCCACGGCCGCAACCTCGTCGCGGGTCGGAATAGCAACGCGAACCGAATAGTCCTTGTTCTGCAGCGCGCGCGCCGCGGCGGCCAATTGCGACAAGCCCTTGGTGATACGGCCGGAAATGGCATAGACCGCAACGAACACCACGAAGATACTGACGCAGAAGGCAATCAGCTGGTAGTTCAGGATGCGGGCCGTCGCCTCGGAGATGTTGTTGGTGGCATCGATCAGCGACTGGTAGATCTCGCGTTCGGAAACGACAAAGCCCAGCGTCATCGTTTCCGAGGTGATGCCGGTTCCATCCCACAGGTTGGTCGGGTTGAGCTGCTTGAGGACCAGAAGATAGGGGACCTCTTCACCGTCATTTTCAAGGAAGATGTGCTTGATGACGGTCTCGTCCTTGGCACTGAGTTCAAGGGAAGAAATGGCGGGCTGGCTGCTTTCCTTGAGGTTCCGGTTCACGCCGGTAACACCCTGGCCGCTGACGTCGCTCGAAACCAGACCCAGTGTGGCCTCGCCGGCTTTCGGCGTTGCCACCACGTTGCCGTCGGACATCGTCAGGAAGCCGAAGCCGCTTTCCGAAATCTCAAGGCTTTCGACGAGCGAAGTCAGCTGTTCGAGCGTGATGTCGACCGCGACCATGCCCGCAACATCCTTGCGATCCTGCGTCCACAGGGGATGGAAGAAGCTGACGATCAGCTTGCCCGTGATCGCATCGATGTAGGGAGCAGTGGTGACGATATTGGATTCAACCGGCTTGGAAGACGGATCCTTGATCCAGCCTTGCCAACCTTCGTAGACCCCGGGAAAGAAGAAATCCCAGAAGTTCGCGCCTTCGTTATGGCCGGGGTAAAGCAGGTCGAATGTCTGCGCCTGTTCCGAATAAGGGGTCGCGCGCATGATCGACGCGTCCTTGGGGCCGACATAATAGATCTGCAGCTTGGGAGCGCCTGTCGACATCATCGAAGGCCCGACAAGGCTGAGGAAGGAGCTGTTCTTCAGCTCATCTGCGGCCTTGGGAAGCGGGTTCTTGTCTTCATCGAGCAAGTAGCCCCAGACGCTGACTGCGGAAGGAACACCCTCGGTGTTCTGCGACCAACCGCCTTTTTCGTCGTAGACCAGTCCGGAGGAAAACTCCGAACTGCCCTCAATCGTGTTTCCGACCGCTTCCTGAATATCCGGGTGGTCGATCAGTGTCTGCATCGACGAGGCAAGCGTCGCAAGTTCCGAATGAACGCGCTCGATCAGAAGGTCGGCGCGGAACGCAGTCGTATCGATGTAGGTTTCCAGATAGTCTTCGGTCGCGGTGGTCAGGCCTTCACCGACCTGCTCCGTTGCATCCCTGGACAGCTTCTGCACGTTCCAGATGCCGATGCCACCGGCAAGCGCCAGATCGAACAGCACCGCCACGCCCACGACAAGAATGAACTTGGCGCGAAAGCTTCGCAGTGAAAAGCGACCTATCTGCTTTTCACTCTGAGGGCTCTTTACCGGTGCATTCATAGCGGCTTACGCCCCGAGGCGACCCAGATCGGCCAGCCCGCATACCCCTTGGGGTGGAGCGCTGCGAAAATATGATCATCAAAACCCTTGGCGAAGCGTTCGATGAACTCGGGGCTGTCGCCGCGTTCCTGCGCCATTTTGCCGGCAAAGAGATTTTTCCACGAGGCGATGACGTCTGCGAAATCCTGCGGGTCGCCGTCGGTGTTGGTGACCATGAAGGAGCCTATGGTGACGTTTTCAAAACCACCGTCGATCAGGAGGCGCCGGCATTTCGGGCCGATTTCGATATCCATATCGAAATGGTGCCAGAGTTTGGCGACCTCGTTATAGGTCCACTGGATGGACTCCGATCTCGGTTCGCCGAGGCAATGGGAATTCTTTTCGTTGGTCACGTAAATGCGGCCACCCGGCTTGCAGATACGGTAGAGCTCCTTGAGGATCAGTTCCGGCTGATCGAACACCTGCAGGGAATGTCGGCAGGTCACGAAGTCGAACTGATTGTCCTCCAGCAGCATGTCCGCAGCATCGCCAAAGACATAGTCAATGCCCTTGATGCCGAAGTCGGCGGCGACACGGCGTGCGTAGTCGAGGCTGGATCTGGAATGGTCCAGCGCGACAAGACGGTCGGGCTCGAACTCCTTTTGCAGGAGTACGGCGAAATCGCCGATGCCGCAGCAAATGTCGGCCACCTGCATCCCCGGCTTCAGGCCGTGGCGGCGAAGAAGTTCCTTCTCATGGCGCCAGGTAAGCTTGGTCTGTGTCCGCAGGACATGAATGAATTCACTGTCCTCGACGAAGGACTGTCCCGGGTAGAACTCGTTGTCGTATTCGCTGACGGTGATCTTGTCGGACATCGTCTCAAGCACGGCGAACTTGCGCGTTGCCCAGCCGACGACACTCGACGTCGTCACATGAACGCTCAGATCGCTGCGGTTGCGCACAAGATCCAGGATCTTGCCGGCAAATGCGTGGAAGGCGACGTTGTTCATGCGCACCAGGCGCCTGACGTTGACGTAGAATTTTCCGCTCACCTTGGCGACGGACTGTTCCATCGCGGAAAAGCAGCCATGCAGTTCCTCGGCCCGTTGGGGGCGCAAGCTGCCATGGAGCGAGAACTCCTGATCGTTCTCGTTGAAGGTCCATTGAAAGGCCTGTGTCATATTATCAGCGATCATTCTGTGTCGTCCTCAAGCACGAGCTCTGCAACCAGGCTCATGCGGCCGTCTTCGCTCCGTCCGATGGCAAGCCGGGCGCCATAGTCGACGCCGAGTTCCAGGAGCCCGAGGCTCGCATCCGGTTCGGCGTCGGCAAACAGCGCTTCCAGATAAAGCGTTTCGGCGTCCTCGCCGTTGACCTTCGCAATGGCGGTCTCATAGATCTTGTAGGTTTCTTCGTCCGCAGGGAAAGTCAGTTCGATCCTGTCGACATTGCCGTCGCGCTGAACCGCGCATTGCAGTTTGCCGCCGGAGCCGTGGGTGCGGTACACCGCTTCCAGCAGCTCGTTCAAAGCCGACGAATAGAGATTGGAAAACAGGAGCGAATCCAGCCGGTTGTGGCTGACCATTCGGGCAATGTATCCCGACATGAGATCGCAATGGGTCCAGTCGGTGCAAAAATCCTTGATGTCCAAATCCAGGTGAATCATCTGCGGCAGACCGGAATTTGATGATATGCCTTCAGAAGGTGCCTGCATTTTTATTCCCCCGCTGGCGTGGTCAATTGCACCTCAAAGCGATGCACTTCTGTTATACGAGAAAGCTGGAAATTTTGGCCGATTGGACTCGTGTCATCGATAATTCATGTATTTAACAATACGGTGTCGCTCATTGCCAAGGATATATCAACCGCGATTGCTCCAATGTTTTCTGCTTCATTAACATAGCAGCACAACTCTAAACTTTGGGTTTCCACCGCGCGTCCGTAAAGGCATCATATTTACAACATGACAAGCACCAGTAATTTTGGCGCCGCTGCCCAACCAGACACTTCCGCTGGCGAACTCGCGCGAGTGCGCAGAGAACTTGAGGAATTGCGCGCTGAACATGACGACCTCAAGCTGCTTTACGAGGCAACGATCGAACATGGCGAAGCCGTGGAAGACCAGTTGGCCGAATACAACATCCTGCTGACCCGCACCCAGGAACGCCTGGAAGCGGAGCTTCGTGATGCCGGCAATTATGTTTATTCCATCCTGCCGGAAAGGCGACCGGAAGCCCCGAAAGCGGACTGGCTTCTGGTGCCGTCGACCGAACTGGGCGGTGATTCGTTCGGATATCACGACCTCGACGACGATCATTTCGCAATTTACCTGATCGACGTCTGCGGCCATGGTGTCGGGGCCGCATTGCTGTCTGTCGCAATCATCAACGTGCTGCGCTCGAATGCGCTTGGGGGCACCGATTTTCGTGACCCGGCAAACGTTCTTGCCAAACTGAACAATGCCTTTCCGATGGAACGGCAGAACAACATGTTCTTCACCATTTGGTATGGCGTCTATCGGCGCTCGACCCGGCAACTGGCCTATGCCTCCGGCGGCCACCCTGCTGCCATTCTCATGCGGCCTTCGGCATCGGGGCTGGACGTCATCGGCCTCGGAACGCCGGAAGGCATGGTTATCGGCGCCATCCCAGACATGGAATTCGATGGCGGTACATTCGACGTTCGCCCGGGCGACCGATTGCTCGTCATCAGCGACGGCACCTACGAAATCGAGGATGCGGATGGCCGGACACTGACCTGGGCCGAGCTCGCGGACAAATCGAAATCCGTGGACGGAACCGTCCCTCAAGCCATCTACGACTGGCTGGCCACATTCCACGACAATGCGCCCCTGCCGGACGATTTCTCCATGATGGAATTTGCCTTCTGAGGGAAGCGCCTTGCAGCAAGGTGCCCGTCAATCCTTGGCGCGAGGCACCAGAACCGTGGTGTGGTTGACGTTTCCGATCCGTTGGGTCGCAACGTCATCGGCCAGCTGGTGCACCAGATAAAGTCCCAGACCGCCAATGCCCATGTCCTCGACTGTGTCCGCTTCCGGTGGACCGGACGGCATGCCGCTGTTGTCGAATGGTCTCGCCCTGTCGGACAGGACGAGCTTGACGTGTGTCGGCCCAAGCGCCGCCGTGACCGCGATCTGGTCCTTGCCGCCATCCGGATAGCCGTAGGCAACGGTATTGGCGAACAGCTCTTCAACGACCAGGCACAGGGTACGGCGGACCGCGTCGGACAGGCCCGCTCCTGTGCAGAACCGCTCCAGCACGGTATAGACCGCCGGCAGGTCCTCCAGGTCGTTTCGAACTGTCACCGTCTCGAGATCCACCATCCCGTTCCCTGCCGGACGTTGTTCAATTCAAGCTGCTGGGCGTGAGCTTCGGTCAACCCGCCAGCGCCTTTGCGTCTTCCCGGCTTTCCGCCACCTGCATGATCTTCAGAAAGCCGGAGATCTTGAGGACATCGACCACGGACTGGTTCACCTGGAACAGCACCAGCTTGTCTCCGGAAGGAGCCAGAAGCTTGGCAACGATCAACAGTGATCTCAGCCCGAAACTGGTGACGTAGTCCACTTGCTCCATATCGATCAGCAAGGTTGCCGGCTTTTCCGAGATCAGTTTCTTCAGGTAGGTTTCGAAGGTTTTTGCGCTGAGCGTGTCCAGCTTGCCGACAGGACGAACAACGATCAGGTCGCCGTCCGTCTCGTGGCCGATGGTGATTTCTGCGACGTCTGCGGTCATTGCCATTTCCCAAATCTGCATCGGTGCCCGGACTGCAAAAAGCCGACAGCCTCCGGTTTCAACCGATGAAAGCATCTGCCACGCAATTTCAGCGTGAAACTTGTACATTTTATAAAGGCGCACCACGCGAAAGGCTACGAGACCAGGGATAAGCAAATTTCTGCATGCTTCCCGGCAACTCTCGATCCGGCTCGCGTTCGGTCTGCTTGCCGGGGACAGCTATCGGGGCCCTGCGACGGGTCACCTCATCCAGACGAACATAACCGGCGCCTGGCTGGAAACCGGAGACTTCTTTTCCGGAGAATGACTGCGCGTTAAGATCGAACCCGGACTGGTCCTGCGGCCCTTACTCGGGAGAACGTGCGTTTGAATACGGTCGACACTTCTGCCGCTGTTGCGTTGCTACGATCTGAAGCAGCGACCCGGCGCGGACGCCGACACAAGGTCAATCAGGACAGCCACTTTGCGGCCCCGTCGCATGGGCTCTTCACGATTGCCGATGGCATGGGCGGTCACAGAGAGGGTGACGTCGCCAGCCGTGCGACGGTTCACGCCATCTCGCAACTGACCAACATGCCGCCGAGCAGCCACGAAGCCCGGCAGATTGCCCTGGAAGCCAAGCTCAACCACGTCAATCACGGTCTTTACGCCGGTTTTCTCGCTCTCCCCGAACAAGACATTTCAGGCACGACAACTCTCAGCCTGATCATCAGCGGGACACAAGCCAGCTGCATCTGGGCCGGAGATTCGCGTCTTTACCTTTTGCGCCAGCAGCAACTGTTCCTCATCTCGGAGGACCATGCCGACAAAGCCGGACGGCTGACTGCCGCTGTCGGCATCCAAAACACGCTTCAGCTTGACCGCCGAACGCTGGAGATGATGCCCGACGATGTTTTCGTACTTTGCACCGACGGGCTGTTGAAAGGCATGGACGAAACCACGCTGGCCAGGATGGCCACCGAGGGAACCTCCGGTCTTGCTGACCGGCTTGTTTCGCGCGCTGTGGCAGGCGGATCCTCGGACGACATCACGGTGATAACCGTTTGGACGGAAACAGATGCTCAGCCGCCGGAAGCCGGCAGATAGAAGGAATGCTGCTGGCCCGAGGCCCAACCATCCTGCACGAATGCCGTTACGCCGATCAGATCCTGATCTTCCACCGCCATTCGTTCCACTTCGAAAGTGACCTTGTCTGAGAGGGATCTGCTCAGGACTTCCAGGCTCGTTGCGACCGCAGCCTCGCGCTCGTCAGCATCCTGCCCTGCAAACACCGCCTCGCCGAGAGCTTCCTGGAACAGGGAAAACAGGCGGGACACCAGTAGGGCCTGATCCAGCGCGCCCCGACCGTCCTCGCCAGGCTGGACCGTCACGGCCCGACGGAATACGAGGCTGGTTCTGTTGGCGACGCCCTCCAGCACGTTGATGCCGGCAAGTGCGAGCGACGGTGCCGTGTCCGAACCGACGGCAAACCGTGTTGCCATGGCAACTTCACCGCCCATCGACCGGCTTTCGACAAGCTCCAGCGCATCGTAATCCTTCGGCATGCCGACGGGGAGCCGCGGAAACACTTCTGTTTCAAGCTGGACCAGTATTTCGGAAAGGGCGACAAAAGCACCCGACACAAACAGCGCCGGCGCACCGTCCTCTTCGGCGGTCAACCGGGCATCGTTCCAGAACAGTGCCAGGTGAGAGGCGGCATAGCTGGCCCTCAGGCCTGCAAAACCTTCGAAGCCCGGCTTGTCGAGCAACTGATGTGGCGTTTCGATGTCGGCAACTTCCTCACCCGGTACTCCGGCAAAGTGCCCGGCAAGCGCGGCAAGCCCGACCGTGTCACTTTCGGCGCATTCCCGCGCAAGCACCTTCAGCCGTTCCGTGTCGCGTGGGCCAAGGCCGATTTCGTTCGCAAACAGGGCAATATCGTAGAGTTCTGCCTGCAGGGCCTCGCCGGTTTCGCCCAGAACCTCCTGCAGGTCGACGGCATCAAGATCATGATCGAGCTGAAGGAGATGAAGTTCCAGCGGCAGGTCGAACGGAACTTCACTCAGGAGCAGGTTCAATCCATGCCAGTTCAGCAGCACCTTGCTCAGTTTCGGGCTTTCGAAGAAGAGACGCGCCTGTTCCAGCTGCAGCGTATCGGCTGGCGCATCCTTCTTTTTCCCCTCGACGGGTCCACTTGAAACCTGGCCCGTTTCCTGGAGGGTCTTTTGAATGAAGGCATCCACGGCGGTTTTCGCGGCACTGCCGCTTTCGCCAGGAGCAGCCTTTTCCTCCGGACTGCGGATCATCGACAGGAGGGCGTCGAGCCCCTCGGTTCCCTTGCTGCTGCTCGAGGCATCGTTTTCCTTACGCTTGCCTTGCTCTGAAGTCGGCAATTCGTCGTCTTTCAGCAGTCTTTCCAGCAATGACTTCTGCTCATCCAGTGCCGACTTGCCGATCTTGTCGTAACGCTGGTCATGAACGGCAAGCTGAACCTGGTCACCGGAAGCCGCCTCAAGATCCCGCACAAAGCGAAATCCGCGCAGCAGTTTTGTCGGATGCAGATCTTTCAGGCGCGCGAAGGAGACCTGTTCTTCCAGCTCGGGTGGATGCGAACCGAGCATATTGGCCGCCGAGACGGAAAAGGATGGTGTTTTCTGTTCCAGGATTTCCTCGACGTCCTGGCCGGTAATATTGAAAGCCACGCCGGTTGCCGCAAGGCCGAAGTCTCCTGCGATCAGCGCCCTGAAAGGCGGTGTCGGCTTGATCTGGACTGCACTGTGACCCTTGTTTCCGAGGCCAATCGAGAAGCTGGCGATACCGCCTTTGATGTCGTCTTCCCCGGTCATTTCGATCAACCCCTATTGATGATTGTAAGTTTCACTCAAATTGACATGAAGGCGAATACGGCTTGCGCGATCACGATATTGCCGTCAGTCTCATACCATTGGTCTCAACACACCGTTGCAGCGGGTCAGGGTGTAGCAGAGCCGGTTTCAAGGTTGCGCGCAGTCAATTCCTCTTCCATCCCTTGCCAATAAATCACCTGCCGTCAGGGTAATCTATCAGGGGTGGATAGGCGTTTCAAAATTGCCCCCGGATCGTTCGACGATCCGATCAACGCCCAGGTCATCCAAGCAAAAATGCGCGAAGCCAGCTGGAACGAAACGACTGCAGCGCGCATACTGAGCGTCGGCTGGCAAACCATACCCCACGCGTTTACCCAGCTCTACCTTTGTCGCCCCAACGGCTTGCGCTGCTCCTGTTCCGGGGCCAAGAGAAGCTTCGGGCCGAATTGTCGCCAGGGATCCTGCAGATTTGACGTCAGACATGACCTCCGCCACGCACACGCTGATAACCGCCTTCGTGTCCGGCAAGCTGTCTTATGACGCCTTGTCGAAGCAGCTGCGGACCGGTGCACAGCAATCAGCGAATGCCCTTGATGAAACGCGGCAGGCAATCCGGGATTTTGTCGAAGCGGGCCACCTTCCGAACGAGCTCGGCCAGAGACTGCAGAACCAGTTGCCGGCGGGCGATGCCAAACCTTCCGGTTACGACGTAAAAGATAATCCGCCACGTCCACATGCTGTTCACGGCACACAGCAGGAACCGGTATCGGCTCCCGCACCTGAGCAGGCAGCAATGCCCCCTGCAAACCTGCCGCCATTGCCATTGCTGAACGAGCCAGCCGGGGCAACGGGTGGCGAGACAGCAAATGACGAAACACGGGGCAAGATGGACGAGGCCATTTTGACCTCACTCGTTGCGGGCTACGCCGGCTTTCGCAGTCGACGCGCGAATGCCGCCGAAGAACCACCACCTTCAGCCGACAGCGGCAAACTGGACAAATATCTGACCGAATTCAAAAGTGCCCGGTTTCGTTCCGACGCGCGCCGCGTTTCCGGCGGCGGACAAAGAGACAGTCTCGACGTCAACAAGCTGGCGACACCCCAGGTGAAACGCGCCGGTGTCGGCTCCATTTTGCGTGACCGGTTCATTCTGGACACCGAGATCGGGAGCGGCGGCATGGGGCACGTTTATTCAGCCGTTGATCGCCGGCGCCTGGAGGCAGCTCACGGCCAGCCTTATGTCGCCATCAAGCTTCTGAACGAGAACTATCGCAACGACACCGAAGCCGTGCGGCTTCTGGAGGCCGAGGCACGCAAGTCTCAGGCACTCGCACATCCGAATATCACCACAGTCTACGACTTCGATCGCGACAAGGCCGATGTGTTTATCGTCATGGAGCAGCTAAACGGCGTGGGACTGGACCGCCGGATCGGGCGGGCCCTTGGCAAACCCCTGCCTCTGGGCGAATGCGCCCGGGTCCTGCGCGGCACCTGTGCAGGTCTGTCCCATGCGCACAGCCGGGGTGTCGTTCATTCGGATCTGAAGCCCGGCAACATCTTTCTGCTGACGGACGGCACGATCAAGCTCCTTGATTTCGGCTTGGCGGCCGCGGCAAGCGCCAGTGCGGACCATCCGATCCGGGATAGCCTGACCTCGGCCTACGCAAGCCCCGAGCAATTCCGGCGCGCGGACCGTGATCCCCGAGACGATGTCTTTGCGCTTGGCTGCATCGCGTACCAGATCCTGACCGGCGGCCATCCGTTCCAGTTCCGACCGATAGACGAGGTCGCGCGGGAAGGTCTCGTGCCGGCGCCTGTCGAGGGGCTCTCCCCGCAAGCCTGGAACACCTTGCGCCAGGCGCTCGCGTTCGACCGCAACAAACGCCTTGGAGACGTCGACAGTTTCCTGAAGGGCCTGTTTGAAATGCAGGACTGAGCCGAGACCACCCGGCAACCTGGCCTGCAAATGTAATCACTCGATGGAATCGACGATCGTCTCGATTGCCCGCGTGAATCCGTGGTCCGGCTGCTGGGTGCTGATCAGGCCTGTGCTGCCGATCTGGATGAGATCCGTCGACAACGGCAGGACAGCTGCCACCGGCGTGCGGTAGTTGGAAAAGATGCGCTGTGCCAACTCGTTGAAATCGAAGGTTTCCAGAGCCTTGTTGACCACCAGAAACAGCTGCGGCACCTCAAGCTTGCGCGCCAGTTCCAATGTGACTGCGGTGCCCTGATAGTCCTGGATGTCAGGACGAAGGATCAAAAGCAGCGCGTCGGAGATAGCGATGGAAAGCAGTGTTTCCTCGTTGACGCCCGGGTGGGTATCGATCAGCAGATAATCGAGTTCCAGGCCTCGGCAGAGATCGACGAAACCCCGGTTCAGATCCTCGACATCATATTTTTCCTTCAGGATCCGTGCGATCTCACCGGTCTTGATCGATGAAGGCACCAGAAAGACCTTGCCACCGTCCGGCACCGTTGGGTTGCCGTCGCCATCAACCACGTTTTCCGTGACATCGACCGCCGTATCAGTCACCGAACAATGCCCCCACAGGTAGTTGTTCAGCGTGTTGTTGACCGTGTTGAGATCGACCTTGAAGAGGGTGTGGATGCCTGGGGACTGGATATCAGTATCGACAATGCCGACCCTGTGACCACGCAGGGCAAGCACCGCGGCCAGGTTGGCCGTGACGTTGGATTTGCCCGTGCCGCCGCGATAGGAATGAGTGGAAATGATTTTGGTCACGGATCAATCTCGAAGGATGTTTTGAAAGTTCAGGACTTGTACCGGGATCGAAGATCCTTGGCGCGGGACTGCAGGGAGCGGAAATAGTCGGAATCGCTCACCTGTTCGATTTCAGCCTGCGCCTGTTCCTTGTCGTAGGTGACTTCGAACTTGTCCAGCCGGGTTTTCAGCTCGGCATTTTCCTTGCGCAGCTTCGCTTCGGCCGCTTCCAGCTGGCGCTTGGTTTCCGTCAGTTCCGCAATGAGCTGGCTGGAATGGAATTCGCGTGCCTCTACCTGCACCACCATGCCTGAAAAGGTTTCCGCCAAAGCGCGAATATCGGCTTCGACACCCTCGTCCGTGATCACCTGATAAAGCTCCTCGACCTCGTCGAAGCGCCCGTTGGCGATCGCTTCACAGGTCCGGGCCAAGCTGGCCAGAGCAGGTTTCATGGTGTCGGATGAGGTCATTCAGCCCTCCGCAGGCGCTCGAAGATAGCCCGGTTAAATCACGCCTTGCCGGGTAACCCAAGATGTTTGTTGAAGGGTCCTGCGATCGCCCCGGAGCATTTGCTGCATTGCGACGGGTTCCTTTCGAGACCGTCACTGGCGGCAAGATGCCCGCACCTTGCCGCCAGTGTTCTTCCCAACACCGGAAAGTTTGCCGCCTTATCGTTTTGGCAGGATGTTGTGCTCCGGCCCAAACGGGAAACCGGTAATGTTCTCAGCCCCGGTTTCCGAAACGATCAGGATGTCGTGTTCCCGGTAACCGCCTGCTCCGGCTTCGCCTTCAGGGATCATGATCATCGGCTCCATGGAGACGACCATGCCCGGTTGAAGCACCGTGTCGACATCCTCACGCAACTCCACTGAAGCTTCACGGCCGTAGTAGTGGCTGAGCACACCGAAGGAATGGCCGTAGCCGAAGCTGCGGTACTTCAGGAGATCGTGGCTACGGTAGATGTCATTCAGCTCGCTTGCGATATCGCAGCAGCGCGCACCCGGCTTGATCAGCTTCAGTCCCTCGCGGTGGACATGGCAGTTGATCTCCCAAAGCCGCAGGTGCTCGTCGGAGGCATATTCGCAGAACAGGGTCCTCTCCAGCGCCGTGTAATAGCCGAAGATCATCGGAAAACAGTTGAGGCTGAGGATATCGCCGGCTTCCACCTTCTTGTTGGTGACCGGGTTGTGCGCTCCATCGGTGTTGATGCCGGACTGGAACCAGGTCCAGGTGTCCATCAGCTCGACGAACGGGAAGGACTTCGCGATTTCCCGGATCATGGCATTGGTCGAGGCCATGGCGATTTCGTGCTCGGGTACACCAGCCTGAACCGCGTCCACCAGAGCCGCTCCGCCGACATCGCAGATGCGTGCACCTTCGCGGATCAGCACGTGCTCCTCGGCGCTCTTGATCGTGCGCTGCGCCATTGCGTCGGCGGCAATGTCGACCAGCTCCACGCCCGGAAGCGCGGCTTCCAGAAGCTTCAGCATGTCGAGGGAGACGTGGTCGAACTCGATGCCGATGCG
Organism: Labrenzia sp. R5_0; assembly: GCF_017743835.1. Lineage (NCBI taxonomy): Bacteria > Pseudomonadati > Pseudomonadota > Alphaproteobacteria > Hyphomicrobiales > Stappiaceae > Labrenzia > Labrenzia sp. R5_0. Next base: position 161,350 of record NZ_JAGHRK010000003.1, on the reverse strand, counting down.
CTTGACCGCAGGATTGGGCATCCCAAGCAGCGACTGGATAGCGTGGAAGTAATTGTCCCGACGCCAGTCGGTGTAGATCACGGTGTCGCCGTGGGTCCTGCGCCAAGGCTGACCACCGTCAATACCGGCCGCAATCGTGGTTGCCTTGTCCTGTGTGACCAGAAAGCCGTATTTGCGGCCGAAGCAACAATAGAGGAAGCCGGAGTAGTAGCAGATGTTGTGATAGGAGGTGAACAGGGCGGCATCGATCTGCCGGTCCGCCATCAGCTTGCGGAGTTTTGCCTGGCGGCTGTCCATTTCGGCAGCCGAGAAGGGCGAAAACGCCTTCTCGCCGTTGTTCATTTCATAAATGCGGATCATGTCGTTGCTCATTGAAGGCTCCTTCCGTTCGTTCGAGCTTCGGTTTCCAGGGACCTGAAACGCAAAACGGGCCGGCTTCCGCGAAGAAGCCGGCCCGCCAGGCCCAAATTCAAAATGTCTTGCTACCGGGAGACCCTGTCTCCACCCGGTGACTGGCGTTCCGCCACCGGCTCACCTTGAAAGCAGCGGGGCGCTCCTCGCGCCCGCCCGGGATCAGCCCGGGGACAGACCTCTCAGGCGTTCGGACCTGCGGCGCAGCAGCTCCAGTACGGTCAACAGGCAGATGGAAATGGCCACCATCAGGGATGCCACCGCCAGGATGGTCGGCGAGATCTGTTCGCGAAGGCCGGTGAACATCTGCCAGGGCAATGTCTTCTGCCCGGCGGATCCCAGGAACAGCACCACCACCACTTCATCGAAGGAGGTGATGAAGGCAAACAGCGCTCCGGAGACGACACCTGGAATGATCAGGGGCATCTGCACCTTGAAGAAGGTGGTAACCGGGTTGGCGCCCAGGCTGGCCGACGCCCGCACGAGACTGCGGTCGAAACCGACCAGTGTCGCCGTCACCGTGATGATGACGAAGGGCGTTCCAAGCGCGGCATGGGCCAGAACAACCCCCCAATAGGTGCCCTGCAGGCCGATGCGCGAATAGAAGAAATACATGCCTGCCGCCGAGATGATCAGCGGCACGATCATCGGCGAAATCAGCACTGCCATGATCGCGGACTTGTAGGGAACATGGGACTGGGACAGGCCGATGGCCGCCAGGGTGCCGAAGCCCGTCGCCAAGATGGTGGCGACAGGTGCGATCAGCACCGAATTGGTCAGCGCCTGCTGCCAGTCCGGATTGGTGAAGAAGTCCTGGTAGTGCTTGAAGGAATAGCCTGCCGGGTCGAGAGCCAGCATCGCCTTGGTGAAGGTGAAGAAGTTCTCCGCGTTGAAGCTGAGCGGCAGGATTACCAGGATCGGGAAGATCAGGAAGAAGAAGATCAGCCCGCAGATCACCCGGAACGTATAGTACCAGGTCCGCTGGAGAGGAGACGCGTAGGGAGGAAGTGCACTCATGCCGCCACCTATCCGAGTTTCACGTTATCGATGCCGACGATCTTGTCGTAGACAACAAAGAGCACCAGAACCGCGACGAGCAGCAACGTGCCGAGCGCTGCGCCCAGACCCCAGTTGAGCGACGACGAGATGTGGTAGGCAATCCGGTTGGAAATGAAGATGCCCGACGTTCCGCCCACCAGTTCCGGTGTGATGTAGTAACCGATCGACAGAATGAAGACGAGCACGGCACCCGCGCCGATGCCCGGCACGGTCTGCGGGAAATACACCCGCCAGAACGCGGTCCAGTCGTTGGCGCCAAGGCTCTTGGCCGCGCGCACATAGGACGGCGAAATGGTTTTCATGACCGAATACAGCGGCAGGATCATGAACGGCAGCAGGATATGCGTCATGGCGATGATGGTGCCGGTCTGGTTGTTGATCATGACCAGGCGTCCGGCGTCGCTGATGATGCCTGTCCAGACAAGGAAGTCGTTGATCACCCCCTGTTGCTGCAACAGCACCTTCCAGGCCGACGTCCGCACCAGAAGCGATGTCCAGAACGGCAGAAGCACAAGGATCATCAGCAGGTTGGAGGAGCGCAGCGGCAACGCCGACAAGAGGAACGCGATCGGATAGCCAAGAAGCAGGCACGACACGGTGATCGCGATAGACAGGAACAGGGTGCGGCCGAACAGGAACATGTAGATCCGTTCGTCTTCCGGCTTCAGTTCGATCCCGTTCGCGGTCTGCTGCGCGTCGAAGGCATTCAGGAAATAGCCGGCCGTATAGCGCGGCGAGAACCGTTTGAGGACCTGCCAGGTCTCGACATTGCCCCAGTCCTTGTCCAGGTCAATGAACTGTTCCTTGTAGGGACCGGCTTCGTCCATGCGCTTGACGCCGCGCCCTGTCTTGCGGAACAGGCTGGAAACGCCGGTTTCCTCGTAGTTGAGACGTGAGCCGAGGCGGGTATGGGTCTTTTCTTCGACGGCGACGACCAGGTCGTCGTAAAGCGCCGCGAAGACAACCTCATCGGGCACGTTGCCGGAGGTTGGATCCCACTCCTGAAGAGCGATGACGGTCTTGGGAAGCGTGTCTTCCACGATCCCGTTTTCGACCGAGCGGAACAGCATGTCCACGATCGGGGCAACGAAGGTGAGCAGGACAAAAATCAGCAGGGGCGCAATCAGCGCCAGGGCGCGCAGCTTCTCGCGGCGCAGCGCCTTGGCAAGGGCCGCCTTCAGCGGCTTGCCGTCTTGCGTCGTCAGAACCTCGCCCGCGTGGGTATCGCTCATGAAACAGTCTTCCGCAAATCCGTTGGAAGATCCGGGTGAGGCATCGCCTCACCCGGACCGGTTTCTCATCTGTCCGCGTTCATCCGAACGCGAACAGCATCAGTTGATTACTGGGCCAGCCACGCCTGGAACTTGGCGTCGATGTCGTCCCGGTAATCCGCCCACCACTCGTAGTTATAGAGGAAGGTGTTCTTGGCGTTGTTCGGGTCGGTCGGCATGTGCGGAGCCATTTCGATGCCGAGGTCGGCGTGCTTGCCAACCAGCGGTGCCGAGGACTTGCGAGCCGGGCCGTAGGAGATGTACTTCGCCTGATCCGCCAGACGCTGGGTGTCGGTGGCGTATTTGACGAAGTCCTTCACCATGGCGAGGCGGTCTTCCGGAAGACCGGCCGGGATGATCCAGCCGTCAAGGTCGAACACCTGAGCGTCCCATAGCATCTTGACCGGCTGCTTCTGCTCTTCGATCAGGGAGAACAGGCGGCCGTTGTATGTGGAGCCGATCACGACTTCCTTGTCGGCCAGAAGCTGCGGGGTTTCCGCACCAGCAGACCACCACACGACGTTATCCTTGATGGTGTCGAGCTTCTTGAATGCCTGCTCCTGACCTTCTTCGGTCTCAAGAACGTTGTAGACTTCTTCCTTCGGCACGCCGTCGCACAGAAGAGCCCATTCCATGTTGTTGATCGGACGCTTTTCCAGCGAGCGCTTGCCCGGGAATGTTTCCAGATCGAACACGTCACAGATGTCGTCCGGCTCCTTGCCGTTCCATTCGGCGATGTCGGAACGATAGCCGAAGGTGGTGGAGTAGACGATCTGCGGAATGAAGCACTCGGAGACCAGCAGGTCGCCGAAGTCTTCAGAAGCCTTGGTACCGTCCGGTGCATCGGCAAGGTCGGTGTCCGGATCGATTTCCAGTGCCAGGCCTTCGTCGCACAGACGGATCGCGTCGGAAGCAACCACGTCGACCAGATCCCACGTGATGTTGCCGGCTTCGTTCATGGCGCGCAGCTTGGCGACAGCCTCGTTCGAAGACTCGTCCCAGATCACGTTGATGTCGGAGTTTTCCGCGACATACGGATCGGCGTAGGCGTTTTTCTGGGAGGCCTGATAGGCGCCGCCCCAGGAAACGATGGTCATGTCCTTCGCCATGGCCGCGCTGCCGGCAAATGCCAGAGCGGTGCCAGCGAGAATTACAGTTTTGAGCTTCATGTGAGTTAGCTCCCTCTTTTAGGATTTAACGGATTTTTCCGTTGTGGTCGCTGGCGGCCGGTTGCCGGCCGCCGGGCGATTTCAGACAACCGCATCGAGCGCTTTACAGTCGTTCAGCGCCCAGCCGACGCGGACTGTCTCGCCGACGGCGAGTTTGCGCTTTTCTCCGCGGTTGCGAACCTTGACGATGAACTCGTCGTTGCCGCCCACGTTCATGCGAACGCGGATATGGTCACCGAGGTAGATGAGCTCCTCGATCCGGCCGTTGACCAGATTGTCCATCGTGTCATGGGTGTCGAACTCCACCCGTTCCGGCCGCAGGGACAGGGTCGTCCTGTCGCCGACGGCGGACACGTTGACCTTGTCAGCCTTAAGCTTAGTGCCGTCATCGAGTTCAACAAGGCACTCAGAGCCGTTGATCTCGACGACCTTGCCATTCAACTTGTTGTTTTCACCGATGAACTGGGCGACGAAGGAATTCTTCGGATCTTCATAGAGATCGTCCGGCGTCGACAATTGCTGGATGACACCATCGTTGAACACAGCCACGCGGTCCGACATGGTCAGCGCTTCGGTCTGGTCGTGGGTCACGTAGACGACGGTGACACCCAGGTTCTCGTGAATGTGCTTGATCTCGTACTGCATCTGCTCGCGCAGCTGCTTGTCGAGCGCACCGAGCGGCTCGTCCATCAGTACCAGCTCCGGATCGAACACCAGGGCACGGGCGACTGCGACGCGCTGCTGCTGTCCACCGGAGAGCTGTGCCGGACGGCGATTGCCGAACGAACCGAGCTCGACCATCTCGAGAGCCCGCTTGACCTTTTCCTGCTGGTCAGCCTTGCCGACACCGCGCACCTGAAGCGGAAAGGCGAGGTTCTCGGCCACCGTCATGTGCGGAAACAGGGCGTAGTTCTGGAACACCATGCCGATGCCGCGCTTGTGCGGGGGCACGTTGTTGATCGGACGGTCGTTCAGGTAGATTTCGCCATGCGTTGCCGGTTCGAAACCGGCCAGCATCATCAGGCAGGTGGTTTTGCCGGAACCGGACGGGCCGAGCATTGTCAGGAATTCGCCCGGCGGAATATCGAGATTGAGGTTCTTTACGACCAGGGTTTCCCCGTCATAGCTCTTTTGAACGCTGTCATACTTAACAGCAGCGCCCCGTGTGTTCGCCATTGTGTCCCCAAGTCAGCTTCTATCATTATTATTAGACGCACGACCAATAACCTCCAGGTAACCTCTGTTCCTGAAGAGCTATCGATGTGTGCGAACGCGCATAGAAAAACAAAATTACTGCCTTTTGGAAAGGGGTTATGAAAAAAATTTGGATATTTTTTAGTCAGGCGCCGACTTAATATTTTGCAGCGCGGTATGAAGCCGTATTTTTTACTCAAGAAGAAGCGCCCGAAGAAAGAAATATCTTTCTCCGGGTTCGGCAATCTTTACTACACAACGATGTTCTTTGTTGTGCCTCTAGAAGAGTTTCGCGCAAGCCAACTTGCACCAATAGCCGTAGAACGTCACGGAATGCTCTGGCTGCGTCATGCGGAAAATAGCGCGACAAGGGAGCCGCGGGCACCGTGCGGGCAACAAAAAACCCCGCCCGGCAACTGCCGGACGGGGCCTGACGCTAAGCATCAACCTTGCAGCTTATACGGCTTATTTGTAGTCGTACTGGCCGTCTTTCCACTCGTACCAGACGTAGCCCGGCAGGGTGACGTCGCCCTTGTCGTCAAAGGAGAGGTCGCCGAGAACGGTCTTGAAGTCGCCGTCGTTCAGGGCGCCGACAACGTCGTCATACTCGGTGGAGCCGGCAGCTGCGGCAGCTGCTGCCCAAGCCTGGATGGCGGCGTAGGTGTAGAGCGCGTAGCCTTCAGCGGTCTTGCCGGCGTCTTCAAGTGCCTTCACGACCGGAGCAGCTTCCGGGTTCTTGCGCGGGTCCGGAGAGAAGGTCATCAGAGTGCCTTCGCCAGCCGGGCCGGTGATCGACCAATATTCGTCGGTCACGAGTGCATCGCCGGAAACGAGAACGGTGCTCATGCCCTGGTCGACCATCTGACGCTTCATCAGGCCGGCTTCGGTGTGGTAACCGCCGACGTAGAGAACGTCGATGTTTTCCGACTTCAGCTTGGAAACCAGCGCGGTGTAGTCCTTTTCACCGGCAGTGTAGGCTTCGTAGAGGGTTTCGTTCTTGCCGGCAGCGTTCATGACTTCCTTGGTGGCATCGGCGAGGCCTTTGCCATAGGCAGTCTTGTCGTGAACGATGGCGATGTTCTTGTCGCCGAATTCCTCTGCCAGATAGGTACCGGCAACCTGACCCTGCTGGTCGTCACGACCGCAAACGCGGAAGGTGCCCGGGCCCGGACGTTCGTCGGTGAACTTCGGGTTGGTGGAAGCCGGAGAAATCTGGACGATACCTTCTTCCGCGTAAACGGCGGATGCCGGGATGGAAGAGCCCGAGCAGAAGTGACCGGCCATGAAGACCACGCCCTTACCGACCATCTGGTTGGCAACGGCAACAGCCTGTTTCGGGTCGCAGGCATCGTCGCCCACTTCCAGCACCAGCTGTTCACCATTGACGCCGCCAGCTGCGTTGATGTCCGCCACGGCCTGCTCGGCACCGGCTTTCATCTGCGCGCCGAAGGAGGCGTACTGGCCGGTCATCGGGCCTGCAGTTGCGATCACGATGTCTGCAAAAGCGGCGGTGGACATGGCCACACCGGCAACTGCAGCAACGCTAGCCAAAAGATACTTTTTCATCATCAACTCCCCTGGTTCCAGTTATCTGGACCACTTGGAATGGAAGCCCGTGCTTCCGTTTTGGCCGGGCCAGGGACGATTCTTGTTGTTTTTCGTCCATTCCCAGCCGGTTCCCCATCGGTGCGGAAAACGCACCTCCGGAATTCTCAATCCTTGGCGTATTTGTCCGTCTGGCCGGTCTTCAACCGCCAACTGAAGGGACTCGTCTTTTCGTAAAGCCAGACATACTGCGTCGTCATCTGGTTGGTGCGTGTATACCGCCATCCCGCCAGGGCGATTGCAAGCAGAATGAGATAGTCTACAACCAGATAGTGCACCGACAGTAGCGTTCCGTCGAACAGGGCGAAGGTCAGGAACCTGATCGCCAGGCTCAACAGGAACACGAACCAGAACAGCACATAAAGCGGCCGCCAGGTGTTGGCACAGGCACGTCCCGTCATCCAGGCCGCGCCGCCGCCAAGGCAGCACAGCAGGACGAGAAACACGCCGAAACTGGTCTGATAAAGAATACCCATAGCGCGCTCCTAGTGTCTTCCGCCTTCGAGGTAGGCTGCCTGCACGTCCTCGCGGGCGAGCAGTTCCTTGCCGGAACCCGACATGGTGATCTTGCCGTTCACCATCACGTAGGCCCGGTGTGCCAGTTTCAGCGCATGATAGGCGTTCTGTTCCACCAGGAAGACGGTGAGACCGTCGCTCTGGTTGAGATCCCGGATAGCATCGAAGATCTGTTTCACGATCAGCGGCGCAAGGCCGAGGGACGGTTCGTCCAGAAGCAGAAGACGCGGGTTGGACATCAGGGCCCGGGCGATCGCCAGCATCTGCTGCTCACCGCCCGAAAGCGTGCCGCCGCGCTGGTTCCGGCGCTCCTTGAGGCGCGGAAACAGGTCGAAGGCGCGCTGAAGTCCGGCTTCCAGATCGTGGTTGCCGGCCATTTCCGCACCCATGATCAGATTTTCCATCACGCTCATGCGCGGGAAGATCCGTCGCCCTTCCGGAGACTGCGCAATCGACTTGCGCATGATCTGGTGGGTGGGCATGCGGGTGATGTCTTCGCCGTCGTAGATAACCTGGCCGGAGCTGGCCTGCGGCGTACCGCAGATGGTCATCATCAGCGTCGACTTGCCGGCGCCGTTGGCCCCGATCAGGGAGACGATCTCGCCCCGGTCGACGGTCAGATCGACACCGCGCAGCGCGATGATCTTGCCGTAGTGGGTCTCGACGTTCCTGACTTCCAGGAGGTGGTTGGAGGTTGTCATATGCCGACCTCCTCTTCCACGGCGTCGACTTCCTCGTCCGGTACGCCCAGATAGGCGGCGATCACCTTCGGATCGTCCTTCACTGCGGCCGCCGTGCCGTCGGAGATCTTCTCGCCATAGTCCAGAACCACGACGTGATCCGAAATTTCCATCACAACGCTCATGTCGTGTTCAATCAGAAGGATAGAGGTGCCGTGCTCCTTGCGGATGTACTGCAGGAGCGCGTTCAGTTCTCCACTTTCCTTGGGGTTCAGACCTGCAGCCGGTTCGTCCAGACACAGCAGCTCCGGACCGGAGCACATGGCCCGGGCAATTTCCAGACGGCGCTGGTCGCCGTAAGGCAGGTCAGCGGCCGGGGCGTCCGCCCGGTCGATGAGCGCTGTCTTTTCCAGCCAGTAACGCGCCTTTTCGACTGCCTGACGCTCTGCCTTGCGGAAGGTTGCCAGACCGAAGATACCCGCAAGCGAATAGCCCGAAGCCAGCATCAGCGGATTGTGCTGCGCGACCATCAGGTTCTCCAGAAGGGTCATGCCGCCGAACAGGCGGATGTTCTGGAAGGTACGGGCGACCTTGGCTTTCGCAGAGATCTGGAAATCCGCCATGCGCTCGAGCAGGTAATGCTCGCCGTTGGTGCGGTTCATCACGACCCGCCCTTCGGTCGGCTTGTAGAAGCCGGTAACGCAGTTGAAGACGGTGGTCTTGCCGGCGCCGTTCGGGCCGATCAGGGCGGTAATGTCACCGCGCCCGACATTGAACGACAGATCGTCGATGGCGACCAGGCCGCCAAAGCGCATGGTCAGATGCTCGATCGTCAGGACGGGGTTTGTATCCCAGGAGCTCATCCGTGGCCCTCCTGAACGAGGTCGGCACTGATGCCCTTGGCCTTCTTGCCGCTGAGGGTTATCGACGGCATGCGGGTTGAGATGAGGCCGCGCGGTTTCCAGACCATGATGACGACCATCAGAAGCCCGAACACCAGCATGCGGTATTCTTCCAGTCCGCGGAAGAACTCGAAACCACCGATCATAACGACTGCGGCGATGACGACACCGATCTGGCTGCCGAGACCGCCGAGAACGACGATCGCCAGGATGACCGCGGATTCGATGAAGGTGAAGCTTTCCGGCGAGATGAAACCTTGCCGGGTGGCGAAGAACGAACCCGCAAAACCGCCGAACATCGCACCGAGCGCAAAAGCGGTCAGCTTGGTGTTGGTGGTGTTGATGCCGAGCGAGCGGCAGGCGATTTCATCCTCGCGCAGGGCTTCCCAAGCCCGCCCGACCGGCAGCTTGCGCAGACGCATGGTCACGAAGTTGGTGACCAGAGCCATGATCAGGATCAGGTAGTAGAGGAAGATGATGCGGTGAATGGAATTGTATTCCAGACCGAAGGTGTCGGCGAAGCCGCCCGGGCCGCGCTCGAATTCGATACCGAAAAAGCTCGGCCGCGGAATGCCGGAGATACCGTCCGGGCCACCGGTAAAATCGTACCAGTTGAGCAGGACCACCCGGATGATTTCCCCGAAGGCCAGCGTCACGATGGCAAGATAGTCCCCCCTGAGACGCAGCACCGGGAAGCCCAGGATGATACCCCAGAAAGCGGCCAGGATGCCGGCGAGCGGCAGACAGATCCAGAAGGAGAAGCCGAAATACTGGGCCAGCAGCGCGTAGGAATAGGCACCGACCGCGTAGAAGGCGACGTATCCCAGATCAAGCAGGCCGGCGAGGCCGACCACGATGTTCAGGCCCCAGCCGAGCATCACGTAGGTGGTCACCAGAATGGCAAGGTCGAGATACTGGCGCGACCCGCGCGATCCATAGGCCGACATCAGCAGGAACGGCAGGACCACAGCCAGGATCAGAAACACCGGCATCGCGAACTTGCCGAGTTTGGCCAGGGGCTTGGCGCTCGGCAGGAAGCCTTTCGCCGTTTCGGTGACCGGCTTGTCGGCCTTCCAGACGAACAGGTTGAGGAGCAGCCGCCCGCCGAAGACGATGGCGACTGCAATGGCAACGGCTGCCCAGCGGTATTCAATGCCGAGCTGACCGCCAAGGCCGCTTGCGACCTCGGCTTTCATGCCGATCAGGACACCGAACAGGGCAAGCGCGATCGCACCCCCGGCCGCCGCATCCTTGAGCGACACCATGAAGAGGTTCTCAGATTTTGCTGACATGGATCAGACCTTCTCCACTTCCGGCTTGCCGAGCAGGCCTTCGGGCATGAAGATCAGCACGATCGCCAGGATCGAGAAGGCGGCAACGTCCTTGTACTCGACCGAGAAATAGCCGGACCAGAAGGTCTCGATGAGGCCGATCAGCAATCCGCCGAGCATGGCACCCGGCAGCGAGCCGATACCGCCAAGAACCGCAGCGGTGAAGGCTTTCACACCGGCCAGGAAGCCGATGTAGAAGTCGATCACGCCGTAGTAGAGCAGGAACATCAGGCCGGCGACGGACGCAAGGCCTGCGCCCATGACGAAGGTCAGCGAGATCGTCCGATCGACGTTGACACCGACGAGCGACGCCATCTTGCGATCCTGCTCGCAGGCGCGCTGCGCCCGGCCCAGAGAGGTCTTGTTGATCAGGAAGGTGAAGCCGACCATCAGAACGACGGTCACCACGATGATCAGGATCTGCGTGTAGGACAGCTGCACGATGAAGCCGGTTCCGTCCGGTCCGCCGTCGCTCAGCGTGAAGCCGCCGGAGATCAAGGGCTGCAGAGGCTTGTTGCGCGCGCCCTGCGAGATCTGAACGAAGTTCTGAAGCGTGATGGAAGCGCCGATCGCGGTGATCAGCGGTGCCAGGCGGAAGGAGCCGCGCAGAGGGCGGTAGGCGATCCGCTCGACCGTCCATCCCCAGGCCGCCGTCAGGGCCATCGAAATGACCAGGACACCGATCAGCGCCAGAATGAGGAGCGCCACTGGCAGGCCTGCCGTGATGCCGAAAGCGACGATGAAGATCAGCGCGATGAAGGCGCCGACCATGAAGATGTCACCATGGGCGAAGTTGATCATCCCGATGATGCCGTACACCATCGTGTAGCCAATGGCGATCAGGCCGTAGATCGACCCTAGCGTCACGCCGTTGATCAGCTGCTGTAGAAAGTAATCCATATTCTTTTTGTTACCCCCGGAAGCCATTGCTGCTTCTTTGAACGAGGCATTTTTGCCTTCATTAAAGCTTCATTAGCAAGTCACGCGAGGTGAGACAATTCCTCTCGTATCCGGCAAAAGATAAAAATAAAAGATTTCCTCTTTTCGAACTTTGAGGAAATTTATTCCGCTTTTTAAAAAATCAGGTCAGAAAAATCCGGCCCGGGCGGTACGGTTTCCTTTATCCGTCAAACCGACCAGGCGAAGTCTTTCCGGACAGTCTTGTCTCCCCGGAAGTTCCTCCGATAATGTCCCTTGAATCAATCATGGGCAACACCTTGCACGACACCGGCACACAGCAGCTTCAGTTCCTGACCACGAAGGAAGTGGCCGACCTTTTGCGGGTCAAGGAACGCAAGGTTTACGACCTTGCCGCCGCCAACGAGATCCCGCATCGGCGAATCACGGGCAAACTCCTGTTTCCCGCAGCCGAACTGCGGTCCTGGATCGAAGGTCCGACTGCCGCCGCGACACCGGAACGCCCTGGCGTTCTGGCCGGATCACACGACCCCCTTCTGGACTGGGCGGTTCATGCTTCCGGTTGCGGACTGGCCATGCTGTGCAACGGCAGCGCGGACGGTCTGAACCGCTTTGCCGCCGGAGACGCCGCCCTTGCCGGCCTGCATCTGCCGGAAGAAAACGGCTGGAATGTCGCGTCAGTCAGCGAACTGGGCCTGAAGGACGCGGTCTTGATCAGCTGGGCATCCCGCAAACGCGGCCTTCTGGTTTCCCGGGAAGCTGCACCGACTGTTCGATCCGTTGCCGATCTGAAAGGCAGGCGCGTTGCCATGCGCCAGCCGGGCACCGGCACTGCCCTCCTGTTTTCCAGATTGCTTGCCGACGCCGGTCTGAGCGAAGCAGATCTGACCACCGGCCCTGCCACCGCCCACACGGAAAACGATGCGGCGTCGGCCGTTGCCGCCGGTGAAGCCGATGCCGCGCTCGGCATCGAAACCGCGGCAAGACCTTTCAAGCTGGCCTTCGTGCCGCTGGCCGAGGAATGCTTCGACCTGCTTATCGATCGGCGCTCCTTTTTCACCCCGCCTGTTCAGATGCTGTTCGAATTTGCACGAACGTCAGAGTTCCGGGACAAGGCCGCGGCGCTCGGCGGTTATGACCTGGCCGACCACGGCTCCGTCCGCTGGTTGTCCGCTTGACCCGCGCCGCCTTCAGTGTTCGGGCATACATTCAGGAAAGACAACGATGAGCGATATCCGCCCGCATGAAATTTCGGTTCCAATCGAGGAACCGGACGATGCAAGGCTCTTCTTCATCGGCAGGATCCACACCCCTTGGAAGGACCGCAAGGATTGCCCGCGCCAGGGCAAGGTGGACGGACCGGAGTGCCGGATCGAGATTTTCGAGCCCTGGGTCCCGGCACTGAAGGGCATCGAAGAATACGACAGGATTGAACTGCTTTACTGGCTCGACAAGGCCCGGCGGGACCTCATCGTCCAGAATCCGGCACATAGCGACAACATTTTCGGTACCTTTGCCCTGCGCTCGCCCGTCCGGCCGAACCCGATCGGCACCGTTCTGGCAAAACTCGTTTCCGTCGATGGTCCGAACCTGATCGTGCGCGGGCTTGACTGCCTCGACGGCACCCCGCTTATCGACCTGAAACCTGACCGCTGTGCTTTCACACCGAAAGCACCGCCGAAGGACTGAACACTTCACTTGCCCTCTTCGGTCACCTTGACAAGCTCTGCCCGGACCTGACAATCCGGCCCAAAATTCGCGCCCCGACTGGCGCCCTGGGAGGAATTCATGCCTACGGAAACCCCTGCCGGCGAAACCGGTATCAACGACGTCGTCTCGATCGAGATCAACGGCTCTGTCGGCCTCATCGCTCTCGACAATCCGCCGGTGAATGCTGCCTCCCACGCGATCCGCTCCGGCTTGTGGCAGGCAGTGGAAACCCTGCAGCAGACCGACGGTGTTGAGGTGATCGCGCTTTATGCGAAGGGACGGACCTTCATTGCCGGTGCCGACATTCGCGAATTCGGCAAGCCGCCGCTCGACCCGTGGCTGCCCGAACTGTGCAACTTCATCGAAAGCGCCTCCACGCCGATCGTCTGCGTCCTGCACGGCACCACGCTTGGTGGCGGCCTGGAAGTTGCCATGTCGTGCCACGCGCGCGTCGCCTTGACGGGATCCAAGGTGGGCTTGCCCGAAGTGACGCTCGGCATTCTGCCGGGCGCCGGCGGCACCCAGCGTGCCCCCCGGCTTGCGGGCATCGCGACGGCTCTCGACATGATTACCAGCGGCAAGCCGATGAGCGCCGACGAGGCCCTGGCCAACGGCCTGATCGACCGGATCGTTGAAGGCGATCCGCGTGACGTTGCCCTCTCCTCCGCCAAGGATCTTCTGGCCGGTGATCTGCCGAACCGCAAGACGGGTGATCTGACCGCCGAACCGGATCCCGCCGCCATCGAGGCGATGCGGGCAAAGCTCGCCAAGAGCCAGCCGCTGCTGTTCTCGCCGCACAAATGCGTCGATGCCGTCGAAGCCTGCCACCTGCCGATCCGCGACGGCATGAAGGAAGAGCGCCGGCATTACGAGGAATGCATGGCAAGCCCGCAGCGGGCTGGCCTGATCCACGCCTTCTTTTCCGAACGCGCCGTCACCAAGATCCCCGAAGCCACCGCGACCGCGCGCGAGATCAACTCTGTTGGCGTCATCGGCGGCGGCACCATGGGCTCCGGCATCGCAACTGCCATCTTGCTGGCCGGCCTGCCCGTAACCTTGACCGAACGCGACCAGGACGGACTTGACCGCGGTGTTGCGACGGTCACCAGGAACCTTGACGGTGCGGTCAAACGCGGCAAGCTTTCGGAAGCTGGCCGCGACGACATTCTGGCCGCAAAACTCGGCACCTCGACGGATCTTGGCGCGTTATCGGATGCAGATCTCGTCATAGAGGCCGTTTTTGAGGACATGGGCGTCAAGCGCGACATCTTCCAGACGCTGGACAAGGTCTGCAAGCCCGGCACCGTGCTTGCCTCGAACACGTCCTATCTCGACATCAACGAGATCGCCGCGACGACCTCCCGTCCGCAGGATGTCATCGGCCTGCACTTCTTCTCGCCCGCCCACGTAATGCGACTTCTGGAAGTGGTGGTTGCCGACAAGACCGGCGACGACGTGGTTGCGACCGGCTTCGCACTGGCCAGGAAACTGAAGAAGATCGCCGTGCGCTCGGGCGTCTGCGACGGCTTCATCGGCAACCGCATCATGACCTTCTACAAGAAGGCAGCCGATTACATGATGATGGATGGCGCCTCGCCGGAACAGATCGACACCGCCATGCGCGGCTTCGGCTTTGCCATGGGGCCCTACCAGGTGGCCGACCTTGCCGGGCTCGACATCAGCTGGGCAGCCAACAAGCGCCGCGCCGCCACCAGACCCGTCGAGGAACGCTACATTCCGATTGCCGACCGTCTTTGCGAAAACGGCTGGTTCGGACGCAAGACCGGTCAGGGTTTCTACATCTACGATGATCAGGGTTCCCGGCCGAACCCGGAAGCGCTCGCGATCATCGACGCGGAACGGGAGAAGGCCGGTGTCACGCCGCGCAGCTTCACGGAAGATGAAATCGTCAGCCGCTTCATGACCGCGATGATTTCCGAAGCCGTGCGCGTTCTGGAGGAAGGCATCGCGCTTCGCCCCATCGACATCGACGCCGTCTTCCTCAACGGCTACGGCTTCCCGCGTTTCCGCGGCGGCCCGCTGCACACGGCAGATGTCATCGGTGCGGGTGAACTGGTTCGCCGGATCGAAGAGTATGCCAGGGAAGACGCCTACTACTGGAAAGTCCCGGCTCTCCTGCGGCAGATCGCCGAAACTGGTGGAACCTTTGCGGAGATGAACGCGAAGGGGTGACTAAGGGCGGCAAGCCGCGCCGCTGCGCGCGGTGTTGATGAGGAAAAGCATACGCCACCACACAAGATGTCACCCCGGACGAGCCTCTTGCGGCTTTCTGGAGGGAGTCTAGCCTTGTCGGGCCGCCTTCAAGCCGCCAGCGGCGTAGTGCGGAACGCTCTCGCCCAGCTTCAGACCGAGCTCCGGATTGGAGGCATTTCCGTCGAGGGCGCGTTTCTTGACGCCCTGCAGGATCGCCCCCATTCGGAAGAAAGCGAATGCCAGGTAGAAACCGAAACCCGGAATGCCGGTGAGCCCCATGCGGGCGCAGTATGCGTCGATGAAGTCCTGGTCTTCCGGAATGCCCAGCGACTTCCGGTCAACGCCGGCCAGCCCCCGGCCTTCGGTGCCGGGCGGGTGCTGCCACTGCATGATCAAGGCTGCCAGATCCGCAAACGGATGGCCGATGGTCGACAGTTCCCAATCGAGCACGGCAACGCAGGCTGGCCCATCTACGGCGAACAAGAGGTTGTCGATGCGATAGTCGCCATGCACCAGCGTGCGCCGTCCGTCGTCTTCGGGCACATTGGCGTCTAGCCAGGCAATGAGTTCGTCCATCGCGGGAATAGGGCCGGTTTCACTTGCCCGGTATTGCTTGGTCCAGCGGTCGATCTGGCGGCGGTAGTAATTCCCGCGGGGGCCGTAGTCGGCAAGCTCGCGCGCTTCCAGATCAATGCCATGGATGGCCGCCAGGACGCGGTTCAGCTCGTCGTAAATGCCGCGCCGTGTTTGCGGATCCAGATCCGGCAATCGCGGTTCATCGAAATTGCGGCCCCGGACGAGATCCATGACGTAGAACGCAGACCCGATCACGCTGTCGTCCTCGCACAGGACATGCATGCGTGCGACCGGCACATCCGACCCGGCCAGCGCCTTTTGCACGCGGAACTCACGCTCGACCGCGTGCGCTGATTTCAGCAGCACGCCGGGTGGTTTGCGGCGAAGGACATAGTCACCAGACGCTGCGCCGAGCCGGAACGTGGGGTTGGACTGCCCCCGGTTGAACTTCTCGGCCTTGAGCGGGCCCTTGAAGCCGGGAAGGGCCCCTTCCAGCCAGCTACCTAAGGCCGTGAGGTCGAGGTCCGTGCCCGGGGTCATGAGCGGGATGTCCCTGAAGGGACCTGGCTTTCCCCAAGCCTTAAACCTGAAGCGCCACTTGCTCCCGCCTCATCCTGAGGAGCCGCGCCAGCGGCGTCTCGAAGGATGGGTCTCTTGTTCCGGTGAATGCCGCCCATCCTTCGAGACAGCGCTGCGCGCTTCCTCAGGATGAGGAGGTGGAGAGGTAAGGCGTCGTGGCAGTCGCTCCTGATAGAAAGCTGGAGAAAGTCCATCCTCAAAGCTTCCCGTTGGAATATTTCCGCAGCTCCGTGCGCGCTACCTGGCGACGGTGGACGGCGTCGGGACCGTCGGCAAAGCGAAGAGTGCGCAGGTGTGTCCACATGGCCGCCAACGGAAAGTCCTGGCTGATGCCGGCGGCGCCATGAACCTGCATGGCCTCGTCGACCACCTTCAGGGCGGTGAGGGGCGCCACCACCTTGATCTGGCTGATCCACGGCTGCGCGGCACGGGTGCCCTGTGTGTCCATCACCCAGGCTGCCTTGAGGCAGAGCAGACGGGCCATTTCAATTTCCATCCGCGCATTGGCGATGATGTCGTAATTGGCGCCAAGATCCATCAGCTTCTTGCCAAAGGCTTCCCGGCCCATGGCTCGCTTGCACAGAAGTTCCAGCGCCTTTTCCGCCTGGCCGATGGCCCGCATGCAGTGGTGAATGCGGCCCGGACCGAGGCGTCCTTGTGCAACCTCGAAACCCCGACCTTCACCCAGCACGAGGTCTTCCTGCGGCACCCGCACATTGGTGAAGCGGATATGCATGTGGCCGTGCGGCGCATCGTCGGCGCCGAAGACATGCATCGGCCGCAGCACTTCGATGCCCTCGGCATCCGCCGGGATCAGGAACATGGAATGGCGGCTGTGCTTGTGGGCTTCCGGATCGGTTGCGGCCATGACTATGTAGAGCGCGCAGCGCGGATCGCCCGCACCCGTTGCCCACCACTTGTCGCCGTTCAGCACCCAGGCATCGCCATCGCGAACAGCCGTCAGCGCGATGTTGGTGGCATCCGAGGAGGCAACATCGGGCTCCGTCATCAGATAGGCCGAGCGGATATCGCCCCGAAGCAGAGGCTTCAGCCACTTTTCCTTGTGAGCCTCGGTGCCGTAGCGCTCCAGCACTTCCATATTGCCCGTGTCGGGGGCATTGCAGTTGAAGACTTCCGCGGCAATGCCGACCTTGCCCATTTCCTCGGCCAGATAGGCGTATTCCACGGTCGTCAGGCCGAAGCCCTTTTCGCTGTCCGTCAGCCAGAAATTCCAGAGCCCGCGTTCCTTGGCCGTGGCCTTGAGGCTGTTCAGAATTTCAAGCTGGCGCTCCGTCATCCGGAACCGGTCACCGGACGGGTGACGCCCGACTTCCTCGTGATATTCCCGGTCGAGAGGGGCGATTTCGGTTTCCACCATCTGGCGCACCTGCTCGATCAGCGGCCGCACCCGGTCGGTCATTCCAAGATCCATCACTTCCCCCTAACAGATATCGGCGCGCAGCCGCTCAATGGCGGCGCGGTATTCGGTTTCCAGGCGCTCGACCACGGCGGCTGCCGGCCCGACGGACTTGATCGCGCCGATGCCCTGGCCAGCGCCCCAGATTTCCCGCCAGGCCTTCGGCTTGGGACTGTCGTCCGGCATGACGCTGACATCCCACTCGTCCGGCAGATGATCGGGATCAAGACCGACCTTGCGAATGGAGCCTTTCAGGTAGTTGGCCGGATGCCCGGTAAAGAGCGAGGACGTCAGCACGTCCTCGGCCCCGCCTGCAACCATCATGTCCTTGTAGGTCCGGTCCGCGTTGGCTTCCTCCGTCGCAACGAAAGGCGAGCCGACATAGCCAAAATCGGCACCCAGAACGCGGGCCGCCAGCAGCGCTTCGCCGGTGGAGATGGCCCCGCCCAGAAGCAGCGGACCGTCGAACCATTCCCGGATCTCGCGCACCAGCGCGAAAGGTGACTGCGGGCCACCGTGACCACCTGCCCCTGCCGCCACCGCAATCAGCCCGTCGGCGCCTTTTTCGACGGCCTTTTTTGCGTAGGTGTTGTTGATGACATCATGCAGGGCGATGCCGCCGCAGGAATGGGCCGCCTCGTTCACCTCGACCCGCGCGCCCATGGACGTGATCCAGACTGGCACCTTCCACCGCGTGCAGATTTCGACATCCCGCTCCAGTCGCTCATTGGACCGGTGGACGATCTGGTTGACCGCGAAAGGCGCGGCAGGCCGATCCGGATTTTCCTGGTTGTGCCGGTCCAGCGCTTCGGTGATCTCCTTCAGCCAGGCTTCCAGAACAACCGGACCGCCAGGCTCGTCCCTTGCGTTGAGGGCCGGAAAACTGCCGACAATCCCGGCCTTGCACTGGGCGATCACCAGCTTCGGACAGGAGATGATAAAGAGTGGTGCCGCGACAGCCGGAAGCCTCAAACCCTGCAAAGCCTTGGGAAGGGATCTTGCCTTCAACATGATTTGTCCGCCTCTTCTTCCAGGTAGAACCTGTTCAGCCATTCGGCGACCAGCGCAGGCCGCTTGCCGTTCTCGATCTCCACCGTCGACTGCCAGACGATATCAACCTCTTGCGGTTTCGGCCTTGAAAGACGGGCGAGGACAAACCGCCCGCGGACCCGGCTGCCCACCTTTACGGGTGCAAGAAAACGCACCTTGTCGAAACCGTAATTGATGCCCATCGTTGCGCCCTTGATCTTCGGCTGGGCTTCAACACCCATCGCGGAGAGGAGCGACAGCGTCAGAAACCCGTGCGCGATCGTACCTTCGAAAGGTGTTTCCGCCGCCCTTTCAGGATCAACATGGATGAACTGGTGGTCCTGCGTCACCTCGGCAAAAGCGTCTATCCTGGCCTGGTCGATCAGGTACCAGGAAGACACGCCGACCTCCGTTCCGACAAGCGTTTCCAGCTCGCTTGCGGCAAGGGTGCGTGACAGCGTATCAGCGCTCACTCAATAGGCCTCCTGGAAGAGGTCTGGCCCGGTTTCCACGTTGATACCACCGCTGATGGGCAAGATGGCGCCCGTGATATAGGCCCCACCTCGCCCGCACAGATATTGCATGGCAGCTGCGATATCCTCCGGCCGGCCGACACGGCCGAGTGGCACCTGGGCTCCCACACGCGAGCGGACATCCTCGTCCGCCGTTGCAAAGGCCGTCATGTTGCTGACGAAAGGTCCCGGGGCCAGCGCATTGACTGTGATGCGCCGTGCCGCCAGCTCCTTGGCAAGGATCCGCGTCAGATGATGAACAGCAGCCTTGGAAGCCGCATAGCTGTAGGCCCTGTCGCCATGGGCCGTTTCCCCCATGACCGAGCCGACGTTGACGACCCGTGCAGGATCGTCGTCGCTCGCGCCAGCTTCCAGAAGCGGCAAAAGGCCTTGCGTCAGCTGGAACAACCCGGTGACATTCACCCGCATCACCCGTTCCCAGGCGTGATAGGGAAAGTCGCCAAGCGGCTGGCCCCAGCTTGTGCCGGCATTGTTCATCAGAATTTCCAGGCTGCCGGTGCGCTTGCCGATTTCGCCCACCAGCGCCGCAACACCTTCTTCCGTTGCAACGTCCCCGGCAAAGCCTTCCGCCTTTCCGGAATAGCCGAGCGCGTTCAGCTCTTCGGCAGCCGCCTGGCAGGCTTCCAACTTGCGGCTGGCGATCATCACCCGCGCACCCGCGGCCATCAGCCCCTCGGCGGCCATTCGGCCGACCCCGGTCGCACCACCTGTAACCAGTGCCGTTTTGCCGCCAAGGCCGAACAAGTGATCAGGCGTCATGCGGTGCCTCCGGGAACTGTTTTCTTAAGGTGAGTTTCGACACCTTGCCCGTTGCCGTCATCGGCAATGCATCGACGAAGACGACGTCATCCGGCACCTGCCACTTGGCGACCCGTTCCGCCAGATGGCAGAGGATCTCCTCCTTCTGCGGCTGCGCCTCGTCCGACGGCTGAACGATGAGCAGCGGACGCTCGTCCCACTTGGCATCGGGTACCGCGATCACCGCGCAATTCGCCACGCCCGGATGGGACATGACGATATTTTCCAGGTCGAGCGAGCTGATCCATTCGCCGCCCGACTTGATGAGGTCCTTGGAACGGTCCGTGATCGTCAGGAAGCCTTCAGGACTGATGGCGGCTATGTCGCCGGTGCAGAACCAGCCTTCCTTGTCGAACACGGGTTTCGAGGCTTCCGGATCCTCGTAATAGCCGGAAGTGATCGTGTTGCCGCGCACATAGAGATGGCCCGGGGTCGTTCCGTCATGCGGCAGGCGATTGCCGGCATCATCGACGATCTTCATGTCGACACCGAAGATCCGCCGCCCCTGGCTCTGCTTCCTGTCGATGCGCTGGTCGAACGGCAAATCCGCCATCTCCGGCGGCAGGTTGCACTGGGTGCCGAGCGGGCTCATTTCCGTCATGCCCCAGGCATGGCAGACATTGATGCCCTGTTTTTCGAAGGCCTCGATCAGAGAGCGCGAGGCAGCCGATCCGCCAACGACGATATCGCCGAAGCCTTCGGGAATGCGGCCGCGCTGGCGGATCTCGTTCATGAGACCTATCCAGACAGTCGGCACGCCCCAGGCGGAAAACACCTTTTCCCGGTCCATCAGGTCGAACAGGCTTTTGCCGTCCAGTGCTCCGCCTGGAAAAATCAGGCTGGAGCCGGAAAGCGGCGCGCCATAAGGCAAGCCCCAGGCATTGACGTGAAACAGCGGCACCACCGGCAAGATGCGCGAGCCTTCGTTGAGGACCCGGGGAATGGTGACACACATGTCGTAGGCATGCAGCACCGTGGAGCGATGCGAATAGAGCGTGCCCTTCGGATTGCCTGTCGTGCCGGAAGTGTAACAAAGCCCGGCGGCCTGATCCTCGTCGAAATCCGGCCAGTCGATTTCACCCGGCTGACCGTCAAGGATTTCCTCGTAACAGAGCACACCTTCCAGTGTCGTTTCGGGCATATGCGCACGATCCGTCATGATGACGATCCGCAGATCTGCCGGAAAATGCGGCCGCAGCTTTTCAACGATCGGCACGAAGGTGAGATCTACGAACAGCACCCGGTCCTGGGCGTGATTGACGATATAAATCATCTGTTCCGCTGAAAGCCGCGGATTGATGGTGTGGCAGATGGCGCCGATGCCGGAAATTGCATAATAGAGCTCGAAATGGCGGTAGCCATTCCAGGCAAGTGTCGCCACCCGGTCGCTTTCAGCGATGCCGAGTGCCTTCAGACCATGTGCCAGCCGGGCGATCCGGCCGGCGGTTTCCTTGTAGGTGGTGCGGTGAATATCGCCTTCCGTCCTCACGGACACGATCTCACCGGCCGGATAGGTATCCGCTGCAAAGGTGATGAGGTCCGCGATTTTCAGCGGACGGTGCATCATCATTCCCTTCATGTGTTTCCTCCCAGAACACGGCCGCTTCATACGGTCCCTCAAAGGGTTGAAGGAGAAGCCTAGCGCGCGGCTGACGCGCTGGAAAGGTCAATTTCCTCGGATGGCTTTTCCCGAAACCCTTTGACAGCGGCAGGCACATGCGCCAAACCCTGCCCAACCCAAGAGGAATGGTTGAGACCCCTTCATGACCCAGAAACTGGTCATTGCCGTTTGCACCGCGCAGCGGCCGAAAATGCTGCAGGCGTGCCTGGATAGCCTCGACAATCTGATCGCGCCCGCGAACACGCAGATGGCGATCGTCGTTGTGGAAAACGATCCCGTGCCGCATTTCACAGGTGCTGCAGCAGAAGATATGAAGAAGAGGCTGTCTCTGCCGGTTTTCTTCCATCACGAAAAACGCAAGGGCATCCCCTTTGCCCGCAACACGGCCTTGGACGCGGCACTGGAACACGCCCCGGACTGGGTGGCGCTGATCGATGACGACGAACGCGCAGAACCGGACTGGATCGAGAAACTTCTGGCCGCCTGCCTGGAACACAAGGCCGAAGTCGCCAACGGCCCCGTGCGCCGGATTTATGAAAAGCCGGCCCCGCACTGGTGGAAATCGCAGCTCCTGAAGCCCCGGCCGACCGGCTCGATCATCACCGAAGCACCGACCAACAACGTGTTGCTGAGTGGACGTATCATCGCGCGGAACGGTCTTGGCCTGCGGTTCGACGAACGCCTGACCTTCGGCAGCGAGGATATCGACTTCTTCCGCCGCACCCACGCGGCGGGCGCAAAGATGATCTGGGTGGATGATGCCTTTGTCGAGGAGGACATTCCAGCCTCGCGCGTCACCACCGGCCGCCTGCTGAGCCGCATGCACATGGCGGCAACCTCCGGCGCGTTCAACATCGTGCTGCGCGAAGGCCGGCTGAAGGCCGCCCTGCATTTCATCCCCAAAAGCCTGCGGCGCATGTTCTTCGGCCTCCTGGCGACGATCGTCGGTTTCGTGCTGAAACCCTTCGCCAGAAAGCGCGGCGAGAAACTCTTCTACTATGGCCTGATCCGTCTCATGAAAGGCTCCGGCAACCTGCGCGGACTTCTGGGCCGGGCGCATAACTACTACGATGTGATCGATGGTCACTGACACGCAGATGCGGCCGAAAAAACTCGCCCACATTCATCTTGGCGTTGATGGCGGAGCAGAACGGTTCTTCGTGCGCCTGACAGGCGCCCTTGCCCGGCGGGGCGTGGAGCAGATCGCCTTCATCCGAAAGGACCGGCCCTGGCGCGATGACCTTGCCAGACACTGCGATGTGCGCGAGATGACCTTCAGCCGCTCGCACCTGAAACGCCATGTCATCCGCTGGGACATTTCCCGCCAGATCAAGGCATTCGGCGCGCGTTCCACCATGGGCTGGATGAGCCCGGCCAGCAAATGGATGCCGAAACCCGGCCCGAACATGCGCACCTTCCTGCGCCTTGGCGACTGGCCGGACGGCTTTCACACCTATGGCAATGTCGAGGACCTGATCGGCAACACGCCGGAGATCATCCGCCAGGCCATCGAAATGGGCTGGCCTGCGGAACGTGCCCATGTGATCAGCAACTTTGTCGATCCGTTGCCCGCGGATCTGAAGCCGGTCGACCGGGCGGACTACAACACGCCCGAAGACGCCACGGTGCTGATCCACCTTGGCCGTTTCGTCGAACGCAAGCGCTTCGACCTTGCCATTCAAACGGTCGCCGGCCTGCCGGAGACCGTTCATGCCTGGCTGATCGGCGACGGCGAGCTGATGTCCGACATGAAGGCCCTGGCATCAAACCTTGGCGTTCAGGACCGTGTCCACTTTCTCGGCTGGCAACGCGACCCCTCGCCTTTCCTGAAGGCTGCCGATATCCTGCTGTGCCCGACCGACGAAGAACCGCTCGGCAATGTTGTCCTGGAAGGCTGGACCGCCGGGCTGCCCGTTGTCGCCACCGCCTCGCCCGGCCCAAGCTGGCTGATCGACCACGGCAAGACCGGGCTGCTATCCCCCTGCGGGGATGTCGACGGGCTGGTGGGGTCGGTCAAACAGCTGCTCGGCAAGCCGGATCAGGAAAATGCATTGGTTGACGGTGGCAAACGCCGCCTTGAAGGCCAGTTTTCCGAAGACGCCATTTGCAAGACCTATTCCACGCTGCTTTTCGAGAGCTGACACCGATTACCGCAAGGCAACCCACGCAGGCGCGAACATGAAAAAGAAAAAAAGATTATACAATTTCATCGTCCGTCACCCGAACCGGCAGACCTTCGCAAAGCTTTTCAATTGGTATGTCACGTTCTCGAATGCGCTGCGGAGCAAGAAGCGCTGGAACATCAAGGTTGTTTCAGATGAGCCGGTCTTCCGCGTTCGGGACGATAAGGGCCAAGAGATCTCCTTTCTTCACAGCGAACGCGTCGGCTTCTACCGCTACGGTGTTCAGCCGAGAACCAAGGGCCTTCTGGACGACTATTTCATCGACCCGGCAACGATTTCAGACGGCGACGTGGTCATCGATTGTGGTGCGAACATAGGCGAAATCGGCCTCGGATTGCACCTTGAAGGCAGATCCATCCGCTACATCGCCTTCGAACCAGGCCGGGACGAGGCAGCCTGCTGCCAGCTCAACAACCCGGATGGTGTTGTCGAACAACGGGCCCTCTGGCACGAAAAGACGACGCTCAAATTCTACGAAAAGTCGGACACGGCCGATTCCTCTCTGATCGAGTTTTCAGGCTACGGCTCTGTTGTCGAGGTCGAGACGACCACACTCGATGACTACTGCGCAGAAAATGACATCCGTTCAATCAAACTATTGAAGATCGAAGGCGAAGGGGCAGAACCCGAAATCCTCAAAGGTGCCGCCAGGATCTTGGATCGCGTCCAATACATCTGCGTCGACTGCGGCCCCGAACGCGGCCTCACCAAAGAACCCACACTGCCAGCCGTGTGCCATTTTCTGATTGAGCGAGGGTTCAGGTTTGAAAAGATTTCAACGAAGAGACTGACGGCGTTGTTTGTGAGAGACCTTGATACATTTTCGAAATTTTAGATATGTTATTTATATCGATATCTTCTTAGTGATAAAATTTGGACTACATAGGTTCTCAATCTACAGACAAATCCAATCTTCTGGTATTAAATCTACATTTTTAATAGTTTGAGACTTAAACCATCGACTAGGCGCAATTACTCGTTTATTAGACTTCGAGTTTAGCCACGCTCCCCACCAACTGAAAGTGCTATTGGCTATTATGTGACCATCACAAGCAGACATCATATACAGGTCTTCATAATCCTTACCATCAACATCCGGCTCAACTAATATTGCCTTTTGATCAAAACGTATATTTCTTTTAACCCAATCTGGATCGTCAGAAAAAACAAAGTACGTCACATTTTCAAAGTAATTTTCAATAATATTAGCTGCAGATTTGTACCATTCTGGCTCACAGGTTCCATGTATATTGTTAGCTTTAGTATTACTTACGTAATCCCCACGCCGTATGTGTACCGAAATTGGTGAACGGGTGCTTTTTATCTCGTTCAATATTTCTGTTCGTTTTTTAGAAATTTTCTCATTTGGCTGGAATTCTTCTAATATTTTACTTCTAATATTTTTGAAGTATTTTTCACTTTGCCAATATCCAATGAAGTACGCATCTTTTTTTACGTTCATTATATTCGGATTAAAAGATAGTTCTGTTTCTTTAATAATTTTTACTTTACTAGATGAGGTGAATGGGAGCGAAATCCTCTTCTTGGCTCCGAAAATTTGTTCGACCTCTTTTTGAGCAACAATTTCATACTGTGTATTTAATTTATCAAGTAAAAAATTGTGCGTTTTATAAGTCTGGTATGCTGAAATATCTAATTTAAGGTTTTTTCCTGATATTTCTGATAGAGAACGGCCTAACGCATACTGAAACATCTGGTTACCGAGACCGCCGGTTATCCGAACTATTATCAATTTTTTACTTTCGTAGTTTCTAAAATCATTTCCGAAGCGGGTAATTTAACTACTCTATCCAACGACCGGTATAGGCAATATTAGCCAAACTTCTAAGGATCGAATCTTTCATTCGAATTAACCGGGCCTCTCGACGAAACTTAGCTGACCGACTTCCTCGTCGCTCACCTTGCCAGATTTCTGATTTAACCGCAGACAGTTCCATGTGGTGAACAGGGTATGGTTGAACACCGAAACTGCCTACACCATGCTTCCAAAAACGGTCTAGGTGAACATCAACAGGTTCAAACCAAACCTTTGCAGCATTGACAAGCTTTTTCGCTGCCACTGGGGAAATCATATAAGCTGATGTACCATGAGGGCCTCTTTTGAATCGAACGATTCTCATGCCAGTTTCTGATTTTTTGCAAATCGCAATTTTTCTATGTTTGTGAGCAGAAAATCTAATCAACCCAAATCTTTTGATTTCCTGTTCTGCAAATTCCATTGCCGCAGTAAAATTTTGGCATAAATTAATATCGTCCTCTAAGATAAGGATATTTATATCTTCTTGAATTGATTTTTCCCACAATAGGAAATGACTAGCGTAACAACCTAGTTCTCCTGCAGACAATTCAAAACCATGATTTCTTAGAGAACGTCGCTTATCGTATCGCTCAAAAAGCTCATGACTTTCTAATTTACCATCAACAGCTTCAAAGAATTCAAAATTCACATTTTCAGATTCAAGCTTTGTTTTCATATCGAGACGCCTTTCTCTTGAACGCCTCAAGTTCACAACATAAGTTTTCGTTTCAAAATTCATCTACAATTCTCTGGACGTCGCATTTATCATAAAATAAATGATATCACAAAAAAATAAAATTCACTCACTACTGTCAAAAAAATGTTTGACGTCGACCTTGAACTAGGTTCCAGGATGCGGAAATCTAATCGTTAGCGACTTTTTGCAATAAAATCCTGATAAAGTTTTGATCTTTTTATCTCATGAATGGCTTTTTTTGCATCCTCAAAATCTAGAACCCACCACTCACTTTGCAGAACTAGTGCCTGAATGCTTGGTGGAAATCTATATCTAATGATACGCGCGGGAGAACCGGCTACGATTGCAAAATTGGGTACATCGGCATTCACAAAAGAACTAGCTCCTACCACTGCACCGAAGCCGATCGTTACACCGCGCCTGACCACCGCATTAACAGCAATCCACGCATCGCTGCAAACTAAACTATCACCTTGGGTAAGCAACTTGTACGGCTCATCATAGAAAAGGCTGCTGGTAGAAATTTCATTTAAAATATGTTCACCAGCGCCGATAGATACGTTATTTGCTATCGAAACATAATTCTGGATGGTCGCCTTGGTAACATCGCAACGATCGCCAATGTAGCAATAACTCCCCACCACAGTATCTCGACTTATCCGAGCACTAGTTTGTATCTTTGTTGTGCTATGGAAACGATCAGGTACTGTTTTTCGTTTTTTAAAAATCTTCATTTCCTCTCCCTCATCAGAAAAATCTCTGCACGAGGCGTTTTCGCATTCTTTTTAATACAGATTTATTCTTTCGAAAAAATCTTTCAGAGTTTATTGTCCTTCTCCGTCTCGGCCCGCAACCTGCAAACTGAGCGCTTTTCAAGATATTAGTTAATACTGAAAATATATTGTATTCATATAAAACTTTTCGGCGGCTTTCTTTAAGAGCAGCGATTTCAAACTCTGATACTTCTTTGCTAATTATAAATTCTATTTTCTTTATTGAGTTTTGAATATCGTAAACATCTATTTCTTTATACGAGTTTACTTCAAAGTAATCGCTTATGTTGGGGCATCCGTGATAAATTGGAAGCGTCTTCGTTAAGAAAGAGTCGGATATTTTTTCAGTCCAATAGTCTTTAATGGCGCAATTTTCCAAAGCTATATGATATTTATATTCTGACAAGACAGACATTTTGTCTGGAAAGGTATTGATATTCCTGCCGAAGT
Organism: Labrenzia sp. R5_0; assembly: GCF_017743835.1. NCBI lineage: Bacteria > Pseudomonadati > Pseudomonadota > Alphaproteobacteria > Hyphomicrobiales > Stappiaceae > Labrenzia > Labrenzia sp. R5_0. The sequence continues at coordinate 133,895 of NZ_JAGHRK010000003.1, read as the reverse complement.
AATCAATTTTTTCTCCAAAATACTCCTTCAATGCTTCTACAAATTGCAACCTTGCTCTATGTTCCTCCGTGAAGGCTTTATCCGATGAGACTACGGACACAAGTTTACTTTTCTTAGGTGAAAAATTTTCAAAAAAATCAAAATTCAAAGGCTTTTTCAGTAACGCACCTTGGTTTGACCAAGCTCCAACCAACCAAGGCAAGCCAGTTTGGCCGAATTGCACAGCTCCATGTTTGCAGCTTCTATCCGTTGTTAAAACGAGATCAAACTGTGACAGAAATTCACTTTCATATGTCTTGACGTTAGCAGGTTCCGAAGCAACGAATACACAACTTTTCGCACTAATATTTCCACAATAATGATCAGGGAGACCATCAAATACAATCAACACATCGCATTTTTCGAAATCACCTGAAAATATGAATTCAATGTCACCCCAAACAGGGATAGACTGTGGAAATTGTCGTTCCCAATGCCAATTTTGAGCAGAAGATAAGAAACCAGCAGTTTTCATTATTGGCCCCAACAGAAACTTGAGTTAGATTATTTAGTATAATACATGCTCTATACCCCCCCCCAAAAAAACATTCAATGCTTTTACATATTTAAAAATTCTTCTATTTGTTTATTTGTTTTAAAACCAATTCCAGTAGATTCAACTCCTCATTCATCGGATAATGATGATTTCCGATAAAGAAACCATGGCGGTCTAGTTCATTTGCATTTTTGAGCTCGCCATAAATTGAATAGTCAAACCACTTCATCGCTTCGTTTTTCGTAAAGTTACCCGCCACTATGGGGCGCACTTCGATACCTGACTTGTTCATTGCAGCAATGATCTGCCCTCGATCATAGCCCATGTCTGATTTGACGGTGAATGCGAACCCAAACCAGCTGCTCTGGCCAATTTCCCGTTGAATTCTCAGGAATGGATATTTTTCCATAAAATCACGAAACTTTTCAGCATTCCTCCGACGCTCAAGCACCATGTCTGGAAGCTTCTTAAGTTGTTCAAGCCCTATTGCGCCACTCATCTCCAAAGGGCGTACATTGTAACCAGGTAAAATGAACCGGAACGATTCCTCGAAAGGATTATCGCTCATTGGGGCGACATGATTTTCTTTTGGTAAGTTACGCGTCCAACCGTGTGCACGAAGGCAAAGAAGAATATGATATAATTCTTCGTCGTCGGTAGTGATCAAGCCACCTTCCATTGTGGAGATGTGATGGCTGAAGAACGAACTGTAACTTCCCATGAGTCCGAACGTACCAGCTTGTTTGCCATCAAAAAGTGCACCTAAAGACTCGCAATTGTCTTCTAGTAGCAAGATGTCCCTGCCTTCGACAATTTTGTTTATAGCTGCGAAGTCATTGGGATTTCCGAGTAGATTTACAACCATGATGACTTTAGTTGCGGGGGTGATTGCCTCTTCCAACTGTTCCAGGTCGTAATTCAGAGTTTCAGCGTCGACGTCAACGAACCTAAGTTTCAGCCCATACTGATAAAGGGGATAGTAGGTGGTACTCCAAGACACTGCGGGGACAATTACTTCCGTGCCCGGCAGAATGGGTGCGTTCGACCTATATCGCAACGCCGCAACCATGAGCAAATTTGCAGAAGAGCCGGAATTGACCATGACTGCATGATTGCTGCCTACAAATCTTGCAAATTCCTGTTCAAACTCAGCGACTTTTTTCCCCATTGTGAAAATGCCGGACTCAATTACTCGCTGAAGCGCCTCATATTCACGCTCGTCCCAGGTTGTACTTGCTAGTGGGTAATTCATTTCATTCTCCAAGGGACAAGAAATATTCGTAGGTCTGGCGAATACCGTCATTCAGGCTCGTCTTGGGTTTCCAGCCCATTTCGGACTGCAGGCTAACATCTAGCAATTTTCGCTTCATGCCTACCGGCTTGGTCAGATCATGCGTAAATTTGCCGGAATAGCCTATAACATTAGATGTTATTTTGTAGTATTCATTAATGGTGAAGTCTTTTCCAACACCAACATTTGCTACCGTCGACAGCTTCTCAAACTTACCCAATATGAAAACTATTGCGTCCGCCAAGTCCTCTGCAAACATGAATTCTCTGCGCGCTTCTCCTGTTCCCCAGATCTCAACCGTTTTGTTTTTGGCAAGTGTTGCCTGATGAATTTTGCGTATGACAGCAGGGACCAAATGGGAGACAGCAGGATCAAATTTATCGAAGCGTCCATACAAGTTGCATGGAATTATTGTTTTATATTGAAACTCTGGCGTTTCACGAACGATGTATTCGCAAAGCCTTGCAACGGCACACTTGGCAAGAGCGTAGCCCTCATTGGTGGGTTCCAATGAGGCGCTGAGAACTTGAGCTTCTTTGAGGGGCGTGTCCAAATCCTTGGGATACATACAAGAACTGCCGATATTCAGGAGTTGAGGAACACCTGCAGACCGAGCAGCCGTAATCAAGTTGCTGCCCATATTCCAATTGTCGGTCAAAAAGCGGACTGGGCTCGCGATATTGGCTTGAATTCCGCCAACGACGCCGGCGGCGTGCACAATGATGTCCGGCTTCTCTCGCTTCAGAAAAGCTTCGGTTTGGTCGAAATCCAGAAGATTGAGTTTCGAGCTGTCGGGAGAAATAAATTCAAGGTTGTCGGGTCGCTCATGCGCGAGCAAATTCTTCCCAACCATACCGGAACCGCCGGTCAGCAAAACTCTTGGCATTATAGTCTGAATCCCTGAAGCATTTAAGGCTAAGGCTTCATTTCCCGAAGATCGCTTGTAACCATTTCCGAAATGAGATCGCGAACACTTCGATCATGCTTCCAGCCCAGTCTTTCGAATGCTTTCGTGGCATCACCAAGCAGTAGATCGACTTCGGTCGGACGGAAGTACCGAGGGTCGATCTCAACAACAACCTTTCCGGTTGCCACATCGATCCCTTTTTCATCTACCCCGGAACCTTGCCAAACTAACGCAATATCCACTTCAGAGAATGACCAATTAACAAAATCACGCACCGAGGTAGTCTTGCCCGTCGCCAGAACATAATCATCCGCCTTGTCCTGCTGCAGCATCAGCCACATGCCGCGGACGTAGTCTTTTGCATGCCCCCAATCCCGTTCGGCGTCCAGGTTACCAAGGTAGAGTTTGTCCTGAAGGCCCAGTTTGATCGAGGCGGCGGCGCGGGTGATCTTGCGGGTCACGAAGGTTTCGCCGCGGATCGGGCTTTCGTGGTTGAAGAGGATGCCGTTGCTAGCGTGCATGCCGTAGGCTTCGCGGTAGTTGACGACGATCCAATAGGCGTAGAGCTTTGCCGCGGCATAGGGGCTTCTTGGATAGAAAGGAGTGGTTTCCGACTGCGGAACTTCCTGTACCTTTCCGTAGAGCTCAGACGTGGATGCCTGGTAGAAGCGCGTTTTCTCGCTCAATCCAAGAAGCCGGATGGCCTCGAGCAGGCGCAGGGTACCGAGGGCGTCCGCGTTTCCCGTATATTCCGGGGTCTCAAAGGATACCTGAACGTGGCTCTGCGCGGCGAGGTTATAGACTTCGTCCGGCTGCGTTTCCTGCATGATGCGGATGAGGTTCGTGGAATCCGTCATGTCACCATAGTGCAGGTGCAGCTTCACATCACGGTCGTGCGGGTCCTGATAGAGATGATCGATCCGTCCTGTGTTGAACGACGATGACCGTCTTTTGATGCCGTGAACCGTATAGCCTTTCTCTAGCAGCAGTTCTGCGAGATAGGCGCCGTCCTGGCCAGTGATCCCCGTGATGAGAGCTGTTTTTTGCATTGTACCCTTTTGTCTCATTCCAGTTCCGTGAGTGCTTCTTCAAGAAGCAATGCGGACGTGAGTTTCATTTCTGCGGCGCTGGTGTTTGACAGAGTTCGCAAACGGTGGGTCATTCGCTGGCGTCCGACCGGCACCTCAATTCGCACCGAAGATTCCGGGCGTTATAGTCGGTTCCAAAATCAAAAGAAAGAGAACCCTGACCTCCGAGTGCGTTGAACATGCACTGGCAACAGCAAAAGTCATAATGATATGGCAACGCGCAGGTCAAAGATCACTGGCGTTCGGGCTGATGGCTTGGCATAACCGCGACGGCAACGAGCCGCCAGGCGAATTCAGGCGATTTCAAGTACGGGTGGATTAAAGGTGGTCACTTCCGGCTTCATTTGCAGACAGGTTTGATGACAGACGCAGTGAAAATCGACGTACTCCTCGTTTCGGGGGCAAGGCCTGCGTTGTTGGAGAAAACTCTGGCAAGCTTTTCACAGCGGTTGTTCAGGCATTTCGAGATCGGAACGCTTTACGTCAACATCGATCCCTTTGAAGGCGGACCTGTGGAGGTTGATGCCAGCGAGGAGATCTGCAAACAGCATTTCGCCAATGTCGTCACCCGCAAGCCTGACAAGCCTCACTTTACAAAAGCAATCCGCTGGCTCTGGCGACAGCCGGCTGCGGACTGGTGCTTCCACCTGGAAGACGACTGGGTGCTGAACCGGGAGGTCCGTCCCGAAGAAGTCAGAAAGGCAATGACACGCAACGTTCGCCAGATCAGCCTGATGACCCGGGAAAAGAACTGGGGCTACCGGTCCTTCTATCATTATGAACCCGGCCGCAGGACATTCCTCGGAATGGATCTTGGCAAGGGTCTCAACAAGAAGCGGCCGATCTTCGGAACCAGCCCCTCCTTCCTGCGCAGCGATTTCGCTGCAAGATGTGCCGAGCTGATGGATGAGACACTCGATCCGGAAAAACAGCTGAACTACATGAACCCAGACCTGAATGCCTTTACCGCACAATTCAGGAACAGGTTCATCGGCGCGCGGCGGGAATATGTGGCGATCGACATCGGCCGGGAACACCGCGATGCACTTGGGATAACCAAGGAAGTTATCGATGGAAACAGTGTCTGGAGCCGGACAGAGTAAGGCGCATCTTGAAGCACACAAAATACTGTCGCACTGAGGTCAGCTGAAAAAGACGTTCCGTGTTGCCGGCGTATCGAAATCGAAGCCGAACAGTTCGATTTCGGTTTTGTACCAGTCGGCGACGATCTCGATATTCCTATCGGTGTAGAATTTTCGCTGGTCGGCACGGGCATTGCGGGAGATATTGCGCTGTTCGAGCGTGTCATCTGCCCCAAGATATCTTGCCAGTTCCGGACCCAGTTTTTCCTGACGCAGGATATTGACCGCCACCTGCCCCCTCTCGTCGATCACATAGTCGCTTTGCGGGTACCAGCCGAGCGAGGCGCGGTGCCAGAAGAAATCAACCTTGCCCCACTCGTGGCGCGTCTCCAAAAATTCCTCGAACCCCTTCACCGTCAGATCGAATTCCGCCTCGTGGGATCCGCTTGTCTGTAGGTAGAACTTGAATCTGGAAAAAGTCCGTGCCCAGGGGTTGCGAACAACCGCAAAAGGCACCGTGCCAGCACGCACCGAAAGGTCGATATCCCGCAGCCGGGCATGTTCGTAGCCCGGATGAAGCCCGCGATCCTTCATGAAGGTCATCAGCGCGTTTGCATAAGCCTTGCTTTTCAGGCGGCGCCGGTTGGCGAGAACCAGATTGCCTTCCAGCGCCTTGGCATGGCGCACCGACATGCCGCCGTTCTTGGGAATGTGGACGAGCAGGTGTTTCTTCGGCACCAGCCCCAGCCTGGCAGGCGCGAACTTGAGGAAATTCTTGAGCTGGTATTCGTCCATGCTGTCCGTCTCTTGAAAGCCGTGCCCCACGCCTTCCCGCACCTTGCACGGCTGACGGAAAGACGTCGTTTCTGCCTGCTGCCGGGCGCGGCGACCGTCAGCGCCTCAGGTCGATCTGGTGGTGCCTTATCCCAATCTGCCAGGACTGTCCATTCATCGGCTCGCCGTCCAGATTGAACTGCACGGGCTGCTGGGTCTCGATTTTCAGATTGCGCACCTTGCGCTGGATCGGGCCGCCGTTGATGTCGTCAACGCCGCTGTCCAGCAGCACCGACAAAAGGTCGATCACCTTGCCCGTCTGCGGGAAGGGAACGATGGTCAGATCGAGGAAGCCGTCATCAAGCTTGGCATCGGGGCACAGCCGAATGCCGCCGCCAGCGCGGCGGCCATTGCCCACGGCGAGGGCCAGGAACGAGCCCTCCCAGGAGAAATCGTCCGCCTCGATACGTGCTTCGCAGGCTGAAAGTTCCGAAAACCGCTGCAGACCTGTGAAGAGATAGGCAGCCCCGCCAAGAACGCGCTTCAGGTTCGGGTCAGTCTGTGATGTCACCTGTGAACCGAAGCCGCCAGTCGCCATGTTGATGAACACACAGCCGTTGACCTCGCCAATGTCGGTCGGTTTGGCGGATGCGCGCACGGCAAACCGCAGGCAGGAGGTGATGTCCGCCGGATCAAGGCCAATGTGATTGGCAAAATCATTTGCCGTTCCCAGAGGCAGAACCGCAAATGAAAAAGGAGGTTTTTCCCCTTCGGGCAAATCATGCAGGGCCGCATCCAGAACCTCGTTCAAGGTGCCATCGCCTCCGCCGCTGACAAGCGTGTCGATCCGCTCGCTCTCGTGATCGCGCAGGGCATCGTGAACCAGTCTCTCGACATCGCCGGCCTCATAGGTCACGCGAACGGAGACATTGTGGCCCATGGACCGTACGGCCTCCACCGCACTGCGAACATCGTCGCGGCCGGCGGACTTGCCATTGAGGATCAGGCGCAGATGATGCTTTTCCAATTACGTCTCCTTGTCCCTGCTGCTTTCCTACAAGAGCAGGGAAAATTGCCATCAGGCATGGCAGCAGATCATAACCCGGGGCGGGGCTATGGCAGTATGTAAGCGGGACTGGTCTCTCCGAATGGTGCTTTTGAGCAAAACGCCGGCCAGGTGCAATCGTTCCGCCGAAAAGTGGGCCATGTGCCCGCCGGTTTCAATTTCTGCCGATCACTAAAAAGTCGGGTCCAAGGGAACCGTTGTGCGGGACGCCCTGTCTTGACGCCTGTTTCAGCCCGGCAGCATGGTTTCCCGGCGCGTCCGTGCGGTGCGGGCTTCCTCCATCAGCCATTTTCGGAATGCAGATACCACCGGCCGCATCGTGCGGCCCTCCGGATAGACGAAATAATACGCCGTCTGCTGTGACAGGGAGAGGTCGAAAAGCCGGACGAGACGTCCTGAGGCCAGTTCCGCCTCGACGAAAAAACGCGGGATCAGCGCGGCTCCGGCGTGGTGGATCGCAGCCTCGGAGATCATGACGAACTGTTCGAAACGCGCGCCTTGGAAGGCGGCATCTGTTTCCACGCCTGCAAGATCAAACCACTGCCGCCAGGCAAGCGGGCGTGTTGCAAGCTGCAGGCGCGGCACGCGGGCAAGATCGGCAGGTGTGCGGATCTGGTGCCGATCGCGAAAGACGCGTGAGGCAACGGGGATGACTTCCTCGTCGAACAACCGCTCGGCGATCGCCCCCGCCCAGACCGGGTCGCCGTGGTGAATGGCGCCGTCAAACGGCTCCTCGTCGAAATCGAACGGCTGCAGGCGCACACTCAGATTGAGGCCAGCATCCGGATACCGGCGCCCGAAATCGGCAATCCGCGGAGCCAGCCAGCGGGTGCCAAAGGTCGGCAGAACAGCAAGGTTGAGGACGTCCGCACTGCCGGCATAGGACATCACCTGCCGCGTGGCAGCGGTCATCTGTTCCAGCGCCCCTCGGATATCGTGAAGGTAGATCCGGCCTGCGTCGGTCAGGACAATGCGCTGGCGAACCCGCCGAAACAGCTCGACGCCCAGCCTGTCTTCCAGCTGGCGAACCTGCTTGGACACTGCGCCCTGCGTCAGGTGCAGTTCCTCCGCGGCGCGGGTAAAGCTCAGATGCCGGGCGGCACATTCGAACGCGATCAGCGTGTCTGCCGGCGGGACGAAGGCGCGCCGCATGGCAAATTCCCCTACTTCATTCCATTTCGTCATGAATGATGGACGAGGTTTCGCTTTTACGCAAACGGATTTGAGGCAAGACTAGAGGAAATAGAATGACCCTGGCCGTCAAGCGGCCGCACATCATTGGCCGGATCACGGCCTGGGAGACACGACCATGAACGCACCCGCGAATGTTAAGTCCTCACCGGCCGGTGGCGGCTCCTTCGACTGGCAGGACCCGTTTCACCTGCGCGACCAGCTGAAGGAAGACGAACAGCTGATCCAGGATACGGCTCGCGCATTTGCCCAGGAAAAGCTGCTGCCGCGCGTCATTGAAGCCTACCGCGAGGAAAAGACCGACCGGGGCATCTTCAACGAAATGGGTGAACTGGGCCTTCTGGGTGTTACCCTGCCGGAGGACTACGGCTGCGCCGGTGCATCCTATGTCGCTTACGGTGTCGTTGCCCGCGAGATCGAGCGTGTCGACAGCGGCTATCGCTCCATGATGAGCGTGCAGTCCTCGCTGGTCATGTACCCGATCTATGCCTACGGCTCGGAAGAACAGCGCCAGAAATACCTGCCGAAACTGGCAAGCGGCGAGTTTGTCGGCTGCTTCGGCCTCACCGAGCCCGATGCAGGTTCCGATCCGGCCGGCATGCGCACCCGCGCGGAAAAGATCGACGGCGGCTACAAGCTGACCGGCTCGAAGATGTGGATCTCGAACGCTCCGATCGCAGATGTCTTCGTCGTCTGGGCGAAGTCGGAAGCTCATGACGGTGCCATCCGCGGCTTCGTGCTCGACAAGGGCATGAAGGGCCTCACCGCACCGAAGGTCGGCGGCAAGCTTTCCCTGCGTGCCTCCATCACCGGTGAAATCGTCATGGACGGTGTGGAAGTGGGTGAAGATGCCCTGTTGCCGAATGTTTCCGGCCTGAAAGGCCCGTTCGGCTGCCTCAACCGCGCACGCTACGGCATTGCCTGGGGCGCAATGGGCGCTGCAGAAGACTGCTGGACCCGCGCCCGTCAATATGGCCTCGACCGCGAACAGTTCGGCCGCCCGCTGGCTCAGACCCAGCTCTTCCAGAAGAAGCTGGCGGACATGCAGACCGAAATCACGCTCGGCCTGCAGGCAGCGCTGCGTGTCGGTCAGCTGTTCGACGCCGGCAAGGTGGCGCCGGAAATGATCTCGCTGATCAAGCGCAACAACTGCGGCAAGGCCCTGGATATCGCCCGCCAGTCTCGTGACATGCACGGCGGCAACGGCATCCAGGAAGAATACCACATCATGCGCCACGCCCAGAACCTGGAAACGGTCAACACCTACGAAGGCACGCATGACATTCATGCGCTGATCCTCGGCCGTGCACAGACCGGCCTGCAGGCGTTCTTCTAAGACCCTGAAGTCATGACATTTGAAGCGGGCGGCCAAGCCGCCCGTCTCTCGTTCGGTTCTCTTGAAAAGGGTTTGCGTCAGCAGGCCCGTTGTTTTTCCTGACAGCGCTTGAGGAGGCTCCATGGCGGACCAGACTGCGGATGTCGTCATCATCGGGGGAGCCGTCATGGGCTCGTCCGTCGCCTGCCACCTGGCCATGCGCGACGATTTTTCCGGACGCATCGTCGTTATCGAGGCGGATCCCGCCTATGAAACCTGCGCTTCCGCGCGTTCGGCAGCGTCCATTCGCCAGCAGTTCTCCAGCGCCATCAACATCGAGATTTCGCTTTACGGCATCCGCTTTCTGCGGGAGATCGGAGCAACGCTCAACGTGAACGGCGACAGGCCCGCGATCGATCTTCACGAGGGTGGCTACCTGTTTCTGGCAACGCCCGACAAGCTCAATATCCTTCAGGAAAATCACCGCCTGCAGCAGCAGCTCGGCGCGGATATCGCCTTTCTTGACCCGGACGGTCTCAAGGTGAAGTTCCCCTGGCTGGAGGTTTCCGACCTTGCCGCAGGCTGCCATGGCGTCACAGGCGAAGGCTGGTTCGACGGCTATGGCCTGATGCAGGCCTTCCGCAAGAAGGCCCGGTCGCTGGATGTCGACTACATTGCCGCAAAGGCCAGGGTGGCATCCGACGGCAATGGCGGCTGGAGCGTGGAGCTATCGACGGGCGAGAGACTGTCGACACCTGTCGTCGTCAACTGCGCCGGTGCATCCGGCGGAGCCGAGCTTTGCCGTCAGGCGGGGCTGGACGTGCCGATCGTTTCCAAAAAGCGCTGCGTCTTTACCTTTGAATGCAAGGACAAGCTGGAGCGTTTTCCGCTGCTGATCGATCCGAACGGCACCTATGCGCGTCCGGAAGGTACCGGCTATATCTGCGGTTCGGCGCCGCCTGAAGATCGCGATCCGGACTGCCACGATTTCGACGTCGATTATGGCCTTTTCGAAGAACATATCTGGCCGACACTGGCAACGCGCGTTCCCGCTTTCGAGGCAATCCGGCCGGGAGCCGCCTGGGCCGGCTGCTATGACATGAACCTCTTCGACCACAACGCCTTTGTCGGCGCAGTACAGGGGCTGGACGGGTTCTATCTGGCACTCGGGTTTTCAGGACATGGCCTGCAGCAGTCACCCGCGGTTGGGCGCGGCCTTGCGGAACTGGTCGTGACAGGCGGCTATCAAACGCTGGATCTCTCTCCGCTGGCGTTCGACCGGCTGGCTGCCGGAACACCGATTATCGAAAAGAACGTGGTCTGACCGTCTGAAGCTTACTCGGCCACCAGCAAGGGTGTGACAGGTCCGTCCTCGACCTTGCTCGTCTGGGCGCTGGATACCTTGGGCAGGGTCAATGGATTGGTGGGGCTGATCTCCGCCTTTTCCGGTGCTGCGTCAGGCGTTTCCGCCGAAATATCGTCCGGGATTTCTGCCGCGCCTTCCGTCAATGCTTCGGCATTGTCGGTAACCGGGCCAGCGTTGCTGCCGCTGTCTTCAGCGTCCGCCGTCTCCACCAGAGGCTCTTCCACCGGCAAGGGCAGGCTTTCAATCTCGTTCTGACCAGATGAAGCACCGCCCACCGACGTCCAGTCCACCAGCCGGGTCATTGCATCCTGCAGGACGGCCGTCAGACGGGCCATTCGCACCTTGTCCGGCTCGAAAGGCGGTGACTCATGGCGCAGGTAAGAGCGTTGTGCCAGCAGCAACGTCATCGCATGCAGGCCGCGGTCCGGTCGACCGAACGTATGGGTGATGAAGCCACCCTGGGTCTGCTCATCGACGCTGACCGTATACCCTTCCCGCCCCTTGAAGGAGCCGACCAGCACATTGCGCAGGTCCGGATCACACGACTTTCCATCCGCCGTGCCGATACTGACCAGCGGCAGTCCATTTTCGGTAACGCCCTTGATGTTCGAGCGCATGGACTGGCAATCGAGCACGATCACCTTGCGATGACTGCGCAAAAGCCGGTCGATCTGGCGGCGCAGGGCCTTGTGGAAGGGCGTATAGAAAAGCAGCGTGCGTTGTTCGATCTCGGTCGGGCCAGGCTCTTCGCCTTCCTGATAGATGCGCTTGCCATCCAGCGTGGTGGCGGGACACAAGGCGCGCGCTGGATCCTGGGCAGCGCTGACAGGTGTCTTGGGATCGCGGTCCAGATCGACAACGTAGCGGGAAATGGTGGAGCGCAGCACTGTCGCGCTCAACTCTCCGTGAAAGTCGAACACGCGTTCCAGGCGCCAGGCGAGATCGGCCTGAAGACGGCCCGTGGCGTTCAGCCTTTTTTCGACAGCGTTCGGGATCTCCGTGCCCGAATGGGGCAGGCAGACAATCAGCGGGCTTTGTCCTTCTTCAACCAGGATCATGCTGCAACGCCTAAACGACGAGACCAAACGGCCTCTAACTTGGAGAATTTACTTAACGGAAACAAGACATTTTCTTTACAACCAGAAGACACGTAACCACACCCGCGACAAGGCATGGTCGAATAGATCATTGTTTCCAGCAGCTTGCCAACCCTTATTGCCTGCACCGCTTCCGGGTGAAAGCCGTTTCCGGTCCGAAGCTCTCTTTCCCACACTATTTCGCGGTCGCACAAACCATCGTATCGCGCATGTTAATCCGGCGAGCTGACCAACTGGCGTCTTGACGGATGCCTGCAGGCGGGCAATTTTCACAGCAACACATCTTTCGGCGGCCAAGGCTGCCCCATCCCCTTCCGTTCAGGATCTGCCTTCAAACGAGGACCCGGCCGTGACGCTTCGCAATGGCAAAGAATTTCTGATGATTCCAGGACCGACCAATGTGCCGGAGGAAGTCCTGCGGGCCATGCACCGGCCTGCAGTAGACATTTATGAAGGCCCTCTGCTGGAAACGACCGGGTTCTGCCTGCACGGTTTGCAGCGTCTGTTCCGGACCGAAGGCAAGACCTACATCTACGCAGCCAACGGTCATGGAGCCTGGGATGCCGCCCTGTGCAACACGCTGAAGCGTGGCGACAAGGTTCTCGTGCTGGAGTCCGGCCGCTTTGCCCTTGGCTGGGGAGAAGCTGCCAACGTGCTGGACCTCGATATCGAGGTTCTGCCCGGTGCCTGGGACAAGGGGGTCGACCCTGCCCACCTGCAGGAACGGCTGAAACAGGATACCACCCACGAGATCAAGGCCATCCTGGTGGTTCAGGTCGATACGGCCTCCGGGGTCTGGAATGATATTGCCGCCTTGCGCAAGGCGATCGACGCAGCTTCACACCCTGCCCTGTTCATGGTCGACACCATTGCCTCGCTAGGCTGCATGCCGTTCGAGATGGACGCCTGGGGTGTCGACGTGGCGCTGACGGGATCGCAGAAGGGCCTGATGTGCCCGCCAGGCCTCTCCTTTGTTGCCGCCGGCCCGAAAGCCGACAAGGCACATGAAACGGCGGAGCTGCGGACCAACTACACCGACTGGACTTTCCGGCAAGGGCCGGAGCACTACCAGAAATACTGCGGAACCCCGCCCGAGCACCTTCTGTTTGCCTTTCACAAGGCTCTCGATCTCATTTTCGAGGAAGGGCTGGAGAAGACCTGGCACAGGCATGCCCTTCTGGGTGAAGCAACCCGGCGGGCGGTTGCGGTCTGGGCGGAGAAAGGCGCGGTCGACTTCAACATCACCGACGCGCATGCCCGCTCGAACTCCGTCACCGTTGTGCGGTTCAACGAAGGCGACGTGGCAGCGCTAAGGACCTTTACCAAGGAAGTTTGCGGCGTCACCATCGGTGGAACGATCGGCGAATTGTCCGGCAAAGGCATCCGCATTGCCCACATGGGCCACGTCAACGCCGTCATGCTGCTCGGCACGTTGTCATCCATCGAACTCGGCTTCCAGAAACTGGGCATTCCCCATGGGCGGGGCGGAGTGCAGGCGGCGATGGATTACCTGGCTGGGGCTCTCTGAGAACGGTGGCACGCGTCCTGGAAAATGTCGGAATTTTGAGCGCGATCGACCGCCTTCCACACAGGTTCAAATGCCTGGCAATGCTTGCTGCGCGGCATTTTCACCAACCCCTTCAGCAAAACGGTCCTCATCCTGAGGAAGCGCACAGCGCTGTCTCGAAGGATGGGCGGCATAATCCGGTACAAGCGGCCCATCCTTCGAGACGGACCTGACCGGTCCTCCTCAGGATGAGGGTCGTTTTGAAGTCTTTTTCTTCCTAAAGCTTTTCCTCCAGCCGGTCGCAGATCGTTTTCAGAACCTTGATCCGGGCATGGCGCTTGTCTTCGGAGGAGACCAGCGTCCAGGGGGCGTAGTGGGTTGATGTGCGATCGATCATGTCGCCGGCCGCGATGGCGTATTGGTCCCATTTCAGGCGATTGCGCCAGTCGTCATCCGTGATCTTGTGCTGCTTGTAGGCCGTGTCCTCGCGCGCCTTGAACCTGCGCAGCTGCTCGTCCTCGGAAATAGCGAGCCAGAATTTGCAGACAATGTAGCCAAAGTCCGTGAGTTCCTGCTCGAACTCGTTGATTTCGTTGTAAGCGCGCAGCCAGTCGTCGTGTCCGGCGTAGCCTTCGACACGCTCCACCAGCACCCGTTCGTACCAGGACCGGTCGAAGATGGCGAAATGCCCCTTGGCCGGCACCCGCCGCCAGAAGCGCCACAGATAGGGGCGGGCCTTTTCCTCGTCGGTCGGTGCCGAGATCGGGTGAACCTTGTAGATGCGCGGATCGAGCGGACGGATCACCCTGCGGATCGCACCGCCCTTGCCGGCGGCATCATTGCCCTGAAACACCAGAACAACACCCGTCTTGGAAAGGGACTTCATGTCCGACAGATCGGACAGTTGCTTCTGGTACTTGTCGCGAAGCTCTTCGTATTCCGACTTCTCCAGCTTTTCCGTCAGGTCGATGGTGTCGACTGCCGTTTCGCGCTTCAGCCCGCCGACCACGGGCGGTGCGGCAATCGAATGCGGTTCGCCGTCCTCCAGCTTCAGCTTCATGGCATTGGCAACCGTTTGTGCCAGCGCGGCATCCCGGTACTCGGGATCCTGTGAGGGGATGACAAACCAGGGCGCGTAGCCCTTGCTGGTTTCCAGAATGATCTTTTCGCCGGCCTCACTCGCCTTCTTGTGGTGCTTCAACGCTGCCCAGTCGGCCAGCACATGGCGCGCGGCATGTTTTTTCTCGATGTGCTTCAGCCGTTCTTCCTGTTCCTTCTTGGGCAGGTAGAACCAGAATTTCAGGATCAGCACATCCTCGTTGGCGAGCATTTCCTCAAACCGGCGGATCCGGGTCAGGGCCTTGTCGAAGGCGTCCTCATCGATCTTCTTGTAGATCCAGTCCCGCAGAACGGTCTGATACCAGCTCCCGAACACGATGGCCGTCTCGCCCTTGGGCGGCAGATCGCGCCAGTAGCGCCACAGCGGCGGGCGCAGCCGGGCCTCGTCCATCAATTCGCCATAGGCGTTGCAGACAAGATGGCGCGCATCCATCCAACCGTAGAGCCGGGCAACCGCTTCGCCCTTGCCCGCGCCATCCAGGCCATCAACCAGGATCATCGTCGAAAACGGCTGCTTCTCGACAACGGGCAGCTGGGCTGCCAGCAGCGCCTCGCGCAACTGCGGCTCCAGTTTCTTGAAGGTTTTCTTGTCCATGTTCTGCGGCAGGCGGGCGGATTCAAACATGAAGACCTCAAAAGAAAAGACGCACTGGCTGCATCTTGAAACACCCGCACTTAAAAAACCATCTCTTGCTTCAATGTTCCCGAATGGCAGGAGATTTCAATTTTTCGCTATCGGATGGAAGAAGGCGCAACTATATGAAGCGGTAACCGTTTGCTTCACGTCTTTGAAGGCACCCGGCATTTGACAGTTTTTCACTTTTCTCGACCAACACGACCGACCCCGTGACCGAATTTCTTGATCCTGTTCTGACCTTCATCGCGGAAAACCCGTCCCTGGCAGGTCTGATCTGTTTTCTGGCCGCGATGGGCGAAGCGCTGTTCCTGATCGGCCTTTTCGTGCCGACGACGGTGGTGCTGGTGGGCGCCGGAACGCTCGTCGGGCTCGGCAAGCTGGATCCCGTGCCGCTGTTCATCTGGACGACCCTGGGAGCGACCGCAGGCGATGCGATCTCCTACTGGATCGGCTACACCTTCAAGGACAAGATCAAGACCATGTGGCCGCTGAACAAATATGCGGACATTGTGGAAAGCGGCGAGAATTTCTTCAAGAAACACGGCGGCAAGAGCGTCTTTATCGGCCGCTTCGTGCCTGGTGTAAAATCGGTGGTTCCAGGCATCGCCGGCATGGCCGGCATGAATTTCACCCGCTTTTCGGTGGTCAACGTCACCTCCGCCTTCGCCTGGACGATCGTGCATATTGCCCCCGGTATCATTGCAGGTTCTGCACTTGATGCCATCGGCCAGATCAGCGGACGGCTGGCCCTGGTGCTCGGCGCTCTCCTGGTCATCGTCTTCCTGGCGGTGATGCTCGGCCGCTGGCTTATCCTGATTGTCCTGCCGCTGTTTCCCAACACCCATGCGGCCATCGTCAAACGCTTCGCCAGGCGTCAGGACCGGGTATCCCAATGGATCGCGCGCAATTTCGACCCCGCGCATCCACGCTCGGCAGGCATGCTGGCCTCGGCGCTGATCCTGCTGATTTCCTTGCCGGCCTTCTTCTGGATCGTCGGAGAAATCGCCCCCGGCGAACCGATGGTGCGGGCCGACCTTGCCATCCTGAACCTGTTCGACAGCCTGCGCACGCCGGTCGGCGACCGGATCATGGTGTTCGTGACATCGCTCGGCGACGGGATCGTCGTTACCGCCGTCACCGTTGCGGTTGCCGCCTATCTGTTCCTGAGGAAAGCCTGGCGCCGCGGCATCGGCTTCGTCATCGCGATGGCCGGCACCGCCATGTTCGTGCCCCTGTTCAAGCTGATGCTGCATCGCTCGCGGCCGATCGAACTTTATGCCGGTGCAGACGCCTACAGTTTCCCCAGTGGCCATGCGACGCTGAACGCGGTGCTCTACGGCATTTGCGCGGTGTTGATCGCCCACGATCTCAGCCGCTGGGCCAAGGCCAGCATTTTCACCATCACCGCGACACTGGTCATCACCATCGGCTTTTCGCGTGTCTACCTTGGCGCCCACTGGATGTCGGACGTCCTGGCCGGACTGTTGTTCGGCATTGGTATGGTTTCCGCCTTCGCCTTCGTGTTCGGCCCGATCCACAACGAGAAGATCGGCCGGACGACACTTGCCGTCATCGTCGTTGCTACACTCGGCATCTTCGGCACCTGGCACCTTTCAGGTACCTATGACAAGGCACTTCAGATCTATGAGCCGCGCACCAACACCGAAGCGCTGACAGCAACGGGCTGGCTTGCAGGCGGTTGGCGGGCATTGCCTGCTGAGCGGATCGAACTGAATGGTGATACCGAGGAACCGCTGGTGATCCAGTACACCGGGTCCCTGGACCGCTTTGCCCAGGCTGCAGAAGCCGATGGCTGGCAGAAACCGCCAAAATGGTCCCTCTCGAGTGCAGGCGGGTTCGTGGAAGGCAAGACACCGCCGGATTCCCTGCCGATCCTGCCTCGAAGCCAGAACGGTCGCCAACCGTCTCTCGTTCTCATCCGCAAGGATCATTCCGCCGACGCAGACAAAAGCGGACGCTGGGTGCTGCGGCTCTGGCCGAGCCGCTATGCCATCCTGCAAGCGGGCAGCCTGCATCCGCTTTACCTCGGCAGCGTGGTACATGAGGATATCCTGCGCCCGATGGGCGAGTTCTCCGGTCCAAAAACGGATATCGAAACTCCGGACCCGACCGACAATCCGGCCCATCTGCTGCCTGGCGCGATAACGCGAAAGCGAGCGGACGGCACGGAAGTCGTGCTTGGCTTCAGCTATGGTCCGGTACCTCCGGCTGCGTCCGGGGTGCCTGCCAAAGATACGCCCGTGGCTGCACCGCAGGCTCAGTAATCTCGCCATCGCAGCAGTTCGGGTCTGGTGCCTGCAACACGTTCCGGACCAGCCCCTTGCGCTGGTTTAGAGACGGTTGATCTGTTGAGCCTCCACACAACGCGGTCCCAAAAATGTCCTAATGGGCCGCCATTCTCTTGCGAGACCTATTCGGATCAAGGCTTCGCTTCACGCCAAAAGATGCTTTTATTCCAGCGGGTTAGGCACCAATGGCCGAGTTTGTTTTTCGCGTGTCCACTCCCCGGTCCCGGAAGCACGATCGAAAATTACCCCTTGATACTTTTTTCGTATATTCATATATTTGAATATATCGTAATCAAGGGCACATCATGACTGACTTTACACCCCTTATGAGTTTCCTGGGTGGAACGCTGATCGGCGTTGCCACGGTTGCCCTGATGGCCGTGCTCGGGCGCATTGCCGGCATCAACGGCATTGCCAGCGGCTTTCTGACCACGCAGTTCAACCAGGACTGGGCCTGGCGCGCCGCCTTTCTGGCCGGCATGGTCGCCAGCCCGCTGATCATGCTTGGCGTAACCGGGCAGCTGCCGGAAATCACCGTACCGTCCTCACCGCTGCTGTTGGTGGTCGGCGGTTTTCTGACCGGTATCGGCACGACCTATGGTTCCGGCTGCACGAGCGGCCATGGTGTTTGCGGCATCTCGCGCCTGTCGGCACGGTCCATCGTGGCAACCGTCACGTTCATGGCAACCGCGGGTGTGACCGTCTACCTGACCCGCCACGTCTTTGGAGGATAACGGCATGAAACTTCTTTCCGCTTTTGCCATTGGCCTCCTCTTCGGCTGCGGCATCCTGATCTCGGGCATGGGCGACCCTGCCAAGGTCCTGAACTTCTTCGATGTGGCCGGCACCTGGGACCCGAGCCTTGCCTTCGTGATGGGCGGTGCGCTGCTTGTCACGGCCATCGGCTATCGTCTGGTCTTCCGGATGAACACGCCGCTGCTGGCACAGGGCTTCAACCTGCCTTCGAGAACCGATCTCGACGCCAAACTGATCGGCGGCTCCGCGGTTTTCGGCATCGGCTGGGGCCTGAGCGGTTTCTGTCCGGGTGGTCTCGTTCCGGTGCTGGGTCTGGGCATGGAGCCTCTGCTGACCGCCGGTGCTATCGTTGCCGGCATCTTGACCGCAAGATGGATGATCGCCCTCGGCCATCGCCAGCAACCCGCAAAAGCCTGACCCGGCTCGGCCGGCAAAAACAAACGGGAGATTGTTATGAGCAACTCAAACTATCCGGTCGACATGGGTGTCAAACCTGACGTCACACCCTTTTTCGATCCGGCCACCAACACGATCAGCTACGTGGTCAAGGACCCGGCTTCCAACGCCTGCGCCGTTGTCGACAGCGTGATGGATATCGACTACGCCGCCGGCCGCATCACCTATGACCATGCCGATCAGATCATCGCCTATATCCGCGAGAAGGACCTCAAGCTGGAATGGCTGATCGAGACACATGTTCATGCCGATCACCTGTCGGCAGCGCCGTATATCCAGCAGAAACTGGGCGGCAAGCTGGGCATTGGCGACAAGATCACCGTCGTCCAGGAAACCTTCGGCAAGGTGTTCAACGAAGGCACGGAGTTCCAGCGCGACGGCAGCCAGTTCGACCGCCTGTTCCGTGACGGGGACGTCTATCAGATCGGCGAGCTGACCGCCTTTGCCATGTATACGCCCGGCCACACTCCGGCGTGCATGGTGCATGTGATGGGCGATGCCGCCTTTGTCGGCGATACGCTGTTCATGCCCGACGGTGGCTCGGCGCGTGCCGATTTCCCGGGCGGCGATGCGGCAACGCTTTACGACAGTATCCAGAAGGTGCTGGCCCTGCCGGACGACATGCGCCTGTTCATGTGCCACGACTATGGCCCGAACGGCCGCGACATCCAGTGGGAGACCACGGTGGGTGCCGAGAAGGAACACAACATCCACGTCGGTGGCGGCAAGACGAAAGAAGAATTCGTCAAGTTCCGCACGGAACGCGATGCCCAGCTCGACATGCCGAAGCTGATCATCCCCTCGCTGCAGGTAAACATGCGCGCCGGCAAGCTGCCGCCCGCGGATGAAAGCGGCAAGACCTTCCTGAAAGTGCCGGTCAACGGCCTCTGATCGAGGCCAATGACCGGCCTCTCTAGCAGAACCGAAGCAGGCGACTGATCCCCGCGTATCCACGCGGGGAGGGCGTCTGCAGAAAATCGGTCGAGACTTCATCGCCGGGAGGAGGCGGACAGGACCCATGAAAGCAATCAATTCCCAGATATCGGTAGCTCCCCAGGTAAAACCCGAGGACATGGCCGACTTTGCACAACAGGGCTTTCGCTCGGTGATCTGCAATCGCCCGGATGGCGAAGGTGCCGACCAGCCCTCGTTCGAGGAAATCGAAGCGGCTGCCGGCAAGCTCGGTATGGAAGCGCGGTATCTGCCCATCGTTGCCGGCAAGGTGGGCGATACGGATGCCGAAGAGTTCGGACGATTGATGGAAAGCCTGCCGAAACCGATCCTGGCCTATTGCCGGACCGGTACGCGCTCGGCAACGCTCTGGTCGTTGTCCCAGGCCGAAAAGCTGCCGCTCTCCGACATCCTCTCCAAAACCAAGGCCGCCGGCTACGACATGGCTGGCGTGGTGCGGCGCATCGCCAACGGCGGCCGCACACCGACCGAAACTGCCGAGGATGCGCGTTTCGACGTCGTCATCGTTGGCGGTGGCGCGGCCGGCATCTCGGTGGCTTCCAGTCTGCTTTCCCGCAAGTCGGACCTGGAAATCGCCATCATCGACCCGGCAGATGTTCACTACTACCAGCCCGGCTGGACGATGGTCGGCGGCGGCATCTTCGAGGCCTCGGACACCGCCAAGACCATGGGCTCCCTCATTCCGAAGGGCGTTCACTGGATCAAGTCGGCTGTCGCTGCCTTCGAACCGAAGGACAATGCCGTCGTTCTGGACGGCTGCCGTGTGGTCAAATACGGACGGCTGGTGGTCTGCCCGGGCCTGAAGCTCGACTGGCACAAGGTCGAAGGCCTTGTCGACACGCTCGGCAAGAACGGCGTGACGTCCAACTATCGATACGACATGGCTCCCTACACCTGGCACCTGGTGCAGACCATGAAGGCAGGGCGGGCGCTGTTCACCCAGCCGCCCATGCCGATCAAATGCGCCGGTGCGCCGCAAAAGGCCATGTATCTTTCGGCAGACCACTGGCTGAAGTCCGGCACTCTGGACAAGATCGACATCCAGTTCATGAATGCCGGCGGTGTGCTGTTCGGCGTGAAGGACTATGTGCCTGCGCTGATGGACTACGTGAAGCGCTACGATGCCGGCCTGAACTTCTTCCACAATCTGGTTGCCGTCGACGGGCCTGGCAAAAAGGCCGTCTTCGAGGTGAAGGAACCGGAAAAGGATCCACGCCAGGTGGAAGTCGAGTTCGACATGATGCATGTGACGCCGCCGCAGACGGCGCCCGATTTCATCCGCGTCTCGCCGCTGGCGGATGCCGCCGGCTGGGTCGATGTCGATCAGTCCACGCTGCGCCACAAGACCTTCGACAACATCTGGTCGCTCGGCGATGTGATGAATGCACCGAATGCCAAGACGGCCGCGGCTGCGCGCAAACAGGCACCGGTGGTCGCGGAGAACATCGTTTCCGATATCGCGGGCCACAGCGCGACGGCCCAATATGACGGCTACGGCTCCTGCCCGCTCACCGTTGAACGTGGCAAGATCGTTCTGGCCGAGTTCGGCTACGGTGGAACGCTGTTGCCGAGCTTCCCGCGTTGGCTGGTGGACGGGACCAAGCCAACGCGCACCGCATGGCTCCTGAAGGAGCGAATTCTGCCTCCCATTTACTGGCGTGCCATGTTGCGCGGCAAGGAATGGCTGGCCAAGCCGGAAAAAGTATCGGCAGCATAACAAGCCCGGAAAACGGGCCCATCGTACCAACCTGCAACTCGAGCCGGTTTCCCGGCTCGAGTTTTTACCAGCCCCGACAAAGGCCAAGAAAAATGATCCGCCTAAAGCGCTATCTGCCCATTCTCGACTGGGGCAAAAGCTATGACAGGGAAACGGCGACAAACGATCTCGTTGCGGCGGTGATCGTGACGATCATGCTGATCCCGCAGTCTCTTGCTTATGCGCTTCTGGCTGGCCTTCCGCCCGAAGTCGGCCTTTATGCATCCATCCTGCCGCTTGTCGCCTACGCCCTGTTCGGCACCAGCCGTGCGCTGGCCGTCGGGCCGGTTGCCGTGGTCTCGCTGATGACGGCTTCCGCCGTTGGCGAACTGGCCAGGCAGGGCACCCCGGAATATCTGGGTGCCGCCATCATTCTCGCTTTCCTGTCCGGCCTGATGCTGATCGCCATGGGTCTGTTCCGGCTCGGCTTCCTGGCGAACCTCCTGAGCCATCCGGTGATTTCCGGCTTCATCACCGCGTCGGGCCTGCTGATTGCTTCCAGCCAGCTCAAGCACATCCTCGGCGTCAAGGCGAACGGGCATACGCTTTACGACATCCTCGGCTCCATCCTGCAGCACCTTGGCGAGATCAACTGGATCACCTTCGCAATCGGCGTATCGGCCACGGCTTTCCTCTTCTGGGTGCGCAAAGGCCTGAAGAAGCTGTTGCTCGGCATGGGAATGAAGCCGTTTTTTGCCGATATCCTGACCAAGGCCGGACCGGTGGCAGCCGTAGCGGTGACCACGATCCTGTCCGCCGTCTTTCAACTCGGCGAGAAAGGCGTGCGTGTTGTCGGCGACATTCCCTCCGGCCTGCCGGTGCCGCATCTGCCAGCCTTCGACAGCGAGTTGTGGCTGGCGCTTGCCGGTCCCGCGCTGCTGATTTCGGTCATCGGTTTTGTGGAATCCGTTTCCGTTGCGCAGACCCTGGCAGCCAAGAAGCGTCAGCGGATCGAGCCGGATCAGGAGCTGATCGGCCTCGGCGCCTCCAACATTGCCTCCGCCATTTCCGGTGGCTATCCGGTCACCGGCGGGTTCGCCCGCTCGGTCGTCAATTTCGATGCAGGGGCAGCGACCCCGGCGGCCGGTGCCTTCACCGCCGTCGGCATTGCACTGGCCACCTTGTTCCTGACCCCGCTGCTGACGCATCTGCCGCAGGCAACTCTGGCCGCCACCATCATCGTTGCCGTGCTGTCGCTGGTCGATCTCGGCGCGATCAAGCGGACGTTCGCCTATTCGAAGAGCGATTTCGCGGCCATGGCCGCGACGATCCTGATCACCCTGTTCTTCGGTGTCGAGCCGGGCGTGGTGACCGGCGTTGCCCTGTCGATCGCGCTTTATCTTTACCGCAGCAGCCGGCCGCATATGGCAATTGTCGGCGTCGTGCCGGGAACCGAGCACTTCCGGAATGTTGACCGGCACGCCGTGGTGACGGGTGACCGGGTGCTGACGCTACGGGTCGATGAAAGCCTGTTCTTTGCCAATTCGCGGTTTCTGGAAGACCGGATCTATGCACTGGTGGCCGAAAAGCCCGATATCGAACACGTGGTGCTGATGTGCCCGGCCGTGAACGAGATCGACGCCAGTGCCCTGGAGAGCCTTGAGGAAATCAACCACCGCCTATCGGATTCCGGTGTTTCCTTCCACCTTTCGGAGGTAAAGGGACCGGTGATGGACCGACTGAAGCGGACCGATTTCCTGAAGCATTTGAGCGGGCAGGTGTTCCTCAGCCAGTATGACGCCCTGTGCACGCTCGACCCGCTGACGGCGCATATTTCGGAAAGCCGCACGCCGAAGAAGACCGCGAAGTCGAACCTGTGGAGCGGGCCGGAGATCTGATCCGGCTCTGGCTATTTTGCTGTGAGAGGGTCGAACCGGTTGTTACCGCATTTCTGTCTGATCCACCGCTCCTCAGGATGAGGCATTTTTGCTGTCAGGCGCTTGAGGCGAGAGCTGCTCGCCCCCAAACCAACCGGCAAAAGGGCGTCAGTTGCTGTTTGACGACTGGAGGATCGGCACGATCTTCTCGCAGAAGCGGAAATGGACCGGCGGCTTTTCGCCTTCCTGAACCATGAGCCCTTCGGTGCCACGGGGCTGAACGGTGACCAGTTCGATCGCCTCGCCGCCATCCGTCAGCAGGCAATTGATGGCCGCACGCTGGGTCATCTTGCCGCTCTTTTCAGCTCCATAGACCTGGCAGATACGCCCCGGGGTTTCCAGAAGGCCGCGGTAGATGGCCAGCGTCGAGCCGGGTGCGCTTCGGTCGATCCGTGGAGCCGGACAATCCTGCAGTTCCCGCACCCATATGCCTTGCGCGAAATCCGCAAAACGCAGATCCAGTGCCCGCCCTTGCAGAAGGGGTGCGGATTTCGGCACCTGGAACATCAGGTCTCCTTTGCCTGCAAGCGCAGGCCCGCACGCAAACGCCAGTGCAACGCCCAACAAGGCATTTCGTGTGAAACCGTTCAACCGCTACCCCCTCCCGGAGTGACAAGATCCAACCGGATTATCCGATGCGCCGAAACATCGCGCAAGTTGGCAGGAAAGGTCAATGTCGCCAACGGCAAAACTTGCAAAAAACGAACAAATGTGGAACAAAATGCGCATGGAACCCGATCATCAGCCACTAGCGGGGCGGATTCAGCTGGATGACCCGCTCAAGGACCGACGTCAGTCGGAAACAGCGCTGAAGGTCTGGCGCGGGGCCGCGCGGCTGTTGCGACAACTCGATTTCGCCTGCCTGCCGGAAGTCACCCTTGCCTCCGCCCGGCGGGCGGACCTCCTGGCGCTTGGGCCGAAACATGAGCTCTGGATAGTCGAGGTCAAATCCTCGATTGCCGATTTCCGGGCGGATACCAAGTGGCCGGACTACCGCCTTCATTGCGACCGGCTCTATTTCGCGACGCATCCGGACGTCCCGCTGGAGATCTTTCCCGAGGAGGCCGGGCTGATTGTTTCCGACGGCTTCGGGGCGGAGATCCTGCGCGAAGCACCGGAACACAAGCTGGCGGCAGCGACCCGGAAATCGGTAACGCACCGCTTCGCCCGCCATGCCGCACACCGCCTGCACAACCTGTCAGACCCGGACGGCGCACAGATCTTCAACCGGTTCTGACAAACGCCTCCGACACAAATCCAACGCCCTGTTCACGCGTATCAAGGAAGAACGCCTTCCTGGACGGGAACAGAATGTCGTGACGAAAACCATCCAGATCGTCTGGTTCAAGAAGGACCTGAGGATTGAGGACAATGCAGCGCTCAAACGGGCAAGCCTTCACGGTCCGGTACTGCCGCTCTACGTCATCGAACCCGACCTCTGGCAACAGCCCGACATGGCCGGACGCCACTATGCGTTTTTGCTGGAATGCCTTGCCGAATTGAGACGAGACCTGGCAGCGGTTGGCCAACCGCTGGTCATCCGCACGGGCGAGGTTACCGAGGTTCTCGGTGCCTTCTTGCGATCAAACGGCGTTGCCGGGCTCTGGTCACATGAAGAGACGGGAAACGACTGGACGTTTGCCCGGGACAAGCGTGTTGCCGCCTGGTGCAGGGCTCAGGGAATTCCCTGGACGGAGTGCCGGCAAACTGGCGTAATTCGACGCCTTCAAACACGGGATGGCTGGGCCGCGCATTGGGACCGCTTCATGGCAGAAGCGCCTGTCGATCCACCCCGCTTGTCGCCGCTTGCCGAAAGCAATCCCGGTATCGATCTCGGCAAGCCTCCAGCAGCATCGGAACTGGGTTTGCCCAACGACCATTGCCCGAACCGGCAGCGCGGCGGGCGGTCCCCTGCACAGGCAACTCTGCACAGCTTCCTGTTTCAGCGCGGCAAGCCTTATCGGGCTGCCATGGCGACGCCGGTCAAGGCCTTCGATGCCTGCTCCCGGCTTTCGCCCTATCTGGCATTCGGTTCGCTGTCGCTGCGCGAGGTAACTCAGGCGACCTGGAGCCGCCAGCGCGATCTGAAGGGTTCGGAGTTTCCCGGCCGCAGCACATGGCAGGCAGCCATGCGGTCCTTTTCGGGCCGTCTTCACTGGCATTGCCATTTCATGCAGAAGCTTGAAGACGAACCCTCTCTGGAGTTCCGCAACCTGCATCCCGCCTACGAGGGTCTTCGAACGGCCCAGCCTGACCGAGAACGGCTTGAAGCCTGGCAGAAAGGGGAGACGGGCCTGCCCTTTGTCGATGCCTGCATGCGGGCACTCGCGGCCACCGGATGGATGAATTTTCGAATGCGGGCAATGCTGATGGCAGTTGCCAGCTATCATCTGTGGCTGGACTGGCGAGCACCGGGCCTGCATCTGGCGCGGCTTTTCACCGATTATGAACCCGGCATTCACTGGCCGCAGGTGCAGATGCAATCGGGAACCACCGGGATCAACACCATCCGGATCTACAATCCGGTGAAGCAGGGTCTCGATCAGGACCCGCAGGGTCTGTTCGTTAGACGGTGGGTGCCGGAGCTGAAGGACATTCCGACCGCGCATGTTCACGAACCCTGGAAGGCAGATAACGCGAGCAAGGTTCTGGGCAAATGCTATCCCTTCCCGGTCGTCGATTATCTCGAGGCGGCGCGCGAGGCGCGGGACAAGGTCTGGGCTGTACGGAAGGGGCAAGCATTCCGCGGGGCAGCGGCAGATATCCAATCGAAACACGGCAGCCGGAAAAGCGGGATTGCAATGCGCGGCCAGGAGAAAGCCCGTCGCGGCAGGAAACCGCGGGTCAATCCCGATCAGGCAGACCTTTTCGGGCCAAACTCATGAAAATGCGCAAGAAAGAGGATCTGCCGGTAAAGCTCTGTGCCACTTGCGGACGCCCCTTCACCTGGCGTCGAAAATGGGCGCGTGACTGGGAAGAGGTGCGCCATTGCTCCGAACGCTGCAGGCGCAACAAGGACGCGAAACAAGGGACTTCACCGGAAATGCGCAGCTGAGGCCGTCTGCCAGCCAAGCGGTCAGCCGAATTAAGGAGGTCACGGTGCCCGTGACCTCCGTTCTTGTGTGCAGGCAGTCCTCAAACGAACAGGTTGACCAGGCTTTCCAGGTATTCCTGCTTGCCGGATTTCGGCTGCGGTTCCAGGTCGGCCTTGTGGACGCGCTCGGCCAATGTCTCGAGCGAGGAACCACCCTTGAGGATGTCGGCGTTTTCCGGCTTCTGCCAGCCGGCATAACGGTCATCGACGAAGCCCTTCAGTCGGCCGTCCTCGATCATGGCTGCCGCGGCCTTCAGACCGCGGGCAATCGCGTCGGCTGAGCCGACGTGCGCCTGGATCAGATCGACCGGGTCGAGTGACTGGCGACGCAGCTTGGCGTCGAAGTTGGTGCCGCCGGTGGTGAAGCCGCCCGCCATCAGGATCTCGTAATAGGCGAGCGCCAGTTCCGGCACGTTCATGCCGAAGTGGTCGGTATCCCAGCCGCACTGATAGTCGTTGCGGTTCATGTCGACGGACCCGAAGATGCCGAGCGAACGGGCCATGTGCAGCTCGTGCTCGAACGAGTGGCCAGCCAGAATGGCGTGGCCCTGCTCGATGTTCATCTTGACGTCGTTTTCCAGCCCATAGGCCTTCAGGAACCCATAGACGGTGGCGACGTCGTAGTCGTACTGGTGCTTGGACGGTTCCTGCGGCTTCGGCTCGATCAGGATCGTGCCCTTGAAGCCGATCTTGTGCTTGTACTCGACCACCATGTTGAGGAAGCGGCCGAACTGGTCCAGCTCCTGTTTGATGTTGGTGTTGAGCAGGGTCTCGTAACCTTCGCGGCCACCCCAGAGCACATAGTTCTCACCACCGAGGCGATAGGTGACGTCCATTGCGTTCTTCACCTGTGCGGCGGCATAGGCGAAGACGTCCGGATCCGGATTGGTGGCCGCACCGCCCATGAAGCGGCGGTTGGAGAACATGTTGGCCGTGCCCCAAAGGAGCTTGATGCCGGTGTCGGCCATCTTCTTTTCGAAGATGTCTGCAATCGCGTTCACGTTGGCATTGCTTTCGGCAAGCGTCCGGCCTTCCGGCGCAACGTCGCGGTCATGGAAGGTGAAGAACGGCATGCCCAGGATCTGGAACATCTCGAAGGCAACGTCTGCCTTCAGTTTGGCCTGTTCCATCGGATCGCCACCAGCCGCCATCCAGGAGCGGTTGAAGGTCTCGCCGCCAAACGGATCGGACCCCGGCCAGCAGAAGCTGTGCCAGTAACACACTGCAAGACGCAGATGGTCTTCCATGCGTTTGCCAAGGACGATCTCGTCCTTGTTGTAGTGGCGATAGCTCAGCGGCTCGGTGCTTGCCGGCCCGGTGTATTGGATCGGCTGAAGATCGCCGAAGAACCCAGTGCTCATGTTGTCATCTCCTTGAATATGTTTCCTAAAAGCCGGCTTGCTTGAGCGCCGGATAAAGCTTGCGCCAGCGCTCGTAGCCTTCGGCATATCTTTGTGTGAGGGCCGGCACCGGATCGATGCTGGCCTTGAGGGCCGGCTTGGTGAAAATGCCCTCGGTGCTACCGAGCGCGGCGGCCTGACCGAGCCTGGCCGCTCCAAGCGAGCCACCGAAGTCGCCATCCACCGGAACGTCGACCGGAACATTGAGCAGGCTGGCGATGATCTCCAGCCAGACCGTGGAGCGAGACCCGCCGCCGACCGCCAGAACGCGTTCGATCCCGGTGCCGGCAACACTGAGCGCTTCCAGGCAGTCCTTGAGCGCGAAGGCGACACCGTCCAATACGGCGTGGCAGAGTTCGGCGTCGTCGGTTCCGTGGGAAATGCCGAAGAAGCCGGCGCGGATGTCGACGTCGTTGTGCGGTGTCCGTTCGCCGCCGAGATAAGGCATGAAGGAAACGGGCGAAGGTCCTTCCACATTGCCGACCAGACCGGTGAGTTCACCCGGATTGCGCTTCACCACCTTCGCCAGCCAGTTGAGGCTGTCGGTTGCCGAAAGGATCACCCCCATCTGGTGCCAGGTGTCCGGCACGGCATGGCAGAACGCGTGAACCGCGCTGTCGACGTTGGGCGAGAAGCGGTCGTTGGTCACGAACAGCACGCCGGAGGTCCCGAGCGAGACAAAGGCCGAGCCCGGATCGACCGCACCGACACCGCAGGCAGATGCGGCATTGTCGCCGCCGCCGCCGGCCACCACCGGAGCAGCGTCGAAACCCCAGCGGCCACAAAGATCCGCCTTGAGTGTGCCCGAGCTTTCGGAGCCTTCGACAAGGCGCGGCATGTTCTCACGGGTGAGGCCCGTGGCGGCCAGAAGCGCGTCGCTCCAGTCGCGTCTGGCGACATCCAGCCAGAGCGTTCCGGCGGCATCGGACATTTCGCCGACGTACTCGCCCGTCAGCTTGAAACGGACATAGTCCTTGGGCAGCAGAACCATGGTGGTTCTGGCGAAGATTTCCGGCTCGTTCTCACGCACCCACTGCAGCTTCGGCGCAGTGAAGCCCGGCATCACCCGGTTGCCCCCGAGCGTCAGGAATTTCGGCTCGGCCGCTTCCAGTTCCGAGCATTGCTTGCCCGACCTGCCGTCGTTCCACAGGATGCAGGGGCGCAGCGGCTTACCGGCGGCATCCAGAAGCGTGGCACCGTGCATATGGCCGGACAAGCCGATGCCACGCACCGCGGCCATGGCCTTTGGCGCTTCGGCCTTGAGTGCGTCCAGAACGGTTTCGCAAGCCCGCCACCAGCTGTCCGGGTCCTGTTCCGACCAGCCCGGATGGGGACGCTGGACCGTCAACTCCGCGGTTGCCGATGCAATCAGGGACTGGTCCTCACCAAGAAGAATGGCTTTGACCGAACTGGTACCGATATCGAGGCCGATATACATGAGGTGCGTTCCTCAAAAACAATCAAAAAGAATGCCGATGGCCCGTGACCGGGTGTCGGCATGAGGGTCCACACCGTCCGAACAGGGCCAGGCCATCTGTTCAAACCATGAGGAAGTCCCGCGGGCAAGAGCCCGCGGGTCCTGTCGGTTTATCCGACCACTGTATCGTCCACAAGAGCACCTGGACCCGGGATCGCCCCTTCCGGGCATTTACCCAGAATGATCATGCCGAGCACGTCGTCATCAGTGACGTCGGTCGTGCGGGCGGTGCCGACTAGCTGACCGTTCTTCATGACCGCGATACGGTCGCAAAGCTGGAAGACGTCGTGGATGTCGTGACTGATCAGGAAGATGCCGAGGCCCTGTTTCTTCAGTTCCTGGATGAGTTCAGCCACCATCTGCGTTTCATGCACGCCAAGCGCGGCGGTCGGTTCGTCCATGATCAGGATCTTGGCATTGAAATAGACCGCGCGGGCAATGGCCACCGACTGGCGCTGACCGCCCGACAGGGCTTTCACCGGCGCATGGAACTTTTTGAAGTTCGGGTTGAGCCGGCCCATGATCTTGCGGGTTTCCGCTTCCATGGCATCGTCGTCGACAAAGCCGAGCGGCGAGGTCAGTTCACGGCCGAGGAACAGGTTGGACGCGGCATCGAGATTATCCGCCAGAGCAAGCGTCTGGTAGATGGTCTCGATGTTCTGCGCCCGCGCGTCGCGCGGCGAGTGAATGTGCACTTCCTTGCCGTTGATGCGGATTTCGCCGCTGTCGGCCTTGTAGGCACCGGAAAGGATCTTGATCAGGGTCGACTTGCCGGCACCGTTGTGGCCAAGCAGACCCACGACTTCACCCGGATAAAGATCGACAGAGACATGATCCACGGCCTGCACCCCGCCGAAGGAGATGCACATGTCTTTCATTTCTACGAGAGGCGCGTCCATGTCTCAGTCTCCCGTGCGCTTGCGATAGATGATGTCGACGAGGACGGCGATGACGAGCACGGTGCCCACGACGATATTCTGCAGCGGGGCGTCGACGCCGACCATGGCCATGCCCGACTGCAATGACTGCATGATCAGCGCGCCCAGGATGGCGCCGTAGATCGTGCCGACACCGCCGGCAAGCGCGGTGCCGCCGATCACTGCCGCGGCGATAACCCTGAGTTCGTCCAGCGTGCCGATGTCGTTGGTCGAAAAGCCGAGGCGTGCGGCCGCGACAGCGGCTGCGAGCGCGCTGAGGCCGCCCATGATGGCAAACACCTTGACGGTCAGAAACCTGGTGTTGATGCCGGAGAGCTCCGCGGCATCCGGATTTCCGCCGGTTGCGAAGATGTAGCGTCCGAGACGGGTGCGGCGTGCGACGATGGTCATGACGACGGTAACCACGATCAGAAGCAGCACCGAGTAGGGAATACCGTAGCCCATGACCAGGCCTTCCGGCATGGTTTCGCCCCGGGCCTCGAAGATCCGCTCAAGACGGGCGGTGGGAATGTCATAGGCATTCAGCACCCAGACGAACCCGAGAATTGCCCCGGTCGTGATGACACCCATGGTGACTTCCGCCCAGCCGGGTTTGACCGGGAAC
Organism: Labrenzia sp. R5_0; assembly: GCF_017743835.1. Taxonomy (NCBI): domain Bacteria; kingdom Pseudomonadati; phylum Pseudomonadota; class Alphaproteobacteria; order Hyphomicrobiales; family Stappiaceae; genus Labrenzia; species Labrenzia sp. R5_0. The sequence continues at coordinate 103,281 of NZ_JAGHRK010000003.1, read as the reverse complement.
CCATGCGCAGCCTTGCGGCGGCGCGAAGAGACCTGCATCCACAACGCAACGGCGACGGCCAGAACGCCGAAGATCCACGATCCCGTTTCGCCCATGGTGCCGCCGATACCGCCGATCATGGTGAAGGTTTCATCGAGCGGGCCGATGGTCTGACCGGAGGTGATGAACCAGGCAACGTTGCGCCAGACCAGGAGGCCACCAAGCGTCACGATGAAGGCCGGAATGCCAAGATAACCGACCATCCAGCCCTGGAAGGCACCGATCAGCACACCAACAACCACACCGGCCAGAATGGCCAGGATCCAGATAGCCGGATTGCCGAGGCCGAGCAGCGGCGGCAGGACATCGGTCTGGACAACCGCCATGACCGCCGCAACGGTCGCCAGAACGGAGCCGACGGACAGATCGATGTGGCGGGTGACGATAACGAACACCATACCGGTGGCCATGATGGCAACGGACACGGTCTGGATCGTCAGGTTGAAGATGTTGCGCGGCGTCAGGAACCGGCCATCCGTAATCACATTGAACACCAGGCACAGGACGATGAACGCCCCGATCATGCCGAGAAGCCGTGTGTCCAGCTGCAATGCGGCAAACAAGTTTCGTGCTGTCGGGCTTTTGGGCCCTGACAGTGCGGTGTCAGACATAGAGGTTACTCCTGCTTGGAGACCATTACGCTTACGCATCGGGTGGCCCATCCCGGGGAGCGGCTTTCGCAGCAGCTGTCCCTGTTATTACGGCCCCGGTTAACAGTAACCGGGGCCGCACATTAAGCGTAGTGTTATTAGTTACAGGGAGCCGGGCCGTTCTCGACGCCCTGGCACAGATCATCCTTGGAGATCCAGCCTGCATCGACGACCGCGGTCAGGTTGTCCTTGGTGACCGGAAGCGGTGCCAGGAACTTGGCGGTCAGCTCGGTGCCGGACGGAGACGTCCAGGCCGCTGCGCCATCGACGCCGCCCATCTCGGTACCACTGGCCAGGCTGACGGCGATTTCACCGGCGGCCTTGCCGAGTTCGCGAGCGTCCTTCCAGACGGATACCGTCTGCGTGCCCTTTGCAACACGGTTCAGAGCGGCATGGTCGCCGTCCTGGCCGGACACCGGGATGCCGTCCATGCCCTGTGCGGTCAGAGCGGCCACAACACCGCCGGCCGTACCGTCGTTGGACGCAACAACCGCGTCGACCTTGTTGTCGTTGGCGGTCAGGATCTGTTCCATGTTGCGCTGTGCGTTCGCCGGCAGCCAGCCGTCGGTGTAGGCTTCGCCAACGATCGTGATGTCACCCGCATCGATTGCGGACTGCAGGACTTCCTGCTGACCACCGCGGAGGAAGTCCGCGTTCGGGTCAGTCGGGGAGCCCTTGATCATGACGTAGTTGCCCTTCGGCGCGGCAGCCAGAACGGCGCGAGCCTGCATGCGGCCAACTTCGACGTTGTCGAAGGTCAGGTAGAAGGCGCGCGGATCATCGATCAGGCGGTCGTAGCCGACAACCGGGATGCCTTCGTCGGCAGCAGCCTGCACGGCCGGGCCGATTGCCTGGGAATCCTGCGCCAGGATGATGAGGGCGGTCGCACCTTGTGCGATCAGTGCCTCAACGTCGGAAAGCTGTTTTGCGGACGAGCTCTGCGCGTCGGCGGAAATGTAAGTCGCGCCGGCTGCCTCAAGGGCGCCCTTGATGGCGGCTTCGTCAGTCTTCCAGCGTTCTTCCTGGAAGTTGGACCAGCTCACGCCGACAATGACGTCTTCTGCGTGGGCCAGGTTCAGTGCGGTCGCGGACAGCAGAGCGCCCGCCAGCAAAGTGGTGATTTTACGCATTGCGATGTTTCCTCCAGTTGGCGCATCCCACGTCGGACGGATGTGCCTGAAATGCGTCAGTGTCGAAGCGCCTTTTCGAGGCGCCTTCAGAAAGGACAGCCTTATTGTTATTTTTTTTGGTGCCCGAAAAAAAGTTGCAGGAAAGCGCTGCTCCTGTCAACATGGTTTTGCAAAACACTGTTCCGCGGGGTTTGACACACCCGGTGAGAAGCAGGAAAACCGGGAAAAACCCGGGACAGAGGAAACACCTTGGGAAGAGCTGAGCGAGCATGACACGCAAGGCGGACCGGGATCAGATCCGGCGGCAAAACAGAAGTATTGTTCTACAGGCCCTGCGCCGGAACGGCCCTATGGCGCGGATAGATCTCGGCCAGATGACACGGCTGAGCCCCGCGACGGTGACGGCCATCACCTCCGATCTTCTAGACCAGGGATTGATCCTGAGCCTGGAGAGCGAGGAGCCCAAAACACCCCAGGCGCGTGGACGGCCACGCACCCTTTTGAAGCTCAAGCCGGACGCGGTCTATACGGTTGGCGTCCGTCTTTCGGTCAACAACATCGACCTGTCGCTGGTGAATTTCGCCGGCGAGGTGGTGTGCGACAGGCGCAGCCATTTTGACAGCGCCACCGAAGATGCCGACAGCTTTCCCGAAACCCTGATCACGGCGATCAGGCAGTTCCTCGACGAGGCCGGCATCGGCCCCTCACGGGTTCGGGAAATCGGCGTTGCCGCACAGGGTGTCGTTGAAACGGAAACCGGCGTCGTTGCCTGGAGCCCCGCCTTTGCCGGGCGCAAGATCCCTGTCGTCGGTCCATTGCACGAAGCCTTCGGGGCGGATTGCTACATTTCCAACGACACCAACATGATCACCGAAGCGCTGCACTGGTCGGATCCGAACAAGTACAGCGGGACATTCGCCGTGATCATGCTCGATTACGGTGTCGGCATGGGGCTTTACCTCGACAACCGGCTGTTTTCGGGAGCAAGCGGCACGGCCGCCGAGTTCGGCCATGCCAACCATCTGCCCGGCGGGGCGCTCTGCCGATGCGGCAAGAAGGGCTGCCTTGAGGCATATCTTTCCGATTACGCGCTGGTGCGGGCTGCCTCTCATCTGCCGGAGAACACCGATCCGGGCACCATCAAGGCGGGCGTCAGCGGCCTTGCCCGGTTGATCGAACTGGCCGGTTCGGGAGACAAGGACGCCTGCAACGCGTTTCACGATGCGGGCCGGGTTCTGGGCTATGGTCTTGCCCGGGTGATTGCGATGATCGACCCCAAGCGCGTGGTGCTGACCGGCGCTGCAATGCGTGCCTTCTCCTTCATGGAAAAAGGCATGTGGGAAGGGCTGGAAGAGGCTCTTGTTTCCGATCTCAGGAACAATTTCTCCCTGGACGTGATGCCGTGGAATGAGGACTTCATTCGCAGCGGCCTGATCGCCCAGTCGATGGAACGTCTCGACAAGGATTTTCTCGGCAACGCAACTCCGCCCTCAGGCCGCATAGCCCGGCTCGACCGCAAGGAGGCGACGGCATGACAGGCAAATCCCGGCTCGCAGTCTCTGCTCTCGTCCTCGGCATCACCCTGCCTGCATCAGCACTTGCCGATCCCGCACCCTGGAGCGAACGGGCCATCAAGGAAGACGTCGATATCGACGCCCTGGCGCAATCGGGCGAAGATGCGATCACCGTGCTGCAGCCGCTTGGAGAAGAGCTGTTCAAGGCCAAATTCACCACACTGGATGGCGCAGGTCGGCCGGACGCGACACGGGCTATCGTGCCGACAAAAGTGCGCCGCAAGGCACCGCAGGCGTTCCAGCGTCTTGCTGGAATGGACGCCAATTCCTGCTCTTCCTGCCACAATGAGCCTGTGATCGGTGGTTCCGGTGCGTTCACGGCAAACGTGTTCGTGTCCGAAGGCTTCGAAAGCGCTGACTTCGACACCACGGATCCCCAGTTTTCCAACGAGCGCAACACGGTCGCGCTTCAGGGAGCCGGGCTGATCGAATTGCTTGCCCGGGAAATGACCACGGACCTGCGCAGCCAGCGGACGGATCTGCTGGCCAGGGTGCGGAAAAGCGGTCAGGAAGAAACCGTCAGCCTGGAAACGAAGGGCGTCTCCTTCGGCAAGTTGACCGCCTTTCCTGACGGGACACTGGACGTTTCCCGTCTCGAGGGTATCGACGACGACCTGACCTTGCGACCTTTCAGCCAGAAGGGTGTCTTTGCGTCGCTTCGCCAGTTCAGTGTGAACGCCACCAACGATCATCATGGCATACAGGCGGTCGAGCGGTTCGGCGCCGAATGGACAGGATCGGACGACTTCGACGGTGATGGCCATACGGGCGAAATTTCGCCGGGTCAGATCTCGGCGCTGGTCGCTTTCCAGGCAACGCTTCCCGCGCCGACCCGGAAACAGGATCTGCCGGATGTCTGGCAGCAGGCGGCGGCAAAGGGAGAAGCGCTTTTCGGCACCATTGGCTGCAGTTCGTGCCACATTCCCGAATTGCCGCTCGAAAGCCTCATCTTTCAGGATCCCGGCCCGTTCGACACCGCCGGTACCCTGCGCCAGAGCGACGTGAAGGCACCGCTCGAACTTGACCTCGGCACGCTGGACTGGGTGAAGGCCCTGCCGCGCGATGACCAGGGCCGGGTGCTGGTTCCCCTTTACGGCGACCTGAAGCGCCACACGATTGCCGATGCGGCCAATGACACATTCGGCAATGAACTGCTGGCCCAACGCTTTGTTGCGCGCGATGTTTTCATCACGTCCGAACTCTGGGGCATCGGCAGCACGGCGCCCTATGGGCACCGGGGCGATATCACGACGCTGGAAGAGGCGATCCTGGCCCATGGCGGCGCTGCTTCCGACAGCCGCAAGGCCTATGCAGGTTTGACGGAAACAGAGCAGCAGACGATCATCGCTTTCCTGCGCAGCCTGGAGATCGCGGAATGAAGCCTTTCAGCCTTTCCGTGTCCGGTGCGCTGTTGAGCGTAAGCCTTGCGGCCCCGGCTCTGGCAGACGACACCCGTCAGGTTTCCGTTGCACCCGTTCCCTCGTTTGTGGAAGAGGCTTCGGCTGCGGGCATCGAACATTCCTATGACGGTGCGTGGGAATTCTTCGTTGGCGGCGGCACCGCGATCTTCGATTGCGATGGCGACCGCAAGCCGGATCTGTTCTTTGCCGGCGGCAAGAACCCAGCGCAGCTTTTTCGCAACGAAAGCCGTGTGGCAGGTGCGCTGAAATTCACCGCGGTGGAAACCGGCCTCAACGAGAAACAGGCCACCGGCGTGCTCGGCGCCTATCCGCTCGACATCAACAACGACGACATCCTGGATCTCGTGGTGCTGCGCCTGGGTGAAAACCTGATCCTGGAAGGCAAGGGCGCCTGTACCTTCGAAGTCGCCAACCGGGCCCTTGGCTTCGACGGCGGCCGCGAATGGAGCACTTCCTTTTCCGCCACCTACGAACCAGGGCTCGATTATCCAACGCTTGCCTTTGGCAATTATGTCGATCGTTCTGCCCCCGGTTCGCCCTGGGGCACCTGTCACGACAACTTCCTGTTCCGGCCGGAAAAGGCGCAAGACGGCAGCCCGCTCTACGCGGAAGCAACGCGCCTGTCGCCGGGATATTGCAGCTTGTCGATGCTGTTCACCGACTGGAACCGCTCCGGCGAACCGGCACTCAGGATCTCGAACGACCGGCAATATTACCGCGGTGGCGAGGAGCAGCTCTGGGCCATTGCGCCCGGCAGGCCGCCTCGCCCCTATCGCAAGTCCGATGGCTGGCAACACCTGAAGATCTGGGGCATGGGCATTGCGTCCATCGACCTGGATGTGGACGGTTTTCCCGAGTATGCGCTTACCAGCATGGGCGACACCAAGCTGCAGAAGCTTGACCCGGAATCGGACGAGACCGTGCCGGTCTATCAGGACATTGCCTTCGACCTCGGCGTTACCGCGCACCGGCCCTATGCGGGCGAAGACCTGAAACCCTCAACCGGATGGCATTCCGAGTTTCAGGACGTCAACAATGACGGGCTCTGGGACCTCTTCATTGCCAAGGGCAATGTGGAAGCCATGCCCGACTTCGCGGCCTATGACCCGGACAATCTCTTGCTCGGCCAATGGGACGGTCGCTTTGTGGAAACCGGCGACACCGCCGGGATTGCGCTGAACCGGCGCGGACGCGGTGCGGGTCTGGCGGATTTCAACGCCGACGGACTGGTGGATCTGGTTGTCGTCAACCGATCGGGACCGGTAAGCCTGTTCCGCAATACCGGACAGGGCACGGCAGAAGAACCGAAACAACTCGGCAACTGGCTGGCTGTGGACGTGCGCCAGCCGGGCAAACCCAACTCCCGCGCAGTGGGTGCCAAGATCAGCGTGAAGACGGGAAACCGGACCGTGGTGAAGGACATCCAGGTGGGGGCAGGCCATGCCTCCGGCCAGATGGGCTTCGTTCACTTCGGCCTGGGTGTAGCGGAACGTGCCAACGTGCGAATCAAATGGCCGGACGGCGACTGGAGCCACGGCTACCGGGTCTTTGCCAACGGTCACGTGATCATTGAACGGGGTGCGGAAAAGGCAAAGCTCTGGTATCCGGAGTAGGCCCCGGCAAGGCACCTTTCCGGTACTGAATAACTGGTTCGCGAGACGGTCGTAAATTCAGAAAAGCTTCATTTTTTCAATGACTTTCCGGCTCTTATGCCGGAACATGCACGACAAGATGCAATTTCTGGAGAACCTGCGCTCATGGCCGGTCCAACCGACAAGAAATCCTTCAATCCCCCTTCCGTTCGAACACCCTTCGGGCAGTACAATCACGGCCTTTACGTACCACCCGGCGCCAGCCTGCTGGTGACCTCCGGCCAGCTCGGCATCCGGCCGGACGATACGATTCCGCCGGACGTGACCGGCCAGGCCGAAGTTTGTTTCGAGGCCATTGCCGCCATCCTGAAGGAAGCGGAGATGGGCTTCGAGGACGTCATCCGCATTTCCGGTTTCGTTACCCGGCGGGAAGATTTCGCGGACTATATGGCCGTTCGGGACCGCTACACCGGAGCGCTGAAACCGGTCTCGACCCTGTTGGTGGTCGGCGGCTTCACGCGTCCGGAATTTCTGGTGGAAGTGGAAGTGACCGCGGCGAAGGTATTCTAGCCCAGCCAGCCTGGAGCGGTGTCAGAACCGCTCCATTTCCTTGCCGACCTTCTCCAGAAAGGCACCGGTCGAGGCCGGGGTGCAGTTGTTCATGTCGTAATGGGCCAGATATTTCACCGGTGCGCCAATCTTGATCTGTGCCCGGATGACCCGATTGACCACCTTGCGCGGCGGATCACCAACCAGAAACGCCCGCCACCGGCTGCCGCCATAGGTCATGACGGCCGCCATCTTGCGGATATGGCGCAAGGTCGGCGTCAAGGTGCCGTCTTCCAGATGAAACGAAACGCCTGGCAGCCAGACACGGTCGAAGTAACCTTTCAGCATCGCGGGAAAACCGAAGTTCCAGACCGGCGTGCAGATGACCAGACCTTCCGCCGCCAGCAGGCGCTCGCAGTAATTGTCGACCAGTTCCCGGTTGTCGGGGACCGTGTGATAGATGTCCCTGTCGCGGGCGGAGAGGACGGGGTCGAACCCTTCCTCATAGAGATTGCAGCCGTCGACCTCATGCCCGGCCTTCGCCAGGCTTTCACAGGTCTTGTGATAGAGCGCCCGGCCGAAACTGTGCTCCTGTGGGTGGGAATGGAGAACAAGTACGCGCATCTGATCAGGCCTCGGCGAAGGCCTGAAGGCCCGGGAAAAGATAGTTCTGGCCGGAATTGAAGTCGAAGTCCGGATTGTCCCAGGCGATCATCTTGCCCGGATTGAGCAATCCCTCCGGGTCCGTCTCCTTCTTGAAGGCGAGCTGGACCTGGTCGGTCTGTTTCATGCCGCCCTCTTCAAGGGTGTAGCGATGTGGGTTGAACACCCGGCAGCCGTTTTCCTCATGCAGCCTGATGATCTCGTCCAGCCGTTCTTCCGTCGTGTAGCGGATCAGGGGAAGGCCGGAACATTGCACCTGACCATCGAAACGCAGGAACTCCAGGTGTCCGAAGATCTCGCCCGGGAACATTTCGGTGGTCTTGCGCACAAGCTCCACGTGGTTCGGGCCCGGATACTGCGTCTGCAGGTAGGTGAAGGAACTGTCGAACTTCAGCGCCCGCAGTGTCGTGTGGTTCCAGGCAAGCTCATAGACATGCGGAATGCCCTTCATGCTTTCCACTTCGTCCGACCGGAAACGCACTTCGCCCTTCATCCGTTCCGCAAGCGCAAGCATTGCCGACATGGAATGCGGCGCCACCATCAACACGGTGACCGCCTCGCCTTCCTTCAGCCAGGGCTTGTGCCGCGTGAAGAAATCGAACGGTATGGGTGCAGCAATCGGGGCGACTTCCTTCAGCAGAATACCGTTGCTGCGTGCCAGCTTGTCGGAAAAGACGACCGCGTCCATGAAGGTTTCGTGGCCGACGATCACGTCCACCCAGTCATGAGCCGTCGTCAGCGGCATTTCGACTTCGGTGATGATACCGTTGGTGCCATAGGCATGACTGACCTTCTGTAGGTCCCAGGTGGACAGCTCGATCACCCTGGGTTCGGCTTCCATGGTGACGATGCGCAGGCGCAGGATGTTGCCGAGATCGCGCAGGCCGCCCCAATGAACCGAACCGACACCGCCGGAGCCACCGGCGATGAAGCCGCCGATGGTCGCGGTTTGCGCGGTTGAAGGATGGAAGCGCAGTTCCTGGCCCGAATGTTCCTTTGTAATCTTGTCGAGCTTGGCGATGACGATACCCGGACCGCAGACGACCCGGCCCGGTGCGATTTCCTTGACCTCGTCCATCTTCGACATATCGAGCACGATGCCGCCGGACAGCGGCATCGCCTGGCCATAGTTGCCCGTGCCCGCACCCCGCGGCGTGACCGGCACACCGTGGGCGAATGCCGTTTTCAGAACCTTTATGACTTCGGCTTCATTTTTCGGCGAGACCAGAAGGTCTCCGGTGACATTGTCGAGCTGGGCCTTGAGGACCGGCGAATACCAATAAAAGTCACGGCTCTTGGCCTGAACCAGACGCGGATTGTCCTCAACCGCAATGCCATCAAGTTCGGCCTTGATTGTCTCGTAATCGGCCATGGTCAGCCTTTCGTCAGCGGGTCAAGTTCAGAATAATCCGGCAGGCGACGGTCGATGCCCATGCCATTCCGCATCACGATGCGGTCCGCCTGCGGACGGGACAGAAATTCGCTCCAGCTTCGAGCGTTGAAGATGACAAGATCGGCGCCCAGCCCCTCGGCAATCCGCCCGGCTTCGGGAACTTGCAGAATATCGGCCGGAAGGCTGGTGACCACCTTGGCCGCATCATCGAGCGGGTGGTCCAGATGCGCAATGCGGACGGCCTCGCGGAACACTTCCACCATGTCGAGATCGCCATAGGCGTAGAAAGGATCGCGGGTATTGTCCGATGAAACGGCCACCGGCACGCCGGCGGCCCGCAGTTCGTGCAGCAGTGTAACGCCACGCGACCGTGGCGTGCGGCCCGGGTGCCGGTCCTGCAGATACATGTTGCACATGGGCAGGGAAACGACGGAGAGACCTGCCTCCCGCACCTTGTCGATTGTCGCCTTGGCCTTGTCGTCGTCCTGGCGCGCCAGGGAACAGCAATGGCCGACCGTCACCGCGCCTTCGAACCCGTTGCGCAGCTTGGCTTGCGCAATAGCAAGCAGCGTCAGGACGTTGGCATCCTGGGTCTCATCAACATGCAGGTCGATATCCAGGCCGTTGTCCGCAGCCGTGCGAAACAGGATATCCAGCCTGCGGTCTAGATCCGGCAACGGGAAGGTCACGCCGCCAAGCAGCCCGCCGTTTGCCACGACGACCTCCACCAGGTCAGAAAAATAGGCGTCGTCATCGATGGCATCGATCGGAAACAGGGCGGCAGCCTGCAGGGCGATCCGGTCTTTCCAGCGTTCGCGCATGTCGGCGAACACCTCGAAGGAAATCCGGTGCTGCGGTGCCAGGCTGTCGAGATGGGTACGCAGGAGGCTGGTCCCGTGCGCATAGGCACAGCGCAGGGAGAAGTCCATGCGCGTTTCAACGTCCCTGGCCGTCCAGTTTGCCTCCCGGTCGGCCCTGACGGCGGCAAGTGCACCGTCGAAATCGCCGGTCGGGTTGGGTTGCCGGTCCCAGATATGCCCCTTGTCGATGTGGGTGTGCATGTCGGCAAAGCAGGGCCAGACCATGCGCCTTTGCAGATCAACGCTTTCGATGTCCGCGGGGGCTGCCCCGGCCGGTAGGATGGCCTCAATGCGACCGTCTGCGACGATCAGATCGGCCGACGACAGGCCCTCGCGCGCAGGAAGCGCCGACCCCGGCGTGACTGCGGCGGGCAGGGTTGCGGTGCGCAGCGCGAACCGGCCGGTTTTGGGAAGGTCGAGTCTCATCAGTTTTCCCGCTTCAGGCTGCTTTCGTGCCAGCGATGCAGTCTCCACCAGGAGATGAAGGACGTCAAAGCGAAGATCAGCACACCCAGGCTGGCAAGCAGGAACAGCGCTGCGAACAGACGTGAAATATTGAGCCGAAACTGGGATTCCAGAAGGCGGAAGGCAAGTCCCGAGCCTGCACCGGCCGATCCGGCCGCAAATTCGGCAACGACCGCCGCAATCAACGCAAGACCGCCACCGATGCGAAGGCCGGTCATGAAATACGGCAGGGAAGCTGGCAGCTTCAGATAGATCAGCGTCTGCCAGCGCGAGGCGCCGTAAAGTTCAAACAGGTTCAGGAGATTGTGATCCACGCTTTTCAGGCCCTGCACCATGTTGGACAGGATCGGGAAGAAGGCGACGACAAAGGCGCAAATCAAAAGCGCTGCCTGTGTTGACGGAGCGTAGATCAGGATCAGCGGCGCGATCGCAATGATCGGCGTGACCTGCAGGATAACGGTGATCGGATAGAGCGCCGTCTCGATCCAGCGGGACTGCACAAGCAGGATCGCCATACCGCCACCGCCGATCAGCGCCAGCGCAAGGGAGGCAAGCGTGATCTTGGTCGTCACCCAAAGGGCGGGCAGCAGGATGTGCCAGTCGGACATCAGTGAATTCACCACCAGGCCCGGACCGGGAAGAATGTAGTGCGGAATGTCATTCACGGTGACCATGACCTGCCAGAGCGCGATCAAGCCTGCGATGACGAAGATCGGCACCAGAACCGTCAGGATACGCTCCCGCCGCTTGGCAGCGGCAGCGCTCTCCTTTGTCGGCAGCTTGGCTGCTGATGCCGGCCTTTTGCGCGCGACCTGCGCTTCGCTGTCTGGTTCCTGCAGCACGTCGGCGGGGGCCAGTGTTTCGTTTGCTGGTGCGGTCATCAGTGCTCCTCGCCTCCCATGGCTTCCGACAGCATGGCGGAGACTTCCGCGCAGGCCTGCCTGTACTCCTCGGAGGTACGGTACTGCGCATCCCGCTCCAGACTGGTGTGCAGGGGAAAATCCGAGTGCACGCGGCCCGGCCGGGCCTTCATCACCACGATCCGGTTTGCCAGATAGGCGGATTCATAAACGGAATGGGTCACGAAGATCACCGTGATGCCGGTCGCCTTCCAGAGCGCCAGCACATCGTCATTCAGCTTTTGGCGCGTGATCTCGTCAAGGGCGGCGAAGGGTTCGTCCATCAACAGCAGCTTGGGCTCGGTTACCAGCGCGCGCGCGATGGAGACACGCATCTTCATGCCGCCGGAAAGTTCGCGCGGATAGGCATCGGCGAAGTCTTTCAGGCCTACGCTTTCCAGCGCGGTCATGATCCGTTCCGATGCCGCTTTCTTCGAGATGCCCTTGAGGCGCAGGGGAAGGTAGACGTTGCCGAAAACGGTCTGCCAGGGCATCAGCGTCGGTTCCTGAAACACGAAGCTGATGTCGCCGTCAGGCAGCCCTCTGGAGTTGATGCGGAAACTCGGCCAGTCGATTTCGCCTTCCGATACGCCGCCAAGGCCGGCGATGATCCTGAGCGCGGTCGACTTGCCGCAACCGGACGGCCCCAGCAAACTTATGAACTCTCCGGGCCGGACCGTCATGGACATGCCGGAAAGGGCCAGCGTCCCGTTGGAGAATACCTTCGAAACATTATCCATCGCCACCAGCGGGCGGGACGATTTCACACTGCGGGCCGACGGCGTCTTCGTTTCTGCGCTGCCCTGTTCGGCGATGACCATGCTCAACTCTGCATCTGGAGGCGGCCGCTTCGCGCGCCGCGGCGCGAAGCGGAATGTATTTGCCAAACCGGCCTTACTTCTTCAGGTCGAGGCCGACGCCCTTGCAGACGAAGTCCGTGGTGTAGGACTGCTTGTAGTCAAGAGAGGCATCCACGACGGCGATCGAGGCCAGCGTATCGAAGAACGCCTTGAAATGCTCGTCGGTCATGCAACCGATGCCCTTCTCTTCCGTGTCGCCGGAATCCACGATGCCGTATTCCTTCATCTTCGCAAGGGAATAGGCGAGCTGACCGTCGGTCATTTCCGGGTTGTCTTTCTTGATCAACTCGTTTGCCGCGGCGTTGTCGCCATACAGGTAGTTGTACCAGCCCTCGATGGAAGCATCGACGAAACGCTGCACCAGATCCGGGTTTTCCTCGACCAGCGCCTTGGAGGTAGTGATCATGGTCGAGTAGGGCGTCCAGCCTTCATCGGCCAGAAGGAACACTTTCGGTGCCCAACCCGCCTGGTTTTCGATTTCATACGGCTCGGAGGTCAGATAGCCCTGCTGCGCGGACTTGGGATCGACGATGAAAGGAGCCGGGTTGAAGGTGTAGGGCTTGAACTGGGCGTCGGAGAAGCCTTCGAAGTTCTTCTTCATCCACTCGAAATAGGTGACGTAGCCGTCCTTGCCCATGTAGATGGTTTCAAGCTTGGCAAGGTCGGTGAACTTGTCGATGCCCTGATCGGGATGCGCCACGAGGATCTGCGGATCCTTCTGGAAGATGCTGGCGACGTTGATGAGCGGAATGCCTTCCTTGACGTAGTCGAAGCCCTTCAGCGTCCCGCCCATGTAAAAATCGATCTTGCCGGAAATCAGCAGCGCATCGTTGGCAGCCTGCGGGCCGCCCGGCGCGATCGTGACCTTCAGGCCGTATTTCTCGTAGGTGCCATCGGCAACGGCCTGGTAAAACCCGCCGTGTTCCGCCTGCGCAAGCCAGTTGGTGCCGTAGCTCACCTCATCCAGCGCCAATGCCTGGTGAGTGGCGGTTCCGGTGAGAAGAACCGCTGCGAGAAGCGTCTTCGCAGATGGGAAAACTGTCATTTCGTACCCTCCAGTAAAACAAAACTACCGTGAAACCGCACATTTCCGAAAATATTTGATCCCTTGCAGCGCACGTTGAAAAGCATCAAAATTCGCCTGCAGCGATGCCTTATTGTCATCGCTATCTTTTCTGACGATCAATTGTGCCGCATGCACAAAAAGGAGGCACTTCTTGGCCCTGCTCCACTCCCGCAAGCTGCTTTACCTGGATGAGATCGCGCGCTGCGGTTCCATTCGGAAGGCAGCTGATCGGCTGAATGTGTCGTCCTCCGCCATCAACCGGCAAATCCTTGCCCTGGAAGAGGAATTCGGCGTTCCCCTGTTCGAGCGCCTGCCGCGCGGGCTGCGGCTTACCGCGGCAGGAGAGCTGTGCGTTGAACATATCCGCGGCGTTCTGAAAGACTATGCCAGGCTAGAGACCCGGATCCGGGCGCTGAAAATGCCGCAGGCCGGCCAGGTTTCGCTGGTGACGACCGTCGGCCTCGCCTCGGGACCGCTGTCGGAAATCATCGCGAAGTTCATCGAGAAAAACCCGCGCGTTCACATCAAGCTGCGCAGTGACGGCGGCACGACGACGATCAATCCGGTCCTGACAGGCGAAGTCGACATCGGCCTCGGTTTCAACATTGCCGCGACGCCGGGCCTGCGGACGCTGGCCACCTTCGACATTCCCATTGGTGCGGTGGTTCCGCCCGGACACAAACTGGCGCAGGAAACCGGGCCGGTCGATCTCGTGGATGTGGTTCAGGAGCGTCTGGTGCTGGCCCAATCAGGAACCAGCCTGCGGGACGTGATCAATCTGGTGCTGTCGTCCGTGCCGATCCCGGTGGAGCCGATCCTGGAAACGAACTCCTCGGAAACGGTTCGCCAGCTTGTCCGGCGCGGCATCGGCATCAGCCTGCTCAATCCGCTGGACGTTCTGGCCGAATGCCGGCGGGGCGAGCTTGTTTTCCGACCGCTGAACGTTGCCCGGACACATCACCAGCCGATGAAGCTGTTTACTCGGGCGCGAGCCTCGATGGACGCGGCAACGAGCCTGTTCGTCGAATTCCTGCTGCAGGAACTCGTTGCTCAGGTGGAGGAATTGCAACGGGAAGGCAATCTGCCCGTTTAAGATCCGAAGATCGTTATGGCTTATACAGGTTGGTCAGCGAATAGGCTGTGAAGTCACGCAGCATCTCAATGAAACCGGCGGCCTGATGAGCACTGATCACCGCTCCTTTTTCCGCCGTCCCCCTGGAGGCATCTCCAACGACGCCGGCCGGGTTGAGATCATGGGCGATCCAGGCCAGGGCATGGGGCGGCGTCGGCTGGATGTATTTGGAGTTTTCCAGCATCTCTTCGGCTTTTGAGATGAAGTTCTCGGCCTTGTCCATGCGCACCAGTTCAGGCCGGAAATGCAGCATCAAGGACGTTTCGACCTCGCCGCCATGAATACCGAATTTGGACTCGTGAGCGGAAATCATGCCCTCCGGATGACCGAACCGACCCCAATGCGTCACCAGAACAGCCATTTCATAACGCACGCGCAGTTCGCGCGAGACGATGCTGATGATGTCAGTGTTGCCGCCATGGGAATTGACGATCACCATCTTGCGAATGCCGGCTTCCGACACTTTCTGGCCAATGGCGGTCCAGACGGGGATCAGCAACTCAGCCCCGAGAGACAATGTTCCCGGGCCGTAGACATGTTCGTTCGCCTTGCCGATTTCCTGCACAGGCAACACCAGGATATCGAGATCTTCGGGCAGCTGTTTGCGCGTTTCGGCAAGCATTCCCTGGGCGATTGCGACATCGGTCGCGATCGGCAGATGCGGGCCATGTTGCTCGGTCGAGGCGGTCGGCAGGATTGCGATGGTTCGCTCGGGATCAAGCGCCGCAAAATCCGAGGCATTCAATTCGTTCCAGAAGAAATGCTTGGCCATCGGCGCTGCCCCAACTCTGTTGCCGTGATGCGTTCCTGTTTGGCGTAGGCAAGTCGGCGACACTTGAAAAGCATCATTATGTCTTCAGCCCGCTGCCTTTTTGTGC
The DNA here is from genome assembly GCF_017743835.1 of Labrenzia sp. R5_0. NCBI lineage: Bacteria > Pseudomonadati > Pseudomonadota > Alphaproteobacteria > Hyphomicrobiales > Stappiaceae > Labrenzia > Labrenzia sp. R5_0. Next base: position 88,110 of record NZ_JAGHRK010000003.1, on the reverse strand, counting down.
GCAGTGGGTTTCAAGCCCTTTACCGACCCGGAGCAAAATATGGCGACATCCGTCCGCCACTTTGCACTCAATCGAAAAATATTTTCCTTTTCTGTCCACAAACATGTCCACAGGCTCAGGGTTCCGAAAACAGGCTAAAACCGGTCATTTTCCCACCACTGCAAATCCGGAAACCTTTTGTTAACCATGCAGTTAGCGGGAGTTCCCCAAGGAGATGCGCTGCATTCCGGGTTAACCCGCCCGACCCGGATGGCGAAAGTTTGGGCGCACCTATGCCTACCCAGAAGCGAAACGGCCACATTTACACCAAAGATTTGCCTTGTGATGTGCGAGGTAGGACGCCGCATTGAGGCTCGGGATGCGGCATTGGGTAAAATGTAAGGTGGGTAACCGACATGTATCTCCTGTTCTTCATGGGAGCCGTCCTCTATGGCGCCGTTACGCTGGTGTTTCTGATCCTGTCGTCTGCGGAATTGCTTGATAGCGGACTGAGCACACCAAAGCGGCTGCTGGGAGTTCTGGTCACATCGATCTTGTGGCCTGCGACTCTTGTTGCAGTCAGTCTTGTGCTCGCGTTCCAGAATGTGGCCGGACGGGTTCAAAGCCCCCGTCAGACAGCGCCCCTGCGCCTGTCACACCACTCGCACTAACCGGACACGGTTCCGGAACCAACGCTACCAGTTTGCCTGGCGGCCGCTTTAACTCCGGTGCACACAGGTGCGCCGGAGCTCTTCGGCGTGCGTGCGCGTTGATCTGTCCTGTTTTCCCCGCCAATACACCGTGACAGGCAGCTGTCAGGCCGGATTTTGCGCCATGGCGCAAATTTCATCACAGCGCCTTTTTTGCGTTAAGATGCTGTTTTTCCGGTAATTTTATTGCTGATTTTTTCCCTCAAGTTTTTAATCATTCCAAAAAAAATTTGACTAACTGTTCAAATTTTCTTCCAATGCATTCCTGAGCCTCCTCATCAAACGAAGGAAGCCACCTTGAAAACGATCGCCAACCTTCCGGAGATCTCCATGACCCAGACCAAAGCCGGCCCGGACATTGCCGCCGGGCGCTTGCCTGAGGACGCATACGCTGAGAATTTCAGCGACCTGCACCCGCTGCTGGACCAGCACGAAGCGCAGGTCGAAGCCGACCGTTGCTACTTCTGCTACGACGCCCCTTGCATGCAGGCATGCCCGACCAGCATCGACATTCCGCAGTTCATTCGCCAGATCTCGACCGGGAACCCGACCGGGGCCGCGAAGACCATTTTCGCCCAGAACATTCTGGGCGGCATGTGTGCCCGCGTCTGCCCGACCGAGACACTGTGTGAACAGGTCTGCGTGCGCGAAGTTGCCGAAGGCAAGCCGGTGAAGATCGGCGAGTTGCAGCGGTATTCGACTGATCACTTCATGTCGGAGTTCAGCTCGACGCCGTTCACGCGCGCTGCTGCAACCGGCAAGAAGGTTGCCGTCGTCGGGGCCGGACCTGCGGGTCTTTCCTGCGCCCACCGGCTGGCGGTGCACGGTCACGACGTCACCCTGTTCGATGCCCGTGAAAAGGCCGGCGGCCTCAACGAATACGGTATCGCCTCCTACAAGTCGGTCGACGACTTTGCCGCGCGGGAAGTGGATTTCATCCTGTCCATCGGCGGTATCGAAGTCCGGACCGGCATGCGCCTCGGCACCAATCTGGATCTTGCGACCCTGCGTGCCGAATATGATGCCGTGTTCCTCGGCATCGGTCTTGGCGGCGTCAATGCGCTTGGCCTTGAAGGCGAAGACAAGAGCGGCTCGATCGATGCCGTCGACTACATTGCCGACCTGCGTCAGTCGAAGGATCTTTCCCAGCTTCCGGTTGGTCGGCGCATCGTGGTGATCGGCGGCGGCATGACTGCGGTCGACATTGCGGTCCAGACCAAACTGCTGGGCGCCGAAGACGTCACGATCGCCTATCGCCGCGGTCAGGACCGGATGAACGCCTCCGAATACGAACAGCAGCTGGCCCAGACCAGCGGCGTCCGGATCATGACCTGGGCCCAGCCGAAGGGCCTTGTCGGTGAAAACGGTGCGATTACCGCGATTGAACTGGAGCGGACCCAGGAGCAGAATGGTTCCCTGACCGGTACAGGCGAAGTCATCACCCTGCCTGCGGACATGGTGTTCAAGGCCGTTGGCCAGACCCTGGTGCAAGCGGATCTCGGCGATGCGCTGTCCCTTGAAAAGGGTCGCATCGTGGTTGATGCGGACCGCAAGACCAGCCTTGCCGATGTATGGGCGGGCGGTGACTGCGTGCTGGGCGGTGAAGACCTCACGGTTGCCGCTGTCGAGGATGGCAAGATTGCCGCCGAGAGCATTAACGCTGCCCTGACCGCCTGAGACTTGCGCGCCTGAAACCTGAGCGACTGGGACCTGAGCGCCCGGCAGCAGCTGACGCGCTCGGCGCCACCGATTTGAGGGAGAGCCACCATGGCTGACTTGCGTACTGATTTTATCGGCATCAAATCGCCGAACCCGTTCTGGCTGGCATCCGCGCCGCCGACGGACAAGGAATATAACGTCGTCCGGGCCTTCAAGGCCGGCTGGGGTGGCGTCGTGTGGAAGACGCTTGGGGAAGATCCGGCGGTGGTCAACGTCAACGGTCCGCGCTATGGCGCGATCCATGGCAAGGACCGGCAGCTGATCGGCCTCAACAACATCGAACTGATCACCGACCGTCCGCTGGAAGTGAACCTGCGCGAGATCAAGCAGGTGAAGCGCGACTGGCCGGACCGGGCGCTCGTCGTCTCGCTGATGGTGCCCTGCGAGGAGCAGAACTGGATCGACATCCTCCGCCGCGTCGAAGAAACCGAAGCCGACGGTGTCGAACTGAACTTCGGTTGCCCGCACGGCATGAGCGAACGCGGCATGGGCTCCGCCGTCGGCCAGGTGCCGGAATACATCGAGATGGTCACCCGCTGGGTGAAGCAGCATTCGCGCATGCCCTGCATCGTGAAGCTGACGCCGAATATCACCGATGTCCGCAAGCCGGCGCAGGCCGCCAAGGCGGGTGGTGCTGATGCTGTCTCGCTGATCAACACCATCAACTCGATCATGGGTGTCGACCTCGACATCATGTCGCCGTCTCCCTCTGTCGACGGCAAGGGTGCGCACGGCGGCTATTGCGGCCCCGCCGTAAAGCCGATTGCACTCAACATGGTCGCCGAAATCGCCCGCGACCCGGTGACCCACGGATTGCCGATCTCCGGCATCGGCGGCGTGACCACCTGGCGTGACGCGGCCGAGTTCATGGCGCTCGGCGCAGGCTCTGTGCAGGTCTGCACGGCCGCAATGACCTATGGCTTCCGGGTTGTCGAGGACATGATCGAAGGCCTCAGCGACTGGATGGACACCAAGGGCTATACGTCCGTCGACCAGTTTGTCGGCAGCGCGGTACCGAATGTGTCCGACTGGCAGTACCTCAACCTCAACTACATCGCCAAGGCCAAGATCGATCAGGATCTTTGCATCGAATGCGGCCGCTGCCACATCGCCTGTGAGGACACGTCCCACCAGGCGATCACCAACATGGTGGACGGCGTTCGCAAGTTCGAGGTGATCGACGAGGAATGCGTCGGCTGCAACCTGTGCGTCAATGTCTGCCCGATCGAAGGCTGCATCACCATGGAACCCATGGAGGCCGGCAGCATCGATCCGCGCACCAAGAAGCCTGTCGAAAAAGACTACGCCAACTGGACGACGCACCCGAACAACCCGATGGCCGTCAAGGAAGCAGCCGAATAGGCAAAGCTCCGGCGGTCACCTTCAACGCGGGCAGGATCCTCCCTTGCCCGCGTTTTTTTGTTCGCTTTTCAGTCTAGGGAACCTTGAAAGGGATTGCCGCAAGCAGGCAGATCAACCGCCGGCCCGACGGATGCCTTCCATCTGCGACAAAGGATCAGGCGGCATCAACTCGTTGAACGGCAGCGGCCTGTCGAAGAGATAGCCCTGCAGGAACTCGCAACCCGCCTCCACCAGGAAGTCGCGCTGTGCTTCCGTCTCGACCCCTTCGCCGACGCTTTGCATGCCCATTACCCGGGCAAGGCTCAGCATGGAGCGGATGACCATGTCCGCTTCCTCGTCCTCGCCGATACGCGACACGAAACTGCGGTCGATCTTCATCTTGTCGAAGCGATACTTGTGCAGGTAGTTCAGGCTGGAAAATCCGGTGCCGAAGTCGTCAATGGCGAGCCCGACACCAAGATCGCGCAGCTTGAGAATGGTGTTCCGCGTCTGCGCGCTTTCCTCCAGCATCAGGTCCTCGGTGATTTCGAGAACAAGCCTTTCCGGAGGAAAGTCGTATTTCCGCAGCAGTGCCTCGACCTTGTCCGCGAAACCTGTGGCCTGGATCTGGCTTGTGCAGACATTGACCGACACGCCGGTCTGCATCCAGCTGCCTGCATCGTGAAGCGCCCGCTCCAGCACCCAGGCACCGATCACAGGCATCAGTCCAGCATCCTGGGCAACCGGCAGGAACATCACCGGCGGCACCAGGCCGCGGCTTGGATGCCGCCAGCGGATCAGGGCTTCATAGAAGGCCAGTTCGCCCGACCGGGCGTCGACGATCGGCTGATAGAACAGGTCGAATTGCTCTTCACGCAGGGCTGAATCAAGATCCACACGGATCTCGCGCCGTTCGCGCAGAAGGTCGTCCATCCGCTCGTCGTAAATCCGGAACGAGCTTTTCTGCTCCATCTTGCAGCGCTGCAGGGCGATATCGGCAGCGCGAACAAGGCCTGTCAGTGTCTGGCCGTGGTCCGGGAAGCGGGCGATACCCGCGCTTACGGACGTTTCAATGCGCTTGCCTTCATAGTCGAACGGCTGCCGCAGCTTTTCAAACAGCTTGCCCGCTTCCTCCACGGCTTGCTCCGGCGTTTCCCAACGCTCCGTCAGGATCAGGAATTCATCGCCACCGCTGCGCGCGACCAGGTCGAACGGGCCGAGCACCGATCTGATGCGTTCGGCCTGAGCGACCACCAGGCTGTCGCCCACGGTGTGCCCGTAGATGTCGTTCACCTGCTTGAGGTTGTCGACGTCGAGATAAATGATCCAGGCGCCACGCTGCTGATCCTTGCGCAAGGCCAGCCTTTTCGTGGCTGTGGCGTGGAAATATCCGCGTGTGACGAAGCCTGTCAGGGAATCGTGATTGGCGGCGTAACGGGCTTCCTGTTCACGGGCTGCCAGCCGTGCCCTGGCGTTGGCATTCTGCCGGAGGGCAATCAGGGCCACCGTCAGAATGACCCCGAGTGACAGCAGGAGAACGGGTATCGAAGACAGGATGATCCCCGACGACTGGCTCATCGGATACCATGCGAGATAACCAAGCACCGTGCCGGACCCGTTCTGAACCGGGGTGCCGATCATGCCGTCGGGAATTTCCGAAGCGAATTTCAGATTGTCGAGGGCGAGGCTGGACAGAAGATTGCTGAGATGCGCCGCATCGATCTCGAATGCGTTGACGAGAACGTTCGGCGGCCCGAAGGACATTTCGATCCCACCGGGATCCGGTACGATCGCAAAGGCCGCGACGATGAAGGGGTGATCGTTGATCTCGACGATGTCGATGGCCGAAATGTCGGCCAAAGTCCCGGTGAAGCGGACTTCGCCTGGTTCTGACCGGACCAGGGCTTTGACGTAATTGCCGCGTATGCTGTCCAGCGTGCCGTTAATGCCCGTCTGGACGCTCTTGGAAAAGTCTTCCGCTCTCTCCTTGCCGTGGAAGTTGGAAGAAAAGAGGACCTTGCCGTCCGGACCGAAAAGCACCGTGTAGTCGTGGGCGAAATCCAGGGCCATGTCGACGCCGAACCTGGCCTCGATCCAGTCGGGCGACAGATTGGTATCGATATTCTGATAGGCGGCGTTGGAAGCGGCGTAGCGCTCCATTTCACGCAACAGCAACTGCTTGTGGTTCTGGAAGACACGCGCGACCGATTTGGTCTCCCGCATCGCAGCTTCGCGCTCCGCGACCAGCACCTTGAACAGCACGGCGCCGAAAGAAAAAATCACCGCGCAGAACATCAAAATGATGACGAGGCTGGAAGAAATGCCGAAAACGCTCGCGGTCATCCGGCGCGGTTCGTCGGATACTGTCTCCGCCGCGGAATGAACCAGGTCGAATTTGTCTGTTTTTCCAGACAGATCGCGCATTTCGCTTTCAAAATCCCAAGCTTTTGTCAGCGAAGCAGTCTGGGTTCAAACCTTTAATTTTTAGTGCCTTGGCAGGCATGAGGCAAAGGCAGCCGGAACAATTTCCGCCCCGGCTGCCCGATTGACGTTACATCTTGTCGGTGACGACCGTTGTTGTGGCGCCTTCCGGCTCCTTGGTGATGACCGGGTCGGACCCGCCGGACAGGAGGGACTTCACGGTGCGCTCATAGGCAGACATGTCCAGTTTGCCGTCAGATCCATCAACCAGCTTGTTGATTTCGCCGACCATGCGGATCTGATGCTTTTCGGTCTGCGCGCCAGTGGCGTCGTTTTCCAGAACGATTTCAGCAGCTTCTTCCGGGTTTTCGGCGGAATAGGCCCAGCCCTTCATGGAGGCCTTCACGAAGCGGGCGAGCTTGTCGACCATTGCCGGGTCGTCCAGGCTGGATTCCAGAACGTAGAGACCGTCTTCCAGCGTGGCGACACCCTGGTCTTCGTATTTGAAGACGATCAGGTCTTCTTCCGGAATGCCGGCATCGATGACCTGCCAATATTCGTTGTAGGTCATGGTGGAGATGCAGTCGGCCTGCTTCTGCAGCAGCGGATCGACGTTGAAGCCCTGTTTCAGGACGGTCACGCCTTCGTCGCCACCGTCCGTCGGAATGCCGAGCTGGCTCATCCAGGACAGGAACGGATATTCGTTACCGAAGAACCAGACGCCGAGTGTCCGGCCCTTGAAGTCTTCCGGCGAGGTGATGCCGGTTTCCTTCAGGCAGGTCAGCATCATGCCGGACTTCTTGAACGGCTGTGCGATGTTGACAAGCGGCACACCCTTTTCGCGCGATGCCAGGGCGGACGGCATCCAGTCGATGATCACGTCGGCTCCGCCACCGGCGATAACCTGCGGCGGCGCAATGTCCGGACCGCCCGGCTTGATCGTTACGTCCAGGCCTTCTTCGTCGTAAAAGCCCTTGTCCTTGGCCACGTAATAGCCGGCAAACTGGCCCTGTGTGACCCACTTAAGCTGCAGTGTCAGCTCGTCCGCGGCGTTGGCCGCACCTGACACCAGGCTTGCGCCCAGGACAGACGCGAGCGCCAGACTTTTCAATGCCTTCATTGCCATTCCCCTACTGGTTATGGGCGAGCCGCTGTCGGACTCACCCTTCTCTGGAACTTCAAACCCTAACCGGTGCGGACCTCGGAGCGGTTCCCGGCCGCCTGATCCTCTTCCGGCTGTTGGCCGCATCCGGACGCCGGGGCATTTTGCCTTCTCAACGAACAGTGCTGACCAATTGGTCAAGAAAATCTAGAAAGGTGCCATGTCACTGGTCAAGGTTATTTTTTCATCAAGGCCATTTGGCGTTTCAAAGACGAGCATAGGCGGGCTTGGTTCAAGTTGTGAAGCCGGTGGATCGGATTTTTAGTTGCCTGACGCCCGGTCAGTCGATCCATACTTAACGGTGCATAGTGGGAGGAGATTGCGCGGCCCGGATTCCTTGCGAATCCGCCGGTCGGCAATGCAAATGGACAAAAAACATGATTTCCAAATCAGCCCTGGATTACCAACCGTTGCCGCTGCCGGACCGGCGAATTTACGACGACAAGGAAATGCTGGCCCGTGCGCAGGACTTTTATGACGATGTGCGGACCCGCCATACGGTTCGCCATTTCTCGGATCGTCCTGTGGACCGTTCCATCATCGAAGCCTGCATTCGCGCTGCCGGAACCGCCCCGAGCGGCGCCAATCACCAGCCATGGCATTTCGTGGCGATTTCCAATGCCGACCTGAAGCACAAGATCCGCCTGGCTGCCGAGGAAGAGGAACGCAAGTTCTATGATGGCGGCGCGGGCGACGAATGGATCAAGGCACTGGAGCCCATCGGCACCGACGCGGACAAGCCGCATCTGGACATCGCCCCATGGCTGATCGTGATTTTCGCGCAGCGCTGGGGCACCTTCGACGACGGCACCCGCTACAAGCACTACTACGTGCCCGAAAGTGTCGGCATCGCCACCGGCCTCCTGATCACCGCACTTCACCATGCGGGGCTTTCAACCCTGACGCACACGCCCAACCCGATGAAATTCCTCAACGGGATCCTGAACCGCCCGGAAGCGGAAAAGCCGGTCATGATCCTGGCCGTCGGCCATCCCGCGGAAGACGCCACGGTACCGGCTGTCGCCAAGATCAAGAAGCCGCTGGAAGAGATCCTGAGCGTGTTCGAGGACCAGGAATAGCTTCAGAACCAAGTGCGTTTCCAGCGCGTCACCCCGGGCGGACAGCGCGAAGCCCGGGGCTTACTCACCCGCAATACACGGCGATCACCCCGTCACATGTGTCGGGGCAGCGCTGACATTGGCCTTTATTTTCTCCAGCAGTTCCTTGCGGTCCGGACTGCCGTCGGCGGCGTAGTTGAGGTTCTTGAAGAGCGATGTCTGTTCGGTGAAGAACTTGCGGACGGCTTCCTTGTCGTCAAAGGCAAAGTCGGTGCGGGCGATCCGGTAGACGAGATCGAAGGTTTCCTGCTGGCGCCTGAGCGGAGCCGACACGTCGACATCGTCAAAGGCATCCTGCTGCAGGTAGACCATGTCGAGAAACAGCGCCTTCTGCTGAAGGATGAAATCGTCGGTCGAGACGCCCTCTTCACCTGTCACCTGCATCATGCGGGTAATCTCGTCACCTTTGCGAAGAAGTTCAATCATTTCGGAAACGCGGGGCACCCAGTCCGGGCCGATATTGTTCTGGTACCAGTCGTTGAGCTGAATGTGATACCGAGACCAGGACAACAGCGGGTCGACCGCCGGATAGAAGCGCTTGTAGGCCCGTTCGGACGAGAGGCCCAGGAAGGTCTTGACCGTGCCGAGAGTCGACTGGGTGACCGGCTCCTCAAAATTGCCGCCGGCCGGAGACACCGTGCCGATCATAGTGAGACTGCCGGTCTCGCCGCTGGCGGTCCGCAACACACCAGAGCGTTCGTAGATGCCCTTGATGGCGCTGTCGAGATAGGCGGGGAACGCTTCTTCTCCCGGAATTTCCTCCAGCCGGCCGGAGGTCTCACGCATGGCCTGGGCCCAGCGGGAGGTACTGTCGGCGATCAAGAGCACGTCATAGCCCATCTGCCGATAATATTCGCCAAGGGTAATGCCGGTGTAGATCGAGGCCTCGCGCGCCGCCACGGGCATTGAAGACGTGTTGCAGATGATGACCGTGCGATCCATGAGCGTGCCGTCTCCGGAGGGGTCCGGCTGGTGCGGGAACTCGGTGATCGTTTCGACCACCTCGCCGGCGCGCTCGCCGCAGGCAACCACGATCACGATATTGACCGCCGAGAAACGCGAAATCAGCGATTGCAGCACCGTCTTGCCCGCGCCGAAGGGACCCGGAATGCAGCCCATACCGCCACGGGCGATGGGAAAGAACGTGTCGATCAGGCGCAACGTGGTGATCAGCGGCTCGCTTGGATAAAGCCGCTCGCTCTGACCGGCCTTGACCAGCCCTTCCGGGATCGCCCGGCGAACCGGCCAATGCTGGACCATGGTCAGGTCGCGGGTTTCGCCGCGATCGTTCTTGAGCGTTGCCACCACCTCGTTGATGGTGAACGTACCTTCGCGTATCCGGTCCACTGTCCAGGAACCCGTCGTGACGAAGGGAACCATGATCCGGTGCTCGAACCTGCCTTCCGGAACCGTGCCGAGCGTTTCCCCGGCTTTGACCACGTCACCGGATTTCACCTTGGGTTCAAACGACCATTTGCGGTTCTGGTCGAGAGCGTTAGTGAGCACCCCGCGCGGCAGGAAGAAGCCGTGCTCGGCCGCAATATCGGCCAGCGGGTTCTGCAAGCCGTCAAAAACCGTGCTGAGCAGGCCCGGTCCGAGACCAACCGACAGCATCTCGCCGCTCTGGATCACCTTGTCACCGACGCGCACGCCCGCAGTGCTTTCGAACACCTGTGCTTCAGCGGACTTTCCGCGCACGCGCAGCACTTCGGCCTTCAGATATTCCCGCGGCTTGCCATCACGTTCGGGACCATGGGGGATAATATAGACCACCTCGTTCTTGATGAGAGGGGCAGAGCCGAGAGGCGACAGTGTGACGAGATCGTCCTGCACGGCGACGATTTCCGCGGTCGGTTCGGGCAACTGAACATGGCTCGTCATGAAGGGGCTCCCTCAAGGGCAGAAGTGAAGTCTGAGAAAAGGTCCGGCCGGCCGGCTTTACTGCCGTCGTCCGTCTTGCCGCCAAGGGCTGACGCCACGAGCGTGGCCAGCCGGGCACGTGCATCGGCCTCGTTGTAGCGCGACCAGCGTTCCACGATCACCCAGCGCAGCACGTAGATCGCAACGGCCTCGAAATCGAATTCATGCAGGTTGCCGTAATGGCTCATCTGCCGGAAGACCTGGGTGAGGACAAGACGTTCCATGGCGATGTGATCGCCCGCCCGCATCAGTTGGTGAGCCTCGCCCACCCACGGCATGAAATGGCCGAGACCGAAGGCCGGGTCGCTCCAGTTGGCCTTGACCTGTGCGCACCAGCGGCCGAAGCCCCAGTTTTCGATATCTCCGGCGCTTTCCTGTCCATCCCGGCGTCGGCGCAGCGCTGCAATCAGCGTCCGCGTTTCCATGCGTGCCCCGACAAGATGTTGCAGATCCGGATAGGCAGCCAGATCGGCAAGAACCTTGTTTGCCCGCCGGATCACATCGATGTCGCGATCATAACCGGCAACACCGGCCCAGGCCGTCACCTCCACCATCTCGCGCAGCAGGCTCGCATGCGCGGGCTCCAGCATTGACAGCCGCTGCTTCAAGCGGAACCCCGAGATCGGCACGTCCTTGCGCGAGAACAGCTTGCCAAGATGGGGCAGGCTGGACACCAGCGCGATATATTGGTGCGGCCGGCTCATGTCAGCGCAGCACCCCTTCCATCACCGCTCTGAGACGCGGTTGCAGGTGCCGCTTCAACAGTGTCGCGATCGCTTCTTCGGTCAGATCGATGGAAACGTCCCTGTCGGTCAACTTCACCTTGATGCCGTCAAAGCCCGGTGCGGTGGAGAAGGTGACCCCTTGCCGCAACACTTCGCCCGCAAGCGCGATCACGAAGTGGGTGAGGGTTCCCGGCTCGACCGCCTCGGGCGATTGCTTCAACTCCTCGAAGGTGACGACCTTCTCCGGCAGGACGATCTCCATCGGCTCAGCGTCGCTGACCGACGCATTGTCCTTTGCGTTGGCGGCCATCGCCAGAATGAGGTTTTTCAGGAATTCCTGGTCGGCAAGTGTGGTTGCCACCAGCCGGCCGGCTTCCTGCTGAATGCGGTCGCCCAGCTCGTTGCGCAGGCTGAGGACAAGATCGCGCGCGGCAACCTTCAGCCCGTCTTCCGTCGCCGCCTTTTCCCTGGCCGCTTCCGCTCTTGCATCAGCCAGCAGGCTGTCCGCCTTCTGCCTTGCTTCCTCAACGATCGTTTCCGCCTTTTCCCTGGCCTTGGCCAGGATGGCATCCCCCTCCGACTGGCCCGCGGCCACGCCTTCGGACTTCAGCCGTTCGATAAGCGCCTGGACACCGGCACCAGCGGCGTTCTCCAGGTCGTCTGCTGCGTCATGTTTGGACATTGCCGCCTCCTGTTCCTTCTGGTCCTAAGCGGGGATCGAGCCGGACAGGACCAGCGCGAAGACGAGAGCAAAGACCGAAAAGCCTTCCAGCACCGCCGCCGGAGCGAGGGAAATGCCGAAGATTTCCGGCTTGGCCTTTGAGGCATGAATGGCCGAGGCGAGCACCTCGCCCTGGCGAATGCCGGTGTAGAGCATGGTGACGCCGGACAGGAGGCCGATGCCGAAAAGCGCGGCGCCATTGGCTGCATCAATGGTGGGCTGCTGCAACGAGAACATGATCACGATGCCGTAAATCACCTGGGACGACGGCATCAGCGAAACACCGATGAACCGGCCATAACCACCGTCGCTGTCCAGCATGGCGCCGATCGCGGCACTGCCGCCAAGGGCGCAGCCCCAGGCACTGCCGATGGCGCCGAGGGCGACCGGCGCGAACAGCCCAAACCAGCCGAGAGCCACAACGAATTCGTTCACAGGCGTGTCTCCTCTTTCTTGAACGGACGGAAAGGCGTGCCCTCGTCCTTCAAACCCCAATTGAAAAATTCAATGACATTCAACCGCAGGCCATGCACGCAGCCGGCGATCAGCCCCAGCCCGATATTGATGGCGTGCCCGAGCACGAGAACCGCGATGGCGATCAGCAGACCGACGCCAGGAACCGCGTGGTTGAGCTGGCCCGAGAGCGAATTGATGGTTTCGGCAAGCGACGCTGCCGCAAGCCCCAGCGCAAACAGGCGCATGTAGCTGAGAACATCAGAGAAAATGTTGACGATACGGGCCAGCGAGGCGAGGCCATCGAAGACCCTGAGGCCGCCGGTCTTGAGTGATGTCACCTTGCGGTCGCTGCCGAAGATGCCGACCAAGAGGAGCCCAGCAACCACCGCAACCGGACCGGCAACCGCAATGGAAGTGCCCTGCCCCAGAAACGTTGCCAGTCCACCGAGTGCCACCAGACACCAGCCGACAGGCTGCAGGCGACCGCTCAGGCTCGTTTCGTGCCAGGCGCGCATCAGGTTGGCAATGACGATATGGGTCACGCCGATGGTCAGCGTGATCTTCATCATCGTGTCCACGTCTTTCAGATGCAGCACCTTCAGGCGCGCGAGAAACGTTCCTTCGGGAGGCGCAACACCGAAGTAGCTGCCCGTTGCCACGCCAAAGGCCGCCGTCGAGATCATGAGCCAGACGGACATCCGGAACATGCGCCGGCCCAACGCCGAACCTTTAAAGCGCGCCCGGAACAGGTACAACAGCAGCAGAAGAAGCAGGCCATAGCCCGCGTCCGTCATGATCATGCCGAAGAAGATCACGAAGGAAACATAGACGATTGCCGAAGGGTCCCACCCTCTGTAGCCGGGGGTCTGGTAGAATTCGACCAGATCCTCTCCTGCTTCCAGAGCAGGTCTGTTGTCGAGAAGCGTGGGCGGCGCATCGGCCTCTTCGACATCCGTCACCAGCAGGGCGATGCCGAGACTGTCCGAAAGCGTGCGGACTTCCGCGACCTGGTCCCGCCGCGCCCAGGCCTGAAGCACGAAGACCTGTTCGGTGTCCGCTGTTTCGAGCGCCGCCCTGTGGCGGGCGGAATGGTCGCGAGCGGCGGCAAGGTTCTGTGCCAGCACGAACCGCCATTTGGTGAGAGCCTGACGCTGCAGTTCCAGCTCTTCCAGTTGGATGGTCGCATCTTCATGTTGACGCCGAAGCACCGAGAGCGCCTCGGCCCCCACGTGAACGCGCGGCACCGGCATGGCATTTGCCGCCGGTTCTTCCGGAGAAAGCAACACGATGTAGCTGCGGTACTTGTCGCGGTGGACGATCTCCAGGATCTTGTCGGAAGGATCGATCAGTTTGATCTTGGCGTTGGGCACCACGTAGAACCACAGCCGGTGCTCGCCGATTTCGGCCAGGTCGGAAAAGCTGAATTCGCCCCAGGGCTCCACATCCTGAATGCGCTGGTCAAGGCGCGCCACCCGGTCTTCGCAGTCACGAAGCGCCTTGCGGTTGGCAAGCGTCTTTTCGACCACCGTTTCCAGGTCAAAGTCGTCAAGATGGGTGACAGGACGACGCTGCGCCTTGCTGTCCATGAGCCAGCGCAGGGCTTCGCTCGCCTCGCGCCCCCGGCCTGCGGGAACGGCTTCCAGTTCCTTTTGTGCCGATGTCAGGGGGATCAGATGCAGGGCGCCGAATTCCTGCGTGGCTTCCAGCACCTTGTCCTTGTCCTCAAGGATGCCGACCAGATTCACCTTGACGAGCGGGACGATGGTCATAGCTCGGCCACCGAGGTTTCGGCGCCGCGAGCTGCCGTCTTGCGTTTGGAGATCTTGGCACGGACCACGGCATCGCGTTCCGCGTCCGCCAGGGCCATGCGGATTTTCTTGATGTTGCGTTCCGCCCGCGGGATCAGCACCTTTTCGAACAAGTTGACCCGGCGAGAGATAACCGCTTCTGCCTCGATAAGCCGGGCAATACGCTCCTTGGCAATCTCCCGTTCCTTGTTGAGCCGCAACAGTTCCTGCATGCCTGTGACATAGGGGTCCACCCAATGCGGGCGCGCCAGACGGGAATAGGGTTTCGTCTCGACCTCGATATCCTCCAGGACCGGCAGCCGGGTGCCGGAGAGGTTCTGCTCGCCGACGACGGCCTGCTTCAACACCACGAGCCCTTCCAGCGGGACATGCTTGTTGGCCATCATCGGCAGGGACCGCGCAAGAGCGTTGAAGCGCTCCTCATACTCCGCCTCGAGGCGGACGGCTGCTTCCTTGGCCTTGGCGCGCTCGGCCATGATCTGGAGCCTCTTCAGCTCAAGAGACGGCAGGAAGCGCTTGTATTCCGAGAGCTGTCCGCTTTCCCTGGCCAGAGACGACTTGTTGAGGGCCAGCCTCGCCATCAGGCCGCCTCCTCGTCAGACGCTCCGCCGGCAGGTTTGCTTTTCGGGAAATACTTGTCGATCAGCCCCTGCTTCATCAAAAGCTGTTCCGGCTGGAAGCATTCGGCAAGCGTCTGCCAGCACAGGTCGAGCGCCTCCTCCAGGGGCATTGCGACATTGATATCCATGAAACGCCGCCGGAAAAGGCCGCCAAACTTCAGAAGCTGGTGGTCGTAATCCGACAATTCGAACGCCATGGACTGCTTCTGCTCCGCATCGCGCGCGCCGGAATAAAAGCGGATCATGGTGTTCATGATCTGGTTGTGATCCTCACGCGTCACTTTGCCGATCACATGCTGTTTCAAACGGGACAGCGAGCCGAAGGGATCCAGAACGCCGCTGTGCAGATAGAACTGGCCTTCGGTGATGTAGCCGGTGTTGTCCGGCACCGGATGGGTGACGTCATTGCCCGGCATTGTCGTGACCGTAAGGATGGTGACCGATCCTGAGCCCTTGAAATCGCAGGCCTTTTCGTAACGGCGGGCCAGCTGGGAATAAAGATCGCCCGGATAGCCCCGGTTGGCGGGCACCCGCTCCATCGCAATGGAGACTTCCTTCATGGCATCTGCGAAGGCGGTCATGTCGGTGAGCAGCACCAGCACGCGCTTGCCTTCCTCAACGGCGAATTTTTCCGCAACCGCAAGGGCCATGTCCGGAACCTGCAGACGCTCGACCACCGGATCGGACGCCTGGTTGATGAACATGACCGTGCGCGGGAAAACGCCCGCATCCTCGAACTGCTGCCGGAAAAAGGCATAGTCGTCGAAGATCAGCCCGAGGCCGCCGAACACCACGATATCGGCATCTGCCTGGATGCCGATACGCGCCAGAAACGGGTTATAGGGTTCGCCGGAAACCGAGAAGATCGGGATCTTCTGACTTTCCACGAGGCAGTTGAAGATATCGATCATCGGCACATCTGTGCGGATCATGCGCGAAGCAAGCACGCGTTTCATCGGGTTGGCCGACGGTCCGCCGATCGGGACGGAAGGGTCGCTGGACAGATCCGGGCCCCGGTCAATCGGCTGCCCCGCGCCATCGAACACACGACCCAGGATATTGTCGGAATAGGTAACCTTGGCCGGCTCACCCAGAAAGCGTACGGACGAATTGTTGGCGAGACCCTTGGTACCGGAATTGACCTGCAGCGAAACCATGTCCCGGTCGATGTTGATGACCTGTGCGAGAGACGTCGCACCATTGCCTGAATCGACCAGTGCCAGATCACCCAGGCACGGGCGCCCCTCCGACTCGCTCTTCGTCGAAGACACCTGAATGCGAATGATATCGCCAACGATATCGACAATCCGTGTGTGGGAGACCAGCATTAACGCCCCCTTGGGAAGGAAATTAACTCACATCGGGCAAAACCCGTTCTGCTGCAACGCAAACCATCTTAGGCGGGTTTTTCGATCCCACACAACCTGAACTGTTGCCCGGCACCCAACTTGCTTCAACCAAAATGAAGTTAAGAGAGAAATGATTGCGTTCGTATGACTTGCATCAAAGTGCTCATGCCAGAGGCAGCAGGCCTACTCCCGCATTGCCGCAACCCCATTTCACTTGCGCTAACGGCGGACCGACTTCGCTGATCCGCTTAATTCCGGCATAAGCTCCGGGGAAAGCAGCATTCAGGAAGACGTGCCGCTGCGCTGCACAAATTTAAAGCAACGTTCAAACGATCCACTTGATATTCTACCTATATATTGGAATATCAATTCTCCAATTTCCCGATCATTCTTCATGATCGTTTCTTTTTCACGATCACGCGCCTTACCGCCAATATTGTTCTTCAGTCATCTGAATTTTTTCCCAAGAGGAAGATTTTTAAGCATGCGCAAAACCACCCGGTTAGGTTTAAGGCCAGTTGTATTCGCCATTTTTTCTTCACTTTTGTTAAAATGTGATATTTTTTAGGCAAAGCGCTTTGAAATTTCCCGACATCCGGTTGCACAACCTATGCCGGTAACCCGGTCGCATTGCTGGCGGCCCTGGAGGAAAAGTTGACGGACCAAGTGACTGATCACGCCCTGGAACTGCCTTCATCGTCCAATTCATCCAAGAAATCCCAAACAGGCCGGCACGCCAATGGCGCGGATAGCGCCGCGAAAAGACCCGAGGACCGCAGCCCTCCGGTACGCAGCGACATCGGCACGATCCTCCTGCATTGGACGCTGGTTATCGCGATCGTCACCAGCCTGCTGACGGGCATGCGTCTGTCGGCGGATGCGGAACACGCCTGGTTCTCCAAACTTTTCGAACCGATCCTGCCACAGGGTGAAATCTGGACCTGGCACTATGTGTCGGCGATATTCGTTCTGGCGGTGATCTTTGCCTATGCGGCCTATATGACGCTTGGCCGCCTGAAACGGCGCATTTCTTCCAAGAAGATCGTTGTGCTGACGCTTCCCGCCAGCACCAAGCTGCGCCTGGCCGCGGTCAACGTCATCGCCTACTGGATCCTGTTCGGGGCCGTGCTCACCCTGTCGGCAACGGGCGTCCTGCTTTACATCGGTCATGGCGGCATCTGGGTGACGGTGCATTACACGGCCGCGCTCGTGGTGCTGACCTATATCGTTGCCCATGTGGTGCTGCATTATTGCTATGGCGGCGTTGCCCAATTGCTGCGGCTGTTCCGTCCGCAGGCGCTGCGCCGCTTCCCGGGCATGAGCCGTCACCCGCTGGCCCTGGCGACTGCCCTGGGCGCAATCGTGCTTGTCGGCGCCGTCAGCCTCGATTTCGGCACACGCGACAGCCTAGTCGTTGCCAAGGGCACCACCCTGCCGGAGCTGGACGGCACGCTGGACGATCCGGTCTGGCAGGACGCGGCCCCTGTTTTCATCCGAACACAGCAAGGCTCGAACCTGGACGGAACAGGTGAATCGACTGTCGAGGTGCGCGCCGTCCAGGTGGGGGACAAGATCGCGTTTGCCTTCCGCTGGGAAGACAAGAACCGGTCGTTGAAGCGGCATCCGCTGATCAAGCGTGAAGACGGCTGGCACATGCTGAACAACCGGGCGGACATTTCCGACGAGACCGCCTACTACGAGGACAAGTTCTCGGTTGCCTTTTCCACCACCGACACCTTTGGCGGCGGTGGTGCCACCCACATGGGCCCGAAGCCCTTGAGTGACAAACCGGCGGCCTTCAACCACCGCGGCCTGCATTACACGACCGATGGCAGCCTGGTGGATGTGTGGCAATGGAAAGCGTCTCGTGGCGGCATGCTGGGGCGCGTCGACGACATGCATTTCGCGACGCCGGTGGAACCGAACGAAGCCCAGGCTGCCGGCAAGAGCCGCTACAGCGCCGGCTACAATCCCGACGAAGGCAAGGCTTTCTACGTCTACAACTACATCGGCGATCCCGTGACCCACTACCACGGGACCGTCGGCGTGCGCCGGCTCCCGGTTGACTATCAGAAAATGACATCGCTGATGGGCACCATCGATCTTTCCACGGAAGTGAGCGAAGACGAGGGCTCGCAGTGGTGGATGTTCGAAAACGAAAGCGTGCCGTACTCGCCGGAAAAAGATGCGGAAATCCCGGTCGGGACGGTTATTCCGGGGGTTCTCATCGAGGGTGAATACTCCGGCAGCCGTGCAGATTTGCTGGGTGGGTCCAGGTGGCAGGACGACCATTGGACGCTTGAAGTCGTCCGGGACATGGATACCGGCCAGAGCCAGGACCTTGCCATGACGGACGGTCTCTTCATGTGGGTCTCTGCCTTCGACCACAACCAGACCCGCCACACCCGCCATTCCCGTCCCGTGCGGCTGACCTTCAATTGAGGCCTGCCCTTCCCGCCTTTCCTGTCTTTTCCGGACGTTTCTTTCAACGGATGTAATCACCCATGTCGAAAAGCACCTGTACGGTCACCATCAATGGGAAGGCCATCAAGGCCAATGTCGGCGACACGCTGATCGACGCCGGGCTGGGCGGACGCCTCGTCATCCCGCACGACTGCTGTTCCGGCCAATGCGAAACCTGCCGGGTCCGCGTTTTGAGCGGGCAGATCGATGACATGGGCACCCGGGAAAAGGACACCGTGCTCGGATGCCTTTCCGTTCTGGAAGGCGATGCCGAGATCGCCTATGACCCGGTGCCGCTGGTGAAGACCACAAAGGGAACGGTGGAAAGCATTCGGCCGATCAAGGACGGGTACCTGGAAGTTCGGGTCAAGACGGCGCGGCCCGTGCCCTGGCTGCCGGGGCAATATCTGCGCGCAACCTTTGCAGGATATCCGCCGCGCGACTACAGCCCGACAACCCCGCTCAACCTGGATGCGGAAGAGAATGTCCTTGTGTTTCACATCAAGGTCTACCCGGACAGCATCGTATCGTCGAAGCTGGGCAAGGAAATTGCCAAGGGACATGCCGTCAAGCTGCGAGGCCCGTTCGGCAATGCGTTTTTGCGGCGGCAGCAGAACCCGATCCTGCTTACATCGACCGGCACCGGGTTCGCACCGATCTGGTCGATTGCCGTTGCAGCGAGCCTGGGCCAGACCGGCCGTGAAATCCGCATCATTGCCGGGTCGAGAACCCGGGACGGGATCTACATGCGCGACGCGGTTCGCTGGCTGCAAGGCCGGGGCATTCCGATCACGCTGACGGCAGGCGATGGCGACGACGAGACGGTGCGCAAGGCGCGGCCGCATGAACTGGTCGGACAACTTACGCCCGACCACGTCGTCTATTCGGCCGGTGCGCCGTCACATGTCGACGCCATGCGGGAGATCGCGCTAGGCGCAGGGGCAACCTTCTACGCCGATCCGTTTTTTGTGGCGGAAGAAGAGAGCGGCCTGCTGGCCCTTGCTGGAAACCTTATCCGAAAGGCATCCGCACCGTTTACCTCGGCTTCCGCCGGCTGACGCCAGGGCGCTACACCTGCCTCTCCTGAAAGTGAGTGGGTGTTGCCGGACTATTGCGCGGCGGTTGTCAGAGACCGTTCGCCTGCATAGATCAGCTCTTCGGTGCTGGCGACAGGCATGGGTCTGCCCAGGTAGTAGCCCTGCGCTTCCGTGCAGCCGATTTCGGTCAGCATGTCGAGAAGCTGCTTGGTCTCCACACCTTCGGCGGTGGTGGTCATGTTGAGATTGTTGGCCAGTTCTATAACCGCTTTCACGATGGAAATGGAGTCGTCCGAATAGGCCATCGAGCGGACGAAGGACTGGTCGATCTTGATCTTGTCGAACGGGAACCGGCGCAGGTAGCTGAGCGAGGAATAGCCGGTTCCGAAATCGTCCATGGACACCTTCACGCCAAGCGACTTGGCCTGGTGCAGCGAATCCAGAACGTCTTCGGAATCGGTCAGAAGCACGCTTTCGGTCACTTCCAGTTCAAGACGGTCGGCCTTGAGACCCGTTTGCGTCAGGGCATCGATTAGCACCGGACCAAATGCATGGCCACGCAGCTGCCGGGGTGACAGGTTGACGGCGATCCTGAGGTGGTCCGGCCAATTGGATGCGATCCGGCACGCTTCCTTCAACACCCATTCGCCCAGCTGGGTGATCAGGCCGGTATCTTCGGCAAGCGGAATGAAATCGGCCGGAGAAACCATGCCCCTTGTCGGGTGGTTCCAGCGCACCAGCGCCTCGAAACCGGACACCCGGTCGTCCACGAGCGTGTATTGCGGCTGGAAATAAAGCTCCAGTTCGTCATTGGCGACCGCGGTTCTGAGATCGGTTATGAGCTCTCGCCGGTCGTTCACGGCCGTGCCCATGTCCTTTTCAAAGAAACGGTAGGTATTACGGCCGTCTTCCTTGGCCCGGTAGAGCGCAAGGTCCGCCTGCTTGAACAGTTCGTCGCCTGCGGTGCCGTCTGCCCGCGCAATTGTGATGCCGATGCTGACGCCGATTACGAGTTCATGGTCGGTGATCTGGAACGGCTGGGAAATCTCCCAGATGACCGACTGCGCCAGTTCCTCGACATCAGCCAGCCTGCACGGCAGACCGGTGAGGATCGCAAATTCGTCGCCGCCAAGGCGGACGACAACGTCCTTTCGGCCGATGAGGGCGCGCAGACGCTCCGCGACCTGCCGCAAGAGTTCGTCGCCAATCGGGTGCCCAAGGCTGTCGTTGACCGTTTTGAACTCGTCCAGGTCGAGGCACAGAATGGCGAACTCGCCCCCCTTGACCAGTTGCTGGTTCAACAGCATGTCCAGCTGGTCCCGGAATTCGATGCGGTTCGGCAGCTGTGTCAGAAGGTCGTGACGCGCCAGGAACGCCAGCCGGTCACGGGCTTCCTGCCGCTCGGTGATGTCTTCGGATATCGCCACCCAACCACCTTCCGCCAGCGGCTGGCGGGTGGTCAGGACGATACGGCCCGAGCGGATCTTCACCATTTCGGTGCTTTGCGAGCCACCTGAATACCTGTGATCCCCGATCCGGGAATCGTGCAGAGCCATGTCACCGGTTTCGACGGCATCAACTTTCTGCAGCGTTGCGAGCTGAGCAGCCGTCATACCCGACTTTATCCTGCCCGGCTCGACTTCGAACAATTCGGCGTAGCGCTGGTTCGAAACAATCAACCTGCCATCGACGTCGAACATGCACAGACCGTGCGACATGTTGTTGAGAGCAGCATCAAAGAGGACGTTCTGCTCGCGCAACTGGGCTTCCTGAGAGCGCAGGATGGAGTTCTTTTCGTGCACGCGTTCGCGCAAGGCGTCGCGTTCCTTGACGGATCGCTGCAAGGAAACGACCGATCTGGCGATGTCACCGACTTCGTCCAGCCGCTCGGTGCCAACCACCTTGCTTTCGAAGTCGCCCGCTGCGATGCCGGTCAATACACGTGTGATCTTGGTCAGCGGCCGGGTAATCTGCCGCGACATCAGAAAGGCGACTGCAGCAAAAGCCACCAGCGCGATCAGTCCGAACAGGAACAGCCGCCGGAGCAGCTTGGCTTCTTCTTCGGTGCCGATGCGGGTCAGTTTGTTCTGGATTTCGGTCAGCGCCGCGATGGGCGTCAGCGCACAGACAGTCATGGGAACGACCGGGACACCGCATTCGATGACATGCCCACCGTCCAGGGTGATGTTCGGCGTTTCCTTCGAGCGGGTGAGATCCGAATAGTTTCCGGAGAAATTCGCCGTGGAAATGATCTGACCGTCGAATACGATCGCCATTTCGAAGGAATTGATTTTTGCCAGATCCGCCAGGAGTGGCTCTTCCGGCCGCAGCCAACGTTGCGCGACAAGTCCGCCGATCACATAGCCGAAATCATCGAAAACCGGGACAAACGCGATCTGAGACACTTCATTGACCCGATCACCCGGCACGAAGACACCCGTTTCGGATTTGGGCAAGACACCGGAATAGGTCAGCTTCTCTCCCGGGAAGCTGTCTTTCAGCGACTTGGCGACCTCGTTGAAGAAGCTCAGACCCTGCATCTTGGACCCCAGTTCGACGAGGTCCGCAGAATAGGAGGAGGCGCCGATAACATGGCCTTCCTCATCGAGAACGACGATGCCGTCCACATCCGCCAGTTTCGCCGCCGGGCCAAGCAGTTCCGACATGGCCACGACATTGCGTGACTCAACGGCCTTGGCGGTATCCACCCTCTCCGACAACGCATTTATCCGACGAAGCCTGTCCTGAAACAGGAACTCCATACGGGTCCCGGCAAGCTTCACGTCGGCGGACAGGGTTTCCACAAGACGCGCGCGGGAAAGCTCCAGAAGCTCGGCCTCCTGACGCTGCATGCTGTCTTCAAGCTGGAAAGCCACCAGTCCGATAAGACCGGCAAATGCACACACCGCCGTGAAAACGGCGCCGTATGTATAATGCCAGAGAAGGGACGAGTGACGGATCATGTGGACCAATTGGGTTATCTACCGACGGGTACGCCACCGTAGTTACTGATCAATGTGTGAGCCTGACCCGACTGGGCGTAGTCGATGAAGGCCTTCATCTCATCGTCCAGCGTGCCTTCCTTGTAGATCAAGGCGAGGGTTACCGAACTCGGGTACCCCGGATCAGTCGGATGGTGACCATCGATCTTGAGGACCGACAGTCCGTCTTCAAGCGGCTTCGAATAAGGACCGAAAGCAATCGCGCCTTCGACTTCGCGCGCGCTGGAAATTGCTTCCTGGGTGGTAAGGGCCGTTTTCGAGCGCGGCGAGAACTCCATATCCGCCCAGCCCGGCATCGACGATTTCAAAACCTGCAAGGTGCTGTCCGCGTCTTCGCGGCGGACGAGGCGGACACGCAGATCGGCACCGCCGAGTTCAGACCAATTGACTATTTCACCGGAATACAGCTTGACCAGTTCTTCGCTGGTCAAAGCATCGATACCGGTAGACGGGTGCGTGAAGATTGCGCTGGGTATTTTTGCAATCGGCAGATAAACGAGGCCGAATTCCACCTCACTGTCCTTCAGGGGACGCGCGACCCGGCCCAGGCGCTCCGTGCCGGAGCTGACGGCGGCTATACCGCCACCCGAGCCAATGCTCGGTGGAATTTCAAGATTGATATCGGGACGATTCTCGACAAAGCCCGCACCAATTTCCTGAAGCATTTCAAGGCCATCACCCGTGCCTACTACTTTTAGCGGGCCCTGTGCCGACGAAACTTCAGTGTGTAAGAAAAAAGTGCAAAGGGACAATGCCAAGGCAAAAGCCAAACTACGCATTTTTATCACCCAAAAATTGACGGTACTATCTAGAGTGACATATTCAAGTTAACTAAACGCTAAACCACCGCGATAAATTACAATAAATATGTAGTCTAATTTAATCTTCGAAATAAAAATAAAATAACGCCGAAATTAAACTGAAATCAGTTTCGGGCAATATT
This sequence comes from Labrenzia sp. R5_0, assembly GCF_017743835.1. NCBI lineage: Bacteria > Pseudomonadati > Pseudomonadota > Alphaproteobacteria > Hyphomicrobiales > Stappiaceae > Labrenzia > Labrenzia sp. R5_0. Next base: position 64,616 of record NZ_JAGHRK010000003.1, on the reverse strand, counting down.
TGCCTAGTAGGAACAATTTACCGACTTAGCAAATTCGTTCACCCAATAAATTGACAGGTACACATGACCTGACTGCGAGCAAGAAAGATGTATTCGATTCAACCTTAGATTTTCTTTTCACACCGACGTTAAGTTGCATGATTTATGCTGCAGGCTAGATTCACTGCTGATCGGCGCCTACATCGAATTCGCGAAGCCTGCAGAAATACAACCGCGCGCCTGCTTGAACCTTGCGGGCTCGATTTTCGACCCCACAAGCGGTGGACAACAGGGCCGCCATTCAACAAACCGGCGGCACGGCGCTGGCCCTCACTACCAGCTCTACATCAACCATTACCGGTTCCATCACGACGTCTGGCTTGGTGTGCGCAACGTCAATACAATCCAGCAGGAGGGAAACTGCCCTGGCACCAAGCGCGCGCCGATCCTGCCGAATGGTTGTAAGTGCCGGGACATAAAACTCCGACAGCTCGATATCATCGAACCCGACGACGGAAATATCCTCCGGAACGCGGACACCGTTTGCGGTCAGCGTCGAGATCAGCCCGAAGGCAACCTGGTCAGACGCACAAAAAACCGCCGTTGGCCGATCATTCATCGCCAGGATCCTCTCACCGGCCATCCGGCCGGATTCCAAGGAAAAGTCGCCCCGGATGATCCATTCCTCACGGGCAGGCAGCTCCAGCCTTGCACGTTCTGCCAGCATGCCTTCGCGCCGGGCATGCGTCAGAACATTTTCCTGCGGACCTGTGATATGGGCAATCTTGCGATGGCCAAGGTCATACAGGTGCCGAACGGCCAGTTGCGCCCCGCGAACGTTGTCACTGCGCACGGAAGGCAACGCCACGTCGTGCGCCCATTCACACGCAAATACGATCTTGCCGGAGACGCCGTTGTCTTCGAACAGCTGCAATTCCTGGTGGGAGATCGCTCCGTCCAGACAGATCATGCCGTCGATCTGGGCGTCCAGAAAGTAGTCGACCACGTGTTTGCCACTGGTCGCATGGTCCTTGGTATCGGCGATCAGGACCGAATAGTCACGGTTGCCGAAGGATGCACTTATCCCGGCCAGGATCTGGGAAAAGAACGGATTGCCGAGGTTTGGCACCAGAACCAGGATGGCTCCGGCCTGCTGGGTGCGCAGGTTACGCGCTGCACGGTTGACCCGGTAACCGGTAGAGCGGATCGCCGCGAAGACGATGTCGCGGGTTGCCTCTGTCAAAAGTTCAGGATTGCTCAGCGCCCGGCTGACTGTTGCGGTCGATACGCCCGCCTCTTTGGCAACATCTTGAATTCGTGCTATTTTCTGGGCCAAGGCCTTCTCCGGTATTTCTCTTTTTTGAGCCTGGGCGCCTGCCGCCATGACGGCGGGTTCGTCCTCGAAACTGTCTGATCCGACATTCCGGGTTGACACAAGACCGTTTCCCGAGAATGATGAATGTAATCGATTACATATAGCATACAATAAAATGTAATCGATTACAAAATGCGGTGGAGGCCGCATGGTGAGGACAATCGGACAGTTCACGTTCGATGGGAGGAAATGATGAAAGCACTACGTGCAGTTTTTGCAGCAACGACCGCCCTTTGTGCAGCAACGGCCGCGAATGCGACCGACCTGGAAGTTACCCACTGGTGGACTTCAGGCGGCGAAGCGGCTGCGGTTGCCGAATTCGCAAAGGCATTCGACGCGACCGGCAACAAGTGGGTTGACGGTGCGATTGCCGGTTCCGGCGGCACTGCCCGCCCGATCATGATCAGCCGTATCACCGGCGGCGATCCGATGGGCGCAACACAGTTCAACCATGGCCGCCAGGCAGAGGAACTGGTGGAAGCCGGCCTGATGCGCGACCTCACGGACATTGCAGAGGAAGGTAACTGGAAAGAAGTCATCCATCCCTCCAGCCTGCTCGACAGCTGCACGCTGGATGGCCGCATCTATTGCGTTCCGGTCAACATTCATTCGCAGCAGTGGCTCTGGCTGAACAACAAGGTGTTCGAGGACAACGGCCTGGCGGTTCCGACCAACTGGGACGAATACGCTGCCGCGGCGCCCAAGCTTCAGGAGGCAGGCATCGTGCCGCTGGCCATGGGGCAGCAGCCCTGGCAGACGACACTGGCGTTCCAGGTGCTTCTCACCGCGCTCGCCGGACCTGAGGCCTATACAAAGATCTTCGGCGAGAAGGATGCAGAGCTTGCCGGCAGCGAGGAAATGGCAAAGGTCTTCCAGGCCGCCGCGACTGCTCGCGACATGTCCAAGGACTCCAACGTCCAGGGTTGGAACGATGCCACCACCATGGTCATCACCGGCAAGGCCGCAGGCCAGATCATGGGTGACTGGGCGCAGGGTGAGTTCCAGGTCGCCAACCAGGTTGCCGGCGAGGACTACACCTGCCTGCCCGGCCTTGGCGTCAACGAGGTCATCATGACCGGTGGCGACGCGTTCTACTTCCCGAAAGTGGACGACCCGGCCATCACAGAAGCTCAGGGCGAACTGGCAAAGGTCATGCTTTCCCCGGAAGCCCAGGTTGCCTTCAACCTGAAGAAAGGCTCGCTGCCAGTGCGTGGCGACGTCGATCTGGCGGCTGCAAACGACTGCATGAAGAAGGGCCTCGACATCCTGGCCAAAGGCAATGTCATCCAGTCTCCGGACCAGTTGATGTCCGCCGACAGCCTGACCCAGGTGAACGACCTCTTCGTCGAGTTCTTCAACAACCCGTCCATGACCGCTGAAGACGCACAGTCGATGTTCGCGTCGATCGTCGGCAACGCCGACTAACAGCGGAAAAAGGCCCGCCGCCCGCGCCGCACGGTCCCAACTTTACCGGGACCGCGGCCAGGCGGCGTCCTCCAGCCCTGCGCGCTCCGGCGCGCAGGGAACGCCCGACATCACCCTGGACGTCTCGACAAGGAAGTTTTCGGCATGGCCGCAGCTACGCGCCCCGCGAGGTGGCATCGGAACATCAGCGCCAAGGTGGCCGCGGTTCCGATGATTATCACCGCAGTGGTGGTCTTCATCGGCGGAACCGCCTGGACGGTTCTTTATTCCTTCACCAACTCCAAGCTCCTGCCGCGTGAGAAATTCGTCGGCCTTGCCCAGTACGACCGGCTGTGGAGCAGCAGCAAGTGGCTGATCTCCATCGAGAACCTGGCCATCTACGGAGCTTTCTCGCTGATTTTCTCGCTGCTGATCGGCTTCATGCTGGCGGCCCTGCTCGACCAGAAGATCCGGTTCGAGGACACGTTCAGAACAATCCTGCTCTATCCCTTCGCGCTCAGCTTCATCGTCACGGGTCTTGCCTGGCAGTGGATTCTCAATCCCGATTTCGGCATCCAGCACGTGGTGCGCAGTCTCGGCTGGGAGAGTTTCAATTTCGACCCGCTCTACAATCCCGAGATCGTCATCTATGGCATCCTCATCGCCGGCCTTTGGCAGGGAACCGGGCTGATCATGTGCCTGATGCTGGCGGGTCTTCGGGGGATTGACGAGGACATCTGGAAGGCCGCCAAGATCGACGGCATCCCGATGTGGAAGACCTATCTGTTCATCGTCATTCCGATGATGCGCGGCATCTTCATCACCGCAATCGTGCTGATCGCCTCCGGCATCATCAAGGTCTACGACCTGGTCGTCGCCCAGACCGGCGGGGGGCCCGGCATCTCTTCCGAAGTTCCGGCCAAATACGTCTATGACGCCATGTTCCTGTCGCAGAACCTCGGCCAGGGCTTTGCCGCTTCCACCATGATGCTGCTGACGGTCGTCATCATCGTCGTTCCCTGGGCCTATCTCGAATTCGGAGGCAAGCGCAAATGACCAAGACGCCCCACCTCCTCAATGGCTCGATGAAATACGATGCCGGCCCGGCCGAAGCCGGCCCCGACCGGGCACTCCGCCACGGCGACGGCACACCATCCGGCAGCCGGATGGTCGAAGGCCCCGCCGGCCGCAAGCCGCGCAAGGCGCTTTCCCGCAGGAACATCCTGATCTACGGCACGCTGATCGTCGTCTGCCTCTATTACCTGTTGCCGCTCTACGTGATGATCGTCACCTCGCTGAAAGGCATGCCGGAGATCCGGCTTGGCAACATCTTCTCACCACCGGTGGAGATCACCTTCCAGCCCTGGGTGAAGGCCTGGGCGGAAGCCTGCACCGGCCTCAACTGCGATGGCCTGTCACGCGGCTTCTTCAATTCGGTCAAGATCCTGATCCCGTCCGTGATCCTGTCGATCGCGATTGCCTCCGTAAACGGATATGCGCTTGCCAACTGGCGCTTCAAGGGCTCGGAAACCTTCTTCACGATCCTGATCGTCGGGGCCTTCATTCCCTACCAGGTGATGATCTATCCGATCGTGATCATGCTGCGGGAAATCGGCCTTTACGGCAGCCTGACCGGGCTGGTGATCGTGCACACAATCTTCGGCATGCCCATCCTGACGCTGCTGTTCCGCAACTATTTCGCCTCCGTGCCGCAGGAGCTGTTCAAGGCGGCGCGCGTGGACGGGGCCGGGTTCTGGGCGATCTACTTCCAGATCATGGTGCCGATGAGCCTGCCGATCTTCGTTGTCGCCATGATCCTGCAGGTGACCGGCATCTGGAACGACTTCCTGTTCGGCGTGATCTACACCAAGCCGGACCTCTATCCGATGACGGTGCAGCTCAACAACATCGTTAATTCCACGCAAGGGGTGAAGGAATACAACGTCAACATGGCCGCGACCATTCTGACCGGCCTCGTTCCCCTCACCATCTACTTCATCTCCGGAAAACTCTTCGTGCGCGGCATCGCCGCCGGTGCGGTGAAAGGCTAACGAGACGACCCATGGAACCAAGTATCTCCATCAATAACCTTTCCCTGAGTTTCGGAAGCCTGGATGTTCTGAAGGATCTCAACCTCGATGTCGGCCAGGGTGAATTTCTCGTGCTGCTCGGCTCTTCGGGCTGCGGAAAATCAACCCTTTTGAACTGCATTGCCGGGTTGCTGGACGTGACCGGCGGGCAGATCTTCATCGGCGGGCGCAACGTGACCTGGGAGGAGCCTTCCCAGCGCGGCATCGGCATGGTGTTCCAGTCCTATGCGCTCTACCCGCAGATGACCGTTGCCGGGAATCTGAGCTTCGGCCTGAAGAACGCGGGCCTGCCCAAGGCGGAAATCCAGGAGCGGGTGAACCGGGCTGCAAAGGTCCTGCAGATCGAACCGCTGCTCAACCGCAAGCCGGCCGCCCTTTCCGGTGGCCAGCGCCAGCGTGCCGCCATCGGCCGGGCTCTGGTGCGCGATGCCGACGTTTTCCTGTTCGACGAACCGCTGTCGAACCTGGACGCCAAGCTGCGGGCGGACCTGCGGGTCGAGATCAAGCAGCTGCACCAGAAGCTGTCCAACACCATGATCTACGTCACCCACGACCAGATCGAGGCCATGACGCTGGCCGACCGGATTGCCATCATGCGTGGTGGCCAGATCCTGCAGCTGGCGTCGCCCAACGAGATCTACAACCGGCCGGCCAACAAGTATGTGGCCGAGTTCATCGGTTCGCCGACCATGAATTTCTTTGAAGGAGAGCTGGAAGAAGCCGGCGGAAACTACCGGTTCGCATCAGGCGGGAAAACCTTCTCGCTTGACGGATACACCTTCCAGAACGGCCCTCCTGCCGCAGGCGCAGCCTGGTTCGGCATCCGTCCGGAACACATGGTCAGCGGCGCGGAAGCAGACACCGCGCTCGTTCGGTTGGACGGGCAGGTGGAACTGGTGGAGCCGCTCGGTTCGGACACGCTTGTCCGCTTCACCACCGGCAACCAGACATTGTGGGTGCGCATGGACGGCCAGGCGAACATCCGGCACGGCGACGCAATCACGGTCGGGTTCGATCCCGCCCGCGCCAATCTTTTCGACAAAACCTCGGAATCCCGGCTCTAGGCCGGTCCTTAACCACTTCAGGACAATCAAGATGGATATTTCTTTCCAGCTCTATTCAGCCCGCGAATTCACCCCATGGGACGGCGTTCTCAAGCGGCTTGCGGATCTCGGCTATACCCAGGTCGAGGGGTTCGGTGGAAACTACGAGAACCCGGCGGCCTTTCGCGACATGCTCGACGCCCAGGGTCTCAAGATGCCGTCGGGACATTTCTTTCCGATGGAGCAGTTCGAAGACGACCTCGCCAAGGTGATCAGCACTGCCCAGACCCTTGGCATGGAGCGGATCTTCGTTCCCGCCGTGCCGCCCGAGCAACGCATTCCGGATGCGGCCATGTGGCAGTCCATCGCCGAGCGGCTGGAAGCCATCGGTCAAAAGATCCGGGATGCCGGCCTGCGGTTCGGTTGGCATAACCACGATTTCGAATTCAATGCCTGCGCCGATGGCCGCCTGCCGATGGACATCCTGATGGAGGCCGCCCCTTCCATCGAATGGGAAGCCGATATTGCCTGGATCGTGCGCGGCAATCAGGACCCGCTCGACTGGATCGAGAAATACGCCAGCCACATCACCACGGCCCACGTGAAGGACATCGCGCCAGAGGGCGAATGTGCCGACGAGGACGGCTGGGCGGACGTCGGCCAGGGCACCATGGACTGGAAGGGCATCATGTCGGCGCTTCGTGGCGTCGGGGTCGATCTCTTCGTCATGGAACACGACAAGCCTTCCGACTTCGACCGTTTCGCCACCCGCTCCGTTGCGGCCTTCCGCACCTACTGAGGTAACCCCATGAGCAAGACACTTGGCATCGGCATCCTCGGATGCGGAAACATTTCGGCCGCCTACATGCGCCTTTCTCCGCTCTTCAAGGGCATCGAGGTGCGCGCCTGCGCCGACATCAATGAAGCTGCCGCAAAAGCACGTGCCGAGGAATTCGGCCTGAGAGCCGAAACCGTCGACGGCCTGTTGGCGGCAAGCGATATCGACATCATCGTCAACCTGACGGTTCCGGCCGTTCACTACGAAGTCTCCAGACGCGTTCTGGAAGCCGGCAAGCATGTCTATTCGGAAAAGCCGTTCGTGCTCAGCCTGGAAGAGGGCGAATCCCTTGCCGCGATTGCGAAGGAAAAAGGCCTCAGGGTCGGGTCGGCCCCCGACACCTTCCTGGGCGGAGCACACCAGCTTGCCCGGCACCTGATCGATAGTGACGCCATCGGCAAGGTGACGTCAGGCACCTGTTTCGTACAGAGCCCGGGCATGGAAATGTGGCACCCGAACCCGGACTTCTTCTTCCAGGTGGGCGGTGGCCCGATCCTCGATCTCGGGCCTTACTACGTTTCCAACCTTGTGCAGCTACTTGGACCGGTGAAGCGGGTCTGTGCAATGAGTTCCGCCGGATCTGAATATCGCACCATCACCTCCGAGCCGCGCAACGGCGAAAAGATCAAGGTGGAAACACCGACGACCATCCACGCAGTGATGCAGTTCCAGTCCGGCGCCCAGATCACCTATTGCGCCAGCTGGGACGTGTGGCAGCATGGCCATTCAAACATGGAGCTTTACGGCCGTTCCGGCACGCTGCATGTGCCGGATCCGAATTTCTTCGGTGGTGAAGTGCGCATGACGGACAAGGGCAGTTTTGTGACAGTGTCGGAAGCCTGGAACCATCCGTTCTCCAAATCAAACGACCGTGGCCACGCCAATTACCGCACGGCAGGCCTGGCCGATATGGCCCTCGCCATCCTGGAAAATCGGCCACACCGTTGCTCTTTGGAATTTGCTCTGCATGTTGTCGATGTGATGACGTCGATTCTCGCTTCTGGCGAGAGTGGGACTTTCATTGACATCAAAACCACCTGCGAGCGCCCGGAAGCCCTGGACCCGCAGGCGGCAAAAGGCCTTTTAATATAACGGGATAGCCTATGACCTGGACAGCAGCGGAAACGCGCTACGACACCATGGAATACCGCCGATGCGGGAAATCCGGCCTGAAACTGCCGGTGATCTCGCTCGGCCTTTGGCACAATTTCGGCGACGACACGCCGCTCGACAAGAAACGGGAGATTGCCCGGACCGCCTTCGATCTCGGCATCACCCATTTCGATCTTGCCAACAATTACGGCCCGAAGCCGGGTTCGGCGGAAACCGCCTTCGGTGAACTGCTGCGGACGGATTTTGCACCTTACCGGGACGAGATGATCATTTCGTCCAAGGCCGGTTATGAGATGTGGCCCGGGCCTTATGGTGAGTGGGGCAGCCGCAAATACCTGATCGCGTCCTGCGACCAGTCCTTAAAGCGGATGGGCCTCGACTATGTCGATATCTTCTATTCGCACCGCTTCGACCCGGACACACCGCTGGAAGAGACCATGATGGCCCTCGATCACATCGTGCGGTCCGGACGGGCGCTTTATGTCGGAATCTCGTCCTATAATTCCAAACGGACACGGGAAGCCGCCGCCATCTTGAAGGAGCTGGGCACACCGTGCCTGATCCATCAGCCGAGCTATTCCATGATCAACCGCTGGGTCGAGGAAGACGGTCTTCTGGACACGCTCGACGACCTCGGCATCGGTTCCATTGCCTTCTCGCCGCTGGCCCAGGGCATGCTGACCAGCAAATATCTGAAGGGCATTCCGGAAGACAGCCGGGCGAACCAGGGCAAATCGCTGAAGACCCAGTTCCTGAGCGAAGACAACCTCGCCACCATCCGGGCTCTCAACGACATTGCCGAAAAGCGCGGCCAGACGCTGGCGCAGATGGCCCTTGCCTGGGTACTGCGCAAAGGACGGGTCACAACGGCCCTGATCGGTGCGAGCCGGGGCAGCCAGGTAAAGGACTGCGTCGGAGCTGTCGCCAATCTCCAGTTTTCCGACGAGGAGCTGAAGCTGATCGAGGAAACCACCCGCGAGGCGGATATCAACCTGTGGGCGGCCTCGGCTGAACGGAAAGGACCCAGCCGGAAATGATCCGAAATCCCATCCTGCCGGGGTTCAACCCGGATCCCTCGATCTGCCGTGCGGGCGATGACTATTTCATCGCCACCTCGACCTTCGAATGGTATCCGGGCGTCCAGATTCACCGGTCGAAAGACCTGGTCAACTGGGATCTGGCCTGCCGGCCCCTCAGCCGGGCAAGCCAGCTCGACATGCGCGGCAATCCGGACAGCGGCGGCATCTGGGCACCGTGTCTTTCCTACGCGGACGGACGGTTCTGGCTGGTCTATACGGACGTCAAACGGCTGGATGGGAATTTCAAGGACGCACATAACTACATCGTCACGGCCCCTTCCATCGAGGGGCCGTGGAGCGACCCGATCTACGTCAGCTCACACGGGTTCGATCCGTCGCTGTTTCATGACGACGATGGCCGCAAATGGTTCCTGGTCCTGCAATGGAACCACATTTCAAATTCCGTCGGCGGGCATCCGCGCCATCCGGCCTTCGACGGCATCCTGCTGCAGGAATGGTCGGAAACGGAAGGCCTGAAAGGCGAGATCCGCAAGATCTTTTCCGGAAGCCCGCACGGTCTGACGGAAGGTCCACATCTTCACAAGCGCGGCGGCTGGTACTACCTGACGGTCGCCGAAGGCGGCACCGGCTACGGGCACGCCGTTACCATGGCCCGGTCACGGTCCATCGACGGGCCGTACGAGCTTCACCCGCAAACCCACCTCATCACCGCCAAGGACGATCCGGACGCGCCGCTGCAACGGGCCGGTCACGGCCAGATTGTCGAAATGCCGGATGGCGACGTCTACCACACCCATCTGTGTTCCCGGCCCCTGCCCGGACGGTTCTCGCCTCTGGGACGGGAGACCGCGATCCAGAAATGCGTCTGGCGGGAGGACGGCTGGCTTTACCTGGAAGACGGCGGCATGGTTCCGAAGGTTGAGGTGCCGGGTCTGACGGCGACAGAAACTCGCCCCCCTCATCGCGTGGAGCGCGTATTCACTGGCGAAATCCTGCCGCCGGAGTTCCAGTGGCTGCGCACGCCTTATCCGGAGCGGCTGTTCACGCTGACGGGAACGGCCCTGCGCCTCATCGGGCGGGAAAGCATCGGCAGCTGGTACGAGCAGTCGCTGGTTGCCCGGCGCCAGGAGCACCTCGGCTACCGGGTAGAAACCACGCTCACCGATTTTGCGCCAACGACCTACCAGCAGGCGGCCGGACTGACGACCTATTACAACCGGCACAAGTTCCATTTTCTGGCCGTGAGCTGGACAGAACAGCTCGGCCGTTGCCTGACGCTGCTTTCCTGCCCCGGCGACTGGCCGGATGGACGCATGTCGTTTCCGGCAGACCCTGTCGCGCTTGGCGCCGGACCGGTCGAGCTTGCCGTTGAGGTTGATGGTGCCCGCCAGCAATTCTTCTGGCGCCAGCAAAGCCGCGACTGGACGCCCTTCGGACCGGATCTCGATGCCAGCGTGATCTCGGATGAAGGCGGGCGAGGTGAGCACGGCTCCTTTACCGGCGCCTTTGTCGGTATGCTGGCCTTCGACATAACCGGACAAGGCAAGACCGCCGATTTCAGCAGGTTTTCATACGCACCAGAGGGAACGTGAGTTCACACCCTAAGGAGATATACATGGCTGGACTGATCAAGGGGCCCGCGATTTTCCTGGCCCAGTTTGCCGGAGACGACGCTCCGTTCAATTCGCTTCCCGCAATCGCCAAATGGGCCGCGGATCTCGGCTACAAGGGCATTCAGATCCCGACTTTCGACAGCCGCCTGTTCGATCTCGACAAGGCCGCCGAAAGCGAAACCTATTGCGACGAGGTCAAAGGTATCTGCGCGGACGCGGGCGTCGAGATTACCGAGCTTTCGACCCATCTGCAGGGCCAGCTCGTGGCGGTTCACCCGGCCTATGACCTGGCCTTTGACGGTTTTGCGCCATCCCAAGTGCACGGCAATCCGAAAGCCCGGCAGGCCTGGGCGGTCGACCAGATGCAAAAGGCGGCGATCGCCAGCAAGCGGCTTGGCCTCACTGCTTCCGTCAGCTTCACCGGTTCACTGGCGTTCCCCTATCTCTACCCCTGGCCGCAACGGCCTGCGGGGCTGATCGAGGAAGCATTCAAGGAACTGGCGGCACGCTGGAAACCGATCCTTGATGTCTATGACGAAAACGGTGTCGATGTCGGCTATGAAATCCATCCCGGCGAAGACGTCTTCGACGGCGCCACCTTCGAGATGTTCCTGGAGGCGCTCGGAGGCCACACGCGCTGCCAGATCAACTACGATCCGTCGCACTTCCTGCTGCAGCAGCTCGACTATCTGGCGTTCATCGACATCTACCACGAGCGCATCTGCGCCTATCACGTGAAGGATGCCGAGTTCAATCCGGACGGCCGCCAGGGCGTCTATTCCGGCTATCAGGGCTGGGTCAACCGCGCGGGCCGGTTCCGCTCCCTGGGTGATGGCCAGGTTGATTTTTCCGGCATCTTCTCCAAGCTCGCCCAACATGGCTATGACAGCTGGGCCGTTCTGGAATGGGAATGCTGCCTGAAGTCACCCGAACAGGGCGCCGCGGAAGGCGCGCCCTTCATTGAGCACCACATCATCGAAGTCACCGACAAGGCCTTCGACGACTTCGCCGGCGGCGAGACCGACCAGGAGCAGATCCGGAAGATGCTGGGCCTGAGTTAGGGGCAGACTGACCGCGCATCCTCATTCCGGCAAGGTAACCAGTCCTAGCTGGCTCAGTTTTGCCGGTATCTCGGTTGTCAGCCCGGGCGACCGAAGGAAGACCGGAGGCCTACTCGTTGCCAGAGATTCGGTTTGGAGCGAAGTCTCTTGTTGACATCCGACCATTTCGGCAAGCAGCCCTGAGAGTGGGCCCCGGATCTGCGCTGCGCTTGTCCGGGGTGACAATCTTCAATGCGGCACCTCTTCCTCCCCTCATCCTGAGGAAGCGCTTCAGCGCTGTCTCGAAGGATGGGCCGCCTGTTCGGGATTTGCCGCCCATGCTTAGAGACGGACCTGACGGTCCTCCTCAGCATGAGGGTTTCCATAGAGGCTTGCTCTCACAGCAGCAGGTGCGAAACCGAGGGGGCGTAGAGCGCATCGACGGCGGCGGCCGTCGCACCGAGGGCGACCGCTGTTGCACCGGACGTACCGATACGGATCCTGTCTTCTTCAAGCGAACCGTCGAGACGGCGGGGAAGCGGGGAGGCACTGTCGAGCAGCGCCTGGAGGAAGTCCGGACAAATGATGCCACCCAGGATCAGCGCTTCCGGGTCCAGCATCATCTCGATCATGTTGATCATCTGGCGCATGAGCGGCGCGACATCGGCTATCCAGCCGAGGACTGCCGGATCTCCTTCGGCGAACAAGGCTTCGATCCGCCCAACGGAGCCTGGTTCCGTCGGCTCCAGGCCAAGCCTTTCGCACAGCGCGTTGAGTGACAGATACCGCTCCAGGCAGCCGGTGTTGCCGCAGGAACAGGCCGGGCCTGTCGGGTCGATCACAACGTGCCCGATTTCACCGGCGTTTTTCGTCGCACCCGGATAGAGCGCTCCGTTCAGGACAAAGCCGGCGCCAAGCCCCATACCGAACTGGATGAAGGCAAAGCTGTTGAAGCTGCGGCCGATCCCGTAAACATGCTCGCCCAGCGCGGCGGCCGACGCATCGTTCTGAAGGACCACCGGCAAGCCGATCGCCGACTGAAGCTGTGCGAGATTTTCCGGCGAGCCGAAATCCGAAAATGTGGTGGCATCGGTGCCGCTGGAGGTCTGCGATCCGGTTTCAAAAGGGCCGGGAGCGGCAAGACCGACGCCGAACAGACACTTGGCCATACCGGGATGCGCCGCGCGGAACTCTTCTGCCATCGACAGTATCCGGCTGTTGGCTGCCTCGGGCGTGGCAGCGGCCATGGGAGCGGCCGATTGCCAGACGATGCTGCCCAGAAGATCGCAGGCAATCGCCGTCACTGACAGACGATCGACATGAAACCCGAGACTGTAGGCATGATCGGGTTTGAGCTGCACCGTCATGCCCGGATGGCCGCGCCCCCTGGCCTTCTGGGCATGCATCTCGACAATGCCGCGGCTTTCCAGCTCGCCGACGATGTTCTGCACCGTCTGGCGGGAAAGCGACGTGATTTCAGATATTTCCGTGCGACCGATCGGACCGCGCGTGCGGATGACTTCCAGCACAACGCGGTGATTATGCGTCTTGGCGCGGGTCAGGTTTGTGCCGCTGGTCCGGAAGGATGCGGGGATCGGAGCACTGTCGTTCATGGCGCCAATAGACCAGAAATTATTTTTTCTATCAATTTGACAAAATAAAAAAACCGAACATAGGATGCTTTGCCTACACAAAAACCGGAGGGCGAGATGAACACGTTTGGAAAGATGATTTTGGGGTCCGCCTTCGCGACCCTGGCCATGACCACGACGGCATTGGCCGACACCACACTGAATGCACTTTTCATGAGCCAGGCGGCTTACAGCGAAGACGACATCAAGTCGATGACCGCCAAGTTCGAGGAAGCAAATCCCGGCGTCACGGTTGCACTCGAATTCGTTCCCTATGAAGCCCTGCACGACAAGATTATTGCAGCAGCAGGTGCGGGCGATGACGGCTATGACGTTGTCCTGTTCGACGTGATCTGGCCGGCCGAATTCGCAACGCGTGGCTTCCTGCAGGATGTCACGGACCGCATTCCGGCCGACTATACCGACAAGGTTTTCGATGGTGCCTGGACGACGGTCGAATATGACGGCAAGCGCTATGGCATGCCCTGGATCCTCGATACGAAATACCTCTTCTACAATGCCGACATGCTGGCAGAGGCTGGCATTTCCGCCCCGCCCAAGACCTGGGCCGAACTGGCGGAACAGGCCAAGCAGATCAAGGACAAGGGCATTGTCGAATATCCGCTGGTCTGGAGCTGGTCCCAGTCCGAGGCGATGATCTGCGACTTCACCACCCTGACGGCGGCCAATGACGGCGCGTTCTTCGATGAAGGCCAGCCGGCCTTTACCGCAGGCGGTGCCAAGGATGCCGTTTCCTTCATGAAGGCAACGCTGGACGAAGGCCTGAGCAACCCGTCTTCACGCGAATATTTCGAAGAAGACGTCCGCCGGGTGTTCTCCAACGGCGAAGCGGCGTTTGCCCTCAACTGGACCTACATGAATGCCCTGGCCAACGACCCGAAGGAAAGCAAGGTCGCCGGCAAGGTGAAGGTAGCTCCGGCACCAGGCGTCGAAGGCAAGTCAACCGCCTCCAGCGTCAACGGTTCCATGGGTCTCGGCATTCCGGCCAACAGCCCGCATGCGGATGAAGCCTGGGCCTATATCTCCTTCCTGACCCAGAAGGACGTTCAGGACAACTATGCCAAGCTCAGCCTGCCGATCTGGAAGGCGTCCTATTCCGAACCGAAGGTGATCGAAGGCCAGGAAGACCTGATCGCGGCGGCAAAAGAATCCATCGCTGTCATGTATCCGCGTCCGCTGGTGCCGTCCTACACCGAAGTCTCCGACATTCTCCAGAAGAACATCCATCAGGTCCTGCTCGGCCAGGCAAGTGTGGATGACGCGCTGGAAGCTGCCGCAGACCGCGTCAAGCGCATCCGCTAAGTTTGCGACTGACGGGAGACTGACCATGCTTGGCCGACGCCAGAAACGTGAAAAATGGATCCTTCTGGCGCCGGCCCTGGCTTTGCTTGCGCTGGTCACGCTGATACCGCTTGCCAACACACTGTGGCTGAGCTTCACCGACACGCGCATTTCCGCTCTTCCCGAGCCGGTGCATTTCATCGGCCTGGAAAACTACGTCTACGCGCTTACCGACCCGGATTTTCAGGACGCCCTCTTCAGGACGCTTTACTTCACCATCGTCTCGGTGGGCCTGGAAGGCATTCTCGGTGTCGCGGTTGCCGTGCTGCTCAACCAGGAATTCCGGGGCCGGACGCTGCTTCGGGCTCTGATCATCCTGCCCTGGGCGGTGCCGACCATCGTCAACGCCGTTGCCTGGCGCTTGATCTATCACCCTGATTATGGCGCGCTGAACTCCCTGCTGTTCCAGCTGGGCCTCATTTCCGATTACCGCAGCTGGATCGGCGATCCGGCGACCGCCATGAACATGGTCATCCTGGCAGATGTCTGGAAGAACTTTCCGCTGGTTGCCTATGTGGCACTGGCCGCCCTGCAGACAGTGCCCGGTGACCTCAACAAGGCGGCAGCCATCGAAGGCGCCGGGCCCTGGAAACGGTTCCGCTCGATCACCCTGCCCTGGATCGCCGGTCCGTTAATGGTCGTCATGGTGCTGCGAACCATCGAGGCCTTCCGCGTCTTCGACATCATCTACGTGATGACCGGCGGAGGCCCCGCGGACAGCACCAAGACCGCGAGCTTTTACGTCTACCAGGAATATTTCAACTACCTCAGAAGTGGCAGCGGGGCCTCCTATGCGGTGCTGGTTGCCGGCATCAGTGCCGTTCTGATCGTGTTCTATTATTCCGCGACCAAGCGGCAGACGGCGGGAGGCGCGGCATGAAACGCTCGCTCGTTCAATCCATCCTGCTTTATGGTTGCGCCCTGTTGCTGGCAGCCTTCACAACAGGTCCGCTGCTCTGGCTTGCCGTCATGAGCATCAGCGCGCCGACCGACCTGACCGAGGTGCCGCTGCGCTGGATCCCCTCCGAACTTGACTTCAGCCGCTACACGAGCCTGCTCAGCCTTGAAGGCGGCAACGGCGAGCGGTTTTTGAGCGCACTCCGGAATTCCCTCCTGACAGCGGGCGGGGCAACCGTCATCGCGCTTCTGCTCGCCATTCCGGCTGCCTATGCCTTTTCCAGAAGACAGGCGTCGATGGTCCTATTGTTCGCCTTTCTCGCAACGATCATGATGCCGCCGATCACCTATGTGCTGCCGCTCTATTCGACCTTCAGCAGCTTCGGCATGCTGAACCACACGGTGACGCTGATTATCGTCTATACGGCCATGCTGCTGCCTTTCGCCACCTGGCTGATGAAGGCCAATATCGACGTGCTGCCGGTGGAAGTGGAGCAGGCTGCCTTCATGGAAGGTGCCGGAACCGCCTACACCATCCGGCAGGTGGTGCTGCCGCTGGCCCTTCCGGCCATTGCCGCCACCGCCATGCTGTCCTTCCTGGTGGCCTGGGACGAGTTCTTCTACGCCCTGATCTTCACCAACGATCTCAGCGCGAAGACCCTGCCTGTGGCGATCGCGGATTTCTCCGCCGGACGCGTTACCGACTACGGCGTCATCGCCTCGGTTGGCGTTCTGGCGACATTGCCGCCAGCCATCCTCGCCATCGCCTTCCAGAAATTCATCGTCTCCGGACTGGTCGCCGGATCCGTCAAGGGCTGACCTCAGCAGGAGACCGACAAGGAATGAACGCCGCAATGCCGCAAGACCCCATCCTCCAAATCAGCCGCCTGCAGAAGAGATACGGGGACGTGAATGTCCTCAAGGACATCGATATCTCCATGGCGCCCGGCGAGTTTCTTGTCCTGGTTGGACCGTCCGGTTGCGGCAAGTCGACCCTGCTGAGCTGCATTTCCGGACTGACCGACATATCCTCCGGCACCATCCGCATTGCCGGCAAGGACCGCACCAACGACGAACCGGCCGACCGGGATATCGCCATGGTGTTCCAGTCCTATGCCCTGTTCCCCAACATGAGCGTGGAACGCAACATCGGCTTCGGCCTTGAAGTCCGAAAGGTCGAAGAGACAGAGAAGAAACGGAAGGTGGCCGAGGTCGCGGATCTTCTGAAGATCGAACACCTGCTGCACCGCCGCCCGGCGGAACTTTCCGGCGGACAGCGCCAGCGTGTTGCCATGGGCCGGGCCCTTGTGCGCGAACCGAAACTGTTCCTGTTCGACGAACCGCTGTCCAATCTCGATGCCAAGCTGCGGGTGACCATGCGCACGGAAATCAAGCGCATCCATCAGACAACAGGCGCGTCCATCGTCTACGTAACCCATGACCAGATCGAAGCCATGACGCTGGCCAGCCGGATCGTTGTGATGAAAGACGGCGAGGTCCAACAGATCGGCACGCCGCAGGAGATCTACAACAAGCCGGTGAATGCCTTTGTCGCGGACTTCATGGGCGCACCGTCCATGAACCTGATGACCGGCACCGCTACACGCGAGGGCGACCATCTCCGGCTGCAGATCCCGACGCCGGAAGGACCGCCGCTGGAACTGTTCGACTATGGTCCGGGGCCGGAAACGCTGTCCGCCGGCGGTACGGCAGAGCTCACCATCGGCCTTCGCCCGGAGGCGATGACGGATCTTGGCTTGCGGTCCGGTGGCATCGACGGCGGCAGCCTGCAAAGCGCCGATTGCCTTCTGGACGTGGTCGAACCGGCCGGCGCCGACACCTATGCGGTCATTCAACTTGGCGGAACGGAAGCCGTTGCCCGGCTGTCGGCGGATGC
Organism: Labrenzia sp. R5_0; assembly: GCF_017743835.1. Classification (NCBI taxonomy): domain Bacteria; kingdom Pseudomonadati; phylum Pseudomonadota; class Alphaproteobacteria; order Hyphomicrobiales; family Stappiaceae; genus Labrenzia; species Labrenzia sp. R5_0. The sequence goes on along the minus strand of NZ_JAGHRK010000003.1, from coordinate 47,294 downwards.
GCCGGTCACCGCCGGTCAGCGCGTCCCGATCGCTTTCGACCTTTCCAAGATTTCCTATTTCGACATTGCATCGGGTAACCGCCTATGAGCATTCAACGAGGCCTTGCCGCAGACATCGGCGGCACCAACACCCGGCTGGCGCTGGTCGAGAACGGCCGCGTTCTGGAAAACACCATCGCGCGGTTCCGCAATGCGGATTTCGAATCACCGGAAGCGGCCATCGGCACCTATCTTTCGGAAGCCGGGCGACCGGCCTGTGCGTCTGCCGTCATCGCCATCGCGGCCCCCATCGATGGCCCCGCGATCCGCATGACGAACCATCCCTGGACTTTCAGTGCCGACTGCATCGGCAAGGTTCTGGGCGGAGCGAACATTACCTTCCTGAACGATTTCGAGGCGCTCGCCTACTCGCTGGACAAGGTCCCAACGGAGCGGCTTCAGCCCGTCTATGAACCGAGCCAGAAACTGCGCAGCAACGCCACGCGCCTCGTCGTCGGCGCGGGAACCGGTTTCAATGCTGCCGCCCTGTTTCAGACACCTGCCGGATTTCATGTCGGCACCGGTGAATGCGGCCACTCGACTTTGCCGGTCGAAACCGAAGACGAACTTCGGCTCTGGAACTACCTCGCTCTCAACCGTGGACGCGCCTCCGTCGAACGGGCGCTGTCGGGAAGCGGTCTCAAGGAAATTCACGAGTGGTACTGTCTCGAGCAGGGCCTGTCGCCGCGCGACCTGTCACCGGCTGAGATTGCGGAGCGCGCCAATTCCGGATCCGATCCGATTTGCGTTTCCGCTGCTCGGCAATGGGTGACATTTCTCGGCCGGGTGATTGGCGACCTCTCGTTGGTGTTCCTGTCCCTTGGCGGCATCGTGCTGACAGGCGGCGTCACCCGAAGTCTGGCGAGGTTCCTGGCAGAACCGGAATTCATCAACGCCTTTTGCGCGAAGGGTCGCCAGCAAAAGCTGGTTTCCGGCATTCCGGTTCATCTGCTTGATGACGATTTCGCTGCTCTGGCGGGGTGTGCGTCGCGCATGTAAAAGGAGTTTTGCCTCGCTAATTCGGCGGATTGGAACCTTCGAAGCGCAAATCCTACGATTCCGCCTATGCAAAGTGCAGACAATCGCTATCAAACTTTGCCCGTCGATGAGGCAGACATCATTGCACGGGAGAGGTTTCGATTACTCTCATTGATTAAAAATCTCGCGCTACGATCCTGCAATTATCATAAGAAAAAAGCCGAATAAACTAATGTAGCCAATCCAGCCATATTTTTTAAAAACTCTATTGTTGAATGCTTCCTCAAACTCAATTGGCGGATTGTTTTCTTTAATTATGCGGTGACCAAAGCCTTTGTAGCCTGCTGTTACCCATTTATTTTCTTTTGCTTTCCATTTTCCTAGCAACACCTCTTGTGAATATTGGGCCCCCACAAGAAATATCATCCCCGCCACCCACAACAGCATTCCTATTTTTCCAGTATATTCATTGAATTCAAACACTTTATTCTCCGAATAAACTTTCGAAGTTGTTAGCCGAGAACTCTACATGGAAAGAGTTAAGCTTTACGCCTCAGCTAGTAAAATCAAGGTGTCACGAACTCAGCCCCAGCTCCTCGATCACGGTCTGAACCGCCAGCCGGAAGACCTGTTCCTCGGCTCCCGGCTGGGTGTCCGGACGGGTCATCAGCCCGACCGGCCCCTTGGTCATGTCGGTGTCGAACGGCAGGCGGACCAGGTGACCGTCGGCGGTTTCGTTCTGCACCACGCCGGATGAAATGATCCAGACCGCGTCGGTCCGGCGGGTATAGACCCTGCCGAAAGCACCCGAGACCGTTTCGATCTTGTTCGGGATCTCGCCGACCCCATTGGCGATCATGAAGCGCTCGACCAGTGGCCGGATCGCCGCGCCTTCCGGCGGATAGAGCACGGGCCATTCGACAATACGCTTGATGTCCGGCCTTTCCAGAAGCGGGTGCCCGACCCGGACGATCACATCGACCCGCTCGGAATAAAGCTGGGTGAAGGAAACGCCTTCCATGGACACCGGCCTGCCGAGCCGGCCAATCACCAGGTCGAGTTCACCCATCTTCAGCCGTTCGATCAGGTAGCCGTGCGGGCCGTCCATGATCTGGACCATGACATGAGGTGCTAGTTCGGAAAACTCCTTGATGACCGGGGGCATGAAGCTGGCCGCGACACTCGGCAGAACGCCCACCTTCAAGGTCGCGCGGGCGTGTTCGCCTTCCTTCTCGACCCCATCCAGGCCTTGCTGCAGGCTCGCCAGCGAGATCTGCGCGAAATGCAGAAACACCTTGCCCTGCTTGGTCAGCGCGATGCCGGCCCGGTTTCGCGTCATCAGGCTGGCGCCGATGATATCTTCCAGTTCCTTGAGCGTTTTGGAGATCGCCGGCTGGGTGAGATTCAACTTGTCGGCAGCCAGTTTCAGGCTGCGTTCCTGCGCAATCTCCACGAAGCACTGGATGTGCCGGAACTTGATGCGTCGGTCGATCATTTAATTTCTCATTTTGGAAAGAAAGAAGCCGAATATCTCATTTTACTTCCCAATTTTGATCATTCAATATCAATTCAACAAGGGAGGATCGGATGCGAACTCAGGTTGTCATTGTCGGCGGTGGACCGTCCGGCCTGCTGCTCGGGCAGCTTCTTCATCTGAAGGGCATCGAGACCATCATTCTGGAGCGCAAGACGCGTGAATATGTGCTTGGCCGCATCAGGGCCGGCATTCTGGAAACGGGTCTCGTCAACATGATGCGCGAGGCCGGCGTGGCCGAGCGGATGGACAAGGAATGCTTCGTCCATGACGGCACCTGCATCTCGTACGAAAACGAGATGTTCGACATCAACTTCCAGAAGCTGATCGGCCAGAATGTCGTCGTCTACGGCCAGACGGAAGTCACGCGTGATCTTTATGACGCCCGCGATGCGGTTGGCGGTCAGACGATTTTCGAGGTCGAGGGGGTCGAGATCCGCGATGCGGACACGGACGCGCCCTATGTCACCTTTACCGTGGACGGCAGCGCGCGGCGCATCGACTGCGATTTCGTGGCGGGCTGCGACGGGTTCCACGGCGTCAGCCGCAAGACCATTCCCGACACCGTGCGCAAGGACTACGAGAAGGTGTTTCCCTTCGGCTGGTTGGGGGTTCTTTCCGAGACGCCGCCGGTGCATGAAGAACTCATCTATGCCAACTCGGCACGCGGCTTTGCGCTTTGCTCCATGCGCAACGAAAACCTGTCGCGCTACTACGTCCAGTGCAATGTCAGCGACGACATTTTCGAATGGACCGACGAGAAGTTCTGGGACGAACTGAGACGCCGGCTACCGGAAGCGGTTGCCGACAAGCTGGTCACCGGCCCCTCTATCGAGAAATCCATTGCCCCGCTCAGGTCCTTCGTGTGCGAGCCGATGCGCTGGGGCCGTCTGTTCCTGTGCGGCGATGCCGCCCATATCGTGCCGCCGACCGGCGCCAAGGGCCTCAACACCGCTGCCTCCGACGTCCATTACCTCTACGAGGGTCTGGTGCACTACTATCAGGACAAGGACAGCCACGGCATCGATACCTATTCGGAGAAAGCCCTGGCTCGGATCTGGAAAGCAGAGCGTTTCAGCTGGGCGACCACCAACATGCTGCACCGGTTCCCGGATCAGTCGGATTTCGATCTGAAGATGCAGCGGGCGGAAATCGAGTCTCTGCATCACAATGAAACCGCGCAGAAGTGGTTTGCGCAGAACTATGTGGGACTGCCCTACTGATGAAGATCGCGCGTCTGCCTTCTGCCGACATTCACTGGCGCGAAGATGGCGACCCGGACGGCACGCCTGTCGTCTTCGCCAATTCGCTCGGGACGGAATTGCGGCTCTGGGACAAGGTCATCGACCTTCTGCCGGAAACAGGCCTCCGGCTGATCCGCTTCGACAAGCGCGGCCATGGGCTATCCTCCTGTCCCGAGAGCCCCTACTCCCTGGACGATCTCGCCAGCGACACGCAACAGCTGCTCGATCACCTTCAGATCGGCTCCTGTGTTTTTGTCGGGCTTTCCATCGGCGGTATGATCGGTCAGCTCCTTTCGCACCGGCAGCCGGAACGCATCAAGGGTCTGGTACTGTCCAACACCGGCGCGAAAATGGGCGAAGCCGCCATGTGGCAAGACCGGATTGCCCGGATCCGTGCAAGCGGCATCGAGAGCCTTGCCGATGCCATTCTGGAGCGCTGGTTTTCGGAAGATTTCCGCCAGACGGCCGAATGCCTGGCCTGGCGCCACATGCTGGTTCGCACGCCGACAGAGGGTTACATCGGCTGCTGCGAAGCAATAGCCGGTGCAGATCTGACGGACAGCACGTCCGGGCTTCGCCTGCCGGTGCTGGGCATCGGCGGCAGCGAGGACCTTGCCAGCCCACCGGCCATGGTGCGCGGCACGGCGGACCTCATCGCCGGCAGCCGCTACGTTGAAATTTCCGGTGCGGGTCATCTGCCCTGCGTCGAAAAGCCGGATGTCTTTGCCGGCCATCTCATGACTTTCCTGAAGGAGGACCTCCATGTCTGAGCGTTTTGAAACCGGCATGAAGGTCAGGCGATCCGTGCTTGGCGATGAACATGTCGACCGGGCGGAAGCCGCCAAGACGCCACTTGACGAACCATTCCAGACCCTGATCACCGAGGGTGCCTGGGGCACGGTTTGGGCGTCGGACGGCATCAGTCCGCGGGAGCGTTCGATGCTGACGCTCGCCCTTCTGGCGGCACTCGGCAATTTCGAGGAGATTGCCATGCATATCCGGGCAACCGCCCGCACCGGCGCCAGCAAGCAGGACGTGCTCGAGGCATTTCAGCATGTGGCGGTCTATGCCGGCGTGCCACGTGCAAACCAGGCGCTCAAGATCGCCAAGGAAACTTACGCCGAAATGGAACGCAGCGGCCAGAAGCTGACCGCGACAGGCGGTTAACGGAGGAAAATCGATGTTGAAACCCGGACCTTTCTATCAGCGGGACCGCGAGTGGCATCCGCCTGCACATACGCCGGACTACAAGACCAGCGTGTCGCGCTCGCCGCAATATTCGATGATCAGCCTGGAAAACAACGTCAGCGAGATCACCGGGCCGACCTTCGGCCATAACGATATCGACCCGCTCGACAAGGACCTGATCTACAACTACGCGAAGGCGGGTGAAAGCGCGATCGGCGAGCGGATCATCCTGCATGGCCGGGTGCTGGACGAGAACGCGAAGCCGATACCGAACACCCTGGTGGAGATCTGGCAGGCCAATGCGGGCGGACGCTACCGGCACAAGAAGGACACCTATCTTGCACCCATCGACCCGAATTTCGGCGGCTGCGGCCGCACCCTGACCGACGAGAACGGCTACTACTATTTCCGCACGATCAAACCGGGCGCCTACCCCTGGCGCAACTGGGTGAACAACTGGCGGCCGGCCCATATCCACATGTCTATCTTCGGCACTGCCTTCTGTCAGCGCCTGATCACCCAATGCTACTTCGAGGGCGATCCGCTCATTCCGAAATGCCCGATCGTGAACACCATTCCCGATCCGGCGGCCATCGAGCAACTGGTCGCCAAGCTCGACCTCAATGCCACCATCCCGCTGGACACGATCGCCTACAAGTTCGACATCGTCCTGCGCGGACGCCGCTCGACCCTGTTTGAAAACCGGCCGGAGGGGAACTGATCATGACGCAGCAACTCGACTATCTGAAGGAAACGCCTTCCCAGACGGCCGGACCTTACGTTCATATCGGCCTCGCGCCAGGCGCCGCCGGTTTCGACATCTATCGGCAGGAACTGGGCTGGGATATCGCAGGCCCCAATGCCAAGGGTGAGCGCATTCGTGTGGAAGGTGTCGTCATCGATGGCATGGGCTCGCCGATCAAGGACGTGATGCTGGAAACCTGGCAGGCCAACAGCGAGGGCATTTACGCCCATCCTGAACATGCCGGCGACGTGGAAGACGGGTTCCGCGGCTGGGGCCGTGTCATCACCGATTTCGACACCGGCGAATGGGGGTTCGACACGGTCAAGCCAGGCCCGGTCAAGCTGCCGGACGGCAAGGTTTCCGCGCCCCATATCAGCCTCTGGATCGTCGCACGCGGCATCAATGTCGGGCTTCAGACCCGCCTTTACTTCGAGGACGAGACCGAAGCCAACGCGGCCGACCCGGTGATCAACCTGATCGAATGGGAAAAGCGCCGCCAGACCCTGATCGCCCGGAAGACCGAGCGCGACGGCAAGACGGTCTATCGTTTCGAGGTCAAGCTGCAAGGCCCGGACGAAACGGTGTTCTTCGATATCTGAGAAGGCACAAACCACTCTTCCTCATCCTGAGGAGCTTGGCCAAGCCATGCGTCTCGAAGGATGGGCGGCGCACTCAAAGTATGCGGCCCATCCTTCGAGACAGCGCTGAAGCGCTTCCTCAGGATGAGGAAGTCTCATGCAACGATCGCCGCTCCTTGTTGGGACAGGCGCAAGCGAAACCGGAGCGGCGTGAAACATGTCCAAGCCCTGCATCATCTGCGTCGCGATTACCGGATCGCTGCCGAAGAAGGAAAACAATCCGGCGGTGCCGATCACCGTTACGGAGCAGGTGGAAAGCACGCAGGCTGCCTTCGAGGCCGGTGCGACCATCGTCCACGCCCATGTGCGCAACGACGATGAGACGCCATCCTCGGATCCGGAGAAGTTCGCACGGCTCAAGGAAGGGCTGGAAAAACACTGCCCCGGCATGATCATCCAGTTTTCCACCGGAGGCCGTTCGGGCGCCGGGAAGGAACGCGGCGGCATGATTGCCCTTCAGCCCGACATGGCGTCGCTGTCCGTCGGCTCCAACAATTTCCCGACCCGGGTCTATGAGAACCCGCCGGATCTGGTCGACTGGCTTGCCAGCGAGATGCGCACCCATCATGTGAAACCGGAGATCGAGGCGTTCGACCTGAGCCACATTCACCAGGCGGCCGCCATGAACCGGGACGGGCGTATTCCGGGCAAGCTTTATGTGCAGTTCGTCATGGGCGTGAAGAATGCCATGCCGGTCGACCGGGATGTCTTCGACTATTACATCAAGACCGTTGAACGGCTGGTACCGGACGCCGAATGGTGTGCCGCCGGGATCGGCCAACATCAGTTCACCCTCAACGAGTGGTGCATTTCCTCAGGCGGGCATACCCGCACCGGCCTGGAAGACAACATCCGCCTCGACCGGGACACGCTTGCCCCTTCCAATGCGGCACTTGTAAAACGGGCGGCGGATCTTTGCGAGAAATATGAGCGTCCCGTCGCGACCTGGCAGCAGGCGCGCGAGATCCTGGGTCTGCCGCTGAAGGCGGCTTGACCCGCCTTTCCACTTGGCTCTCAATAAGGGCCCATCCAGAGACCCTGCCGAGCCATGCCTCTTTCTCTATTTTCCAGCCAGATCCATTCCTCCCTCTTTGCTGACGGTGACCTGACCAAGCTTCTCGCTGATGGCAGCGATGTCGCGCATATGATCGCCTTCGAGCGCGCCCTTGCCACCGTACAGGGGCGCCTGGAGATCATTCCGGCGCAGGCCGCGCGGGAGATATCAGAGAAGCTCGCCGACGCTAAGATCGAGCCCGCAAACCTTGCGGCCGGTACAAGATCCGCCGGCGTGCCCGTTCCAGCGCTTGTGGCGGAACTGCGCAAGCAGCTCAGCGCCGACGCCGGGGCCTGGCTGCACTGGGGCGCGACCAGTCAGGACGTGATCGACACGGCGCTGGTCCTTCAGGCGAAAGTGGCGCTGGAGATCCTGGGCGCTCGACTGGAAAAACTGGTCGATACGCTGGAACGGCAGAGCGAGCGCCATGCGGATCAGCTCATGGCGGGGCGTACGCGCAGCCAGGTTTCGACACCGATCACCCTCGGCTACCGGATCGCGCAATGGGCGCATCCGCTGATAGATGCGGAAAATGCCCTGCCCGCGCTCAGGTCCGCCGTGCTGCGCGTCCAGTTTGGCGGCGCCTCAGGCATCAACAGCGCAATCGCTCCGGATGGAACCGCAGTCTCGGCGGCGCTCGCACTGGAACTCGGCCTTGAAGACAGCCCGTCGTGGCACGTCAACCGGACGCCCATTCTGGCGCTTGCGGGCTGGCTGCAACAGGTCACCTCCGCCCTTGCGAAGATGGCTGGAGACCTGGCGCTTTCCGGGCGCACGGACATTGCGGAGCTTTCCAGCGGAACGGGCGGCGGATCTTCGACCATGCCGCAAAAGGCGAACCCGGTGCAGGCCGAGACCATTCAGGTGCTCAACAGCATTGCGATTGCCGCCCAGGCCGGGCTTGCCGCTGCCGCCAGCCCCCTTGAGGAGCGCGACGGGACAGCGTGGCCGCTGGAATGGCATTTCCTGCCACAAATGCTGCTGGCCGCAGGCGCTGCGCTGGTTCACGCAGAAGAGCTTGCCACCAGCCTGCAGGCGCACGAGGCCAACCTCGCCGCTACACTGGCCTCAAACCCGGAAATCATGGCCGAAACCGCCAGCTTTGTTCTCGCCCGGAACGGCGTTTCCCGCGCTGAGGCAAAGGATCTTGTCGCGGCAGCTGCAAAGGACCCGGCCCCCTTTGCCGAAGCCCTAGCAAGGATTTCGCCGGTCAGCCTTGACTGGCAGAAGGAACTGGACCCGCAACAGGTCGTCGCACCGGCAAGGGACATGTCGGCGCGGATCTTTCAGACCCGCCGCAGAGACTGAACAGGGTCGGGTCCTACCCGGCCACATCCGCGTTGCTGATCACGAAATCCACGAAGTGGCGGATCTTCGGGTCCTGAAGGCGCCTGTGCGGATAGAGGCAGCCGAAGATGGTGGGGGGAGGCGGCGTATCCTTCAGGATCTCCACCAGACGGCCGCTTTCCAGATGCTGGGCTACGTCGAACCTCGGCTTGTTGACGATGCCGTATCCTGACAAGGCCCAGTCGGTGAGAACGTCGCCATGGTCGGCATCCATCTTGCCGGAAACCTGAAGCTTGCGCGGCCCGGCCGGTGTCTGCAGAACCCAGTAATATTCCGGCGAGCGCGGGTAGCGCAGCAGCAGGCAATTATGCTCGTCGCTCAGGAGATCATCCGGGGTACGGGGCGTACCGTGCTTTTCCAGATACTCCGGAGCCGCGCAGAGCACCCGGGGGCAATCGGATATCTTGCGCAGCTTCAGATTGGAGTCCTGCGGAGTGCCAATGAAAAAAGCGACGTCCAGCCCGTCGGACAGGATGTCGACCTTGCGGTCGGACAGGCGCATATGCACTTCCGTAGCCGGGAATTTTTCAACGAAACGCGGCACCAGCGGGGCGATGATGCGCCGGCCGGCACCAAGCGGTGCCGTGACCCGGATGACCCCGCGCGGCGTATCGGAAAAACTGGCGACCGCGGCTTCCGCGTCTTCGATGGATTCCAGCGCCTTCACCGCATAATCGTAGAACACCTTGCCGACCTCGGTCGGCGTGAGGGACCTTGTGGTGCGGTTGAAGAGCCGCACCCCGAGATGCTTTTCCAGCTCCTTTATGCGCTTGCTGGCAACCGCCGGTGTCAGGCGCAAGTCGCGTCCGCCGGATGTGATGCTGCCCAGTTCGACCACGCGGGTGAAGACGCGCAGGGACTCCAGATAGGACATGGCCTCTTGCCTCGGATTTGAATTCTCGTGCGATTACAGGGCGCTCGTTCTCATGATCGACTTTGGTCGCATTTCCCGAGCCACAGTATCGCACGGCCATTTTCAATGATCTGTTGAAAGAATTTCCGGAATCACCGGATTTTTTGCAAGTGTCCTGAAGCGTACCGTCCTCGGCTGAGAGAAGACTTTGCCCGAGGACGCGATGACCCACCGCACAGAAATCCGGTTTCTGCTGAACGGCGCCGACGTGATTGTCACGGATGCGCCTGCCGACAAGACCCTGCTCGACTACCTGCGCCTGGAGCGCCGGCTGACGGGCTCCAAGGAAGGCTGTGCGGAAGGCGACTGCGGGGCCTGCACGGTGTTGGTCGGCCGGCTGGCCGGCGGCGTTCTGAAATATGAGACCGTCAATGCCTGCATCCGGTTTCTCGCGTCGCTTGATGGATGCCACGTGGTCACCATCGAGCATCTGCGGGGAGAAAACGGCGGTCTGCATCCGATCCAGCAGGCGATGGTCGATTTCCACGGCAGCCAGTGCGGCTTCTGCACCCCAGGCTTCGTCATGTCGCTCTACGCGCTGTGGATGGGCAATCCGGAACCGACAGAAACGGAAGTCGAAAGCGCGATCCAGGGCAATCTCTGCCGCTGCACCGGCTACCAGCCGATCATAGCCGCCGCCATGGCCGCCAATCGCTACGGCTCGCCGGCGCAGGATTTCCTGGAAACGGAACGGGCAACCATCACCGAACGTTTGACAGCGCTTTCCGACGGCCGCCGTGTCGTCACCGGCCCTGACGACAATCAGGCGATCCTTCCGGCGGATGTCGCCGACTTCGCAGCCGTTCTGGAAGACTTTCCGCAGGCGACCATCGTTGCGGGTTCCACCGATGTCGGTCTCTGGGTCACCAAGTTCATGCGCCCCATCGGCCCGGCCGTCTTCATCAGCCACCTTCAAGAGCTGAAATCGGTCACCTTGAGCGACACAGCGCTGGAGATCGGTGCAGGCGTCACCTACTCGGAAGCGCAGGAGACCATCTGCGAGATTTTTCCGCATCTGAAAAGCTACTGGGACCGGATCGCCGGCCAACAGGTGCGCAACATGGGCACCATCGGCGGCAACATCGCCAATGGATCGCCGATCGGCGATACGCCGCCCGTGCTGATCGCGCTCGGAGCGCAAATCGTTCTGCGCAAGGAAGCCACGCAGCGCAGCCTGCCACTGGAGCAGTTCTTCATCGAATACGGCAAACAGGACCGGGCGCCCTCCGAATTCGTCGAGAGCATCCTGATCCCGCGGCCTCGTTCCGGCCAGTTTCACGCTGCCTACAAGATTTCCAAGCGCCGGGACGAGGATATCTCGTCTGTCGCCGCCGGTTTCTGCGTGACCGTTTCCGAAGGCCGCATCACCGATTGCCGCCTGGCATTCGGCGGCATGGCCGGCACGCCGAAGCGGGCCGCCACGGCAGAAGCCGCGCTGCGCGGCCAGCCCTGGGGGGAAGCTGCGTTCCTGGCTGCCGGCAAGGCGCTGGAAGCCGATTTCACACCGCTTTCCGACTGGCGCGCCTCGGCCGAGTACCGGGCGACTGCCGCGCGCAACCTGCTGCAGCGCTTCTTCCTGACCCATGACGAAACGACCACGGAAGCGGTCGATCTGCTGTCTGCTTGAGTTTTGAGGCGAACCACATGAAACACGACATCATCACGGACGCCAAGAAGTCGATCAGCGGCGCTGTCCATACCGACCGCCGCCACGACAGCGCGGAAAAACACGTCACCGGCCGGGCAGAATATTGCGACGACATTGCCGAACCGCAGGGCACCCTGCATGCCTATCTCGGCACGTCCACGGTTGCCCACGGCCTGATCAAGTCAATGGATCTGGAGGCGGTTCTGGCAGCTCCCGGTGTCATCGGAGTGCTTACGGCGGACGACGTTCCAGGCTGCAACGACATCAGCCCCACGGGCCAGAACGACGAACCGGTGTTTCCGGTCGACAAGACGGAATTCCATGGCCAGCCGCTGTTCGCCGTCATCGCAACAAGCCGCGACGCTGCCCGGCGGGCCACCGAGCTGGCAAAGATCGACTATGAGGTTCTGCCGCATGCGCTTGATCCCGTCAGTGCGATGGATGCCGGCTATCCGCATGTCACCGCGCCGCTGAAGCTGGAACGCGGCGACATTGCCCCAGCCTTCGACAGCGCGAAGAACCGCATCCAGGGCCGGATGACGATCGGCGGCCAGGACCACATGTACCTGGAAGGCCAGATCGCCTTTGCCATTCCGGGTGAGGACGACGACGTCGCTGTCCACTGTTCGACCCAGCACCCGAGCGAGGCGCAGCACATGGTCGCCCATGTGCTCGGCGTGCCGTCGAACGCGGTCACGGTTAACGTCCGCCGCATGGGCGGTGGCTTCGGCGGCAAGGAAAGCCAGATGAACCTTTTCTGCGCGGTGGCTGCCATCGCCGCGAAGAAGTGGAACTGCCCGGTAAAGATCCGCCCGGACCGCGACCAGGACATGACCGCCACCGGCAAGCGGCACGACTTCGTGGTCGATTACGACGTCGCCTTCGACGACAGCGGCCGGATCGAGGCTGTCGACGGCACCTTCGCGGCACGTTGCGGTTATTCCTCGGACCTTTCCGGTCCGGTGACCGACCGCGCGCTGTTCCACGCGGACAATGCCTATTTCTATCCGAATGTCCGGCTCACCAGCCGGCCGATGAAAACCAACACGGTCTCGAACACCGCTTTCCGAGGGTTCGGCGGGCCGCAGGGCGTGGTTGCCGCCGAACGCATGATCGAGGAGATCGCCTATGCGCTCGGCAAGGACCCGCTGGAGATCCGCAAGGCCAATTTCTATGGCGACCGCAACGACGGCCGTCTCCTCACCCCCTATCACCAGGAGGTCGAGGACAACATCTTGCCGCGCTTGATCGGAGAACTCGAAAGCTCCTCTGACTACCAGGCCCGCCGTGAGGCGATCCTGCAGCACAATGCCCGTTCCTCCATATTAAAACGGGGTATTGCGCTGACACCGGTCAAGTTCGGCATTTCTTTTACAGCCACCTGGTACAATCAGGCCGGTGCGCTGATCCACATCTACAATGACGGATCGATCCACCTGAACCATGGCGGCACCGAAATGGGCCAGGGCCTGAACACCAAGGTGGCCCAGGTCGTGGCAGATGCCTTCCAGGTGGATTTCGAGCGCATCAAGATCACCAAGACGACGACCGAAAAGGTGCCGAATACATCGGCGACCGCCGCCTCATCGGGTTCCGACCTCAACGGCATGGCTGCCTTGAACGCAGCCGAACAGCTGAAGGAACGTCTGGTCGCCTTTGCCGCCGAGCGCTGGAACACCGAACCGGAAACCATCCGCTTCCATAACAACATGGTCGAGATCGGGTCCGAACTTGTGTCCTTCAATGATCTTGTCCGCCAGGCCTACATGGCCCGTGTGCACCTGTCGGCCGCCGGCTTCTACAAGACCCCGAAGATCCACTGGGACCGCGCCGCCGGAAAAGGCCGCCCGTTCTACTATTTCGCCTATGGCGCATCCTGCTCGGAAGTTTCCGTCGACACGCTGACCGGTGAATACCGGGTGGAGCGAACCGATATCCTGCATGACGTCGGCAAGTCGCTGAACCCGATCCTCGACAAGGGTCAGGTGGAAGGCGCCTTCATTCAAGGAATGGGCTGGCTGACGACGGAAGAACTGTGGTGGGACCAGGCCGGACGCCTCAGGACCCACGCGCCGTCGACCTACAAGATCCCGCTCGCCTCCGACCGGCCACGCCAGTTCACCGTGAAGCTTGCCGAATGGTCGGAAAACAAGGAACGCACCATCAAGCGCTCCAAGGCCGTGGGCGAACCGCCCTTCATGCTGGGTGTGTCCGTCTTCGAGGCGCTTTCCATGGCCGTTGCCAGTGTCGCCGATTACCGCGAATGCCCGCGCCTTGATGCCCCGGCAACGCCGGAGCGGGTGCTGATGGCCATCGAGCGGCTGAAAACCCGGGAGTAAATCATGACTATGCGCTCCAGCCAGACCGAAAGCTTCTTCGGCTCAGCCCACCCGATCGTCCGTGTCGTGCTGACGCGGGTTCGAGGATCGTCCCCCCGGGAAGCCGGAACGGAGATGTTCGTTGCCCCGAACAGCCTCTTCGGCACCATCGGCGGCGGCCAACTGGAGCACATCGTCATTACCCAGGCCCGTTCCATGCTGGCCGACGGCACGCTTTCCTCCAGGCTCGACTTGCCGCTCGGCCCGGAAATCGGCCAGTGCTGCGGCGGACGGGTGGAAATATCACTTGCACGCATGCGCAAAGCCGAACGGCAGGCAGTCATCAGCCGCCTGCGGGACGAGGACGATGCGCTGCCGCATGTCTATGTCATGGGCGCAGGCCATGTCGGCCGGGCGATTGCCAACCTGCTGCAGCATGCGCCGGTTCACTGCGTACTGATCGACATGCGCAAGGAAGAGCTGGCGCAATGCCAGGCGCGTGTCGACATGCGCCTGCGGGCCATTCCGGAAGTCGAAATCTACAATGCGCCTGCGGGCAGCGCCTTTATCGTGCTGACCCATGACCACGGCCTGGACTTCCTGCTGACGTCGGCCGCGCTGGAGATCGGCCATGCGTCCTACGTCGGCATGATCGGGTCGGCCACAAAACGCGCCAAGCTGCGCTCCTGGTGCAACAGCCATTGCAATGGCCTTTCCATCGACCAGCTGACCTGCCCGATCGGCGCAACCGCCAGCCGGGACAAGCGCCCCGAGATCATCGCCGCTTTTGTCGCCGCAGAAGTCCTGACCGCCCTGACCTCGGGCGCAAGAGCTGCCGGCGATACAGAGGAGGCTGCGCTGCTGGAGGCCGCGCAGTGAAACAACGGCTGACCTGTCCTTTGGGAGATGGAACAGGACGGCTGTCTTACCCTGAAAGGAGACCCGACATGCGGGTTGGGAGGAACGACTACACTTTGTTTTCGAGGGGGGATTTCAGCGCCTTCTGGGCCCTGTTCACCGACAACCTCGTGAACCTCATGGTCCTGGCAGGCATCTGCCAGTTCGTATTCCAGATGCCGGCGGACATTGTCTACGGCAAGATCGTGCCGGGTGCCGCCATCGCGATCCTGGCCGGTGTCGCCGCCTATGTCCTGCTGGCCAAACGCGCCGCCGCACAGCATGGCCGGGACGTGACCGCGCTGCCTTACGGCATTTCGACACCGGTGATGTTCGTCTATCTCTTCGGCGTCATCGGACCGATCTACTGGGCGACCAATGATCCGGTTCTTGCCTGGCAGGTCGGCATCGGCGCGGGCTTCATGGGCGGCATCGTCGCGGCCCTTGGTGCGCTTGTCGGCCCCTGGCTGAAAAAGGTGACCCCGCGTGCGGGCATGCTCGGCACCTTGTGCGGCATCGCCCTGGTGTTCATCGGCACCGTGCCGCTGGCAACGGTGTTCGAGAACCCGTTCATTGGCTTTGCCTCGATGATCATCATCCTGTGGGGCCTCGTCGGCCGGTTCCGCCTGCCGTTCAACATTCCGGCCGGCCTGTTGGCCCTGATGGTCGGCACCGGGGTCGCGCTGGCCACCGGTCAATCGACGATCAGCTTCGAGGGCGTCGGCTTCTATCCGCCCGTTCCCTACCTTGGCGACCTGATGGCCGGGATCCAGCACCTGTTCAACCATCCGGAGCTGTTCCTGGTACTGGTGCCGGTGCAGATCTACAATTTCATCGAAACGATGAACAACGTGGAGAGCGCGGAAGCGGCAGGCGACCACTATCCGGTGGCAACCTGCCAGATCACCGACGGTGTCGGCACCATGATCGGCGCGCTGTTCGGTTCGCCCTTCCCGACGACCGCCTATATCGGCCATCCGGCCTACAAGCGCATGGGTGCTCATGCAGGATACGTGATCGGCGTCGGCGCGGTCATTCCGCTGGCGGCCTTTTTCGGATTGCTTGCCTTCCTGAACAACCTGATCCCGGTGGCCGCTGCCGCCCCCGTTCTGGTGTTCGTCGCGCTCAGCCTCATCACCAACACCGCCCATGCCGTGCGTACCGACCATATGGCCGCCGTCACCATCGCAATGATGCCGCACGTCTCCAGCTTCCTCATCATCAAGTGGGGCTCGCTGATCGGCGCGCTCGGCGCGACCGGGGCCACAGGCATGCTGGCCCTTGGCGATCCGAAACTGACCGCAGCGCTGCTGCAGCAGGGCGCCCATTACGAAGGTCACCTCGCCCTCAGCCAGGGTGCCATCCTGACGGGTCTGATCTGGGGCGCCATCGTTGCCAGTGTCATTGACGGCAAGTTCCGCAATGCCGGTGGCTTCGCCTTTGCCGCCTTTGCAATGGCCTCGGTCGGGATCATCCATTCGGCAACGCTTCACTGGCCGGAATTTACCACCGTCAGCCTCGGCTACCTGATCGCCGCTGCCTTCCTGTTCATCTACCCGATCTTCCACCGTGAAGACGCGGCAGAGCCGGAAGCCGAACCGATTGCCACTGCCCAGGTCAGCCCGGGCGAATGAACCAGACCTAAAACCACTTCGGGGCGGATCTTCCGCCCCGAACTCCGACAAACGGGACCTTTCTCGATGCCTTCCGACCGTCTCTTGCTTCGTGGCCGCCTGCTGACTTTTTCAGCCGAGCCACAATCCCCGGACGACACCTCCGCCTTCGATTACATCGAGGATGGTGCACTTCTGATCGAAAACGGCCTCATCCTGCGGCGTGGCAGCTATTGCGAAGTGGTTGCCGGGGCGGGTGATGCGGAAATCATCGATCACCGGCCGAAACTGCTGATGGCGGGGTTCATCGATACCCATATCCATTTTCCGCAGGTGCAGATCGTCGCCTCCTGGGGGGCACAGCTTCTCGACTGGCTGAACACCTACACGTTCCCCGAAGAAACCCGCTTTGCGGATGAAGGCCATGCTGCCGCCATGGCCTGCCGCTTCTTCGACCTGCTGACCGACCATGGCACCACGACGGCCGTTGCCTATTGTTCGGTCCACAAGGCCTCGGCGGAGGCCTATTTCGAGGAAGCCGAGCAGCGCAACTTGCGGATGATCGGCGGCAAGGTGCTGATGGACCGCAACGCCCCGGACGGGCTGCGCGACACGCCGCAATCCGGCTATGACGACACGAAGGACCTGATCGCCAAATGGCATGGACGAGGGCGTGCGAGCTACGCCATTACGCCGCGCTTCGCGATCACCTCAACTCCGGGACAGATGGAGATGGCCGGTGCGCTGGTTGCTGAACATCCGGACTGCTTCGTCCAGACCCATCTGTCCGAAAATAAAAATGAGATCGCCTACACGCTGGAGCTTTACCCGGAAGCCCGCGACTATCTCGATGTCTACCAGCGCTACGGCCTCCTGTCGGACAAGATGCTGCTCGGCCACTCGATCCACCTGGAACAGCGCGAGATTGATGCGCTGGCCGAAACCGGCGCCCGGCCGGTGTTCTGCCCGACGTCGAACCTCTTCCTCGGCAGCGGTCTTTTCGATGATGCAGGCTTGCGCTCGAAGGGCATCGTCAACGCCATTGCCACCGACATCGGTGCCGGCACCAGCTATTCCATGCTGCAGACACTGAACGAGGGTTACAAGATCCTGCAGCTGCAGGACCAGAAACTGCATCCCTTCCGCGCCTTCCACTGGATCACCCGCGGCAATGCCGTCGCGCTCGGCCTGGAAGACAGGATCGGCACCCTGGACGAAGGCACGGAAGCGGACATCGTGGTGCTGGACAGCCGTGCGACCGAGGCAATGGCCCTGCGCATGGAGCGCGCTTCGACCCTTGCGGAAGAGCTTTTCGTTCTGCAGATGCTGGGCGACGACCGGGCTATCGACGAGGTCTATGTCGCCGGCAAACCGCAGAAGGGCAAGGCACCGGCGGTACCGCAGCCCGCGCCGGCAAGGACACGCAAAACGCCTGCTGCCCGAGAAAGGGACCTCGTCCTGTCCTGACCTGAGAACCTGGCCGCGAACTTCGAAGTCATCCCGGGCGAGCATCGCGAGACCCGGGATGACCTACAGAAGAAGAGAAAAGATAACGGCAAGGGCTTCTTCACCGGCTCAGCAAAAAATCGGCTTTTGATGCCGTTCCGCGCACACGGACTTGCCAATTCATGGCCAAATAAGTGTATCAATGCACACCGTGTTGCTGGGAGGGATTCGTGGCGAAAGATATTGTTTTATATGATTACTGGCGGTCCTCGGCGAGCTATCGCGTGCGCATTGCGCTCAATCTGCTGAAGCTCGATGTTGACTACCGGCCGGTGAACCTTCTGACCCGCGCCCATCTGGAAGATGACTATCTCGCTCTCAACCCTCAGGGCCTGTTGCCTGCGCTGATCGTTGACGGCAAGACGCTGACCCAGTCGCTGGCCATCATCGAATATCTGCATGCGACCACACCCGGTTCGACCTTGATGCCCGACGATGTCGACGGCCAGTACCGGGTGCGTCAGCTCTCCTATGCCATTGCCATGGAAATCCACCCGGTCTGCAATCTCGGGATTGTTGGTCATGTGGCGGAGCTGACCGGCGGTGGCGATGATGCCAAGAAAGCCTGGATGCAGCGCTTTATCGGCAAGGGCCTTGCCGCCTTCGAGAACCTACTGGATGACAACGGTCCGTTCTGCCACGGCGAAACGCCGAGCATGGCCGACTGCTGCCTGATGCCTCAGCTCTATAACGCCAATCGCTGGGGTGTGGATGTTTCCGGATTTCCGAAAATTCTGCGTGCTGCTGCTGCCGCCGAAGCGCTCGACGCGTTCAAGGACGCCCACCCGGATGCCATCGGCGCGCCGCCCGCCTGATAAAAGGCTAATTATTGCGGCGTTCAGCCTGGTTGCGAGCCTGTCTGTTTTCTCCCGGTGTGCTGCCGCTCCTGCCCGGTGAATCGCTGCTCTGGCCGGGTGCGTTTGCACTGTTTCCGCGAGAGCCGCCGGAAAATCTTTCTCCCGCATTGCCGACAGCATTGCCGTTGCCCGGATTGTTGGGAACGCCAGCGCTCGCAGGCGCACCGCCAGATTGTGTCGCCGGTTCTGGCGAACTGGAAACGGAATTGCTCGGCTCTGAGCTATTCGAACCTGGGCTGTTCGGCTCGGGGCTGTTCGGCTCGGGGCTCCTCCGCTCGGGGCTGTTCAGGTTCTCGGTTGGTTGTCGCGGACTGAAGAGGGCGCGGAAAATGTTCCTGGGTTGCTGCTCGGGAACCCGATCGGGTGCCAGCCTCGCATTTTTCACGGTGCATCCAGATCCGCGCTGCCTGAACTGTCTGTTCAGGTTCGACTCATTTACGAGTAGCGGAAAGAGTGACTTCGACCGATTTCTGAGTGCATCCGAATTCAGCCGATCCTGTTTCACCCCGCGCCGACCGATAAGGACATAGTCACACCGGTTTCGGACCAACTGGCAGCGCCCGCTCCTGTCGCATGCGTTGATCGCACCGCGCAACAGGGCGACATTGGTTCCCTGAGGCGTGATGGTCACGTCGAAAGCCGTGCCCCGCACGCCGATCGTGCCATTCGGCGTCCGGATGCTGTAGGCGGAAGACTTGCTGCGCCCGCTGATGAAGCGGAAGGCGCCGCGCGTTGCACTAACAGTAAGCTTGCTAACAGTCTGACCCGTGATCACGAAGTCATCGATCTTCACATCCGCATTGGGACCGACAACAATCTTGGTGCCGTCGATCAGCCGGATCTGTGCGTTTCCGCTGGAATTGGCACGCAACCGGTCGTCCCTGAAAATGGATGTGTTTGATGCCAAGATGCGGGGGTCACCTCCCCCCGTCGCTTTGACGGTCTTTCTTGCATCAACAGTTATGCCAACCTTGTCGGCCAAGGACACCGACGAATAAAAGATGGATAACGATAAAACTATTAAAACCGGGGCAAACCTCATAGCTCCCACTCCGGCCCGACCGATGAAATCTTACCACATCCTTAACCAATAGACGAAACGTTTCCGATTTCTCGGCTCAAACCCTGTTCTTTTTGTCAAGGTCTATTTTTCTCAGAAACGCGTATTCTAGCGTAGAGTGGACACCAGATATGGGAACGGTGTCGCGGCTCCCGAACAGCTATGTCGGTCAGGGGCATGCCGGTGGGAAAGACGCTTTTCAACTTGCTACGCAACAGGCACGTTTTCGTCCTGGGTCTGACGCTGATCCTCCTTTTCGGCGCCCGTGAACTACGCCTGTCCGATCCCCCGTTCATAGCGTCCCTGCGCTGGATCACCTTCGACACCTATCAGCGCTTCAAACCGAGGGAGGCTTTGGGGCAACCGATCCGGATCATCGACATCGACGAGAAGTCGATAGCGCAGCTAGGCCAATGGCCTTGGCCGCGTACGCAGATTGCCAAACTTCTGGAGCGTATCCAGAACCTGGGAGCTGCCTGCGCCGCCTTTGACATGGTGTTTTCCGAGCCCGACCGGACAGGACCGGCGGGGTTCTTGCGGGAACTGGAAGAACGCGGTTGGCCCGGCCGCGACGAGATCAAGCCACTGCTCTCGGGAATACCCGACAATGATGCTGTTTTCGTTCAGTCAATGGCCGGGCTGCCGACGATCCTCGGGTTTTTCAACGAACCGAGATCGGCAATGGGACTGCCCGATGCCAAGGCTGCCTACGTCGTCCTCGGGGAAGATCCGACACCGCTCCTTGACCCGATCAGAGGCAGCGTGATGAGCTTGCCGCCCTATCAGGCTGTCGCGGAGGGAAGTGGTACGATTTCCCTTGGGCAGGCGGATTCCGACGGGGTGGTGCGCCAGGTTCCAATGTTCATCGCCGGCACGAACGGTGAAATATATCCGGCCCTGGCACTTGAGACGCTTCGTGTCGCACTTGGCGACAAGACCTTTGTTCTCAAGACTTCGGAAGCGAGCGGCGAGTTCAGTGCAGGAACACTCGCCATGACCGAATTCAAGGTTGGAGAGTTCCAGGTTCCGGTGACGGCCAATGGCCATCTGCTGATCTATTATTCGCGCAATGACCCGTCTCTCTATCTTTCTGCGCGGGATCTTCTGAACCTGTCGGACGAGGAGCTGGCCCCTCTGATCGAGGGCCACATCATCCTCTTCGGATCGTCGGCTGCCGGATTGCGAGACATCAGGCTCACGGCTCTCGGCGAGAGCGTTCCGGGTGTTTTCATGCATCATCAGATCATTGATCAGATCCTGTCGAATACGTTTCTCAACCGTCCCGACTGGGCGACCGGAGCCGAAATCGCGGCGTTGTTCATCGTAACGCTCATTATCGGCGCCATATTGCCGTCAACGGGCGCGATCCCGTCGGCTGCCGTTGGCGCCGTCCTGAGCGCGGCAGTTAGCGGCGGAAGCTGGTTTGCCTTTTCCAGCTATGGCCTCCTTCTGGATCCGGTCTTCCCCATGCTGGTTTCAGGGCTTATTTTTCTCCTGACCACAATCTTGA
Organism: Labrenzia sp. R5_0; assembly: GCF_017743835.1. Classification (NCBI taxonomy): domain Bacteria; kingdom Pseudomonadati; phylum Pseudomonadota; class Alphaproteobacteria; order Hyphomicrobiales; family Stappiaceae; genus Labrenzia; species Labrenzia sp. R5_0. Next base: position 26,205 of record NZ_JAGHRK010000003.1, on the reverse strand, counting down.
TGTTTGCTTTCGCGGAGCGGGAAAAGCGGTTTGTCCGAAGGGCGTTCCAGCGCTATCTCGCACCGGACTTGCTCAGAAAGCTGGAGGAACAGCCTCACACGCTGCGTCTCGGAGGCGAAATTCGCGACATGACGATGATGTTCATGGACGTGAGGGGGTTTACGCCGATATCCGAGAAACTGCCTCCTGAAGAGGTGGTCGCATTCCTGAACCGTCTGCTGTCTCCACTATCGGAATGCATCCAGAAACGGGAAGGCGCAATCGACAAATATATTGGCGATTCAATCATGGCGTTCTGGAACGCGCCGCTTGACGTTGCCGATCATCCGGTCAAGGCCGCCCATGCTGCGCTGGACATGATAAAAATCGTCAAGGAACTCAACGACCGGGATGCCTTCGGCTTCAAGTCCGGACCCCATAAATTGGGCGACATCCGCATTGGCATCGGCCTGAACAGTGGACCTGGTTGCGTTGGCAACATGGGCTCGAGTTCGCGGTTCAACTACTCGGTCATCGGTGACGCCGTCAACGTTGCTTCCAGAGTCGAGACAGCCTGCAAGCAGGTCGGCTGGCCTATTTTGCTGACGCAGACAACTGCAACCGCGTGCAAGGCCATGGCACTTCTGGAAGCAGGGTCGATTACACTCAAGGGCAAGGCTCAGCCGGCAACTCTCTACGCACTTGTCGGCGATGAGACACTTGCCCGAACGAAAGAGTGGCAGGCATTGGAAAGGCTGCACAGGGAACTTATCGAAGGACGTACGCGCGTCGCCAGTCGCGCAGAAATCGAACGCCTTGTGAACGCCTGCCTCGCGGTGGCTCCGGTCGACTTGAGCGCCTTCTACGACAGTTTCATGCCGTCGCCCATCATCGAGGAACTTGCCGGGGAGTAATGCCTGCAGTGCATTCTCGCAGGATGCATGCGAGGTAAAGCGCCGCCAGCCCCACGCTCGGTTCCTACGGCTTCAGGCGACAGCCACCAGATGCCGGTCGCCGACATCATGGTAACGCACCCGCTCGACCGATTGCCCAAGCGGCAACACCGGTGATGGGATTTCGCCCGTCGGCACATCGAAAACGGTGCGCCGGCGCTTGGGATCGGGGATCGGCACAGCCTTCAACAGTCGCTTGGTATAGTCGTGCTGCGGGTTTTCGAACACCTGACGGCGCGTTCCCATCTCCACGATCTGGCCGAGATACATGACCGCGATCCGATGCGAGACCTGCTCGACAACCGCCATGTCATGGGAAATGAACAGGTACGAAAGGCCGAGATCCTCCTGCAGTTCCTGCAGAAGATCCAGAACACGGGCCTGCACCGAAACATCGAGCGCCGAGACGCTTTCATCCGCGACAATGACCTTGGGCGAAAGCGCCAGTGCGCGGGCAATACAGATGCGCTGGCGCTGTCCACCGGAGAATTCGTGGGGATGCCGGGTGATCACATCGGCCGGAAGGCCGACCCGGTCGAACAGCGATGCCACCTTGTCCTTCAGGTCCTTGCCCCGCGCCAGACCGTGGATCACCAGTGGTTCGCCGACGATTTCGCCGACGGTCATGCGTGGGTCGAGGGAGGCATAGGGATCCTGAAAGATCATCTGCATGTCGCGCCTGCGGCGCTGCTGTTCCTGTGCGCTGCCGATGCCGACATGCTGGCCGGCGACCCGGATGCTCCCTTCCCAGGGCACCAGGTTCATGAGTGCCTTGCCGATGGTGGACTTGCCGCAGCCGCTTTCTCCGACGAGGCCAAGGGTTTCCCCGGGAGCCAGCGTGAAAGAAACGCCTTCGACCGCATGAACACGGGATGTCACCCGATTGAGCAGGCCGCCATGCAGGTCGAAGCGGACGACAAGGTCTTCCACCTCGAGGACCGGTGCTTCGGGCTGGTCCTTTTTCCGGGCCACACTGTCGACACCGGTCATGGCACCAAGCTTGGGTACGGCCTCCAGAAGGTGCCGTGTGTAACTGTCCGCCGGACGTTCGAACACGTCGGAAGCCGTGCCGCTTTCCACGATGTTGCCGTGGTTCATGACGATCACCCGGTCGGCCATTTCGGCAACGACACCCATGTCGTGGGTGATCATGATCACCGCCGTGCCGAAATCGCGCTGCAAATCGCGGATCAGCTGCAGGATCTGTGCCTGGATCGTCACGTCGAGCGCCGTCGTCGGCTCATCGGCAATCAGCACCTTCGGATTGCAGGCCAGCGCCATGGCGATCATCACCCGCTGGCGCATGCCGCCGGAAAGCTCGTGCGGATATTGTTTCAGCCGCCGTGCCGGCTCCGACAGACGCACCGATTCCAGCATCGCCAGTGCGCGCTTGTTGGCTTCACTTCCCGAGACATCCTGATGCGCCAGGATCGCCTCACGCAACTGGCGACCAACCGTCAGCACGGGATTGAGCGAGGTCATCGGCTCCTGGAAGATCATGGCAATGTCGCCGCCGCGAATGCGGCGCATGGCGTCCTCGGGAAGCTTGATCAGGTCCTTGCCCTGAAACAGCACCTCACCACCGGAGACCCGGGCCATCGGCTCCGGCAGAAGTCCCATGATGGACAGAGCCGTGATCGACTTTCCGGATCCGGATTCGCCCGCGATACAAAGGGTTTCACCGCGCTTCAGGTCAAACGACAGGCCCTTGACCACGGTCTTGCGGCCGGAAGGCGTCGCGACGTCCGTGCGCAGATCTCTTACGGAAAGAACGACGTCTTCGGCAACGGCTACATGGTCTGACTGGCTGGACATCCGGACGCCCTGGTCTTTCTTGAACTCTGGAAAACGGGCGGCGGCGGTGACCGCCGCCCGGCTGCGTTACTGAAGCACGACTTTCGGGAAGTAGAACGAGACCACCCAGTTGGGCATGTCCACGATTTCCGAAATCCGGAGATCGCCGCAGACCGAACACAGCATGTAGGCATCGACCGCGCTGTAGCCGTGACGGGCACACAGGAGGTCGATCATGTTGGAAACGGCTGCCTGGGCGCCTTCGAAGAGATCGCTGCCGATACCGGTGGTGACTTCGTAGCCCATCTCGTCGAGATGGCGGGTCACCGGGCCCGGGGTTTCGAACCGTGGCATCTTGAGATTGGCACCCTTGATCAGGTCCAGCTCGACCACCGTGTTCATCGGGCTTTCGATAGCGGTTCCGCAGACCTCGCCATCGCCCTGCGCCGCGTGGGTGTCGCCGATGGAGAACAGGGCTCCGGCAACTTCCACCGGCAGGTAGAGCGTTGTTCCGGCGGCAAGGTCGCGGATATCAAGATTGCCACCGACCCGCCGGGGCGGAACGATGGAATGAAGACCCGCTTCCGCCGGAGCGACACCGATGGTGCCAGCAAAGGGCTTCAACGGCACCTTGCCAAACGGGGCAAACGCCGAGGTTCCCGGCTTGTCCTTGTCATAGGACCAGATATGCAGGGCCGGATCCTTGAACTGGTCTGCCAGCAAACCGAAACCCGGAATGTTGGCGGTCCAGCCGAAACCGGAAGGTTTGAACTCGTGGACCTTGACCACCAGCGCATCGCCCGGCTCGGCCCCATCCACATAGATGGGGCCATTGACCGGATTGATCTTGCCGAAATCCAGCGTCGAAACATCCGCGACAGTGCTTTCGGGCGTGAGCTGCCCGGCCGAACTGTCGAGACATTCGAATTCCAGCACCGTGCCCGGTGCCACCGTTTCGGCCGGGGCATTTGAGTTGTCCCAACCGAAATGGTGCTGTGCCGCGTGGATCGTGTAAGCGGCCTTGCAGTTACTGCACATCTTTCGCCCAAACGTAGTCGTAGTTGACAGGAATGTGGACCGGATCGACGAAGATGGCATCGGGGCCACCCAGCCGTTCGGACCGCATCGTGAAACGCTGCTCGTGGAACACCGGCGCCCAAGCCGCGTCGTCCATCACCGAGATGAAGATCTTGCGCCAGGCTTCCTCACGCTCGGCCTTCTTCGCCGGGTCGGTGATACTGTCGGCAGCAGTGGCCTGCTTGTCCAGCTCCTCGTTGCAGTACCAGGACCAGTTCCACCCGCCCTTGACCGCGCCGGCACAGCCCAGGATCGGGCCATAGAAGTTGGACGGATCCGGGAAGTCGGCGATCCAGGCCATGCCGCCGGACCAGATCATCGGTGCCTGGTCGGGCTCGCCGCCGGCCGCGATCACGTTAGCCTGGGCCAGTGCCTTGATTTCAGCCTTGATGCCGATTTCGGCAAGATCGGCCTGGATGGACTGGGCAATGCGCGGGTTCGGGTCGGTGTTGTAGACATAGAGTTCGGTTTCGAACCCGTCAGTCAGACCGGCCTCGGCCAGAAGCGCCTTGGCGGCTTCCGGGTCATAAGCATATCCGGTGTACTCGTTGTCATAGCCCGGCATGGTGGGCGGCAGCGGCTGGTTTGCCGGAACTGCGCGGCCATTGATGATGCGCACGACGCGATCCTTGTTGATCGCCATGTTGACGGCCTTGCGCACCTCCAGCTTGTCGAAGGGCGGCATCTTCACGTTCATGGTGACATAGCCGGTGTGCAGCTGGCCACCTTCGATGATCAGGTCCTTGTATTGCGGGTCCTTGGTCACTTCCAGGAACTTCGCCGGGGGAATGCCATCGCCCGGAATATCGGCTTCGCCGCGCTGCAGGCGCAGGAGCGCAACCACTGGCTCCTGGCCGACTTCAAAGGTGATTTCGTCAAGCTTGGGAACGCCAGCGCGCCAGTAGTCCTCGTTGCGCTTGAACACAAGGCGCTGGCCAAGCGTCCATTCTTCCAGCGAGAACGCACCGGTGCCGACCGGGTGCTTGCCGAAGTCGGCGCCAAATTCCTCCACGGCCTCTTTCGGCACGATGGACGAGAAGTTGATGGCCATCACGTGCAGGAAGGTCGCATCCGGGCGGGACAGTTCGATCTTGACCGTATAGGGATCGACGACGGTGACACCTTCCAGGCTGGTGGCATCGCCGGCAGCCACGGCATCAAAGCCCTTGATGGAGCCGAAGAAACCGGCACCCGGGCTCTGGGTAGCCGGATTGGTGACACGGTCGAGAGAATATTTGACGTCTTCCGCAGTCATCTCGCGGCCGTTGTGGAACTTCACGCCTTCACGCAGCTTGAAGGTGAAGACCGTGCCGTCATCGGAAATCGTGTAGTCCTCGGCCAGATCCGTCATCAGGTTGGTGGTGCCGGGTTCATAGTCCATCAGGCCGTCGAACAGGCTCTTGATCATCGACCAGTTCTGCCAGTCGTAGCCAATTGCCGGATCAAGCGTCGAGACGTCGTCCTTGTAGGTGACGATCATCGATCCGCCCTGCTTGATGTCGTCCGCCAGAGCGGATGCCGATGTCAGGGCGGTGGCGGCGAGAAGGGCGGCAGCCCCTGCCAATACTGTCTTCTTCATAGTCCAACCTCCGGTTCTTACGGTGATGTGCCGGGCCGCTCTGAAGGCGGTTTTCCGGCGGTTGCCGCGCGTCAGCGCAGCTTGATCCTCGGATCAATCAGGGGAGCGATCAGGTCGGCAAGGAAATTGCCGAGCACGATCGCGAATGCGGACACGAGCGTGACGCCCATGATGATGGGAATGTCGACCCGCTGGATGGCCTGCCAGGCGAGCTGGCCGATGCCCGGCCAGCCGAACACGCTTTCAACCACCACGATGCCGCTCATGAAGAGGCCGATATCGATCCCGATCATGGCGATGATCGGCAGCAAGGCATTGGGAAGGGCGTGTCCGAACAGGACCTGCCAGCGTTTCAAACCTTTGGCGCGCGCCGTGCGGATGAAGTCCTGGCGCAGCACGTCGATCATGGACGAGCGCATCATGCGCGAGTACCAGCCCGCGCCCAGGAACCCGAGGGTCAACGACGGCAGCACCATGTGCATGAAGGTGCCGTAACCGCCGATGGGGAACCAGCCGAGCTGCACCGAAAAGACGTAGAGCAGCAGGATGCCGATCACGAACTGGGGCGAGGAAACCCCGACGAAGGAAAGGACCATGAGGCTCGTATCTGTCGCCGTGTTCCGGCGCAGGGCTGCGACGAGCCCCATGGTAAGTCCGATCGCCAGTTCGCAGACGATGGCGCCGACCATGAGTAGGAGCGTTGCCGGCAGACGCGACCAGATGAGCGCGCCCACTTCCGTCTTCTGCAGGTAGGAGCGGCCGAGATCGCCCTGCAGCAGCCCGGTCAGATAACGGAAGTACTGCTGGTAAAACGGCAAGTTCAGACCAAGCTGCTCGCGAATGTTCTCGACCGTCTGCGCGGTGGCGCTGCGGCCTGCGATCTGGCGGGCCGGATCGGCCGGGATCAGATAGAGCAGGACGAAGGTCAGGAAGGTGATTCCGATGAGGATCAGTACGGACTGGAACACCCGGCGCAGAATATAACCACCCATGATCAGTGCCTCCCCTTCTGTGTCGGATCGAGCACCTCACGCAGGGCGTCGCCCAGAAGATTGAAGCCCAGCGCCAGCGCGATGATGGCGATCCCCGGGAAGAACACCAGCCAGGGCGCCGAGGTGAAATAGGTCTGGTTTTCGTAGATGATGTTGCCCCAGGAAGGGGTCGGCGGCTGTACGCCGATGCCGAGATAGCTGAGCGTTGCCTCCAGCAGCACTGTCGTCGAGATGCCCAGCGTGCCGAAGACGACGATGGTCGACAGAAGATGCGGCAGGATGTGGCGGAATAGTATCCGGAAAAGGCCTGCGCCCATGGCCCGTTCGGCCAGGATGAATTCGCGCTCCGACAGCGACCTGGTTTCGGTATAGACGACACGCGCCATCTGCACCCAGTTGACCATGGCGATCACCATGGCAACGATCCAGAGCGATGGTCTGAACAGGGCCGCCAGCGTGATGGCAAGCAGCAGCGCCGGGAAGGCCATCATCAGGTCGGTGAAGCGCATCAGCACCGTTTCCACCCAGCCACGGAAAAAACCGGCGAGGATGCCGACAAAGGCACCGACCGCAACGGCGATCCCGTTGGCGACAACCCCGATGATGAGCGAGGTCTGCGCACCGTAGATCAGACGTGACAGGAGATCGCGCCCGAGCAGATCCGTGCCCAGCCAGAAGGTTTCGCCCGGAGGCAAAGGCGCGCCCTCCAGGGTCAGCCCTTCGAAGAACTGTTCCGCCGGGTCGAAAGGCGCGACAAAGGGAGCAAAGACGGCGGCCCCGACGATTACGCCGACCAGGACCAGGGCAAAGACGGCGAGTTTCCTTTCCAGGAGACGGCGCCAGACGCCTTTGGGGGTTTCGGGGGCGGCGGTTTTCACGGTGTCTGGCATCGCTTCAGGCTTCACGTCGGCCGGCATTCTGCCCTCCTGAACGCGCCAGCAGATCAAGCGCAACGTCTTCCATGGTTTGCCGGCTCGCCATCGCCATGTCCTGAAGAAGTTTGTAGGCGGTATCGGCGTCGCTGCCCTGGTGCTGCATCAGGAGCAGGATGGCTTCGGCGACCTGAGGCCGACAGGCAAGGCGGGCTTCCAGTTTCGCGATCCTTTCCTCCGATGCGCGGCGCATGGCAAAGGTTCGCGTGGCAACGACAAGCGCACCGTAAACACCGCTGGAGGCGATGGGCTTGCTCAGATGGGCAATGGCACCGCGCCGGATGGCCCATTCGACCCGCCCGGGGGCCTCGCTGCCCATCAGCGCGATCATCGGCATCGGGTGTTCTTCAACCGGCCAGGGGAACTGGGCATCATGACCGGCGTCGGCGTCGAAGATCACAAGATCGGCTTGCCTTGCTTCCTCGGGAAGTTCCGGCCAGGCGGTCGACACCGCAATGCCGAGACGGTCGAGCTGCCGGCAGACGGCATCCCTGTCGGAATGCGGCTTGTGCAGCACAGTCGCGGACCAACCGCGAAAACTCGGTGTGCGGAACAGGCTGCTCATGATGACACCAGCCTCAGTCTCGGCGAATTGCCGTTGTCCGGTACCGGTGTATCACCAGATGTACCGGCGTTGCTTTCCAGCGGGTCATAGTGAACCAAATAGGGATCCGGCGCCAATGGGCCGGACGTCTTTTCGATGATGCGGAACCGGGAGCGGATGCGCTCGGGCCCGGTGGTTTCCACCACCGCGATCAACGGCTGCAGGTAAGCGTGCTGCGTTTGCGGATCGATCCGGATGTCGCGCAACGGCGTCCGGTGCGGCCGGCGGCACAATTCCGCCAGGACATGATCCGGTGCATCCGAACCACAGGCCTCGATAGCGCGGGCGAGCAGCCAGACGGCCTCATAGGGTCCGACAAACATGGATGAAATCGACGCATCCGGGCCGCGCAGGCCCTCCAGCCGGCTCAGGAAATCCTCGTTTTCCGGCGTGTCCAGCGTTTCGAAGTATGTCGAGGTGGACACAAGACCCTCGGCGGCAGCCCCCAGGATCGGCAGCTCGGCTTCCGTCAGATTGCAACTGAGGATCGGGCAGCGGTTCGGCGCAAAGGCGGGATCTTCCTTCGCAAGCCTCTTCATGGCGCGCAGGAAGGCGTAGCTGCTTTCGCCGATCAGGTTGTTGAAGATGAAGTCCGGCCGTTTTTCCCGGATTTCAACGATCAGATGGTCGATGTTCTCGTCGCCAATGGCGACATAACGCTCGCCCAGAACTTCGCCGTCACACCCGGCCAGAAGTTCGCGGGCGATGCGGTTGGTTTCCCAGCCCCAGATGTAGTTGGACCCGAGAAGGAAAGCGCGGCGGCCGGATTCCGGAACGATGTGGCGGAAAAGCGGAACCACGCCCTGGTTCGGGCAAGCGCCTGTGTAGACCACACGATCGTGGCTTTCGAAGCCCTCATAGGGCGTGGTGTACCAGAGCAGCCCGCGGCCACGCTCCATCACCGGCAAGACTTCCTTGCGGGAGGAGGAGGTCTGGGTGCCGATGATGTGCCGGCAGCCGGCCTCCCGCATCATCCTGTCCGCTTCCACGGCGTAGTTTTCGGCAGAGCCCTTCGGGTCACCATCCACGCGCAGGAAACGGAAATCGAACAGGCCGGAAGCGTTGATTTCATCGATGGCGATCCGGGCACCCCAATAGCCTTCCTGCCCGATCGCGGCATAGGAACCGGATTTCGAAAACAGAACGCCAACAGGTATTTCACCAAAGGCCATGTATTACCCTGCCCTTCAGCCGAACGATGCAAACCGCGGGGGCTGAACATAAAAAAACCCCGACCCGCAGGTGGTCACCTGCGACAGATCGGGGCGCAATTGCCATGCGGCTGAACGATTGCCGCTATTTCGATATCAGGATCGCCGAAGAAAAAAATCTTGTCAATCGCCGCAAAGCTCAAAGATCAGCCACGCATAAAATTTCGCCACAAATGACGACGGCGACAAACGGCTTCCTATGAACCAATTTCAGGAGTTTCGCCAACCGGGAGCCAAAGCATCAAAAAGCACTCTTTTTCTTGAAAAGAATGACAAATTTTCTCCCGAACTGAGTAACAATCAACCCCATGAGGAAGGGGATGCAATACAAAATTTCGCCTCAGGAGATAACCTGACGAAAATAGCGGAACCGATTAAAATTTGTTCCCCAGCACAAATTTCAGGCAAGCACCTCGCAAAGCCTTTTCGCAAAGGTGTCCCCTTCAGGCCTTATTGAGGTTTTTCTTCATATTCTACAGATGCTTACACAATGACTGACTGAAGCCTTGCCTTTAAATTCCTGAACTCTCAAACCCGGTCTGAAACTCGTATCGGGCACATCTTGGCAAAATGCACTACTTGCACAGCTAAAAATATCGCGCCAATAATGCGACCAATTCAAATTGGTTCGAATTGGTATGGCATGAGCGGCACCGACAAACCTTCGCAGCGCAACTCCAGCATGGCCTTGGAACGACTTCGGATCATCGTGGACCAGCTCACGGCTGAGGGCGAGGAACAGCTTCCCACCGAGCGTGAATTGTCCGAAACCATCGGTGTCGGCCGCAGGGCCGTACGCCGGGCCCTGGAAGTGCTTGAAACCGAAGGCAAGATCTGGCGCAGGCAGGGAGCGGGAACCTTCATCGGCAGCGAACCTGCACAGCCGGAAAAGCAGATCCTGTCGCTGCACGAAAACTCCAACATGCTAGAGGTCATGGAAGTCCGGCTGCAGATCGAGCCAGTGCTGGCCCGGCTGGCCGCGCTGCGCGCCGCGCCTTCCGATATTGCCGCCATGAGCGACCTTGCGGACCGCGTCGGCAAGGCCGAGGACATGGACAGCCGCGAACTTTGGGACAGCGCCCTGCACCGGGCCATTGCACGGGCAGCGCGCAACACACTGTTCCTGGCACTTTTCGACGTTGTCGACCGGGTCCGGCAGGACACCGCCTGGCGTCATGTGCGCGAAGCCTTGAGAACCGACGATGCCCTGACGCTGTACCGGGCGCAGCATGTCGACATCATCGCGGCCATTGCCAACCGAGACCCAATCGCCGCGGAAAAGACCATGCGCGCCCACCTGCTGGCGCTGCAGGAGCGTCTCCTTTTCCAGAGTGCAAGCGAGGCGGCAAATGCCGACTGAGGCCCCCGTTCTTGAGGTTCAGGACCTCTCGCTCCGTTTCAAGGGTGCCCCGGCAAACATCGTCGATGGACTGTCCTTTGCCGTCCGTCCGGGCGAAACCTTGTGCATCGTCGGAGAAAGCGGCTGTGGCAAGTCGGTGACCGCCTTGTCGCTGATGGGCCTGCTGCCCCGGGGTGTTGCCAGGGTCATGTCCGGCACGGCAACTTTCGCGGGGCAGGACCTCCTGGCCCTGCCAGAGCGCGCGCTCGCCGACCTGCGCGGCGACCGTATTTCCATGATCTTCCAGGAGCCGATGACCTCGCTCAATCCGTCTTACAGGATTGGCGACCAAATATCGGAAATCGTGCTGCGGCATCGCCCGGTGAGCCGTGTGCAGGCCCGCGCAAGGGCACTGGAAATGCTGGAACGGGTCAAGATTCCGGCCGCTTCCAGCCGGCTGGACGATTACCCGCATGAGCTTTCCGGCGGTATGCGTCAGCGCGTCATGATTGCCATGGCACTTGCCAACGACCCAGTTCTGCTGATCGCCGACGAGCCGACCACCGCGCTGGACGTAACCATCCAGGCTCAGATCATCGACCTGATCGAAGACCTGCAGAAGGAGAGCGGTACGGCGCTGATCATGATCACGCATGATCTGGGCGTCGTCGCCGAAATCGCCGACCGCGTCTGTGTGATGTACGCGGGGCGCGCGGTGGAGGAAGGCCCGGTCGCCGCAATTTTCGACGATCCGCAGCACCCCTACACCATCGGCCTGATGAGCTCCGTGCCGTCGGTCGGGCCCCGGTCCGGCAGGCTGGCAACCATTGGCGGCATGGTGCCTGCCATCGACAACATGCCGTCCGGGTGCCGGTTCACACCGCGCTGCCCCTTTGCCGGAACCGGCTGCGAAACGACGCCGGCACTTGTCGAACTTGGCCCATCTCACCGGGCCGCCTGCCATTACGCCCCCTTGGAAAGCGCATTTGCGGAGGCTGCCGGATGAGCCTGCCAACCCGGGACAAGATCATCGAGACGCGCGCCGTCACCAAGCGTTTCGGCGGCCGCAAGAGCCTTTTCAAACCGGCAACCTCGGTCAGTGCCGTCAACGGTGTATCGCTGACCATCAAACGCGGAGAAACCTTCTCCATCGTTGGAGAAAGCGGCTGCGGAAAATCCACGCTGGCACGTCTTCTCGTCCGCCTGCTGACACCGTCGGACGGTGCGGTTCTTTACGACGGCAACGACATTTCCGCCCTGTCCGAACAGGAAATGCGCCGGTTGCGGAAAGACCTGCAGTTCGTGTTCCAGGACCCGTTTTCCTCTCTCAATCCGCGCATGACCGTCGGCGCGCTGATCGAGGAACCGATGAAGGTTCACACGGCGTTGACCCGAACCGAAAGGCGGCAGAAGGTCGCCGAGCTTCTGAACAAGGTCGGCCTGCGTCCAGCCTTTGCCAACCGCTATCCGCACGAGTTTTCCGGCGGTCAGCGCCAGCGCATCGGCATTGCCCGGGCGCTTGCCAGCGGTCCCAAGGTGATCGTCGGTGATGAACCCGTCTCGGCACTGGATGTTTCGGTGCAGGCCCAGGTCATCAATCTTCTGGAAGACCTGAAGTCGGAATTCGACCTGACGCTGATCCTGATCGCCCACGATCTGGCGGTCATCCGCCACATGAGCGACCGGGTGGCTGTCATGTACCTGGGCGAAATCGTCGAGTTGGCGCCGAACGACGCGCTCTTCGACAAGCCCTTGCATCCCTACACCCAGGCCCTGATGCGCGCGATCCCGATTGCCTCACCCCATGGGCGGTCGATGAAGGCCGCTCTCCTGGGCGACGTGCCCTCGCCGCTGGATCCGCCTTCAGGCTGCCGTTTCCATCCGCGTTGTCCGCACGCAACCGACCTTTGCAGCCGGGAGAAACCGACGCCCACCAATGTCGCGGGTGACCGGACCGTCGCCTGTCACCACTGGGAAAAGATTGCAGACGATGCCCAGCCCCCGGTTCAGGAACCGCCAAGGAGCCCCAATGCGGAAAAGCGCTTCGCGCTGTTCCGGACCCGAAGTCAACAAAAAGAGCCGACGACGGCCGCAAGACCATAAATCGAGCCCTTCCGAGAGGAGTACAAACATGCGTAAGGATTTCCTTGCCGCGCTGCTGCTCAGCGCAACGACCCTGGCCACGGCCGCCCAAGCCGCCGATCTTCGTATCGGCCTGCAGGACGATGCCGATGTGCTGGATCCCGATCAGTCCCGGACCTTTGTCGGCCGTATCGTCTACACCTCGCTGTGCGACAAGCTGGTGGACATCACCCCGGATCTGGAAATCATCCCGCAGCTGGCCACCGGCTGGACCTGGTCTGACGACGGCAAGGTTCTGACCATGGACCTGCGCGAAGGCGTGACCTTCCACGACGGCACGCCCTTTGACGCGGAAGCGGTGAAGGCCAACATCGAGCGCTCGAAGACCCTTCCGGAAAGCCGCCGCAAGAGTGAAGTCAAGTCCATCGAAGGCGTGGAAGTTTCCGGCCCGCTGCAAGTCAAGATCAGCCTCGCCTCGCCGGATGCAACGCTGCTGGCCCAGTTTGCCGACCGCGCCGGCATGATGGTTTCACCCACCGCCGCAGAAGCCGCCGGGGCCGACTTCGGCAATAACCCGGTCTGTTCCGGCCCGTTCAAGTTCGTTGAACGCGTCCAGCAGGACCGCATTGTTCTGTCCAAGTTCGACGGCTACTGGAACAAGGATGCCATCAACTTCGACACAGTCACGTTCCTGCCGATCCCCGATACAACCGTGCGTCTCGCCAACCTGCGCTCCGGCGATATCGACATGCTTGAACGCCTTGCTGCAACCGACGTCGCCTCGGTAAAGGGTGATGCCAACCTCGGCTTCGCGGAAGCCGTCAGCCTTGGCTACCAGGGCATCACGGTGAACCTCAACAACGGCGAGAAGGGTGACAACCCGTTCGGCAACGATCCGAAGATCCGCCAGGCCTTCAGCCTTTCGCTCGACCGTGACGCGATCAACCAGGTTGTCTTCGAAGGCGCCTTTGCACCCGGCAATCAGCCGTTCCCGCCGACCAGCCCCTGGTACGACAAGGACTATCCGGTTCCGGCACGGGATGTCGAAAAGGCAAAGGCCCTGCTGAAGGAAGCCGGTTATGACAGCCTCGACGTCGAAGTGCAGGTGGCCAACAACCCCGTGCAGACGCAAATGATGCAGGTTGTTCAGTCGATGGCAGCGGAAGCCGGTTTCAACGTCAAACTGAAGTCGATGGAATTCGCCAGCCTGCTGGCGGACCAGTCCGCGGGCAACTACCAGGCAAGCCAGGTGGGCTGGTCGGGCCGTGTCGATCCGGACGGCAACATCCACCAGTTCATGACCTGCAAGGGCGGGATCAACGATTCCAAGGTCTGCATTCCGGAAGTCGACAAGCTGCTGGACGAGGCGCGGCAGAGCAATGACACCGCCACGCGCAAGGCCAAGTATGACGCGGCACGGGATATCCTGATCAACGAATTGCCGATCGTCTATCTCTACCACCCGACCTGGATCTGGGCCCTGTCCGGCAAGCTGGAAGGCTTCACCGCCTATCCTGACGGCATGATCCGCCTCGAGAACGTCAAGTTCAAATAACCAGACGCATGACGGGACCCGGCTCTTGCCGGGTCCCGTTCCAAACGGATTTTGCCTGAATGCTGTCCTACATCGTACGCCGGCTGCTCATCGCCATCCCGACGCTCATTCTGGTCTCGGTCTTCGTGTTCGTGCTGCAGAAACTGCTGCCCGGCGATCCGGCGCTCGTGCTTGCCGGCGAAGAACGCGATCCTGAAGTGCTGGCGTTCATCCGCGAGAAATACCGGCTCAACGACCCGATCCTTTACCAGTATTTTTCCTGGATGAAGGCCATGCTGCAGGGCGATCTCGGCATTTCGCTGCGGACCAACCAGCCGGTGACGCAGCTTATCGCCGACAAGCTGCCGGTCACAATCCAGCTTGCGGTGATGGCGATGGTCATCGCCTTTGCCATTGGCATTCCGGCCGGCATCCTGTCCGCGGTGCGCAAGGGAACCGCCGTGGACTACATCGCCAATTTCGTGGCGCTGTCCGGCCTTTCCATCCCGAATTTCTGGCTCGGCATCATGCTGATCATGCTGGTTTCCGTTCACCTGGGCTGGCTGCCGGCCTCCGGCTATGAATCGCCCTTCGTCGATCCGCTGAAATCACTCCAGACCATGATCATGCCCGCCTTCGTGCTGGGCACGGCACTGGCGGCCACATTGATGCGACACACCCGCTCGGCCATGCTGGGTGTCCTGAAGGCCGACTACGTCCGCACTGCTCGTGCCAAGGGTCTTCGAGAAAACGTGGTCATCCTGAAACACGCGTTCCGCAACGCGCTTCTGCCCATCGTCACCCTGAGCGCCCTGCTTTTCGGCGAATTGCTGGCAGGAGCGGTGCTTACGGAACAGATCTTCACCATTCCGGGCTTCGGCAAGCTGATCGTCGATGCGGTCTTCACTCGCGATTATGCCGTCGTCCAGGGGATCGTCATGTGCACGGCTGCCGGCTTCATCCTGATGAACCTGATTGCCGATGTTCTCTACTTCCTTCTCAACCCGCGCATGAGGAGCAGCCTGTGAGCGCCGTGACCACCGCCGCAGATCCGGCCGAGGAAACCATCCGCCTCGAAAGCCGCGCCTGGAAAAAGCTGAAGGCGAACAAGAGCGCTCTGTTCGGTTTCATCATCGTCGCCTTTTTCATCGGCATAGCGGTTGCCGCGCCGCTGCTGCCCATTGCCGACCCGGCCGCAACCAGCTGGAGCGCCGTGCGCAAGGCGCCTTCCGCGGCCCACTGGCTCGGCACCGACGAGATCGGCCGGGACATTCTCTCGCGCATGATCTGGGGAGCACAGGCTTCGTTGATGGCGGGCGTCGTGTCCGTGCTGATCGCTGTGCTGATCGGCGTGCCCTTTGGTCTTCTGTCAGGCTATTTCGGTGGCTGGATCGACCAGGCGATCTCACGGGTTACCGATGCGCTTCTGGCAACGCCCTTTCTCATTCTGGCAATTGCGCTTGCCGCGTTCCTGGGGCCGAGCCTCAGCAACGCCATGATCGCCATCGGCCTGTCGGCCATGCCGATCTTCGTGCGCCTGACACGCGGCCAGGTGCTGTCGGTCAAGACAGAGGACTATGTCGAAGGGGCCCGGGCCATCGGGCTCAGCCATTTCGCGATCATGTCCCGCTACATCCTGCCCAACGTGTTTGCTCCGGTTCTGGTCCAGGCGACCCTGACAGTCGCCACCGCGATCATCGCCGAAGCGAGCCTTTCCTTCCTCGGCCTCGGCCAGCAACCGCCCGCACCGAGCTGGGGTTCCATGCTGAACGTTGCCAAGAACTTCATGACCCAGGCGCCCTGGATGGCCTGGTGGCCGGGTGCGGCGATCTTCCTGGTCGTTCTCGGTTTCAACCTGCTTGGCGATGGCCTGCGCGACGCTCTCGACCCGCGCGAAAGCTGACCCGTTTTTTAAAACCCAAAGAGTAACTCATGCCGACTTTTACCACCCGCCCCGAAATCACCGGCACCTTCGGTGTCGTCACTTCCACCCACTGGATCGCAAGCGCCGTCGGCATGAGCATCCTGGAAAAAGGCGGCAATGCCTTTGACGCCGCCGTTGCGACCGGGCTTGTGCTGCAGGTTCTTGAGCCGCATTTGAACGGCCCTGCCGGCGATTTGCCGGTGATCTTCCACAAGGCCGGAACCGGCGAAACCAAGGTCGTTTGCGGCCAGGGACCTGCCCCGGCGGGAGCCACCATCGATCATTACAAGGCGGAAGGGCTGGATCTCATTCCGGGCAACGGCCTGCTGTCGACCGTCATTCCGGGTGCCTTCGACGGCTGGATGCTGATGCTGCGCGACCACGGCACATTGAGCCTGCGCGATGTGCTGGAGCCTGCGATCTTTTACGCTGAAAACGGCCAGCCCATGTTGCCGGGTGCAGTGGCGACCATCGGCGGGTTGAAGGACTTCTTCCAGACAGAATGGCCGACGTCCTTCGAGACCTGGGTGCCTGGCGGAAACGTTCCGGAAGCCGGCGAGATGTTCAAAAACCCGGTTCTGGCCCAGACCTGGACCCGGCTCTTGAGCGAAGCGGAAAGCCAATCCGGCCGCGAGAAGCAGATCGACGCGGCACGGGACTGTTTCTATCGCGGCTTCATTGCCGAGGAGATAGCGGCCTTCCTGGAAACCGCCGAGGTGATGGACGGCTCGGGCACCAAGCACAAGGGTGTGCTGACCGCCGACGATCTGGCGACCTGGAGTGCGACTTACGAAGATCCGCTCCTGAGCGACTATCACGACTGGACCGTTGCCAAGACCGGCCCATGGGGACAGGGGCCTGTGCTCCTGCAAGCGCTGGCGCTTCTGAAAGGCTTCGACATCGGCGCGATGGACCCGGCTGGTGCCGACTTCGTCCACCATGTGACCGAAGCCATGAAACTCGCCTATGCGGACCGCGAGGTCTATTACGGCGATCCCGCTTTTGTTGACGTTCCGATGAGCACGCTGCTGTCGGACGACTACAACGATGCGCGGCGCAAACTGATTTCCGACACCGCTTCCTTCGACCTGCGCCCCGGCGTTCTGCCGGGCTTTGAGGATCAGGTCGCTGCCAACATGGCCGTGATCGAGCGCGCAGGCATTGCCAACACGGGTCTTTACGAACCGACGATGGCGCATCTTTCCGAGCGGCGAGGCGACACGGTTCATCTCGACATCATCGACCGCTGGGGCAACATGGTTGCCGCGACCCCGTCCGGCGGCTGGCTGCAATCCTCTCCGATCATTCCCGCGCTCGGCTTCTGCCTGAATTCCCGCGCGCAGATGTTCTGGCTGGAAGACGGCCTGCCGACCAGCCTGGCGCCCGGCAAACGCCCGCGCACCACGCTGACGCCGAGCCTGGCCTTCCATGAAGGGCGACCGGCGATGGTGTTCGGCACACCAGGCGGCGACCAGCAGGACCAGTGGCAGCTTTCCCTGTTCCTGAGGCTGGTGCATCACGGCCTCAACCTGCAGGAAGCGATCGACCTGCCGCTGTTCCACACCACCCACTTCCCGACCTCTTTCCACCCGCGCCAGCGTCAGCCGGGGCACGTGATGGCGGAAGGCAATTTCAGCTCCGAGACAATCAATCTGCTGCGGGCCCGCGGGCATTCGGTGGAAGTTTCCGGCAACTGGACCATTGGCCGGCTGACCGCCGCCAAGCGCAGCGCTGACGGCGTCCTGAAGGCAGCGGCAACCCCGCGCCTGATGCAGGCCTACGCGATCGGCCGATAGACGGCACAACAGCCCCGCCGATGCCTTGCACCTATCGGCACCGGTGGGGCTTTCAACCCTGTGCGAAGAGCTCCTTGAGGGCTTCGGCGTCAATCGCCCGGCAAACCGCACCTGCCGGCCTTGCGGTTGGCGTGTCTTCGGCCGCCAGCATGGCGTTGAGGACAGCTTCCTCGATTGCCTCCACCGCAGCCATGTAGACCGGATCAAGCAGATCGTCGTTCAGCGACACCATGGATTTCCACGGCCCGCTGAGTTGCGGCAGATCCATTTCATTGGCCGTGCTGAAAGCAAGGAAAATGTCGCCGGAGCTGTTGCCGCCCGGCGTTCCGCCCCGGCCAATGCCGATGGTCGCGCGGCGGGCCAGACGGTCGAGCTGGGAAGGCAGCAGCGGCAGATCCGTTGCGATGATCACGATGATCGAGCCACGCTCCGCCTTGAAGCCTGGCAACCGGTCTTCCATCATCTTTTCCCCGACGGGCTGTCCCAGCACCTTGAACCATGGCCGAAGACCGTGGTTCGCCTGCACAAGAACCCCGACCGTGTGGGGCTTGCCACCTGCCTCGATACGGCGTGAGGCGGTGCCCGTTCCTCCCTTGAACTCGTAGCAGATCATGCCCGCACCACCGCCGACATTGCCTTCGGCAGGCGGATTGGATGTCGCGTTTTCGAGGGCTTTTGCCGCGTGTTCCGGCCGCACATGCAGGCCATTGATGTCGTTCAGGACACCGTCATATGTTTCCGCGACAACCGGCATCGCCCAAAGGTGGTTGTTCTCCCAGGCATCGCGATAGGTATCGACCATCCAGCGTACGGCGGCCTCGTGCGCAGCGCCTACGCTGTGCGTATTGGTGATCAGGATCGGGCCGGTGAAATAACCCGCGTCCTTGACCCAGTGACTGCCGGTCATTTCACCATTGCCGTTGAGCGCATGCAGCCCCGCCCACACCGGACGCGGTGTCGATGTCCGCCCCCTGGGCAGGATTGCCGTGACGCCTGTCTGCACGGGAAGGCCGTTGCTCGCGAGCGCAGGTGTCAACCTTGAGGAAAGCGTTTCATAGCCGACAAGCACCCCTTCGACATCGGTAATCGCGTTTTGCGGACCCGGAGTGCCCGGCATGGGAAGTCCCAGGTCGCGAGCACGTTTGGAGTTATGTTTCTGCGTCATTTCTTGCGGGACCGCATGTAGAGGCCAACGGATGCGATGATGAACGAAAACACCAGCATGACCGTGGCAATTGCATTGATTTCCGGTTTGATGCCCCTGCGCAGCATCCCGTAGATGTGAACAGGCAGGGTCGTGGAATCGACGCCGGAGATGAAATAGGTGATCACCAGATCATCCATCGAGATGATGAAGGCGAGCATCGCACCGCCGATGACACCCGGTGCGATCAACGGCAGGGTCACCCGCCGGAATGTTGTCCAGCCATCGGCCCCCAGATCCGCCGATGCCTCTTCCAGGCTGTCGTCCATATCCGCGATGCGGGCGCTGACCACGATGAACACGTAACTGCTGAGGAACGTGCAGTGGCCGATGATGATCGTGTGCAGGCCAAGACCGAAGCCGAAGGACACGAAGAAGATCAACAGTGCGATGCCGAGGATGATGTCGGGCATGATCATCGGCATGAACAGAAGGGCCCGGTAGAAATTCTTGAGGCGGAACCGGAAGCGGGCGACCGCCAGCGCAACCGACGTTCCGAGCACCGTCGACACCGCCGTCGTGACAAGGGCTACCGTCAGGCTGTTCAGGACCGCGTTATAGAGCTGATCGGTTGATTCCACATAAAGCGTCAGCTCGTTCAGTTCCGTCGGGAAGCCGAAGATCGTGCGGTACCAGTCGAAGGTAAACCCCTGCCAGATCATCATGTTGACCGGGTTGGAGTTGAACGAGAACACCGTGATCAACAGGATCGGTACGTAGATGAAGACCAGAAAAAGCCATCCGTAGACCGACAGGAACAGGTTTCGCCAGGAAATCTTGCGTCTCATGCCGCGACCTCCTCTGCGACCTTCGATCCGCCAGAGCGCCGCTCTTCACGGGTAACAATGCGGATGTAGTAGAGAAGCAGGACCAGAACGGCGGCCATCACCATCATTCCGAGCGCCGCTCCGAAGGGCCAGTTGCGCGCCGACAGGAATTGCTGCTCGATCAGATTGCCGATCATGACCACCTTTGCCCCGCCGAGAAGCGACGGCACGATGAAATTCCCGAGGCTCGGGATGAAAACGATGATCGAGCCACCGACGATGCCCGGCAGGGTCATTGGCAGGATCACGCGAAAGAACGTCTGAAGCCGGTTGGCACCCAGGTCCTGCGAGGCTTCAATCAGGCTGTGGTCCAGCTTTTCGATGCTGGCATAGAGCGGCAGGAACATGAACGGCACGAAAACATAGACCATGCCGATAACCACCGCCGTGCCTGTGAAGATGATTTCCAGCGGCTCATCGATCAGTCCGAGGCCCATCAGCGCCTGGTTGAAGAAACCGGTCGGCCTCAGGATCAGGACCCACGCGAACAGACGCACGATCAGGCTGATGAAGAAAGGCAGCGTGATCAGGAAGATGACCAGGTTTTTCATCCTGTCCGACATCCGCGACACCCAGAAAGCGACCGGGTAACAGAGGATGAGGCTGAGCAAAACAGTGGTTGCCGCCAGTTTCACCGACCGCAGAAAGATCTCGATATAGACCGGATCGAAGCGCTCGTACTTGGTGTCGGCCCAGCCCAGGATGCGGCCGTAGTTCAGGTGAAAGAATTTCCATTCAACGCCGCCATAAAGACCCGGTGTGAGCCAGGAATAGACGATCATGATGGTGAGCGGCCCGAGGAAGAAGATCGCGAGAAAGGCGGACGGTGGCAGCAAGAGGCCAAACAGCGTCAGCTTTCTCCTGTTTTCCAGTGTGTTGTGCCCCTTGCTCATGCCGGAGCTCCATTTCCAGGAATGAGGTGCACGGCATCATGCGGCACGAACAGCGAAGTCCGTTCGCCGATGGTGTGATGCGACGTGCCAGGTCTCGCCCGAAGCGATGCCCTGACCGGCGGCAACCCCTGGCAAGAAAGAACAAGACGGTAATCGGTTCCGGCGAAAAAGCTCTCGCTGACCGTGCCCGAGATTTCGTGTCCCGCCCGCTCGCCAGAACCGCTTTGCCCCAGGTCCGCCAGAAGGTTTTCCGGCCGGATCAACACCTTAGCCGGATCGCCCCGCTTCAGGCCGTTTACCGGACAATCGCGTATGACGGTACCATCGGTCAGAACGACGTCGCAACGCGCACCGGCAACCGAAACCACTGTCGCGTCCAGGAGGTTGCTTTCGCCGATAAAGCGGGCAACGAATTCGTTCGCCGGACGTCGGTAGAGCTCTTCAGGCGCATCCAGTTGCTGGATGTTGCCGCCGTTCAGCACCGCGATCCGGTCCGACATAACCAGCGCTTCTTCCTGATCGTGGGTGACGAAGATGAACGAGATGCCAAGTTCGTGCTGCAGGGTCTTCAGCTCCTGCTGCATCTTGTGGCGCAGGTTCTTGTCGAGTGCCGACAGAGGTTCATCCAGCAGAAGAATTTTTGGCCGCGCCACAAGCGAACGGGCAAGGGCCACCCGCTGTTGCTGTCCACCGGAAAGCTGGCCGATCTTGCGCGCGCCCATTCCGGCAAGGCCGACAAGCTCAAGCATGCTGCCGACACGCTGTCTGATTTCCGCTTTCGCGACGCCTCTAACTTCGAGGCTGTAGGCAACGTTCCGGTGCACCGACAGGTGCGGGAACAGGGCATATCTTTGAAAGACGGTGTTGACCGGTCGTTTGTGTGCCGGCTGATCCGATACCGGTTGGCCGTCTATGTAGATCTCGCCACCGTCGAGATCCTCAAACCCGCTGACCGCCCTCAGCAAGGTGGTCTTGCCGCAGCCCGACGGGCCAAGCAGCGTCAGAAACTCGTTGTGAGCCACTGTCAGGGACACATTGGCCAGTGCCCGGATGACGCCACCTTCCGGAGCCTGAAAGCTCTTGGAGGCGCTTTCGATCCTCAAAATTCCTTGCATTCTACCCCCCTCGGAACGTCAGGCGACATGCGCGGCCCGGGGCCGCGCAGTCTGAACGGGACGGTCGTCCGCATCCGCACTCATTGTGCCGTTTTGATGCGCGTCCATTCACTGTTGTAAAGCTGCAGGTCGCGGCCGAGGTCCACGAAGATCTGCAGCTTTTCCATCACGTCCTGAGGCGGGTAGATGCTTTCGTTGTTGGCAATTTCCGGCGGCAGGAGCTCCCGGGCCGGCAGGTTGGGGGTGCCATTCAGCTGCTGCTGTACGTTCAACGCGGAAATTTCCGGCTGAAGATAGAATTGCAGGAACTTCTTTGCGTTGTCCTTGTTCGGTGCGCTGGCAAGGACGCAGATATCCTCCTGGTACATGGTCGCGCCTTCCTCCGGGATGACGTAGGCGAGCACGTCCGGAGCCTGCTGCACGAAAATGTTCGCACCGACATACCAGTGTGCCGCCGCCACATCGCCAGACTGGACCAGCGGAATGCTGTCGTAGGTAAAGGCGGTGACGTTCTTCTTGCGCTCCAGAATGTAATCTGCCGCGGCCTTGATCTCGGCTTCATCGGTGGAATTGACCGACGTGCCGTTCATGATGTGACCGATGCCGATGGTCTCGCGCAGATCGTCGAGAAGGATGATCTTCTCGCCCTTGTCAGCCAGGGCGAAGAAATCCTTCCAGCCGGTCATTTCGGCCACTTTCTGCTTGTTGTAGGCGATGCCGACTGTGCCCCAGGCATACGGCAGACAGTATTCCGCGTCCGGATCTGTCTTCGCGCGGATGAACTGCGGGTCGATGTTCTTGAAAGCCGGATCGCTGCCGATGCCGGTCTTTTCCAGCAAACCAAGCTGGAACATGATGTCGTGCATATGGACCGACGGGAACACGATATCGTAACCGGTGGCGCCGGCCTGGATCTTCGCAAGCATTTCCTCGTTGGAGCCATAGGTGTCCAGGTTGACCTTGATCCCCGTCTCCTCGGTAAATCTGGTCAGAACCTGCGGATTTATGTAGTCGCCCCAGTTGTAGAGATTCAGTTCTTCCTCGGCCTGCGCAGCACTGGCAACAGCCACCAGTGCCGCTGCGCCAAGTGTTGCCTTGGCAACTCTCTTCAGCGTGTTGTTAGTCATGGAACCCTCTGGTTTGCTGCCACGTTTCTGGGAGGTGAACGGGCTTGCGTCCAAAAGGAGATTGAATTATGACATTTCTGTCAAATGTTATTTTTCTGTCATTTTGGGAGCTGAAATGGAAGCCGGCTTCTCCTCCTTCCCTCAGGCGAAATTCGATGAATTCATCAAACGCTTGCAGGATGAAACACCCAAACTCCCCAAGCAGGAGGCTCGGCTTGCGCAGTTTGTCAGCCTGAATATTTCATCTCTCGGACTGGAAACCGGAAAATCTCTCGCGGAAAAGGCGGGGGTTTCAGAGGTCACTGTCGGAAGGTTGCTGCGCCGGCTCGGATGCGACGGCATGAAGGGGCTGAAGCAGCTGCTGCGCGAACATTATTCGGTCACCACGGCCTCCTTCGTCACCGACGGGGACATCCCTTTGCGGTTCGTCGAGACGCTGGAAGCCGAGGTCCAGGGACTGACCAACGTCTTCAACCAGACGCAAGGCGATAACTGGGACGAGGTCATCCGACTGGTTTCGGCTTCCGAGACGATTTACGCAACGGGATTTCAGTCGATCCGGGGAACAGTGGAGGATTTCGCCCGCCGGATGGCGCTCGCGCGAAAGAATGTCCATTTCCTGTCCGCCCATGACGGCATGCTGGGCGAGTGGCTTGATCACGGTCCGGAAACGGCCGCCACAACGTGCCTTATCCTGGTGGACGTCGTGCCCTATGCGTCGGAATCGCTGAAGCTCGCCCGGCTGGCAAAGAGCCAGGGCCGATCAGTGATTGTGGTTTCGGACGAATATTGCCACTGGAGTAGGGAGATCGCCGATGCCGCCGTCTATGCGCCTTCCAGAACCGGCCTCTTCCTGGAATCGACAATCGGGATCGTTGCCGCGCTCAGCCTGATGGTCGACATTGCAGCCAGGGCCAACGAGACGACCTCGAGTCACCGCCTGGTGCAATGGAAGGCGAATTCGAAGAAGCTCGGACTGTTCTAGCCTAGGGTCAGAACGTCGGCGGCGTACAGGCGCTGACAACGACACAGCGGCCGTTTCGCAGTGCCTTGAACCTGTGTGGGATCGAACTCTTGAAGAGGTAGGCATCTCCAGGTCCGAGGACCTTTCTTTGCTCGCCGACGGTAACTTCAAGCCGTCCCTCAATGACGATACCGGCTTCCTCGCCCTCGTGGCTGAGCATGACCCGCCCTGTATCCGCACCCGCTTCATAAACTTCGTAAAGCATCTGCAGCTCGTGGCCGAAGAGGCTGTTGCCGACTTGCCTGTAGGAAATGTTGCCCTTGCCGATTTCGGTCAGCTCATCGACGCCGAAAAACACCTGCTCCTGCCGCTCCGGCTCATAGGCGAAAAACTCCGAAAGACCGATCGGTATACCGTCCAGAACACGTTTCAGCGCGCTCAGGGAGGTGTTGATCTTGGCCGCTTCCAGCTGGGAAATGAAACCGTTGGTGACACCGGCCCGTTTGGCCAATTCCCGCTGTGAATAGCCATGCGCTTCCCGGATCGCCCGCAGGCGCAATCCGACGTCGCGTGAGAAGTCATCGGTGTTTAGTGTGTTTATCATCCTAAACAGTTTCCCATTCAAAATGCGTCTTTTCAATACCTTGATGCCTGCAAGAAACAGACTATTCGGCTTGTCAAAATCAGTGCTTTCTAGTGCGATCGACCGAGGAGGCGCACATGAACATCGTCAACAACAACACAGATATTCGATCCAACCAGCCGCTTGACGCTTACTGGATGCCGTTTACCGCGAACCGGCAGTTCAAGCAGTCTCCACGCATGCTGGTCTCGGCCAAGGGCATGCATTACCGCAGCGACGACGGCCGCAGCATTCTCGACGGCACTGCGGGCCTCTGGTGCTGCAATGCCGGACACGGTTACGAAGAGATCACCAATGCGGTCACGCGTCAGCTGTCCGAACTGGACTACGCGCCCTCCTTCCAGATGGGCCATCCGATTGCCTTCGAATTTGCCGAACGTCTGAAGTCGGTTGCGCCGGAAGGCTTCAACCATGTCTTCTTCACCGGGTCTGGATCTGAATCCGTCGACACGGCCCTGAAGATGGCGCTCGCCTATCATCGCGCCAGGGGGGACGCTTCCCGAACCCGGTTGATCGGGCGGGAACGCGGCTATCACGGTGTGGGCTTCGGCGGCATTTCCGTTGGAGGTATTGTCAACAATCGCCGCCATTTCGGGTCGCTCCTGACCGGTGTCGATCACTTGCCGCACACCCATGCTCCCGAACACAACAGCTTCAGCAAGGGCCAGCCGGAGTGGGGCGCGCATCTTGCCGACGACCTGGAACGGATCGTCGCGCTACATGGTGCAGAGACAATCGCGGCCGTTATCGTCGAACCAGTCGCCGGTTCCACCGGTGTCCTGATCCCGCCCAAGGGATATCTGGAACGACTGCGTGCGATCTGCGACCGTCACGGTATCCTGTTGATATTCGATGAGGTCATCACCGGTTTCGGACGCCTTGGCACCCCTTTCGCATCCGATTTCTTCGGCGTGAAACCGGATCTCTTTACCACTGCCAAGGGTCTTACCAACGGCGTCATTCCGATGGGAGCGGTCTTCGCGCAAAACGCGATCTATGAAGCCTTCATGGGCGGGCCGGCCGAGACAATCGAACTCTTCCACGGCTATACCTATTCTGGTCACCCGGTTGCCTGCGCTGCCGGCCTTGCCACGCTCAATATCTACGAAAAACATAAGCTTCTGACCCGTGGTTCGGAGATTTCAAACGCCTGGGAAGACCGTATCCATACGCTCAAGAGCGCAAAACACGTCAAGGACATTCGTACTGTTGGCGTCATTGCCGGCATTGAACTCAACTCCCGCGAGGACGCGCCCGGAAAACGTGCTTATGAGGTTTTCGTCAAATGCTTCGAGGCGGGCTTGCTGATCCGCGTGACTGGCGACATCATCGCTCTTTCGCCTCCATTGATTGTAGAAGAAGGCATGATTGACGAGATGGTGGAAACGCTGGGACAGGTTCTCTCCGAAACGGCCTAGGTTTCCGGTCTTCCGCCCAGCCCCCTTCATAATGGCAACAAAATACCCCGGTCAGTTTTTTCTGCCGGGGTTTGATATTGTTTCGGTATTTGGCTTTGAGCGTTTTTTGGCCTTGGGCGTCGGGCATAGCGCTTTTTGTGGGAGCGCTGGTCAGTTTAAAATCTGTATCCGTTACCGAATACGACAAAGGCCGCCCTTTTTGGGCGGCCTTTTGTTTA
>NZ_JAGHRK010000030.1:0-583 GCF_017743835.1 Labrenzia sp. R5_0 | reverse complement strand
AACGCGAATCCGTCGATTAATCCCGAAAACTCCAGATCCCAAACAATATGAAAAAGCACAACGCCAAAAATAGCGATACCTCGCACGGTATCGATCAGCAAAACTCGCTGATTTGATAGACTTTCGTAATCATTGTCTGGACTAATCATTTCGCTCGTAGTTAAACCTTTTTCGGCCTCATAAAACGTGCGTAGTTAATCATTTTTCCTAACCGGCAAGACCTGCAATCCCAGTTTGGTGGACCGACTCAGAATCCCAAGTCAACGAGTGGTGCTGAAAAACCCCGATCAATTTTGGCTACGATTGCTTAACTATTCTGGGTCGTCAAAGTCCACCAAGCACCTGACGATGGCCAAAGATACAGTTATGTCGCAAAGTTTTCTTCGGCGATTTTGATTGGTCTGATATCCTGCATGGCGCCTATTTAGTCTAGACAATATCGGTTAGAGCTGATTCAGTCGTCCAAAATGCAGCGCATCCAGCTCCAGCTCGCTCGAGTTCAGGTTTCCCCTTTCCATGCCAGAAGCCGCATAGCATTTGCGGTGACGAGTACTGTTGCGCCTGTGTCGGCAAGGATTGCTGG